>NZ_JABXKF010000146.1 GCF_017115165.1 Nostoc sp. LPT | reverse complement strand
TCAACACGACTTTTAAGTACCTCAACACGACTTTTAAGTACCTCAACACGACTTTCAAGTACTTCAACATGACTTCGAGGTATCTGTTGCTTATATAGCAGTCCTAAATCATTCGTGAGAATTTGAGATCGTTTTAACCCCCCTGTAGTCCCACGCCAGATGCTTCAAGTCGGGCATTGCCCGCCCAACGCACTGGCTCCCCTTGGTAAGCTACAGCCAACCGTATTGGATTATGCAGTACCTTCACTTCGGATACTGGCTCCCTTCAAATTAGCTTCGATTGTAAATTTGGAAACTTACACTGTATGTAAAGCATCAGTCTAAGTAGTTCACTACAAAAAAAGAAGATATGCGAATTCTAATTGTGGAAAGCAGTATGTTGTTGCTCCTAACTGCGATGACAACTGGCTGTGTCGGTTCTTCCTCTGTTACAAAACAGCCGCAAGCCTTGCCAGCAAGCACTGAGCAGCCGACGAAAGAAGCTGTGTTGAACTCAACAGCTACACCGACTGCAAAACCTATAGAGCATTCTACCCCTGAAGCTACTACTGCCACAAATCCGACGCGCTGTGAAACTAGTCAATTGTCAGTGCGCCGAGTCTCAGAAGATGCTGGCGTTGGGAATGTTGCACTTACCTACGCCTTCACCAATAATGCCTCATCCCCTTGCAACCTCTACGGTTATCCAGGATTAGCACTACTGGATGCAAAAGATCAACCTTTGCAGGGGATTAAAGTTATTCGCTCTCAGGACACTTACTTTTCGAGTAAGCAACCTCGACAACAAGTAACTCTAGCTCCTGGAAAACAAGCCTCATTTCAGATAGCATACAACCACATTAGTTCCCCAGAGAAAAACTGCCCAATGTCTAGTCAAATTCAAATCACACCTCCTAATGCTTACCAGCACTTTACCCTTACAGAACAAATCAAGCCTTGTACAGGCAAAGTTAGAGTGACTCCAGTACGAGCCGTTAGCACTCAACCCTAGTAAATTTCTGTAATTTACTTCAAGACCTAGAAAAAGCATAAATTTAATCAAAGCCTCTGATAAGTTCAGGATTGTACTAATCAAAAAGGTTAAAAATTTTATGGAAGGAATTGATGTTGCCGATCAAGATGGCAGAGTAGATTGGACGGCAGTAAAAAACTCTGGTAAAACTTTTGCGTTTGTCAAAGCCACAGAAGGAGTTAGCATCAAAGATTCTGCTTTTGCTCATCACTGGCAAACCATGAAAGCTGTTGGTATTATTCGGGGTGCTTATCATTTTTTTCACCCCCATACATCTGACCCGGTTCAGCAAGCAAAGGAATTCTTAAAAACTTTGGGCAAATTAGAACCAGGAGACTTACCACCAGTCATAGATGTAGAGGTAACTGACAAAGTAAATAGTCAAGCTGTAATTCATGCAGCCAAACAGTGGTTGGCAGAGGTAGAAAAAGCCCTTTTACAACAAACAAATAAACCAATCAAACCAATTATTTATACTTTCCCCAGTTTCTGGACAGAACTTGGTAATCCATCTGATTTTGCTAATTATCCGTTATGGATTGCCCACTACGGAACTAGAAACCCAACTATTCCTGGTGCTTGGCAGGGACAATATTTAATCCATCAATATGAAGGTGATATATCTGGTGTAACTGGTGTTAGTGGTCGAGCCGATTTGAATAGATTTAATGGATTGCAGCTAGGAGATTCTGGGCTGAGAGTAAAACAATTACAACAGCAATTAAAAGATATTGGATTATATACTGATGCCATTGATGGGCGTTTTTCTGAGTCAGTTAAGAATGCAATTGTTAGTTTCCAAACATCTAAAAAATTGCAAACTGATGGAATTGTCGGTATAAAAACTTGGGTAGCTTTACTATGGATTTAAGTAAGTAGGTGTGAATAAACAAAGGTTTGGAGTCATTGACTACAAACCTTTAATTAATTTTACATTGTATAATATAGTTTAATTTATTGTGGCAATTACTTAATATCGTAATGCACAAAATTGAGATTTGACCTGGAAAAAACCTTTAAGGATTCGTTTGAGTGAATTAAACTTAACCCGCCTAATAGCTTTATTCACTTCTACCCACTGCCGTTTTCTTTTAGTTGCTTCTGGATAATCTTCACTCAGCATATCGACTGATAATAAATACATCTTGACACAGTAAATTTTGCCTTGTTTGCGGTACTTGTAAGTTCCCAGTTCATTTGCATCTACTTGCCCAATTATCCCTGCTTCTTCCCACGCCTCTTTGGCTGCTGAATCAGCCGGACTCATGCCATTAGGAATATCTCCTTTCGGAATCACCCAGTGTTGAAAGTCACGGGTTGTAATTAGCAAGATTTCAACTTTACCATTGTTCACTCTGTAAGGAATCACCCCAGACTGTATAAACACTTTACTGGCTTTTCGACTCATGTAATTTACATCCTGTAGGTCCTAGCTTTTTTGTACAATGTTTACTTCAAAAATTCTAGAGCTGATACCGAATAAATTTTGGTTAATCTTAAGTTATGAAAAGGTTAAAAATTGCTTTTTGCTTATAAGAGTTAATTATTCAAAAAATTTCCAGCATAAGTGTTTGAGCGGGTGATGATGGTTTTTATGCCGCAGTTACACTATTATTGTCAGACTGGTTTTATCTTGAAGAGTCAGACCCCTATTTGTCAGTTGTATCTATAAAAGTTATCGGGAATCTGGGCAGCACTTTTGTTCAACTAACTGTAATAACTGTTCCCACACTCTCGTTGGCTAATCTATCCACTGCACAAACGGCATAGCTTCCCGCTTGTTGGACAGTAGCGAAAGTTGTGCCAGCAGACAAAATTCGTTGAATTGTCCAAGTATCGCCACTCAGGCGATAAAGTGTCCAGGAACGAACTGGCTGATTATCTCCAGGCTGCCAACTCAGTTTGCGGTTATTCACTTGTAGTCCAATGGGTGGAGATGGTGGTGTTGTATCCTGCCAAGGCAAAGTTGGCGGTAGCGCAGGTTTGTTATAAAGCAGACTTTGAAATTTATCAGCAATGCCCTGACTATTTTCTGTCAAAACACTGAGATTAAAGAAAATATTCCCCAGTGACAACTGTCCAGCTTGGCTACGACTAATTTTCACCTGCTTTTCAATCTCATCACTCTCCCGACTCTTGTTGCTTGGTTCTGTCAGATTATTACCAGCGTAAACGTGTCTTTGCTTTGTGTTTACTTGTGTCCACCACTTTAGCAACGCCGAATAACTTTGTTGTGGTTGGTCTGTGCGCCAGTAAAGTTGAGGAGCGATATAATCAATCCAGCCTTCTTCTAACCATTTCTTTGAGTCAGCATACAGCACGTTGTAAGCATCCAACCCAGTAATACCCGCAGGTTGTCCGGGGCGATAAATCCCAAAAGGACTGATACCAAATTTAACGTCGGGTTTGGTTGTTTTAATTCCCTGCCAAAGGCGCTGTACCATTTTGTTAACATTGTCCCGTCGCCAGTCGCCAAGGCTGAGTGTACCACCAGCTGCTTTATATGCAGCGTAGGTTTTATCATCGGGGAAAGGTTGACCCTCAATGGGATATGGATAAAAATAATCATCTAAGTGAATGCCATCAACATCGTAGCGCTTCACTACATCGAGAATTACGTTATACGCCCTATCCTGAACTATTTTTAGTCCTGGGTCCATCCAGCGTTGTGTTTTCCACAAATAAACGCTTTCTGGATTGGTAGCTGCTATGTGGGGACGGACTGTTTTAGCTGGGTCGGTGGAGGTGCTAGCGCGGTAGGGGTTAAACCAAGCATGGAGTTCAAGATTATGCTTGTGACATTCTGCGATCGCAAATGCTAAAGGATCGTAAAATGGTTCTGGTGCTTTCCCTTGAGTTCCTGTAATCCAAGCACTCCAAGGCTCTAATCTAGATTCATACAAAGCGTCTCCCTCTGGTCGCACCTGGAAAATCAGAGCATTGAAGTTTAGCGCTTGTAATTTAGTAATAATCTCCGTAAGTTCAGCTTTTTGTTGAGCAACAGAAAGTCCCGGTTTGGAAGGCCAATCACCATTCCACACAGATACTACCCATGCTCCCCGGAACTCCCGGCTATGATTTACCCTAACGCTGCCGATAGGTGTGGGTGTTGGCGTTGGTATTGGAATTGGTGTTGGAGTTGGCGTTGGAGTTGGAGTTGGAATTGGTGTTGGTATCGGCGTAGGCGTTAATATTGGCGGCTGCACTAAGTAAGTAGAGGCAATTTTTTCTGTCTGACCTAAATACACCAAAGCTTGATAAATAATCACTGCTACATCTGCACGGGTAGCTGCGAGATTAGGATTGAGTAATTTGATATTTGGGAAACTAACCACCAAGCCAGCGCTGGTGGCAATAGCTACATGATTTTTACCATACTCAGGAATTTGAACAGAATCTTGATAAATTTGTGAGAGTTTTGAAAGAAGGTCAGGTTTTACCTTAGTGGCAATTTCTAAGCCTCCTACCAAGGAAACCAAGACTTCGACTCTAGTAATTCGGTTAGCGGAACGGAAAGTTTTATCAGGAAACCCGCTAATAAATGCTTTTTCGTAAGCTGTTTTAATGGCGGCTGCTGCCCAATAATTTGTCGGTACATCAACAAAGGGAACATACTGCCGCTTCTTGGAAACTGTCCCAAATGCGTTGGCGATGATGGCGGCAAATTCAGCACGGGTAAGTGAATTATCGGGGCGATAAGTGCCATTAGGCAACCCATTGACAATACTGCGTTGGGCTAAAGCTGTAATAAATGAGTGTGCCCAATGGTTTTGAATATCCGAAAATGGAGTAGCAATAGATACCATTGATGAAAAGCAGCTAGCTGGCCTTGATTTTGATTTCCTTAGTTAATTTAGCAATTTTATTAGCGTAGGCATAGCCAGCCTTAGGCATCGCTGCTGCAATGTCTTGCAAACTTTTTTGGGTACTGGGGATTGGGAATTAGGCATTTAGAAAACCTTTCCCTATTCCCTATTCCCTACTTAAGGTAGTTCCCCAGTTAAAGTAGAACGCCCACTCAACGCCAGCATCACACGTGAAATGCCGGTGAAAATAATGCTGACACCAACTAATGTCCCAATCAGCCAAGGCGCATTGAAGGGCCACTGGAACCAAATCATTGCACCTAACACGAGGGTAATAATGCCATTAGCTAATGGCCACGTCCAGTTTTCTTGTGGACGCAACTTGAATGCCAGAATTAACTCGAATGTGCCTTCAGTCAACAAAAATGTGCCAAGTAACAGAGTCAATGTAAGAACACCCGTATAAGGGTAAACAAACAGCATGATGCCGGTTGCAATATAAAGTCCACTCAAGAGAAGTTTCCAAATAAAACCTCCTCTCTCGCGGGTTTGAGTGGCATAAACTAGTTTTGTAAATCCGGCGAAAATCAAAATCGCGGCAATCCAAGTTTCGGCAAATATGGTGGCGAAATTAGGCGCTGCGATCGCAATAATCCCCAAAACACTCAAGAGAACACCACTTATCAGTGACCCATTCACATTCTTGTTAGTATCTGTAGAAACATCGCTTGTCATAAAAATCCTTTTCCTATTCTTAGACTAAACTCTACATTTAGGTTAGGGAATTTCTAAGTAACAAGGTATGAACCCTAAGATAGACTCATCAGTATTAACTTGATTGCGATCGTAACTAAAATTTACGACTATTGAGATACTAAATCAATCATCTGATAACAACTGCATTGTCTCTAAGTAACCCTTATAAGAGTTCTGCAAGATTGCTTAAGCGTTCATAAACAGAAATGAGACGATCTCCTTCAAGTTCAACAGAAGTATTTGGATAATTCTGAATAGCTCCAAGCAGCGTAACTTCACCATTTTGTTTAATAGATGCACTTAAAGCACTTCGCAGTGCCTGCTGATCTAGTTGTCCTGCGGGAGGGTGAACTACCTCACCAATTTGATTAACTAAAATTGGCCCTGCCCAACTAGCTAGTAAGCTATTTAAAAAGGCAGCATCAGCTTTTATTGGAGCTTTCAGTGCCTTACGAGCTACTGCGGGGTCTTGTTGCGCCGCCTGTAAATAAGCTCTTAATGTTGGAGTAGTTTTGCCAGTTTCTGTAAACTGACTTAATTCTTCAACAGATATTTGCCCCTGAAAAGTACCATACTTTAAAACAACTTGCTCGGCAGCATTAGCATTAGTAGTTGATAATAGAACAATAGCGCCTAGACCTACAGCTACTGTCTGAGTCAGTAACTTAGTAAATTTTTTATTGTTTAATCGACTGAAAAGTTGATAAATCTGCATTTTGTTAAACTTGATAATGGTATGGAGTAGACATAGGCAAAAAATGCCTATGTTTTAGTATTAAACCTTGCCATTAGGCGAAGCTGCATGAGGTAGTATAGATTGATCTTCGTCTAAAGTTGCTGCCGGTACGCCCAAATGCTTCCTTGTAGTTTCTTCAGCAATTTTTCGGTCTTGTTCGTTCTCGAACTGACTCTCATCTAACAAATGAGGATTTTTTGCTGCTTCATCTCGGCTTGGTCGATAACCATTTTTCCACCTGTACTTCCAGTCCATAATTTGAAAGGCAAATATACTGCAATTTGATTTCTTAGTTCTTCATAATAGGTGCTTAATGGAAAGTGATACTCCTGCTATGGGTTGAAGAGGCTCATTCAGAAGGTATAAATTTAACATCATTTTAAAGTAGGAATACTCTATCACCCTAATTTTAAGGCAATCAGGAGTTGCGATCATCTGCGATCGCTGTTCCAATGTCTTAATAAACTTTCACTATTAAAGCTTTGCTGCTTCTGCCTTATGCAGGATAAGTGTATTAGCTTTAAGAAGCAGAATTTCTTTGATTTTATATTTTTATTTAAAAACCGATATGATAAATATTATTTTAGATATTGCCAAAGCACAAAACAAAATAATTATGCTTAAAGAACAGATTACACAAGAGCTAGAAAAATTACCTGAACCTCTGTTACAAGAAATTTTAGATTTTGTTCAGTTCTTACAAGCCAAGTACCAAAAATAAAAAACCTTAGAAATTACCATTATGAGTGAATCTTCACTGCAAAAAGATTGGTTAAGACCAGAGGAAGATACAGCATGGCAGGATTTGTAAAAGGAGATGTTGTTATTGTTCCATTTCCATTTTCAGACTTAACTGATACAAAACGCAGACCTGCTTTAGTTATTGCTACTCTTCAGGCAGATGATCTGATTCTTTGCCAAATTACTAGCCAAGCTGTTGGCGATATCTATGCCATTCAACTAGATAATAGTGATTTTAGCTACGGTCGATCAAATCAGCCAAGTAATATTAGACCAAATCGAATTTTTACTGCCGATAAACAAATTGTTTTATATCAAGCAGGTCAAATAAAACTTGAAAAATTAACAGAGGTTATTAATAAAATTATTGAAATTATACAGTACTCAAACCCGTAGTTGTATCCAGTATTTGATTAAGTTGGACTGGTGTCAGATGGTTCGGTAACTGGCGGTTGCGTGACAGTTCTACATGGATTTGGTGCGTCTGATTGTAAAACAACGCCAAAACGGTTGACTTGGGAGGAGTTTAGCAATACTGTTGCTGGCAAAGGTTTTGAATTTGGTGGAACTGAGGTAGTTACAGCTGGGTTATTAGTATTAGCTGGAGTTTGTGTATTTTTATTATTGGCACAGACTCGCATAGACACCAAAAAATGCCAGAAGCAGGATTTGGATCTGATTTTTTCTCAATAACTTCTAAAAAAGTCCCACTGGGGAGTGATTGGTTGTTTCCCAAGGAGATGTCATTATTGGTTTTAATTACCCAACCAGGAGAAAGATTAGCCAGCGATCGCGGTGTAGGTGTCGCTTCGATGGTAGGATTTTGAGTTTGTAATGGATTGGAAAAAACTGGAGAGGCCCCTGATGGCGATCGCAGTTGCTTCACGAATAATCCTGCAATACCAGAGCGATCGCTATTGCTGTGTCATATAATAAAATTTCACAGTTGCAGAATATCTGAGCGTCGGCTTTGTACCCTTCTTTACGGAACGCCAAAGGCGAACAGGAGGCAAGCTATGTGCAGCCGTAATTTTTCAATCGTCAAGTATATTTGCTGATTACTTTATTAAAAAGCCTAATTACTTTATTAAAATACTTAAATGCTTTCTCAAAATGCCATTTGACTTATTCATTTTGGTGTTTTCCGCAAGTAAAATGACATTTTACTTTCTTAAAATGCTTGAATACTTTCTCAGTAAATAAGTCGGCGAAAATAAATAAAACTACAAAATTTAAGCTAAAACCTCTTTAAAAACTCGTTTCTAGACTCTGGCTAGAAATGTTCCTGATTGCGCTACTGCCGTCAGTCAGGGAGGCGGCAACCCCAAAATAGGCATTCCCAGTCCAAGAGCGGCAGAGTGAGTTAGCACGTAGGTAGTCTATGGTATTTTCTGAGTTTCCCGCGTCATCAGGTTTGATAATCAATTTTCGTTCCAAATAATCAACGGCCCTGTAGTATGTCTGCCAAATTATGACTTTATCACCCTAAAGTTATAGAGACAGTTTGAATTTAGTGCAAAATTTATAAAATTTATGTCTAAAGAAATAAGCACAAAATTAACTTGACTATGCCTAAAAGTTGTGTGTGCACAGAATAGTCACTCTCAATCAATATCTCTAAAGATATAACTAAAAAAGCTAATTTTAGGATAATTCCATCTGTAGGCTCACGCAATTTAAACAAAAAACGTTAATACTGAAAAAATAACTTTATCAGTATTAAATCGTGGTTGTAATCAAAAATTACAGCCCAGACAAAAAATAGAGAAAAAAGTACAAACAATGGCAACCTCTACAGACCGTGAGCAACAGATTCAAAAACTGCGTGAACTAATCAAATATATTGATTATGGTATGTTCACCACAGTCGATGACGATGGCAGTTTGCATAGTTACCCTATGTCAAAAAGTGGTGAGATTAGCTCTGATAGCATACTCTGGTTCTTTACTTATGCTGGTTCCCATAAGGTCACTGAAATTGAACACCATGAGCAAGTCAATATTAGTTTCTCGTCACCCGAACAGCAGCGATATGTTTCTATATCAGGTACTGCACAACTTGTGAAAGACCGCAACAAGATGCGAGAGTTATGGAAGCCGGAGCTTCAAACTTGGTTTCCTAAAGGATTAGACGAACCCGATATTGCTTTGCTAAAGGTGAATATTAACCAAGTTGATTATTGGGATAGTGTATCGAGTTTCAAGCCACAAACAATTAATCTTTCGATTCCATCACGCCTTTAATTAATTAAGAAGTCGTAATTTGTAATTTATAGTTAACAATTCAATTACGAATTATTTTCAGACGTGTAATTGTTGGAAAAAATTAGCACTAAAGAAGCTATCTGCTATGCCATGAGTTTACCGATCGCTACACTTGTCAGTGGTATTGATGCTCTGGAAGTACTGCGGCAAACTTTAGCGATCGCCCCTGGCTTTCAACCAAAAAAATAGTCGCCGCACCTTGCAAGAACTGTTGCCACTATTACAACGTAATCCCGATCACAGTTTTTTTGAACAAGCAACCAAGTTTGCCTAATCACTCGCTAAAGGCGAACATAACCGTGAGAAGACTGCTTTGACAATCCTCTCAGATCGGGTGTGACAACTGATTTAAGTATAAATTTTTAAGTATAAATTTGGAATTTCTATTAACACAATAGTTGCTTTACTGACATTAATCAAGGAAACTAAATTTATGCCTTACAAACAGATTGCAGACTTACCAGATTCAGTCAAAGAACACTTACCCAAGCACGCCCAAGAAATTTTTCGGGCTGCATTTAACAATGCTCAAGAAGAATATGGTGAAGAAGAGCGTGCCTTTCGTGTTGCTTGGAGCGCGGTGAAACGCGATTACGAAAAAGGCAATGATGGGCATTGGCACAAAAAGCCAGAATAGCTCGGATGGCATTGAGCAGTTTTATTGTTGCACAAAAAAACTTAAGTAAGGATAAAATTTAGTTATGATCAAACAAAAAATAATTATGGCTGCGCTTGTAGCCATTGGCGCATTTACCGCTGCATCTGGACAAAATATAACCACTGCTCAGTCAAATCAAACTCCAACTAGAGCAACTCAGAATGCTGTCAGTTCTACAGATAGGCAATTTGTTACCCAAGCTGCTAGGGGCGGTATGGCAGAAGTACAGCTTGGGCAGTTGGCTTCGCAACGGGCCCTAAAGAATGAGGTGAAACAGTTTGGACAGGGTATGGTTCAAGATCATACTCAGGCAAACAATGAACTTAAAGAATTAGCTGCCCAGAAGGGTATCACTCTTCCTAAAAGCATCGGGCGTGAGAATAGGAAAGTGAAGGCTAATCTCTCAAAGCTTTCTGGCACGACCTTTGACCAAGCATACATGAACCAGATGGTTAAGGATCATGTTAAAACTGTATCCTTATTCCAGCGGGAGGCAGACCAAGGACAGGATCAGGACTTGAAAGCTTGGGCAACTAAAACTTTGCCGACTCTGGAAGAGCATTTGCAACACGCTCGCGCCCTTACAGCTCAATCTACTAGAAGTGCCAAGTGATCAAATAATGCGATCGCTTAATTTTACCTCACCACTACGGCCATATAGCAGTTGTCAAAGAAGCAATTACTATAAATATAAATTTTAATCCCTCTCAGATTTGTATGTAGACGCCAGTAAGGTGTCTACATATTCTTTAGTTCATCTTAAATATTTTCCGCCAGGTTTTATGAATTATCTTGTTGCAGTTTTACCAGATCGAATACAAGCAGAAGCCGCCAACTCTGCTCTAGAAAAAGCAGGCTTGCCAACTTCACAAGTGAATATTTTAGGCGATGGTTATCTAAGTGCTGATGAATTTGGACTGATTAATCCCGACAAGCAAGCCCGCAAACAATCAACTCGGCTCTTTTGGTGGCTTGTACCCTTTGGATTTTTTGCAGGCTATGCCTTCAACTATCTCACAGAAATTGAAATATTTCCTCAGGTTGCTCGATTTGGCAATGAATTTCTTGCTGGGATCTTAGGAGCTATAGCCGGTGCCTTGGGCGCTGCTTTAATCGGTCGAGGAGTCGGCTCAACAGTTGGCAGTGGCAATGCTTTACCCTATCGTAACCGTCTGAATGCTGGCAAATATCTGATTGTGGTTACTGGGAACGAGGATTTAACCCGCGAAGCTACCCGCGTACTGCGTCCATTTGAACCAGAAAATATCCAAGGCTATACAGACTATTCACAAAACAGCAAACTTGTAGGGAAGGAGATGGGGAAACAAATCTAAATGGCAGGCATTCCTGAATCAAAATATGAATCATGAGATGATCGCCTCAAGAAAAGCGACGCCGAATAGCCCGTCGTAGACATCGCTCCATTTGTTTTCATGAAAAAAGTACATTTTTAGAGATATGAGTGAAAATGAATGTAGAGATATAGCACTGCTAGGTCTCTACAAAGATTCTGGATAACGCATATTTAATTTTATTCATATCTCTTTGTATGTAAAATCGTAGTGTTTTTAAACGCTGAGGGACGCAAAGTAAGCGTAGAGTGTTTTGGAAGCAATGTTGTATTTAGGAAGTATCAGATGTTGCACAAACAATTGATTTATTGCTGGCAAAAATGGTTACTTCCCATCTTTATGCCTGCCACTGTGCAAATAGTGGTTCTAACATTAGGGGTGTTGAGCATCTTGGGAAGCACTGCTCCTATGAGTCATGCTCAAGCTGTTTTTCCCACTTCTATTGCAAGTAATGCTCAACTGATAAGTACCACTAGGCACATCCAGGAACAACAAACACCATCAAAATCAACAGTGCTAAATGCCACTGTGTATCGCAGTCCCGATTGTAACTGTTGTGGCGGGTGGATTGCTCACTTAAAGGCACAGGGTTTTAAAATCACAGATTTTTCTACGCCTGACATCGAAACAGTCAAACAAAAGTACAACGTGCCGGATAACTTGTCATCTTGCCACACAGCAATTGTTAATGGATATGTCATCGAAGGACACGTCCCAGCAGACGACATCAAACGTCTGCTTCAAGAAAAGCCAAATGTTGTTGGTTTATCTGTTCCTCAAATGCCTGTAGGCACTCCTGGGATGGAGATGGGGAATCGAAAAGACCCGTTTTCTGTGCTTTCCTTCGATCGCAATACCTCAGTTGCAGTATTCAATAAATATGGTGGTGAATCCTGAGTGAATTAAAAGGGTCTTTTAACTCGCAACTCAGCACTCTTCATTTAGAACCAGTTTTGATCGACTGCGACAAATGACTTAACCATTTCCTAAACCAGAAGGCAGATGCGAAAGTTGCAACATTTTGAGAAAGAAACTCAATGGCATGGTTACAATCTTGCAGGCTGGCATCGAGTCCCATTGCATGATAAATTTCACGAGCATTGCAAAAGGCATCCATTGCTTCTGATTCTCGATTGATTTTTTCTAACACTAAACCCAAATTAAACCAGGCGTTTGCTTCCTCATTTCGGTCATCAAGATCCCTTCTGATCTCTAATGAACCCTGATAAAACTCAAACGCCCTTTGGTACTTTCCTAAAGCCTTATAAGCACCGCCCAATCCACTTAAGGCCATACTTTGACCATTGCGATCGCTGATGAATTTTGCCAGCCCTAACCATTGTTGGTAAAATTCAATTGCTAGTTGGTAAGATCCCAATGATTCATAAGTATTGCCCAAACTTCCCAGGCAAATACCTTCACTAGTCCAATCGCCTGTTTTCTTGGTTATACTCAACCACTGCTGATAAAACTCTATCGCTTGCTCGTACTTACCCAGGTATTCATAAGTATTGCCCAAACTTCCCAAGCAAATACCTTCCCCAGTGCGATCGCCTATTTTCCTGGTAATACTCAACCACTGGTGATAAAATTCAATCGCTCGCTGGTATTTGCCTAGTGATTGGTAAGCGTTACCCAATCCAGATAAAGATTTGGCTTCTTCTAAGCGATCGCCTATTTCTCTAGCTATATCCAACCACTGTTGATAAAACTCAATTGCTAGGTGGTACTCGCCGAGTGACTGGTAAGCATTGCCCAAACTTCCCAAAGAAATGACTTCCCGATTGCGATCGCCTGTTTCTCTGGCTTTTTCTAAGCACCGCTCTTCAAACTCAATGGACTCAATATTATTTAGTTCTCCGGATCTTATTACTTCTGTCATTCTCTATAGAAATTTTTGATCGATAAGCTGTTGATTATACAATTTTCTGTGGCTTTAGCACAGGATAAGTGCAACTTATGTCAAAATCGAGAAATTCTTCTTCAATATCAAACTTTATTATATACGCAGCATCCCGATGTATAAAAGGCTTTTTTTCTCTTTGCTAACAATCACACGAATATACCGTGCTGAAAAACTTAGCTTTCTCAAAAGATATAAGACAAACCAAATTAATCAGCAGCAGCATAATCTGGCAATACATTGAGTTCTAAATTCACAGCACTTAAATAATTTTGATCGTTTAAAACTTGTGATGGTAATTTATCTGCATTCACAGCAGCTTTAACCAAATCTTTCGCAATAATATTTCTATTCTGAGTCTTAAGTATTAGCGCTTCTCCGCTAGGAATACCATGTTGTTGCAGACCTCCTTGATAAGCAAAAGTAACTAGATTTAAAGGCTGGAGGTAATTTGCAGAAGTCGAGTTAGTGGATAAAATGTTAGAGTTAACAGCTATTGTTTCACTGTTGTTGGTAGTAGCTGTTTGAGCGCCAGCAATTCCAGGTACAAGAGTAATAGAAGCAAAAATCAGTGCAGAATTTATCAAGGTAGCAAGTTTCATAAGTTCTATTTAGGTAAAATGCAATCAGTGTTCTTTAGTAATAGAGTCCTCTTTATTATTAATCTCAACTTCCTTCAGTCAGGTCGTCTGATCGGTTGATCTATGACTCACCCAAAAGGGTGAGCTAATTGAATGACACAAAGAGGAATAGAGACTTGTTAAGCCTAAACACAGAAAAGATTGGTTGAAATTTTCAACTACTGAACTGAGGCGAGTTGAACATTTATGCAATTTTTCAATTCGCCTCTTGAGTTTTTCTAAGAAAAAAGATTGCTACGACAGGTGACTCAAACACTGCCATTCACTCAAGCTGAATTGTGAGTATTTTCCAGGATGTCAGAGAAAAACACTTCGTGCTGCTTTGCTAAAGCGTCTCTACACACCTAAAATTCTCGCTTCGGAGAAAAAACTTGACGGCAAAGCGTTTTTATAGTATAAATGTACTATAAAAGCATTTAAATGTTGCATAAGACTTTAACACTCCCGACTACGCCAATAGGAGAGTACAAAATAAATGAAGCTATCTAAGGTAGACTTGAGCAGTTTAGTAGCGATCGCTCACTCTGATGGATATTTGCAGTTGTTGCTCGACCGAGGCAACGAATTAGAGTTTTTGGAAATTCCGGCCCCGATACAAGCTTATGAAGGATTGCAAGAACTGAACGAGGCGATTGCCGAAACAACTGCATTACCCTGTGAAGAAGAACCAATTGTCATGCTACCAGTTGTCTCATCAATGGCTATGGCTGTAGGCTACGATCACAACGAACAGATTTTGCAAGTTGAATTTCAAAGTGGAGCGGTTTATCAGTACTTAGGCGTAGACGAGGATACTTGGGAAGATTTACATTCCTCTGACTCAATTGGCAGCTTTTTCAATCAAGAAATTAAAGGTAGATATGACTGCGATCGTCTAGATGATGCAGATTAACGATTAATAACTGCATGTAGGATTTTCAATAATTCTTGCATTGTTTGACACTCCTCGACCTAGATGTACGAGGATTCTTGCTTCACAGGGATTCCAATGAATTTACTCTCAGCAAGCATCTTGACCGTATACCCTACGGCTGCAAGTCCCCTTTTTCAAAGTCAGATTGGGGATTGCGGTACGACCACTGAATAAACCAGTACGTTCCGACGTTTGAGATGCTGACAGCCCTTGATTGGGAACTGTTACGGGAGTATGCGCCAGTTGCAGAAAGTCGGGAGTTGGTAACGGCGTAATTCTCGCACAGACAAGAGCGATCGCTTTACATCTATAGGTAGCGATCGCTCATCAACTACTCGCTTATTCACCAATCCCCAATTCAACTATGCAACCCACAATATAGGAATCATATTTGATTTCTGAAAAAAACCACGAGATAATACGGAGGGATGTATCTGTCTAATAGCAAACAATGATAAACCAGCATCTACAAGCCGCAATACCTTCTCTACGAGACGCTACGCGAACGGTGAGCTTCTCTACGAGACGCTTCGCGAACGCTAACGCAGAACTACAAGAATTTATAGATTATCGCCCAGATGCGCGTGAGGTGAGGAAAGCGTTGCCAGTCAAACTGGTTTATCAAGGCTACAAGTATGAGGAAATTCAAACAATTTTAGATGTGTCACCGGGTTCGATAACAAGCTGGAAGCAAGCCTACGAGGAAGGCGGAATTTCGGGACTGCGCCTGAACTACAAGGGAAAGAAAAGTTACTTAACTGCTCAACAACGAGAAGAAGTCTGGTTCTTCGGTTACTTTTATGGAGAATTAATAGAAAAGTGCCAGTTTAATAAACTGCGTAATCGAAAATTGCTAAAGTTACGAAAGCCATACCCAAGTCTTTTAATTAACTTGAGTTTATTATTAATTCCTTCTACAGTACCACTGGTAGTTCTGCCATCAAAATAACCGATTATTATAGCAAATTTTTGTTACATTAGTTAGTGATATCTCAAACATTTCGGTAAAAATTATGTAATCAATTTTATGTAGCTATATTATGGCAAATAAAATTCCTATAGGAGATATGGTCGTGGTTCTGCCAGGAATCATGGGTAGTGTTTTGCAAAAAGATGGTATAGACCTGTGGAATTTTTCTGGTCAAGCACTGGTGCAAGTAATTAAAACTTTCGGTAAGAGAGTAAAAGACTTGAAATTGAAGGGAGACGATCCTCATGGTGGAGATATAGGAGATGGAATTAAAGCAACTAGTTTAATTAAAGATAGTTACATGTTTCCTGTATTTGGAGGATTTGGGAAGATTGTTGATGGTTATAACAGAATTTCTGCACAAATTACCAATAACTTCGACGAGGTACATCAAGGAAATATCTACGACGATCCAGAGGATAAGGCAGCTAATTTTTATCATTTTCCCTACGATTGGCGACGAGATAATCGTGCTAATGCAAATATCTTGAAAAAATTATTAGATAAAAGATTGAAACGTTGGCGCGAGTATAGTGGCAATAATGATGCCAAAGTAATTCTCGTAGCACACAGTATGGGAGGTTTAATCTCTCGTTATTACCTAGAGGTATTGGGAGGATGGCAGGATTGTAAGGCGTTATTTACCTTTGGAACTCCCTATCGTGGTTCAATTAATGCAGTTAACATTCTCGCTAATGGATTCAAGATAGGTGGTATTAATCTAGTAGAAGTAATGCAGCTCAAAGAAGTAATTCCTTCACTAACTTCTATTTATCAGTTACTTCCCAGATATAAAGCTCTAAAAATTGGTAATGATTTTTATCGCATTGCTGGTAAGGATGGATCTCCTGTTGACCTTCCCAACATAGATCGCATCAAAGCAACAGATGCTTTCAATTTTCATGAAGAAATTGATAATGCTGCCGATGCTAACTATAAAAATTCTACGTACCTTAGGTCTTTTGTTACTTGTCCCATTGTTGGCGTTAATCAACCGACTATGCAATCGGCTGAATTGAAGAATGGGGTAATTAGTCTCGGTACAGATCTGCCCACTTTTTTACAGGATCGTCTCCATCTTGGCGACGGGGATGGAACTGTTCCTCAAGTTTCAGCTACCCCGGTACAAATGAACGATCGCGAAATACTTTCCATTGTTGATTATATTGCCGAGAGTCATGGGGCTATACAAAATCAGCCAAACATTCTACTGAATTTAATCAAAGGCATTCAAACGGCTCAAACGCCTTCTTCAGAAGATGTTCGAGGCGCTTTACAAATTGTCGCCAGGGGTAAAAGGAGTGGACTAAAAGGCATTGGTTTATCCCTTGAGGATCTTTATTCGATCAAAGAACCCATTACAATGCGAGCAAAAGTTACAGGAAATGCTTCCTTTAATTCTCTAACGGCTGAGATTACCTGCGTTTCCCACGAGCGTCCTGCAACCATTCGTAACTTCACAGCCGAAAACGGAAACTGGATCTTGGCAACAGATGACTTAGAAGTTGGACTGTATCGGGTTAAAGTGCAAACTGATAATACCAGCGAAGATGCACCGAACCCCGTCCACAATTTATTTGAAGTTGCAGATTTAGGAGAGTAAACAATTATGTCTAATTTTTATGCTTTACTAATCGGCATCGATTATTACGAACCCAATCCTCACTACGAAAGTTTACAAGGGGCTGTTAGAGATATTGACAAGGTAGCAGATTATTTAAAAAAATTGCAAATCCCTTCAGAACGAATAACTAAACTGACTTCTCGTTTATCAAATACCAATTCTCTGGCGGATGTGAGGGCAGCAGGCAAGAAAATGCCACCTACGTATCAAAATATTGTTAATGCTTTTAACAGTATTACTGAAACGGCAAACACCGGGGATTTAGTCTACATCCACTATTCAGGACATGGAGGACGGGTTAAAACGATTTTTCCAGACTTGAAGGGAAAAGGACAGAATGATGAAGGCTTAGTGCCGATGGACGTGGGTAATGATGGCTACTATCTACGGGATGTAGAAATGGCTACCTTACTGAAACGGATGACAGATAAAGGGTTGATTGTGACGGTTATCTTTGATAGTTGTCATTCGGGGGGAGCAACGCGAGGCGATGCTCAGATTCGGGGTTCGCGAAATGGGGAGGCAGATACAAAAGACAGACCTAAAGATAGTGCTGTAGCTGACCGAGATGAGTTGGTGAACAATTGGCGAACCGTAACTCAAAACAGTCTACAAGAGGGTTGGTTGCCAAACCAGAGAGAATATGTGTTCTTAGGTGCTTGTCGTCCGTCTGAGTATGCCTATGAATCAGCGTTTGATGGCAAAGATCGCAATGGGGCGTTAACTTACTGGATGATAGATACCCTGAACGCCATACCTACAGGTTTAACCTACCAAGCTTTGTACGATCGCCTGAAAGGACAGATCCAAAGCCAATTCCCCAATCAATTACCTATGCTGTTAGGGGAGGGCGATCGCTTGGTATTTGGCAGTGAAATCAAGCCAGTACAGTATAGCCTGGGAGTAATCAATGTTACACCTGAATATCTAACGTTCGATGGGGGATTGGCGCAGGGGATAAGCCGAGGAACGCGATTCGCGCTTTATCCTGTAGGGAGTGACTTTAGTGATAAGCAAAAACGTCTTGCTGTGGTTGAGATTACAGAGTTACAAGCATCTACTTCTACTGCTAAAATCCTGTGTGCTGAAGAAAGTGGCGTTTCAGCTGTTATTGAGAAAATTGAACCGGGATTAGCTGCGGTGATGGAATCAGCACCAGTCGATCTCAAGCATCGGGTTCGTTTGTTTATCAAAGAAGTCGGAGACAAGGAAGAACAGTTACCACAGGAATTAGCTGACAAGCAAGCAGCAGCTTTAGAAAAAGTACGTCAGGCGATGCAGGGTAATGGTTGGGTAACAGAGGTTCGAGGTAATGAGGAAGAGGCACATTATCAAGTTGCTGTTGGGAGAGAAGGAGTGTATGAAATTTCTCGCTTGACTCCTATCAAAAACTTGACTCCTGCTTTAAGTATCGATGATGCTGAGTCTCCTGCTCAGGTGGTTAAACGTTTAGTGCATTTAGCCAAATATCAGACTGCACAAATTCTGAATAATCCTGCTTCTGAATTAAAAAAAGCGATCGAGTATGAATTACTTGATGGAGATACAAAAAAACCTTTGCCCGATCCAAATAATATCTCCTTAAAATCGGGCGATCGCTTGTATGTCAGGCTGAAGAATGTTTCCTCTGGGCCTCTTAATATTGCTGTTCTAGATTTTGAAGCTACATGGGAAATTTCGCAAATTCCCATTCAAGGGGATCGAGGAGCTTTCTATTCTTTACAATCTGGCGAAGAAACCTTGACACGCCTGCGGTTTGATCTACCTAATGGAGAATATTATCAACAATCAGAAGAAACCTTAAAATTGTTTGTCACTCGTGGCATTGCTAACTTTCAATGGTTGATTTTGCCACCTCTTGATGAGGAATTAGGCAAACGAGGAGGCAATTTAAATGAGGAACTTCAACAAATAGCTGAAGAAAAAGGGGCAACAAGGGGAGAAAAACCGCAGATTAGCCCACTCAATCAACTGCTCTCTCAAGTCGGAGCAGATGTGGATAAACCACCAACGCTAACCAGAGCTTCCTACGACCCCGATCCTAATGCGGAATGGTTGACTCAATCGATTTTACTGACGGTTAAACGATAGTTAATATAAGGGGCTATTTTTTCCAAAGTAGCCTATATTGGGATTTCATTACTACGCTTGTATTTATCCAAATCAATGCTTAAAGTTCTCCTAGTATCTGCCGATTCTCAAGAAAATCATACACTCCGTCTCAATCAAGAATTTAGACGGATAAATAATAAATTGGATAATAATCAAAATAATCAATTCGATAGCAAGGTTCTTCTGTCCACAACTTATGAAGATTTACGTCAAACCTTATTAAGTTATAAGCCTTCAATCATCCATTTCTCTTGTCATGGAATGGGAGAACAGGGATTAGTTCTTGTTGATAGCAATGAAAAAAAAGAGATTATCCATACAAAAACATTGGCAGAGTTACTTGGAACTTGTCAAAAAGAGAATCAAAACATTTGTTGCGTAATTTTTAATGCTTGTTACGGAGAGTTTCAAGCTCTAGAAATCAAGGAGCATATTAGATATGCCATTGGCATGAATAATGAAATTAAAGACACTCATGCAATATCTTTTGCCGAAGCATTTTATGAAGCTTTATTTTTAGGAACAACAATTGAAACAGCATTTGAATTAGGATGTAATTCAATTCGTCGGTTTATTAACAATAATAGCAATACAGGAAGTCGTGCAGAATACGATCCTGCTCCTGATGATAAAAGAGCATCTGAGCCTATACCCGATTATGAAATTCCTCGATTAATTGTCAATGAAGCTTTAGAAGATGTTAATAACTTAGCTCGAGGTATTTCTCGACAACAGAGGATTATTAGCTATCAACAATGGTACGAATTTGAGTTAATTTTATTAACAATTGATTTTAACATACTAAAAAATGTGTGTATAGATATATTAAAACAAAGTGTTCAAGATATTCAACCTACAATTTTACGACTTGAGGGTTTACTAGACATCAAGGAACTTTTTTTAGAAAAATATCCCATTCGTAAGGACAACGGTATTTTCACTATTTGGGATTTTGCAATACGTTTAACAAAAGAAGAAATATCCATTAACCAAAAACTTGATCTTAAAAATTGGTTAGATAAAACAACTAAGGAAAAAAATATAGATTTATCAATTTTGCTAGAAAAGACTGTAATAAATAGGCCATCACATACAAGTTTAAATCCACATTTATTAATTAGTATTCTGGAAAATACAGGATTGTCTAATAGTTTTAGTTTAAAAGCTGAGTTGATTGCTAATTACCAGGAAGGAGAGCCATACGATCAATCAATTCCAATTACATCTAAACAAGAAGGAGTTAATGCCATATCTTCAGAGGAAATTGAACCTTGCATACGAGACTTAATTTCTGTAGCGATAAATCAGCTTTCTGGTAAAGACAATTTGATTATCGAATTATTTGTTCCATTTAGTTTTTTAGGAGAAGATTTTGATTTATATAAAATTAAACGTATTGGGAGTAGAAGAGAAGAGAAATTTAGAATAGGCTTTCAATACCAACTTATTATACGTTGTTTAGATAGATATGAAGATGAAATCTTATTCCGCAGGCTTGAAACAAGATGCAATAACATTAGAGAATATTTAGTTAAAGATACAAATAAAAAATATTTAGAAGAAAAATGTGATTATTTAGAAGCAATTAATCAAAACTGGGACGAATTATCTAAAAATTGGGAGGATGATGATTTTTTCTCAATTAATTTAATAGATAGATTGCCTGTAAATGATGAAGAAAAAATAGCTTATTTTGATTGTTTCCAATTAAGTGGAGTTCCTATTTCTTTATGGAGCCGCTCTTCTAAAATAAAATATGATATTAACGAACATGATTGTAATATTAAAGATAAATTTAAAGAAATTTTAGCGATTCAATGTTTTAATAATTTAGGTGAAATATCTCAAAAAATCTATCAATTAAGAAGAGATGCTCCTCTTGATGAAAATAAAGCTAAAGATTATTTAGGATATCATCTAGGATTTATCTGCGATCGCCCCGATCCAATCCCTTTTTACTTACGCGAACGTTTACGCAAACCTTCAAATCAAGCTTCAAATCAAGGAGGATTACAGGGGCCCAATTAAAAACAATTTACTGTACCTAGAGGTTATTTATGGAAAATTCAGACCAACATTCAAATACTAATTGGCGATTATTTTTTGGTAATGGGAAGAAAAATGAAGCTGCAACACAACGATTAAGTGAATTAAAACCACCACCTTGGCGAAAATTTGGCGATCACTCGGATGTACCTTTAAAGAAAAATGGCACAGGACAAGATATCGATCCTCGTTGGGAAGATTTGCAATCATTAGTAAAGACTAAGAAACGAGACATTAGTAAAGGTGAAAACTTCTGTATTGCTTCAGAAGCAGATAGCGTAATCAATGCGGTTAATGCAGCAATTTATTTACGTCGTCCTCTACTGATAACAGGTAATCCTGGTTCAGGAAAAACCTCTTTAGCTTATGCGATCGCTTATGAACTTGGTTTAGGCCCTGTATTATCGTGGGCAATTAATGCCCGTTCTACTCTCCAGGATGGATTATATCGCTATGATGCGATCGCTCGTCTCCAAGATACCAATTTTGAAAAAAAGAATACTCAAGAAGGAGAGATAAAACAGACCGAAGAACAAGATATTGGTGAATATATCAAACTTGGTTCAGTCGGTACAGCTTTTTTACCATCTTTACTACCTAGAGTATTGTTAATTGATGAGATTGACAAAAGCGATATTAATCTACCCAATGATTTATTGAATCTGTTTGAGGAAGGAGAATTTGAAATACCAGAATTAGTTCGTCGTTCTCAAGATAATAAACAGGATGCAAATACTAAAAAATCTTTTACTGTATATACCGAAGATAAGGATATTAAAGCCACAATTTCAGGAGGTCGTGTTTGTTGCCATGCCTTTCCTATTATTGTCATGACCAGCAATGGAGAAAGAGATTTTCCACCAGCATTCAAAAGACGTTGTTTAAGGGTAAGAATGCCAGATCCAAATGAAGATGCGCTTCAGAAAATTGTGAAAACTCATTTTGGGAACGATTTTCTTAATGATGCCAAAAATCAGGCTAAATTTGACAATTTAATTAAGATTTTTCAGCCGAACAATAAATCTATAGAAAGAGCGACAGATCAGTTGCTCAATGCTATTTATCTCTTAACCTATGAAGTAGGAACAGATGAAGAATTAATTATAGATGTGTTATTGAGAAGACTCAATATTGCCGATTAGTAGAGAGTAATAATTTGATAGGTTACCTAAAATCTAGCATCAACAAAACATAATTTTTTTTCAAATTCTACCCTAGCAGCTTGGGATATGCCAGACAACTTATGACACCATCAGAATCTCAATCAGTTCCAAATAGCATCGAACGCCTAATCGCAGAATTGGGAGAAAAACTTGACCTCACAGGCGAACAGATTGCTGATGTGTTATGGCTAACCCTAGAACTCCAAAAATTTGAACCCAATCCTTCAATAGAAAAACCGGAATCGCATGAGTTAGATAAAGATACATCACCAGAAAAGCTAAATCAACCTCAAGCTAACGAACAAACAAAGCCAACTGTTCCCAGTCGAAAACAAGAAACCAATACCAAACCTTCTACGGAAAAAAAAGGTTCTGTTTATTCCACTTCTGGTTCGGGAGAAAGTCAAGGTTTAACAATTGGTGTACCTGATGCTCCTTCTCTCCGAGAACCTTTAACTTTAGCTAATGCGTTTCGTCCTCTAATGCGGCGGGTCGCAACAGGTAGAAAACTTATTTTAGACGAAGCAGCTACAGTTCAAAGGATTGCTGAAGAACATATTTTTATACCTATACTAAAAGCTGAACCAGAACCTTGGTTAGATTTAGCCTTGGTAATTGATGAAAGCCATTCTATGTTGATTTGGGGACATACCATTGGGGAATTAAAAGAGTTATTCAAAAAATATGGCATTTTTCGAGATATTAGGATTTGGGGGTTACAACCTGATGAAGCAGGAAATAATTTGCAACTTTTCTCACGCATGGGGAGTAATAAGCGTTTAACTGAACCAAAAGAAATTATCGATCCAACGGGAAGACGTTTAATTTTAATTGTTAGTGATTGTGTTTCCAATATTTGGCGTAAAGGAATGATGTTTCCAGTGCTGAAAGATTGGACGCAAAAACAACCTTTAGTGATTTTGCAAATGTTGCCAGAGTGGATGTGGCGACGCACTGCTTTAGACTTAGGAACACCAGTAGCTTTCAAAAGTTCGATTATGGGGGTTGCAAATCAAGAATTATCTCTTCACAAACCCCTCAGACGTAGTAGAAGCATTGGTTTTAAGGTAGAAGAACGTAGCAAAATTCCAGTAATTACTCTCGACAAGGAACACGCTGCTCAATGGAGTCAAATGTTGGTGGGAAAAGCGGATGCACTGGTTTCGGGATATCTCTTACCTCCTAAACTAGAAATTGAAGATCCTTCCTTACAAAGACAACAGAATACGTCAGATGCTGCTGAGAGAGTACAAAATTTCCGAATGACTACTTCGCCACTAGGTAGAGAGTTAGCGGGTTTATTGGCTGCGTCTCCTGTGATTAATCTGCCTGTAGTTAGATTGATTCAAGAGAGTCTACTACCCAAATCTAATCAGGTTCAGGTTGCAGAAGTATTTTTAGGGGGATTATTGCGCCCTAAATCTGCATCTCTAAAAAAACTAGAAAATGAAGAACTAGACAATAGAGTTAATGTTAATCTTGACTTAGTGGAGTATGAATTTATTAAACCAGAAATTCGAGATATTTTTCTAGATGATGCCGCAGTGAGTGATTCTATTGATGTGGTTAATGCTGTTTCTCGCTATGTAGCGGAACAGTTAGGGGTATCTCTGAAGGAGTTTATAGCCATTTTGAAAGCACCGCAGAAGAGAGACGAACAAGAACGAAAAGATACGATTCAGCCTTTTGCAGAGATTACAGCAAGAGTTTTAAGAAAGTTAGGAGGCGAATACGTTAAATTTGCTGAAGAGTTGGAACAGGCTAGTAATAAGATATCCTCTAAGATGTCTGATGAAGAACCAGTAAAAGACGATGATTCATCTCTAAGAGAAGCAACTTCTTGGACACTGCAACAGTCCATTAATCATCATCAAGATCAAATCAATTGTGTTGTCTTTAGTCCAGATGGACAATTAATTGCTTCTGCTAGTCAGGATAGCAAGATTTGTCTATGGAATTTAAGCGGTGATTTGATAGCAACCTTGGAAGGAAATCAAGATAAGATTTGGTCAATTGCCTTTAGTATTGATAGCCAATTCTTAGTTAGTGGAGGAAATGATGGTCTAGTTAATTTATGGAGTGTTAGTGATTCAACCCATCTTTATACTTGGGCAAATCATGAAAGTATTTATACAGTTTCTTTTCGTCCGTATAGGGGAGAAATTACTAGCTTGGATAATCAATTTGCATTAATTGCTAGTGCAGGTAAATCATCACGTATTTATCTGCATAATATAAAATTAAATGAGCTTGATACTCTAACAAGTCATATAGATATCATTAATTGTATTACTTTTAGCCCAGATGGAAAACTTTTAGCTAGTTGCAGTGACGATCGAACTATTAAAATCTGGAATCTACAGCAAAGAGCATTAACTATAACCTTACAAAGTCATACAGATTGGGTCAATGCGATCGCATTTAATCCTAAAGGAGACCTCATTGTTAGTGCCAGCAGTGATAACACAGTACGTCTTTGGTCAGTTAATCAAGGAACTCTAGTCAAAATCTTTAAGGGACATACAGATCAAGTAAGTTCTGTTGCTTTTCATCCCTCTGGGGAGATAATTGCTAGTGGGAGTCGTGATGGAACGATTCGGTTGTGGACTCTTGAAGGAGATTTGTTAGGTGAACCTCTGCAAGCACATCAACCTCATGTTAAAAAAGTTGCTTTTAGTCCAAATGGAAAACTATTAGTCAGCGGCGGTTCAGACAATACTATAAAGATTTGGTATGATAGTCTATCTCAAGACAATGGAGATAACTATACTCAATTAAAAAAATTACTTGAACAGAGAAAATGGCAAGAAGCCGATCAAGAAACGGCAAGACTTATGCTTCAAGTGGTTGGCAGAGAAGAGGAAGGATGGTTAAGCCTGGAAAATCTGAATACTTTTCCCTGTGATGCACTGCAAATGATTGACCAATGCTGGCTGGAATTTAGTCAAGGACATTTTGGTTTTAGCGTCCAAAAAGACATTTGGGAAAAGGTTGGACAAAACTACGATCGCTTTGGGGTTGAATTAGGATGGAAAGTCGAAGATAGGTGGCTGCCTTACGATGATTTAAGATTTGATCTGACTGCGCCACTAGGTCATCTACCTTGCCTGAGTTGGGTTTCTCAATTAAAGCAAGCCGGGTTCTCTTCCAAGTCACAGCGATGGTCGAGACTAATTAAAATGAGGCAGGCCTTTTTCAATCGTGTTCAAGCCTGTGATTTGCCCAACTTGTTTCCACTGACATTTAGACTAACTAAGAAGTTATTTTTTGCATATAACAATGGAAATGCTACTAACTTACAAACAATTGAGAATATTATTAATGATAATAGTTGGATTGAAGTAACTAATGAAAAATCTGATGCTGATTATATAGTTGCGATTGATGAAAACGAAGAATACGTTATTTGCGATCGCACAGAAACACCGTACCCCAACTTAGAACCTCCTCTGTCGATTAATAGTACTGATGCAGCAGAACGTTTGGTAAAACGCCTGGTTCATTTAGCAAAGTATCACGCAGCATTAAGTATTGAAGGTCAAAATTATGAGCTAAATAAGGCAATTGAATATGAATTATTAGATGAAGAACGACAGCCTTTCCCCGACGCTAATAATATAAGTTTGAAATCGGGCGATTTATTGTATGTCAGACTGAAGAATGTTTCCTCCCAGCCTCTTAACATTGCGCTCTTAGATTTTGAGCCGACATGGGAAGTTTCTCAAATTCCGATTCCAGGGGATAGAGGAGCTTTCTATTCGCTGCAAGAAGATGAAGAGATATTAACACGCCTTCGGCTTGAAGTACCTGATGGAGAATACGATCGACAAGTTAAAGAAACCTTGAAATTATTTTTCACTCGTGGCATAGCTAATTTTCAATGGTTAATTTTGCCACCTCTTGATAGGGAATCACAATCTAGAGCAAATCTTGATAAAGAGCTTCGAGACGTACTTGCTGAATATTTTGACAAAGATAAAGATTGGTCATCAAAATCGATTAATTTAACTGTCATCCAACCCGAAGCTTCTCTGAATCAGCAACCGCAACAAGAAGACAAGCCTACAAACCGCAAGAAAATTTTGCTCCTGGCATCTAATGCTCAAGGTAGCTTAGTTATCGACTTAGATCGCGAAATTCGAGTTATCCGAGAAGGGTTGAGGCGATCGCCAAACCGCAATCAATTTGTCATTGAAACCAGAAGAGCTGTCCGCCCTATCGATTTACGGCGTGCCATGCTGGAAGTTAATCCGCAAATCGTTCACTTTTACGGACATGGTACGGGAAGTCAAGGTCTAGTTCTGCAAGACGATGATGGAAATGAGCATCTAGTCTATACAGAAGCATTATCAGCCCTGTTTCAAATCTTCTCTAATCAGGTAGAGTGTGTTTTACTCAGTGGCTGTTATTCAGAAGTTCAAGCACAAGGGATCGTTGAGCATATCAACTACGTGATCGGCATGAACCGCGAAGTCACAGATGATGCGACGATCGCTTTCACTGTTGGCTTTTATGATGCACTAGGAGCAGGTGAATCGATTGAACGTGCATTTGAAATAGGACGTAACGCAGTTGTGTTTGAAGTTTCAGGTCATGAGTCCCAGAGCCGTAAGCTTTTACCCGTAGACGATGACGATATCGATGTAAATATCAACGATCCGAAGAATCAGGATTACTTATTTCCAGTTCTGGTGAAAAAAGTGTAACTGATTTCGACAAGATAAAAATCACAAAAACAATTCTCGTACTAGCATCTAAATCTAATCCCAGAGGAACAACAGTTCTAGATTTAAGCCGCGAAATTCGTAATCTTGAAGAAGGATTAAAGCGCTCGCAAAACCGCGATGAATTTAAAATTGAAATTTGTGTGGTGGTTCGTCCTATCGATTTGCAACGTGCCATCATGGAATTGGTGTTTAGACTAGTCAGGAGTGCGAAACTCCAAACCTAGAAGGCGATTGATGTACATCAAATATAAGCGCACCCACCCAAAACTTGAGTAGGGTCTTCATAGTACGCTTGAACTAAAAATGCCCCAGGGCACTCAAGGATGCGATCGCGCGGAGTGGTTTTTTCGGCTACTAATTCCTTGATACGTTCCAGTGGTGCAGTGATACCTTCTATTCGGTTAGAAGATTCAGTACTCTGAATAATTGCAGCTTGCCGCAAGGTTTCCAATACCTGGGGTGACTGTTACTTGAATAATTACTGTTTGCCTTTATACTCACTAATCAAGCGGATTGGTACGTAGTAAATTTTGAGCAATCTGCTAATATTCAATAAATCCTGGTTCAAAGGATTTCATCTCAAATCTTCCCGGATATTTCCTCTGTACTTGATTTGCCTATATAAACTTATTCCATTAACAATTGCAAAGTAGATACACGATTTAGTAGGTAACAGCGATCGCTTTTAATTGTGTTGCAACAGTTTCAATCATGGGATGGTGCTTTAAGTGCGGATGAATACTTGATGTGCCAAGGACGATTAGATTTCAAATATTTGGATTGTTGAAATCATTCATTGTCGGTTCTTGCACAGTCACTTTGTTCAATTTGTGTCGTGTTGCTGCGATCGTTTGATAAACATACTTCCGTACCCGGTTAATCCCTCCCAAAGGTTGATGCTCAACAAGAGCGTGCCAGGGATTAAATGACAAATTCTCGTCGAACTGCCGTCGAGCCTCTGTATCAAACGTTTGCATCGGAATCCGAATGTTTGCTACTTTGATAAATGGTGAGTCCGTCTCACTCCATTCTGCTGTCGCATCCTCAACAGGCATTTGATCGGGGTTTTTCTGTAACTGCACCAGAAAATCAAAACAGACCTCTTGTCTACTCAGATGCTCAACCATCACTTCGCGTAAGAAGTTTTCAGATTCTAAATTGGGTGCGATCTGAATATTGTTTTCAGTCACACTGGGTTTAACTGAAAATTTAATCGCACGATCGCCAAGTTTGTAGGGAGTTGTACTCCAGTATTGAATTTGGAGTTGATTCGTCACTGTTTTTTTCTGAATCGTCTTCAGAATTTTGAATTGTTTCAAGTGAGATGGAACATACATGAGCAGCAGTGGAAGCGGCTTCAAAGGCTTAAATGGCATTTTCTTTGCCATCTGTACAGCTTTGGCAAAATCAAGAGCATCTTGAGCATCTTTGAGAAACAGCACTGGGTGGTTAATCAGAATAAAGTCCTGTGTCTGTGCCTGCCGTTGCTCTTCCAACAGTTTTTCGCCTTCGACTCCCAGGAGTTTAATTGCCATGCCGCGCACATCCCCTTCAGAATCTCGCTGCGGTTTCAAAGAACCATTTGAGAACCGGACGAAAGCTGAATACCGACGCGGTTCCCTAAAGATGCCAAATCTGCACTCTTCAGGCACATCCTCAACAATAAATTCGGCTTTGACGCATCCATGACTTTTAGGATGCTGCTGACGCTGAACGGGATCGGTTTCCTTGTCCAATACTGCAATCGAGCATTGAATCACTTCAGCAATTACTTTATCTTCGTTTGCAGGTGGATTTTCTGGAAGGTTGGGGGGATTACTTTGAGTTTTCATATTCGCTCTCATTAGATTCGATTATAGGTGCTGAAACAGCAGAAGATTCTTGAATGGTGAACAAATTTTCTACTATCCCGAAATATCAGTTGATTTCTTTACTGAACGTGTTGGCTTCTTACTCTGAAGGAAAGTAGGTTGTCTTCCATATACACTTCTCAATCTGAGACGGACTAATGTAATGGCAATATTTTCCAACAAGCCTATTCTTTTATTTCACAGTCATAGCGTCTGAACCAAAATGTTTTTTAATGTACTGCTCAATGTCTTTCGCGATCGCGTAGTTGAAGAAAAGCAAGTTCAAATTGAATCGCGTTACAACCTAGTTCAAAAGCAACATCAATCGATTTCTCATAACCTAATCCATCATAAAATCCTGTGGCAAATGCGATCGCAGCATCATCTCGCATAGATTGTTTCATCTCAATCACATAATCAATATGCTGGACAATTGCCTTTGCCTGTGCCTCTGCATAACAGGCGTTAAGTACTACACACTTGATCTCTGGGAATAATTTGAAAAGTCCTGAGAGAGCCTCACTTGTGGCTGGCTTAGGCTCTCCATTCTGACCAACCAGCACTAATCCTGTCTGCCCCTCCCCATGCCCAGAAAAATGCACAATATCAGGCTTTTCTTCCAGCAATGCTCTTCGTAGAGAGTTTGAATCGACTGCCCATTTGGAGACAAGATGAAATTGGTCACGCAACTTTGAGCGCTGCAAACCGTCATCGTAGTATTGGTGGGATATTTCCTGTTTCCCACATTTGTGCGATCGCAAATAGCCAAGACTGGATAATCTCAATTTCAATTTTTTCTTGGATTATCCCTTGAGCTATGGTTTTACGGCGCTTTGTTGCCCTTTGATTCCCAATACCAGGATTTTTCTTTTGGTCAATTCTTGACTGCATGGAAGCGGCTAAATTACGGAGAGATTATAATAATTTTTCGTCGATCAACACTCTGGATGATGGCGGCAATATGGATAACACCATGTTCTTTGGAATAAACCTGTTTGTTTGCTTGTAACCATTCAGGTTGGGTCATAAAAAGTTACCTACTTGCTGTTTTAGCAGGTAGGCGTTAGTCAAAAGTAGTGGTTTTTGTTATTGCCATATTAGCTATAGAATCTGACTTAAGTCTTGCTAAGTATAGTGAGAAGCAAAACATTATCTGCCAAGCTTTCAGTCAACTTAGATTATTGTATATATTTATACTTATTTATCACATAATGTGCATATTAGGTTAGAGAAAAAGGCGCAAAGAAACAAACTTTACTAATGTTGCTTTGCGCCTTTTATGTGCAAAAAGCTGCTGCTCTTACTGACCAAATACGCCAATGCCGTAGTAGCATAGTTTAGAATCGCAATTTGCCATATCAATTCGGACTCGATATGTACCACTTCGGTAGGAAGTTACACCAATGGCGGGAATATCATCATCTTCTAAGTCTGAAGCAATCAGATTTCCCCGATCATCATACAATGCAATATCTAAATCTTGGCAATCGCGATCGCATACTCCTACAATGCCGTATGACGTACCCGCACTAAGATTGATAGTGATATAATCGGAACTGTCATGATACAGTGTATCAATATAAGGGTCATGGGTTTGACTATAGCCACCAAAACCAGCATTAACCATAGCTCCCATTAATTGCATACCAACTTCATTGAGATATTTGTCGTCATTGGCACGAACTAGAGTAGGTGTCATGAAAAGCGAACAGAAGATACTAGAAATAGCAGCTATAGTACCAAATAATTTTGTTTTGAGTTTCATAATTTCAGCTTTCCTTCTGGTTGTTTTGCGTGTGATTGTTGAGTGCTTTACGGTCAAGTTTGCGTTGTTGCTCAAGCACGGTAATTTTGTAGAAACACCAATGTTTGCATTTCTACAAGAGAGTATTTATTTGGAAATTCTCATGTTTTAAATGGTTAGTATATTTGCAACACGAAATGTTTATTGAATTTGATTGTTTTGTGGTTGATAAATTTCTCTACCAAACAAACTGGTGTATGATGTGAACATAATTTGCTCAACGCAGATAGAATTCTGAACCGCTTTAATTACATATACGAATTCATCTGTGTAAAAATACGCAATTTTTGAGATGTCTTTCTCAAATGTCCTGGAGGAGTAGGAAAAAACGAGGTTCATATCCCCGATTTATAGGAAAATTCGAGGATATTGCGGATATTGCCTTGTTCGCACCCATTATATTTATCGTGAAACAAATCTGGAGTTGATTCGCAAAGATACTCCATCTTCTGATAAATCTAATTTTAATGGTTGGGGATTATTTTTTAATCGCTCATTGCCATCTATCCATAAAAGAAACAAAAAATATTTATTCATTACCTGCTTTAAAGTATTAATTCTTTGTTGTGTCGGTGGATGGCTGCTAATTTCTGTGTAGTCTAAAGGTAAACGCGAAAACAGGTTTAAGACTCGCAAACCTCCATTTATATCATAACCAGCCTTAATCATATACGTGTAACCAATTTCATCGGCTTGAAATTCATGCTGGCGACTTAATGCTTGCATGGTTCTATCAAATCCTTGTTTTTTCTGGATAATAATTCGTTGTTTGATGACATCTTTTGTAGCAGCTGATATGGGAGTTTTCGATTTTCTCCGTTCTTGTGCAATCCAATTGTTATATTCTGCTTCTGCTTCTTTGAGTAATCTTTCTTTTAAACTAGCTTCTGTTTCTTCTTGCTGTGCTGAATGGCGTTGTGTATGGTGGGCTAATTCATGACTGATAATAAAAGCTAAGGCTGCATCATCACCATGTATTTGGTCTAGCAAGCCTTTGTAAATTACAATTTTATTTAACTCACCAGCGTAGGCATTGATATTATATTCATCAGTGATTTGTAAGCGCCAGGGATGGTCATCAAGTCCATTAGCACGAATTACTCTTTCTGCTACGCTGTAAACCCATTGTAAATTAGTCTTTTTAGGTTGTACTCGTGGGAGAGAGGTAGAAGGATTTGTAGTAGTTGACAGTGATGGTAATGGACTTACTGCTTGCGCGAAACTTGGTGTATTGAAGTTTAGTAAAAAGCTGCTACCAAGACCTAATGTGGTAAAAACGATGTTGCGAATGTATGAGGATGTCATAATCGTAAACGCCTATTTGCTTTGTTTAAATCCCTTCATAGAAAAATACGAATTTATTTACGTGCAATTACGCAGGTTATAAAAGATTTGTTTTGATTCTACCGAAGAATAATGTGATGCTTTTTGAGAATGTATGACGGCTAAAATAAACAAGTGTGACGGAAGAAATTGCGATCGCACACCAGCACCAACAGATAAAAACAGTAGATTCGTTGATATCATGCGATCGCACACCAGCACCAACAGATAAAAACAGCAGATTTGTTGATCTCATGCGATCGCACCGCACCGATAAAATCTGCTGCCACTATTTTGGTATATTTTTATACAATAAAATTACTACGAACAGATAATATTCTTCAATTCTCATTTTTAACTTTTTGTACAACCAATGTTCTAGACACTATGTCATGCATGGCTTGTTTTTTTGTAGTGAAAAACATTGTGATAAAGCTAACTCCCAAAACAAAACTTAAGATAATTTTGCAACAAATTCTCAAACTTGCTTTTGTAAACGAGAGTTGATCGCCATTTAAGTCTGTAACAAAAATCCCCATTGATTGTTTACCAATAGTTGCCTGTTTAGGGGAAATTTCCATCAGCGTATAGTAAAGCCAAGAAATTGTAAAGAACAACCCATACGCGAGATATTCAGGAATCTCGTCAGTTGTGATAAATAAGCTGTAAATTATAGCAAAAATGAATGCGGTTACAATAGTAATTATATATAGAATTATTATGTCAAATAAATGGGCAAAAAATCGCTTGCTTAAACTCGCAGGTGTATAATTACTTTGCATTTCAGAAATCCTCTTTTTCTCCAAAAGGTAGCGCAATCGCAAATACTTTATCTATTTATTTGGCGATGACTTCTACTGATGAACCCTTTCACAAGAGAATACGAATTTCTTTCAATGTAATTACGCAGTTGGTAAAAATTTTTTGGGGTTGGGTAGTCGTGTTAGCGCAACGCACCGTTTCAAGATGATTAGTTGCGGCGATCGCAAGTTTTGTGAGCAATGCAAAATTAAATGCTTTTATGTCTGACTCCAGTCTTCAATCTCTAAAAATTCGATTTTATCGAAATCTCTCAGATTGTTAGTTATAAAAACCAAATCGTTAGCGATCGCAATTCCATTTACCAGTTTAGAAAATCGCATCTATTATACCACTTCTCCAAAACAAGGCAACAGAAGTGCGTTAGCGTCAGCTTTCCGTAGGAATCGCTCACCAACCTCTCCAAACCTGGTGATCGCAGCGAATCGTTAAAGATACCCAGAATTTTAGCGATCACGAAGAATTTATCTCTTAGAACCCCGACTTCTTCAAGAAGTCGGGGTTCTGTTAACCCTCAGTCACACAAACGTCTATCTTCTGCGCTGACATCAGGGTTATTTTGCAGGTAGCCTTGTATTAATCCGCATCCTCGTACTAGCAAATCATCTAAATCGAAATTCCACAAAATTATCTTATAGTCCAAAGATGGGGAAGCAAGGGTTTTGCCGTCGGGGCTAAAGCTGACGCTATAAACACTCTCTGTATACCCTTTAAGGGTTGTAATTTCCTTACCACTGTTGATATCCCACAGTTTCACCGTATTGTCAGAAGATACCGAAGCAAGGGTTTTGCCGCCAGGGCTAAAGCTAATGCTATTGACAGAGTTTATATGCCCTTTAAAGGTTTTAATTTGAAATCCGTATACCACCTCACGCAATGTAGATATAGCTTGCATCTGGGTTTCCCCTCCTATCCAAGGTTTCCAAATGCTTCCTCTGAGGATTTTTCCACCTTTAATAGCTTCCGCTAATGCTGCCTCATGGTCATAAACTTCAAAATATTTTTCTGCACTGCCACTCAATTTACCAATTACAGCATCGGTTCTACTATAATCACTAAACCCTGCAAATCCCGAAATCACCACTAAACCACAAACCAACCCACCAATAATCCGTCGTCGCAACCTCTCCTTCTGCTTCCTCTCCCTCTCCCGCAACTCCACACTCTTCTCAATAAACCATCGCTGCGGTTTACTAACTTCCCCACCCCGTTGCTGCAACCAATCTTCCGCCACAGCCAAAGTCGCACCCCGCAACAAAGCACCCTCATCCTTACCACTCTCCACCCATTGCTGCAATGCAACCATCAACCCCTGTTGCCAAATGCGAAACTTGCGGTTCTCCTGCATCCATCCCCGCAACCGTCGCCAATGGCGAATCAAAGCCTCATGGACGACTTCCACCGTTTCCTCATTCCTCAACTCATCCCAGTTCGTCACCACCAACCGCTTATCAGCCAAGCGCGTCACCAAATCCCAATTATCTCCCCCCACTTCCTCACTCGTCGCCAACCTGCGGGTATCTTCCGTACCTTCCCCCGGTTGCACTAACTGAATAAACACCCGTTGGGCTTTTTCCCGTTCCCACTCCCTCAAGTCTGCATAAACCATCTCTGCATAATTCGCCAGCGATCGCTCCACCCCGCCAATTTTCTTATATGCTTGATGAGTCAACCTTCCCGCATATTGCTGCTTCCACAACTGAGTCAGGGTAAATTCCAACAACGGCAAACGCCCATCCCCATCTTGGATATCATCAATTATGGTATTACACAAACCCTCGTCAAACTCAAAACCCAATTGTCTCGCGGGGAGTGCGATCGCTGCTTCCAATTCCTTCCGATTCATCCGCACCACAGGTTCTAGTTGATACTGTTGTAGCGATCGCCCAAAAGGCTCATAATCATCCAACGCCCTAGATAAAAAATCCGCCCGTAAGGTCAGTAATAAAGTAAAAAATGGTGCATTGTTAACCGCTTGTAGCAAACCATCCAAGAAAATTTTGCGTTCCTCTGCATCCGTACACAGAGTATAAATTTCCTCAAATTGGTCAGCAATCAACAAAATCCGCTTCCCCTCTCCTCCCAGGAGACGGGTTAGGGGTGAGGTAATAAACCTTTCTAAACTTGTCGAATCGCGCTGTAAATTTACATCCAATTCCAACTCAGCCAAATGTCGCTCATTTTCTGGTAAATTTAACGCCGAAACCAACGCTACAGCCAAAGCAGCAAATGGATTTTTACCGGGACGAAACGATAAAATCAACCAATTATTAATAGTATCCCCACGCAATTGCGGAATTAACCCAGCAAACACCAGCGAAGATTTACCACTACCCGAAGCACCAATTACAGCCACCAAACGTTTACTATTAACAGCAGTAACTAAACTCGCGGTTGCTTTATTTCTCCCAAAAAAATACTCGGCATTTTCTTCCTTAAACGCACTCAAACCTTGATAGGGACAAAACGAAATTATCCCCAAAGTTTGCCAAGTTGGTGGTGTTTCCGTCTGATTTTGAACAATTACCGGAAGCCAACTAGCACAGGGAAATTCTGACTCTAGTTTTTGTAATTCCAATCGTGCATTTCTCACGGATATATATAAAGACTTTCCACCAGTAAACTCTTGCAGAAAATACTTCAAAAACTCCTGAGCGACTTTATCCGGTACAGGTTGACGCATCACAATTACTTGGGGAATATGCAGTTGTTCTAACTCATAAGCAATCCCCAAACCATCGCAAGAATTAAAAAATGCAATTTGCAAACGTCTTTGAATTGCAACTTGCAAAGCATCCCGCAATTCTGCGATCGTCAAACTGTCGTGATGATTTATATAAATCCTCCCCTGGGTTTTCTCCGTTCGAGAATGTCCAGAGAAAAACAAAATATCCCAACCTAAATCATCTTGCAGATAATGATTTAAGTCCTCCCGTGATGGTTGTTGTAATAAGACAATTTCTGCATCATCACCACAGAAATTATGTAGCAGCTTTTTATCAGCTTCAATATCAATCTTTGAGCTATCCCCCAAAATAATTAAAATTCTAATTTTTTCTCGATATGCTCGTTCTCCCTGTTCTGCATTTGGCGAACTTAAAGCCACCTCTACCAGTGGAAAATTAATCAAAACATCCCACAAATGCCAAGGTAGTTGACGTAATTCATGACAAGAAGTCGTAATTATGATTCTGATTTCATCTTTGGGATTTAGTTCTTGTAAAAAATTGACAATAGAGGTAAAAGATGGTACATTCAGCCATTGATTAAAACTAGCAAGTAAGTTGATAGATTCTCTCGTACATTCTTGTTTTAAAGACTCCAGATTAACCCGACGACTTCCCCCAGATTTAACCCTAAATTGACTATATTGACTGCAATATATTTCGTGCCAGTTATTTAATAATTGCGGAATTTTAATATTTTCCGGTAACTTAGCTGTGGTGGTTCGATAAGCACGTTGTCCTTCATTTGCTATTTCTAAATTGACTTGAAAACCTGATTCAAAATTACCATCAAATTTGAGAATAACCAGCTTTTTCATAGGTGATGCAATCTAAATTATTGAATTCTTAAAAATATATGTAGTGTGTGTTATGACGAATGTCCGTAACGCACCAAAAAGACATATTTAGGTGCGTTATTAACGCACCATACAAAATCATACAACAAAATCCTGAGTCACTTTCGACTCACCTAAAATTATCTCAACACAAAATTCCTCATTTAATTCTGCACTTAATGTAATCTCCACCCAATCATCATTCTGTCGAGAAGTAACAGCATCTACTTCTTGACCATTTTCATCAGTAACAACCAATTTTAATCCTGGAGGTAAAGAAACACTTTTTTCTCGGTCAGGATGAACTTGTACAATAATATCTACTTCGCCCTGATTTTGATTTTTTACATCAGTTACCTCTTTATTTTTAGGATTTAACTTGATAATCAAAACTACAGACTCGCCATTTAACTGCAAACCAATATCAACTTTTTTGCACTTCGTCACGCTAAAATTTCTCGCAAATCTAAAACTCAGTTCTCGTGGATTAAATATTTCTTCCACGTTTAACCAACCCTCTGTAATTACTCCCTCTAACCATTGTCGAATATTGACTTTTACAGCTTGTTCTTTCGCTGTTAAATAATCCAGTAAATTATCTACAGATTGCAACTGAGTTAAAGGAATTTTGGCTAGTGTTTGAGTTGTAAAGCCTAAAATTTTTGCTTCTTTTAAAGATTGGTTAAACTGTACCGCAACATAAGCAATTCTATCTGACCTTACCTCAGTGGGAATTTCCAAATATTCCGCATCTGGTAATACCGGACGACATTCGATTTTACCAATATTTTTTACTTCCAAATCAGCCAAATCAATTAAACTTAGCATCCACGGATTACTATTATCTGCATTTGAACCCTTAGTTTCAAACCCTATACAATCAAGATAATAATTGACCGCATACACAGCTAAAGTATTGAGATAGATTTTTTTCCCATCCTCAGTATTTGATATTCCTTGTTTGCGTTGATTAGCTCTTTCATGAGCTTCTATACTGAGAGGAATAGTGAAAGATATTTGTTCGTGGTTATTGTTCATAATTGTCCAGAATATGTTTGTGCAAAAGTAAATCATTGAGAATTAATGTTCGGTCTACTGTCCGATTTACTGTAAATATTTACGAAAATAATCGATGATTTTACGCTTTTTAATGTTGCGTTGATATAGCTCAGATAGCCTTGATATTGGATGACCTAATTTTTGAGATATATCTTCCCATTTTTCATGATCTAATCTCATTAATATGACTTTCTGTAAATTGGCATTTGTATCTTCACCAATATAAGTATTTTGTAAAAGTCCTTCTGGGTCATTATTGACGAAACTTTTTGTTGTTGATATTTCCAATTCATCCTCAGTCTCAGAGATTAATTTATCTTTAATTTCATTTTGAACCCTCGATAATTCTTTGCTTACGGGTTTATCAGAACCACTGTTACGACTATCTAACTCATCAAGGGACAATGTTTGCGTTCGCCTTCTGTATTGCCTCCGAACATCGTGAAATCGCCAAGTAAATATTTGATTAACCCAAGCCATCACGGGATGTTCTGGACGATAATCTTCGATGTCTTTGCAAATTTCCAAATATGTATTTGCTTCTGCTTCGCTATAAATATCTGGAAAATGAGTTAATTTTTGCCGCCATTCTACAAACTTTTTTAATTTTCCCGAACTTTGAATTTTGGCAATCAATTTATTGAGAATTTTCCTTCGTTCTGCACTTTTTTGGGGATGGTTTTGTGCTGCGTAGACTAGCTGACGCAACTGTAAATCTAAATCATCATCCATCAAAATCTCCTGCTGCACCTCGAATGCTTGGTATTTTGTTGTCATCATAGATACATAGAATACTGTAGGGTAAATGGTTGTTTGAGCTTTGGGAAATTTGCACCTTCGACGGGAGCAACGCAACACCACGCGGTAAAATATCCCAGGTAGCGAGCTTTTCGCGGCAATATATTCGACTTTTATCGATGCGTGGTAATTCTTCCCCTACCTCTTTAAACCCTTCTACGAACAAGGTGGGGAGTTTTTACGCAGGTTTTGGGAAAATTTTGAAAATTATTTCTGTAGTACGAGGTTACAGAAGTAAGAGCGTTCACGAAGTGTGCCGTAGGTATTGCTGACATACTTCCAGTCCCCACTGTCAAGCTAACCCCTAAGTTAAAATAGGAAGCAGAGTAAACATTGTGTATTATGTATCCTGAAATAGCCTAATTGTCCGCATAGTAAACTCCTGAAGGGGTGACAAGGAGGCGGAAGCATGAGAAATAGTGGAGTGTAGCGATTTT
>NZ_JABXKF010000032.1 GCF_017115165.1 Nostoc sp. LPT | reverse complement strand
TTGATAGACCCCTGACATTGGATATCCCTCTTCTCATTAAATCTTATTATCTCATCTGTAGCCAGCTTTTAGAGAATTAGTATAAGTCCCCCACAAAAGGAAGAGTGGAAAGCGTTGGTGGCGGGTTTAAATCCCCCACCATACGCTTGGTCACTGGTCACTGGTCACTGATCACTGTTCACTGTTTTAATTTCAGCCGATTTGGCATTGAACTGTTCAGCCAAGTCCGTCACGTCATAGCCATGCCGAGTGAGAGTCGGTTCCAAATCATCAATTTGCTTCGACAGCAACGACTAGTCAACGTACCCTGGCGCGGTTGGATAAAGCCATTTGGTGTATCCATCCCAAATTCTTCAATCTTTTGGTTGATTTAGCTAACGAGTTTCTCTCCTTTCAGCATCCGCGCTGCAGCTTCAAGTAGAGCTTCTTCGAGATAAGGCTTGGTAAAGTAGCCACTAGCACCGAGTTGAGCTGCAATTTGTCTGTGTTTGTCTGCACCCCGCGAAGTGAGCATAGCGATCGGTAAGTGGTTGAGGTTGGAGTCTTTCTGGATGCGAGAGAGTAACTCTAGACCATCGCAGCGGGGCATTTCGATGTCGCAAAATACGATATCGCAAGGCAGACCGGAGCGGAGTTTATCCCAAGCTTCCTGACCGTCACGCGCTTGTTCTACGCGATAACCTGCCTTATTAAACGTTAGGGAGAGCAGTTCTCGGACTGTAATCGAGTCATCAACAATCAGCACTGTCGGGTCAATCTTTGTAGGAGAGGTATCTGGGGGAGTAGTTTTCTGTTGCCAAGAACTGCCACCAATTTGTGTAGAAATTCGTCCCTGGAAGATGTCAATTATTTCCAGTACGTCAGCAATGGGCATAATCCGACCATCACCCAAGACTGTAGCACCAGCTACACCAATGGGTTTAGGTGCTGGCCCTTCAAATTGCTTAATTACAATTTCTTGTTCGCTTAACACCAGGTCAATCTGTAGAGCAATTAGGGTATTTGCCGATCGCACCACAACTACAGAAACCATATCATCATCTCTGGTGCCGCCATAGACATTACCACGACTGATTTGGCGATTGAAGGTTAAAAGTTCCTTCAGGGGTCGGAATGGTAGCACTGTATCGCGCCAGGAAATAAATGATTGCCCATTGGCATCGTGCTGAATATTTTTGACTGGTATATCTAGCGTATCTTCTACACCGTCCATCGGGAAGGCAATTCTGGCGCGATCGGAGACGCAGCAGAGAGCTTTACAAATACTCAGAGTTAGAGGTAGACGAATGGTAAAGGTGGTTCCCTTGCCGATCGCAGAATCGGTGTTCACTGTTCCCCGAATTTCGCTAATTTCGGAGCGTACTACGTCCATACCCACACCACGACCAGAAATTTCATCTGCCTGGTCTTTGATTGTAAAACCAGACTGGAACAGCAGATCGTAGACTTCCAGACGAGACATAGCTTTTGCCTGCGCTTCTGTAATCATGCCAATCTTCACCGCTTTAGCCTTAACCCTTGCGGAATCGATACCTGCACCATCATCGCCTACAGATATGATCGTTTGGTTGCCTTGGTGGAAGGCACGGATAGTAATAATTCCTACAGGTGGTTTACTAGCAGCTTGCCTCTCTTCTGGCGTTTCAATACCGTGAGCGATCGCATTATTCAGCATGTGAGTCAGTGGATCGGTAAGATGATCCAAAATCATCTTGTCAATTAAGGTATCACCACCTTCGATCACCAACTCTACTTGTTTGCCACACTTAATGGCGTTGTCGCGCACTCCTCGCCGCCAGCGATCAATAGTTTGAGCAAAAGGCACCATTCGCGCTCTAGTTAATCCCTCTTGTAACTGGGTGGTTACTTGGCGGAACTGCCTGGCGACTCGTTCGGTTTCTTCAGTAACAAAATCAATGTCACTAGCCGACTCCCGCACGCGTACAATCCGCTCAATCATCTGCTGTGAGAGTGTATGAAAGGGAGTAAAACGATCCATTTCTAGCTCGCTAAAACCCCGATCAACATTGGAATCAGAGGCTTGTAAGTCGGGGTCTTTCTTTTTGCGTCCAGCTAACAGAGACGCTTCTAGTAGCGATCGCTCGTACAACTCCTGCATCCTTGCGCCCACATCCGAGAGTTGTTGTACCTGAATCAGCAAGTTATCTAATGACTGTCGCAGTCGTTCATGATCCTGCTCTAAGGTATTGCGGTTTACCACCAATTCCCCAACTAAATTACTCATATCGTCCAGTTGCTTAACTGGAACCTTCATCGTTTCTTCAAATCTCGCAGCCCGACGAGTAGAGGGACGGGTAGCTTGGCTGGTGTTCGATTTTACTACAGTTGAATGGGATATTGTTTGATTCGCTTCTGCCAGCAACTTCTCTAAGTCACCAAATTCATCTTTGATGGCTGGTGATGGAATAGCGTTTTTAGCTAAGACTGGTTGAGTGTTGAAGGGCTGGCGTTGGCCTAACCCGTCGTAGACATCGCTATTGTTATCTGTACTTAGCAATTCTTCCAGGGCAGCAAAATCTACTTCTGGTATCTTCTTAGCTTTGGGGATGGGTGCTACGTCCTCTCCTAATAATGCTGCCAAGTCTGCAAATTCATCTTCTTGAGCAACTATTTCAGTGGTTTCTGTAAACAATAAATTATTTTTAACAACTGTGTTTTCTCTTAGATCAAAGGTAGTTTCTAAATTATTATTTTCCTCAGTTTCTAAAACTTCTGGGCTTGTCTGGGCTGAATCTGAAGTTTCTCCAAAACTGATAGTTTCTGATAGCTCATCCACAGTATTCTCTGTGGTGTCCATCTGAATATAGGTGGAATTATTTGTCGTGATATCTTCAAAAAACAGTTGTGGATTTTCATCGAAAGAGCCGAACAAATCACCTGGCTGTGATTCGGGTGATGCTGAATTTGAATTTTCCTCAAAACTGACCGTTTCTGATACATCCACAGTATTCTCTGTGGTGTCCATCTGAATATAGGTCAATTCATTTATCGCGACATTTTCAGAGTCAAACAAATCAAATAGCTGTGCTTGGGATGATGCTGAATCTGAAGTTTCCCCTAAACTGATAGTTTCTGATACATCCCCAGTATTTTCTGTGGTGTCCATCTGAATATAGGTCAATTCATTTATCGCGACATCTTCAAACAGCAGTTGTGGATTTTCCTCGAAATAACCGAACAAATCATTTGGCTGTTCTTCGGGTGATGCTGAATCTGAAGTTTCCCCTAAACTGATAGTTTCTGATACATCCACAGTATTCTCTGTGGTTTGCATTTGAATATAGGTCAATTCATTTGTCGCGACATCTTCAAACAGCAGTTGTGGATTTTCATCTAAAGAGCCGAACAAATCACCTGGCTGTTCTTTGAGTAATGCTGAATCTGAACTTTCCCTAAAACTGACGGTTTCTGATATTTCATCCACAGTATTCTCTGTGGTTTCCATCTGAATATAGGTCAATTCATTTGTAGCAACATCTTCAAACAGAAATTGCGGATTATCATCAAAAAAGCCTAATGAATTAACTTCCAGATCAACAGCAGATATATCTGGGGTCTGATTAGTAAATTCTGGAACAAAATCTAAAGATTCTGGTTGTTGTGGTCTGAGAATTTCTTCACCCGGATGCTGCGATAACAAAGGCGTTTCCGGCGTGGAGGTATCGTTGATTATAGGAGAAATAGTTAAGCTACTTGATGTAAATTCATCAAATAAATTATCTCCAGAATCTGATGATAATATCAAATCTAGCTGTTCTTGATACTGGAAATTGATATCAAAATCTTCTTCTATATCAAAACTGGCTATAGGCGAAGGTATGGACTGCTGATTATCAGCAAAAATGTCATCAGCCGCCGCAGTAAACAAACTTTCATCTAACGCCGTTTCCACATTCTGCTCAATTAAGGAATCTAATTCGTCCTTTTCCTCTGTGGTTTCCTGATTCCAGAAGTTGCTCAGATCATTTTCGGATTGAGAAAACTCAGGTTCTGTTACTGGAGGTGTATCAAATAAATCACTGATTTCTGGTTCACTTGTCGATAGTTGTGTCTGTTCTTCCATTTCAGCAAACAGGTTGTCCAAAGACAAGTCTGTTGGCTGGGGTAATTCTATGTAGTCACTAGGGGTAATTTCTTCTACCCAATTTGCATTTTTAGTTTCTAAGAATAAATTATCAAAATTATTTTGTTGGTTGATAGATAGTTCCACACTAGCGAACGGCTCAGTTTCTGGTTGAGTGATTTTGCTTGTTGGCAATAGTTCATCATCATCTAACCCCAGTGTCAATAAATCTTCGAGTTCATTATTTTGGACAATTTCGCTAATAGTCTGATTTGTATCACTAGGAATATCAATAAATTCTTGTAAAATTTTGGAAGAAGATAAGTCTAAATTTATCTCAAATTCGTTAATATCGCTCAACTCTAGAGGCGTAGCAGATGTTTGTTGATTTTGTGGTTCTGAATTATCTTTTTCTAGGAAATGGTCGCCAAATAACAAGGATAAATCTTCTGTTGTGGCTGTGCTTGTTAGGTGCAACGCGTTGCTTATATCTTCATTAAAGGAGAGTAAATCAGATAAATCGTTATGAGCCTCTTCAGCCTCAGTGCTGCTCAAATCAATTCCAAAGTCATTGATAGCAACAATATCTAAGGTTTCTTCTTGATGCCAACTTTCATCTAGTTCAGGAGTCTCGCCGTCAAATAAATCAGCAAGGGTATTTAACTCAGCTATTCCTACCTCTGGGCCATTGGGGTCAAGATTCTTACTGATTGGATGTGCTTCGTCATGTGTGGTAAAAGTAAGACTAGTGTTTCTACTTTCATTTAGTGGTGTTCCTTGTAACTGAAGGTAGGGGCGTTCGTCGGAGACGTTGACGTAGCGATCGCTATTATCCTTGTCTAGATTCAGTTCTTCAGTTTTCTGGGCTAACGGCTCGGTGTTACCAGATAGAATTGGCTCTGATTCTGTGAAAGCCGCAGATTGTTCATCAAACAAATCAGGGGTAACTTCTAATAACTCAATTTCTGCAAAGCTCAAAAGTGCTTCTAGTTGCTGACTAATTGCAATTTCGGCTTCTCTACCTTGCAAGACTAATTCTTGAGCTTGTTTGATTTCGGTAATGACAATTTTAGCTAAAGTCAGATAAGTATTTTCGGGATTGCCGATCGCACTGGCTGCTGCTTGACACAAACCACACCACTTGGACAAATTCCAAGTTTCACCAAGTTTGACTAACTGGTGACAGCATTGCTGGAGGTTTTGCCGAGTTGAGGGTGTTGTCGTTTGCTTAAATAATTGCAACATTTCCCGCAGTGTTTGCAGCACTTGGGCTTGGAACTCGCTCCAGTTATTACTTTCTTTCGCAGTGACTGGCGATAGCGCAGTGTTAGCGAGTCCGCGAGCGTCTAGCGCAGTGTTAGCGAGTCCGCGAGCGTCTAGCGCAGTGTTAGCGAGTCCGCGAGCGTCTAGCGCAGTGTTAGCGAGTCCGCGAGCGTCTAGCGCAGTGTTAGCGAGTCCGCGAGCGTCTAGCGCAGTGTTAGCGAGTCCGCGAGCGTCTAGCGCAGCGTTAGCGAGTCCGCGAGCGTCTAGCGTCTCTTGAGGTGTTACCGAGTCTGGAGATTCCTGATGGGTGTCTTCTGCCAGATCGGGAATATCTCGCCGCAGGAAAAGTTCTGTAACTGTGGAGACATTCTCTACAGAGGTTGTAAGTTCTGTTGCGTCAGGACTGCTGGCTGCTCCACTCTTTCCTTGTTCTACAAGTAGTTCCAAATGCTGATACAGCCATTGAAAGACTGGCTCAGTTTCTGACATCAAAGTATTAGCTGCATCTTCAGAAAGACCATAAGGCCCGCTCAAATGCTCTAACAGCGATTTTAGGGTATCAGATACACCAAGAAATAAAGACTCTAACTTTTGGTCAATCTGAACCGGATTATCTTTAAGAACTTTAAAACAATCTTCCAGACGGTGGGAGGTATGCTGGATGCTAGTCAATCCAAGCATGGCCGCTCCTCCTTTGATGGAGTGAGCCGCCCGGAAGACCTCACTGATCATTTCCGGGTCGTTCAGGGTACCCTCTAAATTCAGTAAGCCCTGCTCAATGGTATTCAGGTGATCCCTGGCTTCTTCAATAAAGTAACCCAAAATCCGCTGTTGTTGTTCCGGCAGCATAGTTTTTTAGTCAAGAGTCATTAGTCATTGGTCATTGGTCATTGGTCATTAGTCATTAGCAAATAAAAAGGACAAAGGACAAATGACATTTATCTGGTTTCCATAGTTTCCACTCGGAAACGTTCAACGGAGGCGATCAAGTCACGGGATACACCTACTAAGTGTTGTAGAGCACCTGAAACCCGCTGTGCTTCTTGGGAAGTTTCTTGCGCAGTCAGTTCTACTGATTGCATTACATGAGCGACTGCGCGGGAGGTTTCCGTTTGTTCCACAGTGTCGCTGGTAATAGAGCGCACAAGAATATCGATGCGATTCGCCACTTGAATAATGTTTTCGAGCGATCGCTTGGCATCTTCTGCCAATTTTGTACCTTTAATTACTTGTTGTGTGCCTTCTTCCATTGCGGTCATTACAGAGCCTGTTTCGCTTTGGATTTGCATCACAATTTGTTCAATTTCCTTCAGGGATTTAGCAGATTTATCTGCTAGCTGGCGCACTTCATCTGCGACGATCGCAAACCCGCGCCCTGCTTCTCCGGCTCTTGCCGCCTCAATACTAGCATTGAGTGCTAACAAGTTTGTTCTGGAAGCAATTTGAGAAATCAACGCCACAATTTTAGAAATTTCTTGAGAAGATTCCGCCAACCGCTTCACTTTCCGGGTGGTTTCGGCAACAGTTTCTCGAATTTCTAAAATCCCTGCTACGGTATTTTCTACTGCTTCGCCACCTTTGAGAGCGATCGTACTAGCATCACGAGCAACGGTTTCGGCTTCCCGTGCCGCCTCTGCTACCCGCTGAATCGAGTCGGTCATCACCTGTACAGAATTCAGCGTTACTGCCAACTCTTCTGCTTGCCGCAAAGCATCACTAGATAAAGCTCTCGCAAAGGTTTCGGAGTTGGTTGCACCTTTTGTCACATCCTTCGCTGCCACTTTTACCTGTTGAACGATATCCCGCAGGTTTTGAATTGTCAGGTTAAATGCGTCGGCTACGGCTCCCAGTACATCGGCTGTCACTTCCGCTTGGACTGTTAAATCGCCTCTAGCAGCTCCTTCCACATCATCCAAGAGCCGAATCACCTGACGTTGCAGATTTTCTTTGGCTTCCTCTTGTTCATCGGCTTTGCGTTGGGCTTCACCTGTGGTTGTGAAAATTACCCGCGCCATTTCATTAAAGCCAGTGGCTAAATGCCCCAATTCATCTTCGGAAAACACTGTGGCTTGAGCATTCAAATTTCCTTGACGTACAGCCTCAAACTGAGCTTGCAGATCATCAGTTGTGCGCCGAATTTGTTTAAGCGCCAGATTTCCCATGAAGCCTGCGGTGGCAAAACCTGCAATTCCAGCGGCTAGTGACATTGCCCAACCTGTGTTTCTTACTGATTCTCGTTGTTGGGGTGGCGAAAATGTGGTGGCGACAAAGCTAACTGTGGCTACAACCAGCGCTGAGACTATGCCCACACTTCCAGCAATTAGCCATTGTTTTCGTTCGATGGAAGCATTTTCTAATGGTGCTAACCATCCTTGCTCAATGCTGACATTGGGTTCTAATTTCGAGATATCTGTTTGGCTAAAGACTGGAACGGCTTCATGGGAACCAGTCATTGAGAACAGTTCCTCTTCGCGATCGCTAGGAGGTGCATTACTTAAAAAAGCCTCTGCGCTTTGAAGGCGTCCAGTGTCACTAGTTTCTGCTGGAGCAGAATGCATTGCTGCATCACCGAAGTTAGAATCTCCTTCGATCAGGTCAAACCCTGGAATATTGCCTAAATCGTCAAATTCCTCAAAGTCATCTAAAAACTCGATATTGCTCTTAGAATTTTCTCCATTCAGTATATTGCTTGAATCTTCATAAGAGTTTAAACCATCTGAGCCAAAAGCAGACTCAAATGCTTCCATATCAAAATTCTCATCGTCATCAAACTTATTTTGACTGATGAATTCACCTGACTTCAACTGCTTTTCTTTTCGAGGTAAATTGCTATCAAAAGATGAATCCTTCTCCGGCAAATTCGACTGAAAAGCTGATTCTACTTCCAAATCTGTTGGTGCTAACCAACTATGTGCTTCGGTTTCAGATAAGTTATCTTTACTGCCGTATTCCAACTTATTTGTTGTTGGCGCATTTCTTAATTCTTCTGCAACAATCAGTAAAGTTTCGTCTCCAAAAGGAGATTTTTTATATTCTAAATTCCCAATCTTCTCCTCTGGAAACTTTGGCTCACTCAACAATAATTCAGGAGAGTTATTCTCGCTATTACCAGTTTGTAAATTAGAAGATAAATAGTTATTATTGTCAATAGTTGAATTTCCGTGAGGATAATTTATCTCATGATCTGAGAGTTGACTATTTGCTAATGATTCTTCTAGAATTTCTTCTGAGATACCTTCCTGCCAAAAAGCAGGCAACTCTAATTCTCTGTTATCCTCCCAGTTTTTATTTGACTCTTGTTCCTGTGATTCTTCATTGACGGCAAAAGGGTCATCACCAAAAGGTGTAGAATAATCTGATATTTTTTCTGTTCTAATACTATCTTCTGTGGGTATATCAAATGGGCTTTTTGAAGATATATCTTCAACGCCATTTACACTTTCTTGATACTCTCCAAAAAAGTTCAAATCAAGGTTATCGCTGTCAAACTCCTGGTTAGCACCCAAATCTTCTAATTCTGGTTCGCTATATGCCAGTACATCCGATATCTCTGAAGAATTTATTTCCTCTTGATTTTCTGATGGATCGATCTGCCCACCGAATGACTGTAAATATTGATTGATATTGTCAATTCCATTCTTGGCAAAACCAATAATTTCTTGATCGTTAGTCAAGCCTAATACTTGTTGATATTCTTCTTTTGCTACATCGTACTGCTGTAAAACATAGTAGATGTGACCCCGCAACAAATGGGTATTGGGGTCATCTGGTAAATTTTGCACCACTTGGTCAACTAAAGTGGCCGCAACCTCATAATTTCTTTGAACATAGGCGGTCATCGCCTGTTGATATGTTGGCTCGTAATTATCAATACTTGCTGCCATTTCCTCCTCCAATTTCATCCTGCCCACCTAGCACTCCGTACAATTGCCATTTGATCGAGCAGTCGTAGACACTGGTTATTTTTAGCACCTAATGGCCACTCTCCACATAAAAAGGGAGCCATAGTATCTGGAACACTAGTTGGTGGCATAAGATTCTGGACATCCAACCAGTCCATGCCACCGATTTCCTCTACTGCTAAACCGACTATTGTGTCTTGCTCTTCAATAGCAATCACCGAAATTTCAGCCCTATCCGTGTTTAACACACTTGCTTCCCCCAGAAATTGACCCAAATCGGCCACCCAAATAACTCGACCTCGTAAATTTAGAGTACCCAAAAGTAAAGGAGAAGCATTAGGAATCGGGGTGATTCTATCAGGACTTAGTTCTATTACCTCTCGGATGCCAGTTGCTTGTAGCGCAAACTCCTGATGCGAGGGAATGTAAAACCTCAAATGTAACTCACCTTCAGGACTTTCTACTTGTAATTCTGGTCGAAAGTGGTCTTGACCGCTGCCACTTAAAAAGTCCGGTTTGCTGACCATGTTGTTTTTATCCTTATCCTCGCAGCAGTTGTTTGACTGTTCCTACCAACTCGGTTGGTTGAAACGGTTTGGCTATGTAAGCGTCTGCACCCTGCTTCATGCCCCAGTAGCGATCAAATTCTTCACCTTTAGAAGAACACATAACCACTGGGACATTTTGGGTTTTTGGATCGGATTTTAACCGCCGACAAACTTCGTAGCCGTTCATTCGGGGCATGACAATATCTAATACCACTAAATCTGGAGGTGCTATTTGAATTGCCTCTAATGCTTCTAATCCATCACTAGCATGAGTAACTGTTAGGCCAGTAGCTTTCAGGAGGTCTGTAATCATCTCCCTTTGCGCTATACTGTCTTCCACAATCAGAACTGTGCTCATAAGTGTCTATTTGCCTCCTGATTTAGACGTTCCTAATTGGAACATTCCCTGATTCCTCCGCAAGTATTAACTGTATAAATTAATTTTATGTGCTCACTATTTTACCGGAGATTAACGTTTCACTCAGTTAACTGACTCTGTGATAACATCTTTTAACTCATCTTTTAGTAGATCAACAAATCTTTGATCTGTTTATATGCCCCATAGACTAGGGAGATAGGGGAGATGAGGGAGATGAGGGAGAAATAATTAATGCCCAATGCCCAATGCCCAATTTTCACTGGTTGTTGATATATTTCTCTACGAGCATGAGTAACTCAGTGTCTGTAAAGGGTTTTGTCAAATAATCTGTTGCTCCGACCATCCTAGCTTTGACTCTATCTATAAACCCATCTTTCCCAGTAAGCATGATAATCGGCGTGAGCCGAAATGCTGTTGAATGTCGCAGCATGGCGCAAACCTCGTATCCTTCCAATTCCGACATGGCAATATCGCATAAAATTAAATCCGGTTTGAGTTTAAAAACCAGACTCAGTGCCTCTAAGGGATTGGTAAGAGCGATCGCTTCATAACCTTCTGGTTGTAAGATGGAATTTATAGTCTCACCGATGGCGATCGCATCATCAATACATACTATCCGCTTCATCAGTTTTTTCTTCAATTCCCAGCTCTGTGTGTGTATATCTGGGTAGTTAGTATCTGAATATACTAAATGTAGCCAACTTTGTTGCACATAAGGGTATATTGCCTTAGCGACGGTCAAAATGTCTCGGTTGAGATAGCGAGCTAGTTGTCGCAAGGATGTTTTACCATCAGCCCAATGTTGTAGCTTATTCACGGTTGCTTCTGGTAATGAAGATTGTAGTTGAACTTTGTCAGATAGCACTGGCAATTGTTCTGGAGACTGAATGTGTGGATAGAGTTGCTTCCACTGTTGCAGTTGCTTGGTAATTTTTGTCACAAATGGAGCAATCTCAAAAGTGTTTAATTGCGGGGCAAGTGCCACACCCTGATGGAAAATGAAGTTACCTTGACGTAAACTCAGCAGATCAAAGAGAGTTTCATGCACTAAACCGTAAATGATACTACCAGCTATCTTTGGGTTGATGATATTCCGCTCCAAGAGTGCCCAAAGATAGGCATACTCTGGCGCGTCGGTTGGTGGTAGTGAGACAATTTGTTTGTCGGTAAGTCGTATCTCAACTCGATAATGACGTAAATAATCGCTAATTCTGGATAAACTACTCTCGCCTTCTTGGCAATAGATAATTTGACCATTAAGGAAAAAAACGAACCAAGACTGTTGTTTAGGGCGATAAATGTTTGCTCCATCTCCACCCAGTTTATTGTTCCGGTGAGAGCTATAAGCTTCCACCCATAGTTGCCCAGTTCGCTGTCCCAATTCAATCAATTGCAGAATACTGCAAATATCAATTTCATTTAAATTTCCCTGCATTTAGCTAAAAAGTACTCCTTAGTATTGCTGAATTCTAAATCGTGAATTATGACTTCTTCTTTAAGTACTGATTATGGAGTATTGAAAAGATTTTTACTCTGTTCTGATTTTCATTTGGGAATACATTAAACTATAAACCTTCATCTTTCGTAATACACTTTGACAAAGCTAGTGTTAACACGGAAGTCATCATCACTGTCATCAGTACAAAATATAAAGGCGCGACCAGATCGCTTCTATAAATATCAAGACGTAACATCTTGCGTCTATAGTTTTGTCTGTCTTGTTCTCCTAAACCCTCGTTCAGTAAGACAAGTTAACAGAATTATTAAAGGTATATCTCAAAACACGAACTTTAAGTGCATCAATAAAGGACTAACGGTGTGCTGTATTTAGCAGAAGTACAAAAACAGAAAGGTGGTTTACTTAGTGGCGGTGGCAAAACCGAACTGAAACTGCTAGCTTGTCAGCGAACTGACCAGAATTGGAGTACTGTGTCGGAAGAAGTGATTGCGGCTGAGGAGGCAAGCAAATTAAATGATGGTGCTTTGGTACTGGTTGAACTGAATCCGAATCGTCAAGTGCAGCGGATTCAAGAAGCAGGGCGTCCACTCGTCAACATTTTGCAGAATTTTTCCCGCCAGTTGGAGAAATTTAAGCTCAAGGAAGATGAGATCGATCAGTGGAAACAGTCACTAACGTTTCAGGCACAAGAGTTGAACCGCCGTGAAATGGACATGGAGGTACGCTTAGAACAGCTGCAACAATTGGAGGATGAGGTACAACACCTAGAGGAGCAAAAACAGGAAGTTGACACCTCCCGCCAGGAAATTGAACGATTACAAGCAGAAATTGAGCGCAACCGCCAAGAGTTGGAAGGCGCTTGGGAGCATTTACGGGGTGAGCAGCGTCGCCTAGAGGAACGCCAAGCGGATTTTCAACAAGGGACGGTTTTGGATGAGGAGCAAAGTCGAGTAATGAGTGAGTTACTCGATCGCTTGTCTAGTCGTGTTACTCCTACGGGAACAGTTAGAGAACACCTGCATCTAGCCTTTGAATTGGTCGAAAAGCAGCAAGCTACTCTTACCCCACACTGGCAAAAATTAGAGGAGCAGAAAAATGCGATCGCACAACAGCAAGAAGAAGTTGAGCGCTTATCACAAACCCTTAGCGATCGCCAAAATGCATTGCAACAAGGACAAAATTCTCTAGTTCAGCAAACAGCCCAATTACAAATAAATACAGCAGACCTTACCAGCAAGCAAGAGTATGCTCGGCTCGTCAAAGAGCAGTTACGAAACGCCGAAGAGTTATATCAACAGATGCACTCTTTAGCTGCAACATCTGGTGATGTAGTTCTTGGTAAGCAAGCTGATGTGGAGGCTTTGAATAAAATGCCTTTAGAAGAACTACAAAAGATAGTGCAAGACTTGCAGCATAAGTTAGAAATCGACGCTAGCTTTGTTCACGATCAAGAACAAGAACTGAAATATAAACAAGAAGCTATAGAAGAACTCCAAACTAAATTAAATCACGCATCTGACCATGACCATATCAATTTAGAACTGGAACTAACGGATGAAAAAGACCTTTATCAGATGCTAAATTCCAGTTTGGTGGGACAACGCCGCAATATGCTACAGCACCAGAAGTTTCTCAAGCAACATCAAGCTGTACTGCTACGGCGGCAGGGACGTGCTGTTACTGAAGAAGAAAGTAACAACAAAATTAATTTAGAACCGATTCTGTTACAAATTGAAACCCAGCGACAACAATATTCACAGGAAATTCAAAAGCTGGAACGTGAAATTGAGCAGATTCGTTCTGGTGTTGAGCTAAATCAGGGAATGATTGACAATCAAACTCACGATCTGGATGAAAAGCGCCAGGAACTGAAAGCGATCGAGGAAAATTTGCTATCCTTACGAAGAACAACTGCTGAATACTATGGTCGAGTGAATCTTTATCAAGAAGCACTACAACCAATTCAGGATTCTCTAGATGGATTACGGCAAAAGCTGCAAGGAATTGGAGAATCTTTGGATCAATTCCAGGAAACTGGTGATTATCAAGTCCAAGCGATCGCTCAGTTGCGTCATACTCTCCAGAGTTTAATGCCTCAGCCAGTATTACTAGCGTCTTAACAAGTACTTGGGCTTTAGTCTAGCTAACGTCCAAGTACGAACTATGAGCTTAGTTATTACTCTATAAATAAACTAGAGTCTACATTAAAAAACTCTCCCAACTTACGAGCTTGTTCTATATTTATCTTCTCTTGTCCATTTAAAATATTATCAACCAAATCTTCTGTCCCTAAAACTGATACTAAATCATCTCTACTTCTCTCCGATTCTTCTAAAATAAATAACAACATGGACGCAAGATTATTTTGCCGGCTTGGCTGATAATATTCTTGTTCAAACTTTTCAATCAAAGTAATTAATAACTGATAAAGTTTGTCTTCTTCTGGGGTGCGTTGCCGGTGCATTAAATCTTTCACTATCCCTAAAGCTTACTCATTTTCAGCTTTACTCTTTATAAGTTTGGGAAGATAAACTGTTAATAATTCTTTATATTTATCTGGATTAAAAGTAAGGGTCATTTTTCCAGTTCTCCTTATCATATTCTGCATGGTTGAGGATATATTTAATATAAATTAACTGCCCTTCATAATCTATACTAACAATCAAGGGATATTTATTTCCTTTAATATTGAAAACTGTAAAATTACCAACAGCTTCAGCTTTAGGAAAAACCTGCTGTACTTCAACTAAATTTGACCATTTCGCTTTAGTGGCAACTTTATACCAATTGCTTAATACTTCCTGACAATCTGAATGGGTTTCTGCATATTCTCTTAATATTCTGAGACTAATAATGTACATCGTTCCTGATCACAAAAAGCCTTTAAATAACTATTTCAAACAGATCCAGTCGCCTTCTACTTGAGCGATCGCACCACCAGGAAATGGATCGGTTTGCGATCGGTTGGGCGCTATAATTAAAGCCGTTAATTTTTCGATGTGTTCAAAACTGGGCGCATCAGTCAGTATTTGCTGCAATACCTGACGCATCACCCGACGTTGCAACGCCAATGGTGCTTTCTGCAATACCCGACGATTTAACCTCAAGGGAAGAAAAGAAGTAAGAGAATCTTCTTCATGCCCCATGCACCATGCCTCATCCCGCAATTCCTGGGCAGCTTTTTCTAAATATTCCACTTCTGCTTGTAGAAGTTCTGCTGTTTGGGCTAAGGCTGATTCTACTTGGGGATTGAAATTATTTCGCAAATATGGTAGTAATTCTTGGCGAATACGGTTGCGGGGATATTGCAAATCTTGATTGGTGGAATCTTCCCAAATTGGTAATTTAAATTCTTGACAAAATTGCTCTGTTTGTATTCGAGTAATTTCTAAAAGTGGACGTACTAATATAATGCCTGTAGTTAGAGAGCGTTGCCAAGTTAGGGCTTGTAAACCATTAGCACCAGTACCGCGGATTAAATTATAGAGGAGAGTTTCGGCGCGATCGCTGGCGGTGTGTCCTGTAGCTATATATTGATAATTATTTGCCTGAGCGATCGCACTTAAAGCTTGATAGCGCCAATCGCGTGCAGCAGCTTCACTATTTATCGGCTTGTTCGCTGTTTCTAAATAAAAAGATATATCCCAAGTTTTAGCTAAGTTTTCGACGTGGTTAGCGTTAGCTTCGGAGTCAGAACGCCAGCGATGATCGCAGTGAGCGATACCTAAATCCCATCCCCATTTGGATTGTAAATCTAAAAGTAATTTTATTAAACATAAAGAATCTTGTCCGCCGGAGACAGCGACTAATAGCCGTTGGTTGCGCTCAAATAAGTGGCGCGATCGAATTGTGCGATGTATTTTTGCATGTAGGGGAGTCCATACCATTTTGTTTTTTTTCAGCGCACACAGACACATATAATTTTATATTATATCTGTGTATATAAAATTGGGTATTAGTTTTTACCTTCCTTTAGTTGCTGCCGAAGGTCGTCAAGAGGAGAGTTTTCCTGTTTAATATCTAATCGATTATCTTCGATTTCAGGTTCATCAGGGCAAAATTCTAGACATACTCTAATTTTACCTGTTCGCCATTGTTGACCAGGTATTAAAACACAACATTCAAATCCTTCTCCAAATACTCTTGATCCTGACGAGTTACAGTGTTCTGTCCAAATTTTACTAATTTCCTTTAATAACTGAAAAACTATTTGAGTGCGGGGTAAATTTTCAAATGCTTCTTGATAAAAATGCACAACATCATCATCAGGATTTAGAGGCTCCCATTCATTATTCATAATCAATTTCCTGTAACTAAATTTATAGTTCCCAAGAGACTGGAATTAATTGTTTGGATTTGACTTACAGCCATAACTTATTTAACTATCACTGCTAGTTGAGGGAAAGTAATGAAGAGTCCTGAGTACCATTAGCGGTAGCGGTGCGTTGAGCCAGTACTGAGTAGCGATCATCAGCCTGAAGATGGGGCGATAGAGATAATTTACTTAAAATATATAGTGCTAATTAAAACTTAGTATTTATATTCTACTCAAGGGTAGGTTACATTATACATCATAATTTTTTATTGTAATTAGTGCAGAGTAGAGGTAGCGTAAAGTGGACAATTTGACAATCTTTAATACTCAAACTACTTGGCGTATAGTCATAATCTGTCCGCACGCAAGAAGAACGTAAGACACTTAATATATGGTTCAGAATCTCGAAAGAACACGCCAAAGTGCAAGGTTTCCAGAAACTGCACCGGCTGCTAATCCCGTATTTTTTAGAACTTATAGCCGCCGGACAAAGGCGGGACTAAGGGAAACATGGGATGAGGTATGCAATCGCACTATACTCGGCTTAGTCGAGTTGGGAAAGCTAACTCCAGAAGAAGCTCTCACACTGGATAAGATGCAGCGCAACTTGAAAGCTATGCCTAGTGGGCGCTGGCTCTGGGTTGGTGGTACAGACTGGATAACCAAGCCAAAGAACTTTTCCGGGGCATATAATTGCACCTCTACCAATCTCGAAGACTGGAGTGCCTTCGGGTTAATGATGGATCTGGCAATGATGGGCTGTGGTACTGGAGCCGTCCTAGAACCACAATTTATTAACCAGTTGCCCCTCATTCGCAATCAACTGAATGTCACTGTCCAAGGCGAAATTGGCAGCACTCCTGTCCAGCAGCGGCGTGAATATACTGAAACTCATATAGAAGGCAATAACGTCATTATTCACGTTGGAGATAGCCGTGAAGGTTGGGTTGAATCATATCAAGCCCTATTAGAACTCTCTACTGATGAACAATTTTCAGCAGAAGTTGAAGTATTAGTTGATATCAGCGATGTCCGCACATCAGGAGAAACTCTCAACGGCTTTGGAGGAGTTGCTAATCCTGTAAAATTGCCCGGACTTTATCAGCGTTGTGCATCTATTTTGAATAAAGCTGTAGGACGACAATTAAATTCAGTTGAATGCTGTCTATTAATAGATCAAGCTGCTGTCACAATTGTTGCCGGTAATATTAGGCGATCAGCTGGCATGAGGCAAGGTTCTAGCAAAGATAGTTTGTTCGCCGATGCCAAAGATAACTTATGGCAGCAAGATGAAAACGGCAACTGGCGAATTGATCCAGAGCGTGATGCTCTAAGAATGGCAAATCATACCAGAGTTTTTCACCGCAAGCCAACTTTAGAAGAATGTATTGGTGCTGTCGGCAAACAATATTATAGTGGCGAGGGAGCGATTCAGTGGGCTGGTGAAGCCGTAGCGCGATCAAACATTGATTTGCTGCCAACAGAGGCTGTGAAAGTTAACTTTTTGCAAGCTTATGAACAAGGAACAGCAAAACAATGGTTAAAAGAACGTTATCCAAATCTTGATGCTAATGAGCTAGAACATCGTTTAGCTCGTTACGGTTTAAATCCGTGTGGTAATTGATTTTGCCTCACGTTAAAAACCTCGCAAAAACGGGGAAAGCTGAGATGCTAATCCCGTGGTAATCAAAGGAACTAAAAAGCCTTTGACACCGTACAGCGTAGAGAGTGAAACTAGATGACATCGAAAATTGGTGTCTAGAATATAATCTCTCCAAGAGTGCGGGGGCAGATGTAACAAGTCAAAAGTCAAAAGTCAAAAGTCAAAAGCCAATTTGAACTTTGACTTACCCAAAGGGGATATCACATCTGCAAAATGTACGCGGAGCTACTGCAAATAATCAAGCAGTAGAACTAGGGGATAAAAAGCCTCTAGGGTAACAAAGAAAGGAAATCATCGGTAGTAACTTCCACTGCAATTTGTCTGAGGTTCACCTTAATCAAATTGACCCACATAACTACAAAGAACAAGAGGAGGCTTTCACTGCTGGGGCGCTATCTGTAGCAGCACTTTTAAATCACAAATTCTTGGAACCACGCTATCAATATAGCCGTGAATTAGACCCGATTGTGGGAGTTTCTTTTACGGGTTTATTTGATTTTTTTGTCCATGCTTTTGGTGTTGATTGGCTGCGCTGGTGGGAAGCAGGAAGACCTGCAACTGCACAAGGATTAGCTTTCAAGCGTGAGGAAGAGAAATACCTCAGTTATTGGAGAGATATTGTACATCGGGTGGTTTGGGATTACTGCGATCGCCACAATCTCAAGCGCCCAAATCGTTGCACCACAGTCCAACCCAGTGGTACTAAAGCTTTATTAACTAATGCTAGTTCAGGGTGGCATCCTCCCAAAGCCCAAAGATTCATTCGTCGGATTACCTTCGGCAAAAATGACCCAGTAGCCTTAGCTTGTATTGACTATGGTTACAACGTCATTCCCTCTCAATCAGACAAAGATGAACACGGCAATTTGCTTAACGATCCCTTTGATTCACGAGTGAGTGAATGGCTAGTGGAAATTCCTGTTTCTGTGACTTGGGCTGATTTACCAGGAGCTGATAAAATTGATGTTTCTAAGTTTTCAGTCTTAGCCCAATTTGATTTTGTCCTCCAGGTTCAACGTTGGTACGTTACTCACAACACATCAGCTACTTTGGAACTTCGCTCTGATGAAATCGAGACTTTGGGACAGCGCATTTACGAAACCATCCAGAATGATGAAGGATATATTTCAGCGGCTCTTTTAGCACGTTTTGACGATTTGCAATCATTCCCACGTTTGCCATTTGAACCAATCAATAAATCAACTTACGATCGCTTAACTCAAGAGGTGAAAGCGCGGCGCAAAACAGATGATTTCTGTGCAGTACTAAGCCGCTACGATTTAGGCGAAATGACAGAGGCTGGCCCTAGTGGCTGTGATTCTGATAAGTGTATGTTTCCCGATCAGCAACCAAGCTCATAACGCGAAATGATAAGGGAGTAGGGAGTGGGGGAGATGAAGAAGACAAGGGGGAATTATTGAATAAGTCTCTCCCTTGTCTCCCTCCTCTTCTTCGTCTAGCTTGTCTCTTCTCTATGCCCAATGCCCAATGCCCCATACTCAATCCTTTAACACGTTACGATCAATTAAGAAGTAATAATTTTTTACGGCAGTGCCAGGAGTCTTTTTATGTTCATTGATGAATTGTCACCTATATTCAAAGAATTTACTCAGCATCCAGTCTCATTTGTGGGTGGGTTTTTCTCTGGTGTGCTTCGGCTTAATCTTGCAGATGATCCGGTTAAAAGCTGGCTAGATAAACAGACTCGCTCAAATAGTTACACCAGCAGCACTATAACGGATGCACATAATGGTAAAGCCACTGGCCCTCAGCAGATTTCGATTGACTAAAGACTTCAACCATAGATAGTTGAATTTATTACAAAACAGGGAGTCAGTGCTGCCGTCGGTAGCGCTGACTCCTACTTTCTACAATAATTATTTTATTTTATTTTTTGGAAGTCACTTACTGGTTGATTGGTACCCAGAGCATGAGTGCACCCAGCTGGTCTAACGTGGGGCCGATCTTAAAATTGATATCGTACAGTGTACACTCCGCCCTGAAGTTGCTGAGAGGAATCGAGTGTCAATAGTACCGTTATTTGCCCAAAATAGGCGTGAGCAACACGAGCGGATATGCTGCTGTTGAGCGAACCTATAATCAAATTATTGTTTCAGCCATCGCCTTATGCGACAATTGGTGCTTTATAGCGATCAAGTTATCGCAGCAAATCAGCAGGTGGATTGGTATCTGCTTCAACTATTAGGCATGATCGCTGCACGCATTGGCTATATTTCCTCGTCAAGCGATCCAAAACGTCAGTACTTTACGGTAAAACAACAGTACTATCAACAGTATGATCTCGAACTCGCGTTCTACGTTGAACTCGATGTGGCATACAAATCTGACCTTCTCGATCAGTTGTTTGCCTGTGATGCGATTCATTTATCTGGCGGTAATACCTATTACTTCTTATACTGGCTCCAGCAACGCGGTTTAATGGAGCGGCTTCAGCACTATGCTCTCCATCAAGGCGTGTTAATTGGCATTTCGGCTGGGGCAATTATGATGACACCGGAGATAGCCTCGGCGCGGCTGTGTGGTGATCCGCCGTATGCACCGCTTACTACCCACCAGGGATTAGGTCTAGTAGATTTTGCGTTTGTGCCGCATGTGCAGGATACACGAGAGGACTATGCCCGTATGCAGGAATATGCCAACCACCAGCAACGAGTGCTATACGGCTGTCATGATGGGGATGGGATTGTAGTCGCTGGTAAAACGGTTACGTTGGTTGGCAATGTTGTAAGTATGACACCAAAAAATGCATGAGTTATGCTCCACCGGGTGCGTGTTCGGCGAATATCTGATTGATAGGTCGCCTCTACCGAATGTGTTGAATGATGTTGAGACTTTGATTTTGGCTTGAGGGGTTGAGAAGTTAGCCAGTAAACGTTTCATTAATTTAGAATGGGTGGTTTATGAAAAAAGCACTTGTTCAAAACCTTGCCCCTTGTGGGCAAAAAAAATCCTTATTTCCCAAGGCAGGTAGAAACCCCACCCGCAAGTGGCGTGGCTGTATAAAATGTTTGAATTTTGAATGCGTGAATTTTGAATTGATTCATTTCCGCCCTACTGTACTAGTTGGTTGTTCCCCTATTAAGAGATACTAAAGGCAGGTACATAGGCAAGGAAATATGGAATCCCTAACCTCTCGTATGCAGGCGGTACAGTCGCCAATTATTCCTGTGGTTGGGGAACTGATTAAAAACTCTCCTGGAACAATCTCTTTAGGACAAGGTGTTGTTTCTTACAACCCACCACCGGAAGCCAGAGAATTTTTAGGCAAATTCTTAGCCGAACCCGCTAATAATTTATACAAATCAGTTGAGGGAATTCCCCCTTTATTGAAAGCACTTGCAGGAAAATTGCAAGCCTTCAACAGCATTGAAATTAATGGGGAAAACTGCATCGTCGTGACAGCAGGGAGCAATATGGGATTCATGAATGCCATTCTTGCAATCACTAACCCAGGCGACGAAATTATTCTGAATACGCCCTACTATTTCAATCACGAAATGGCGATCGCAATGGCTGGTTGTCGTCCGGTATTAGTGGCGACGGATGAAAATTACCAACTGCACCCAGAAGCGATCGCTCAAGCAATTACTCCCAAAACACGGGCTGTGGTGACAATTTCACCAAATAATCCGACTGGAGTTGTCTATTCACAAGCCGCATTGCGCCAAGTAAATCAAATTTGTGCTACTCGCAGTATTTACCACATCAGCGATGAAGCTTATGAATACTTTACCTATAACGGGGTAAAACACGTTTCCCCTGGCTCATTTGGTAATAGTAGTGAGTACACCATTTCTCTCTATAGCCTTTCCAAAGCATACGGTTTTGCCAGTTGGCGCATTGGCTACATGGTGATTCCCAAACACTTACTTGTCGCTGTTAAAAAAGTCCAGGATACAATTTTGATTTGTCCGCCAGTCATTTCTCAATATGCAGCTTTAGGGGCATTACAGGCAAAAGATGAGTATTTGAAGAGTAATATAGGAGCCATTGCTCAAATACGCCAACTAGTATTAGACTCCCTTAATCGTCTACAAAGCTTATGTAGCATTATCCCCGCCAATGGCGCTTTCTATTTTTTCCTCAAAGTTCATACCCAGATGGATGCTTTTGAGTTAGTCAAAAGACTGATCAAAGAACATAAAGTAGCAGTTATTCCAGGTACAACCTTTGGCATGGATGACGGATGCTACCTACGCGTTGCTTATGGGGCGCTGCAAAAAGAGACCGTAAAAGAAGGTATAGAGAGATTAGTGCAAGGTTTGGAAACTATAGTCAAGATTTAATAGTCATCCAATTCCTGGCTCCTGCCTCCTTCAAAAAGGCGTTAAGCTGTGTTAGCGTACCTCGTCTGTAATCCCAAATATAAAATTCAACAGATGTCAATTATTAATAAGTTAATTGAAATTGAAACTGAGCCAAAAATTAATATTCATAATATTACCCCACAAATTCAAGATTTTATTGCCTCAACATCAATTAAAAATGGACAAGCTTTAGTATTTTCTCGACATACGACAACAGCATTAGCTATCAACGAAAATGAAGTCAGATTATTAGAAGATATAAAAGTGTTCTTGCAAAAATTAGCACCTGAGTCAGATAGCTATTTGCATAATGATTTGCATTTAAGAGATGTTCCAGAAGATGAGCCGATTAATGCTCATTCTCATTTGATGGCAATGATGCTGACCACGAGTGAGATAATTCCCATTGTGGATGGTAAATTAGCTCTGGGAACCTGGCAATCTGTGTTGTTTTTTGAGTTGGATGGCCCGCGAAAAAGAACAGTATTTGTCCAAATTTCTGGCGAATAAAGCAACTTCACACTCCTAGTTATCCCAAAATAACCTAAATCTGAGAAAATTACGAACACGATCAATAAATGTATCAGTTGAATTTATCTACAGTAATTTAAAACCTAAAAGAATGTTTTCTAACATCACCTTCCTTTCCACAAACCAGGACTTTCGTTTTGTCAAAGCCAGACACCATTAAGTTATGAAAAATAGCGATAATTTTGTATTACGTAATACTTGGTACTATGCTTTGCCCAACAATCAAATCAAGCCAGGTATGATGATCAGCCGCATTTTCTTAGGAGAACCGGTGCTGTTAGTTCGTAGCCAGGATGGCAAAGTATCTGCGATGACCGACATTTGTCCTCATCGTGGTGTGCCCTTGAGTTGTGGGAGATTCAATGGGCAGGAAGTTGAATGCTGTTATCACGGTTGGCGCTTTAACTCTGCTGGGCGCTGTACTGCGATACCTTCTCTTGTAGAGGAACAGCAAATGGATTTGAGTCGCTTTGATGTGCAGTCATATACTGTTCGCGAAGCCCAAGGGAATATCTGGATATATATGCCCGATCGCGATAACCCTCAACCAGCTTCTGAGATGGAAATTCCAGTAATTCCAGGGTTTGACGATCGCTCACACCAGTTTGTAGAAGTGGTAAAATTCCCTTGTTTTATAGATCATGCAGTGGTAGGTCTGATGGACCCGGCTCATTCACCTTATGTTCATCGCGCTTGGTGGTGGCGAAATGAACAATTGCATGAGGAAGTAAAGCAATTCGATGCTTCGCCCTACGGCTTTACGATGCGACGACACCGATTACCAGCAAATGGGGGTCGATTGTACTGGCTGATTGGCGGTGGTGTCCCGGAAACGGAGATTTCCTTTCGTTTACCTGGAGTCAGAATTGAAGAAACCACCATTGGTAATAATCGAGTCGTTAATTTGACAGCAGTTACACCGATTTCAGACACAGAAACGGAGGTAACTTTTGCTCTTTACTGGACACTTCCTTGGGTGGGATTTTTCAAGCCACTGCTACATGTGCTGGCGCGGACTTTCATTGGTCAAGACCGAACGGTAGTGGAAAAGCAGCAGATTGGTCTGAAATTTAATCCTGTGCTGCGGCTGATTAAGGATTCAGATATGCAAGCGCAGTGGTACTACCAGTTAAAGCGGGAGTATGCTCGGTCTGTGGCTGAAGGACGAGAATTTGTCAATCCTGTCAAGGGTCAAATACTCCGGTGGCGTGCTTAAAATTGAGATTTACAGCGTTGCTCCCTTTGCGGGATGATTTAGCAACTAAGGCTCATCTCTCCCCCTGCCTCAATACGCTTGAGTTAAGCCTTTTTTTCTCCCCCTGCTTAAGAACAGCCTGCCTTAACAGATAAATTTCCTTAACTGAACTGTATTGCCCCCTGCCTCAAGAGCTTGCCCAAATTAATCCCACTGTTCTGCAACGCCAAATTTACTTCTCTTGCCACGTCGTAGACATCGCCTAAAAACCAAAACTGAGAATTTAGCCTCAAATAGACATTTTAACCCAGTACAAAATATTTCGTTTTGTTAAGAAATACTGAGTGAACTATCGCTCTAGTCAATAGAGGTGGAACAAACAGCAATATTATGCTAAATCCACGGCTGAGAAGATGATCCAGCTATTTGGGAAAGCGTACTTTGTCTGATTTTTTCCTTATTTCCCCAGACTCTTACCTGCATCGACCTTAATTTATGTACACAATACTAAATAGCTATGTATATCCCTAAGTTCTCAGAATTACCGCATTATTCAATTTAGAAGTACGAATTATGGAAGACAAAAAAAGGGCAGAAATAACATTCCAACCCGGTTTTTTGGGACAAGTACTGACTGCTGCTGGAACGGCTATAGCCGCTCCCTCATTACTTAATCAGGCAACTATAGCAAAGGAGGCTAGCCAAAGTAACCCAGATGAGATAAACGTTAAACTTACTGTTAACGGTGAGCAGCAAACCCTCGACCTTGAGCCGCGTGTCACACTCTTAGATGCCCTGCGCGATCGCCTGGGGTTAGTGGGCAGCAAAAAGGGATGCGATCACGGACAATGTGGGGCTTGTACTGTTCTGATCGATGGTGAACGAGTTTATTCCTGCCTGACTCTGGCAGTGATGCAGGAAGACAAGGCGATCGTCACCATTGAAGGGCTGGCCAAGGGCGATACTCTCCATCCAGTGCAGGCAGCATTCATTGATAACGATGGCTTCCAGTGCGGCTATTGTACCCCAGGACAGATTTGTGCTTCTGTTGCCTTACTTGATGAAGTCAAACGCGGCTGTGCCAGCGTTGTCACGCCAGATTTGGCTAGTCCCCCACAGTTAGCTGAACTCTCTGAAGCTGAAATCAAGGAGCGACTGAGTGGTAATCTCTGTCGATGTAGCGCTTACAACGGCATTGTGGCAGCAGTCCAGCAGGTAATCGGACAAAAACCGCCCTCTCCTACTGCAACTGTGATGGTCAATGAACCCCAGGAGATGCTCAGATGAACAACTTCACTTACACCCGTGCTACCTCTGTGAAGGATGCGGTTCAACGGGCAACGAATGACCAAAATGCGATATTGATTGCGGGCGGTACGAATTTAGTTGACCGTCTCAAAGTTTTCCTAGATGAGCCATCGCAACTTATCGACATTTCTCGATTAGAGATGAAGCGCATTGAACGGACAAGTGAGGGTGGTCTGAGCCTTGGAGCGCTGGTAACTAACACAGCAGTGGCAGACCATCCTGATGTTCGCCGCGATTATCCAATCCTGTCCCGGGCGATTCTTTCTGGTGCGTCTCAGCAAATCCGCAATATGGCAACCGTAGGGGGCAACCTACTGCAACGCACTCGCTGTCCTTACTACTACGATACCGCCTTCCCTTGCAACAAACGGCAACCGGGAAGCGGCTGTCCGGCAGCAACGGGCATCAACCGGATGCACGCCATCCTTGGGGCCAGTGACCAATGTGTGGCAGTTCAACCCTCGGATATGTGTGTCCCTCTTGCGGCTCTGGATGCTATTGTTGTTGTGGAAGGCCCCAAGGGTAAGCGGCAGATACCATTGACAGACTTTCACCGACTACCAGGGAACACACCCCAGCGAGATACAAACCTAGAGCCAGGTGAGTTGATTACCTCTGTGGTTCTGCCCCCAGTACCGTTTGCTAAATCAGGGGTTTACCTAAAGTTACGCGATCGCACTTCCTATGCCTTTGCGTTAGTCTCTGTGGCAGCTGCGGTTGACTTAGCGGGTGAGCAGATTCAGAATGTGCGCTTGGCAATGGGTGGCGTAGCCCATAAACCTTGGCGCTCAAAGGAAGCAGAAAAGTTTTTGCTCGGCAAGAGTGCCAATACTGCAACGTTTCAACAGGCGGCAGAAATTGCACTTCAAGAAGCTAAACCATTAACTCATAACAGTTTCAAAGTTGACTTGGCAAAGCGGGCAATTCGTCGCGCACTCTCGGTGTCAGCTAAAGGAGGAGGCGTAGCATGAACAAAGTAATTGGGACTGCCATCAACCGCAAGGATGGACGGGCAAAGGTTACGGGCACGGCAACCTACGCCGCAGAACATCAAATTCCAGGTCTGGTTCACGGTTATCTTGTCACCGCCAGCATTGCCAATGGGCAAATTAAAAACATCGACACCAGTGTGGCAGAAAAGGCAGTAGGTGTGATAGATGTTTTCACGCATAAAAACTCGCCTAAAGTGTTTATGCCAGCCAACGACTTTAAGACCTCGAAAATCTACGAGGCTCGTCTGCCGTTGTCGGATGACAAAATTCACTATGCAGGCCAAATTATCGGTTTGGTAGTAGCAGACACCTTCGAGCGGGCGCGTGATGCAGCGCATTTGGTCAAGGTAGAATACACAAGCCAAAAGCCAGTCGTGGAAGCTGCGAAAGCCACCTTTAAGGAGGCTCCACCGCTGATGGGTCAAGAGCTAAAGTTTGAAAAGGGGAATTTTGCGGCAGGGGTGGCGAGTGCAACAACGAAACTTACAGCTACCTACAAGACAGCCATCGAACTGCACGCGCCGATGGAACCCCATGCGATCATTGCCCACTGGCAAGATGCAAACTCACTCACTGTTTACGAACCGTCCCAGTGGGTGTCGGCAACTGGGCGCACCTATGCAGAACTCTTTGGAGTGCCAACTGAACAGGTTCATGTCGTCACACCTTTTTTGGGTGGAGCTTTCGGCTCTAAAGCCTTTCCCTGGCCCCACGGTATTCTCTGTGCTGCGGCTGCCCGTGAACTTCAGCGTCCTCTGAGAGTCGTCCTCAGCCGACGGCAAATGACAGCGAACGCCGGACACCGCTCCGAAACCGAGCAAACTATGCACTTGGGAGCAACTGCTGATGGTAGTTTAACTGCGATCGCCCATGAGGTTAAATCCTGTACCTCACCAGTGGATGTCTTTACAGAACCCTGTACCTCAGTCACGCCAGTTATGTACACAGCGCCGAATTTGCAACTGAAGCAGGAACTAGCGGTGCTGAACATCGGTACACCAACATTTATGCGCGCGCCAGGAGAGAATCCTGGGATGTGGGCGATGGAGTCAGCGATGGACGAGTTGGCCTGGATGCTAAAGATTGACCCGGTAGAACTGCGCCTGAAAAATGAAACTAAAGAACACCAGCGCAATGGTCAGCCATTCTCAGCCAAACATTTTGCTGACTGTTTGCTCTTGGGTGCGGAACAATTTGGCTGGAAAGACAGACCAAAACAGCCTCGTTCTTTGACACGCGATGGTAAACTCGTTGGTTGGGGGATGGCGGCAGCAACCTACCCTGGCAGGCGAGGTGCAGCATCAGTCAAGGTACGGCTGCTACAAGATGGTACTGCCCATGTTCTCACGGCTGGGAATGACATGGGCACTGGCGCATATACCGTTGTTGCGGCCACAGCAGCAGATGCATTGGGGCTACCCGTCGAACAGATACAAGTAGAGTTGGGCGACTCCTTACTACCAGATGGAGGCATGGCGGGTGGTTCCATGATGACAGCATCTCTGGTGCCAGCGGTCATGTCAGCTTGTGAGCAAGTTCTGAAAACTGCTAATGCTAAGACCGCACAGGAGGCGTTTGCAACTCTGAGTCAGTCCGGCCAAGCAGCAATTGAAGTCACAGCATCCTCCGCTCCTGGCGATGAAACAAAGGAATGGGCGTTCCAATCTTGGGGCGCACATTTTTGCGAAGTCAGCGTTGATGAAGAAATCGGACGTTTGCGGGTGACGCGCTGGGTGTCAGTGATGGATATCGGACGAATCATCAACTCTAAAACAGTAGCGAGTCAAGTACGTGGTGGCGTGATCATGGGTATTGGGCAAGCCTTAATGGAGGATTGCCAAGTCGATCCAAACATCGGCTACCCCGTGGTTTATGACCTTGCTACCTATCACTTCCCAGCCCATGCAGATATTCCTCGCATTCAGGTGGCCTTCGTCGGCGAACCTGACTTCAACTTCAACCCAGCAGGTGTACGAGGTGTAGGTGAAATTGGAATCACAGGTGTTTCAGCTGCGATCGCCAATGCAGTTTACCATGCCACAGGTAAGCGCATCCGTGATTTACCCATTACACCTGACAAGTTGATCTAAAAGACATTGGGCATTGGACATTCGGCATTGGGCATGGGGCATTGAGAAGAAGCTTTTGGGGCACTAACCTAAACTAAATTCTGCAAATTCTCTTTGCCCAAACAGCATATTTCGGTCTACGGCTGACAATATTTTATTATTGGCGCGATCGCTATTTAAACTGCGACCAACTAACTGCGCGACATCTGCACGATTGATGCTACCAATAATGTGCGGATCTTCAGTCAAAACGCCATTACCCGTTGCTGGTTCTGATTTTAGTCCACCAGGACGGATGATTGTATAGGTGAGTCCACTGGCAATTAAGTGTTGTTCGGCTTTGTCTTTCTCAGCTAAAACTTTTCCCAATACCTCTAAAACTTGGGGTGAGGCAGCAACAACACTATTGCCAGCACCGATGGAAGATACAAGAATAAACTTTTGCACCCCAGCTTTAACTGCTGCATCGATCAGATTTCTATTACCAGGGTAATCGGGTCTTTCTACATCTGATGGTAAACCGCCAATTGTACTGATAACGGTGTGAATAGGTTCATCTGTTACCATTGCGCGTTCTATATCGCCAAGATTCAAGGCATCTCCCTGAACTACTTCAATACCGATTCCTTCTAGTTCACTAGCAACAGTTGCTGTTCTCAGGAGTGCTTTGACCTTTAGCTGTTGCGCTGTGAGATATTGAGCAATTTCTCGACCAATACCGCGACTTGCCCCAGCTAGAAAAATATAAGATGCACTTGTCATAATAAACTTAACTATTTACGCTCAAAGGATTTTATCAGAGGATTGACAGTATTTAATAATTGCTCAAGCAACTGAGATGCTTCTGGTTGGTGGCGAACATGAGTGTCAATAAACAAACTAATGATTTCACCCATCAGCAAACGCAAGTTTTCTTGGGATTGAGTAGCTTCTAAGTCGAGAGAGGGTCCAAGTGTAGTGGAGTCTGGCTGATCAACTATCGAAAAGTGATTTGCTCCTTCTAAAATTACTAGATAGGTGTCATTTCGTCCCCCAGTAATTGCTTCTTGAAATGTACGTATAACTGGGGTAGTAGCATCCCCAGGACTTAAACCATAGAGTTCGGTACTGTTAACCATGAATTCATCACGAGTTCCTCCCATCAGTAGCATTGGTAGAGAATCTGGTAAAGCTAAGATAGTTCCTGGTTCATACCCGATTCTTAAAAGTCCTCTGTTAGTTGCGCCATAAGAAAAAGATGCAGCAACTCCAGGGAAAAATCGAGGGTCAGCATTTTGGATAGATACTATACCACCTGCAGAGTGTCCACTGAGAATGATTCGTTGTAAATCCAGCATTCCTGCTAAAACTCCCTGATTTTGTAACTGTTCGAGTTTAGCTAGGAGTGCTGGCAAAGCCGAAGCTGTGGGAGCAGTACGATAAATTGTGGGTTTCATCTTTTCCAAATCAATCCCAGGTGTGAGGCTAATTACGCCTGGTAGACTTTCGGTAATCCAATTAAACAGAACCACTACCAATCCGCGTTCAGCGAGTTTAACCGCTAGCCATTGGTATTGTTGAGCATCACAGTTCAAGCCGTTGAATAAAATCACTACTGGAAAAGGTGCGTTTTCTGGATTAGCTGGCTTAATTTTGGTACTTTTTTCTAGCTGATCCGGTATCTGTGCTGGGTAGAGAATTTTCAGGTGAATGGTATCGTAAGGTGACTGGACACCCTCAACTTTGGCAGCTTCAAAAAAAGCACGAACTGTCATCTGTACCTTCTTGACTATGACTTTAAGGAAATCTTCCTCTCAGTGTACAACTGTTCCTTGCAAGTAAAATCTAATGATCTAAAATAACGAAGTAACTAAGTAGAAAGCAAAAGGCAGCAGTAAAGACGCGATTAATCGCGTCTGTATAGGAGTCAGGAAAATCATTTCACTGGTTGGCATTTTACGTTGAATTATGTTTACCTACTGGTAATTAAAAAATATTAGTAGAAGAATTATACTTAACCCAATTGTAGGAAGTATTTTAGTAAACGGTTGTGCCAATCTAGCAATAACTTTTCTTTGGATTTACTTATGGCTAAAAAATCTCAACCCAATCTAGAACAATATCAAGATGTCAGATTATCTGCCACCACAAGAATTTGGGTAATTACAGTAGCCATTCTCGGAGTTTGCGTCCCCCTGTCAGCCGTTACTAGAAGCGGTGCTATTCTTCCTTTAGTTGCTATTGGTGGCGCAGCTGTCGGTACAGTTGCTGTTTGGCGTTCTGATGAGCAAAAATCAAAAACTAACTATTTGCAACAGCAGCAAATAGAACTGCTAGAGCAAAGATTAGCGAATTTAGAAACAATTGTTAGCAGTGATGACTTGAACTTGCAAATGAAAATTAAACAGATCGAAGCAAGGGATACTTTTGGTGACTCCTCTAATGTCAGTAATATACCTAGACAACCAAAACGCAAAGGTTAAAATAATTCGTAATGGGCTACGCCCCGCTACGCTAACGTAATTCGTAATTCGTAATTATTATACCGCAAGGGTTTCATTGATTTTGGATGGGTGGTTTACTTTTGCCGTGCTGTACTACGTTATTTTTGTGTAGGGATTTTTTGACTTAAGGTTACGGCAACCTTTGAAATCCCTCTCACATTAAACTTTCCTTTGCGGCTATAACTGTTTTGAGGGAAACAGTATCTTGCTCTCTATCTCCGTTAGAATTGACTGACATCATTTAATTCTATATACTGCAACTGCATCAGTTCATGAAATGTGTAAGTACTATCCATCTGTCTTCCCGGAAACATTTGTCAATGGCTGTGTTTTATTAGACTGTTAATATTACTGAATTTTTAATTAACTAAGGTTATAAACTTGAGTAATTGCATTTGTATAGCTTATCTTAGGTATGCAATAGTTTGCCGCAGGAATGCAGATGGATTGGATTAGCTTACTCAAAGCTCAACAAACTGACTTCCTTCAACGTGTGAAAAAACCTAAAACTTATGACTTATCTTTGCTAGAAAGTCAAGTTAAAGGTTGTCACACTGAAGTTATGGTTTTTTGGGGGGAGCCTTTGGCTAAACTCCAAGAACTTTCTCGCCAACAAGCAGAAGTTCTCGCTAAAAATCCGCCGCCGACCCCGCCGGAATATCCTGAGCCTCCTGACTGGACGATACCTTTTCCCAAATACTTCCAACAACAAGCCCAAGATTATCTTTTACGGGAGCATATTGTTGACAGAGTAATAACTGAACGCTTGGGCAAGTTAGTAAAAAAGGTGTCACAGGATACTTTGCAAAATATGATTTTAGATGATGAGGGAAATTTGGGTGGCGAAAGTAAGTTTCCTTATATACTCAAAGATCGTCCTCAGCTAAGTGTTCAAGTTTACGTTGCTGATGGAGAAAGTTTTAATGGTATTAAGAAAGACAAAATTAGGTGGTCGGTTACTCAAGAAGATTTAAAAAATCACCAAGTATTAATTTTTCTGTGTTTGTTTTATCCATCTACAGGTAATTTAGGTTACGAGAAGCAAAGCATAATAACGGGATTTTTACCTACAAATCAACTTGAATTTAGCGAACCAAAATTGTATGTCACTCCGAGTAATTTGTTATATGCAGGGGGGTTGAGTTGGTATTTAGAATCACTTATGGGTAAAAAAGACACGTCGCCAGTAATAAATGAGAGAGCGATCGCACATACAATACAGACTCTACCATCAGAACATTGTCTCAAGGATATAGTCGGTGACTGGGAATACTGGCAGACTTTGCAAGGACATACCAGAGGCATTAATTGCCTAGCTTTCAGTTCTGGGTACAACAATAGTAAAGCCTTACCCATATTGGCCAGTGGTAGTCGTGGAGAGACGAAACTCTGGGATTTAAGCAAGGGTGAATTAATAGAGACATTATCAGAGTATCCTTGGGTAATATCTGGGCTGGTGGATGAAGTGAATTCCCTAGCTTTTAGTTCAGATGGACAGACTTTAGTGAGTTGTGGTGCAGATTCGACAATTAAGCTTTGGCACGTAGGGGCTTTAGACTTGATAGATATTTTGCACAAACATAATGGGGTAGTGCGGTGTGCTGCCTTTACTCCAGATGGCAGAATGTTAGCGACAGGCGGAGATGACAGAAAAATTCTCTTTTGGGATTTGATGCAACGTCAGGTAGCGATCGCCCTTTCTTTAGATGATACAGCTGCTCATTCCCTAGTTTTAAGTCGAGACGGGGAAACTCTGGTTACAGGTAGCTACCGCAAAATCAAAGTTTGGCGCACCTCACCCCAGACGGGAATCAAAAGTTTAAAAGATACACAACCACTGCATACCCTCATGGGTCATTCTCACATCGTTTGTTCTTTAGCAATCAGTGCAGATGGTAAACTGCTCGTGAGTGGTAGCTGGGATCAAACGATTAAAGTTTGGCAATTGGAGACTGGGGAATTACTTCATACTCTTAAAGGACATCGAGATAGGGTATACGCGATCGCATTAAGTCCCGATGGACAAATTATCGCTAGCGGTAGTGCTGATAAAGCTATCAAATTATGGCATTTACAAACCGGGGAATTGTTGGGTACGTTTACAGGTCATACTCATATAGTTACAGCATTAGCTTTCACAGCTTCCGGTGAGATGTTAGTTAGCGGGAGTTTGGATAAGACGATTAAAATTTGGCAACGAAGTTAATGATAATTCGTAATTCGTAATTATCCAGTCTTTGAATTCTGTTGACGAGTCTTTAATACTCGCGGGAGAGTCTTTGATACTCGCGGGAGAGTCTTTAAGACTCGCGGGAGAGTCTTTGATACTCGTGCAAGAGTCTTTGACACTCGCGGGAGAGTCTTTGATACTCGTGCAAGAGTCTTTGATACTCGCGGGAGAGTCTTTAATACTCGCGGGAGAGTCTTTAATACTCGTGCGAGAGTCTTTGATACTCGCGGGAGAGTCTTTAATACTCGTGCGAGAGTCTTTAATACTCGTGAACAACAAAATTTAAAAACTCTCTGCGCCTCTGCGCCTCTGTGTGAAACTTAAAACTCTGCTAACAGCGTTTCCAAGCAGCGAGTGACATTATATACAATAGCTTATCAGTTGTCTACATTCACAGATACCGAGTTAAAGCTGACAGTTAAACAAGTTTTTAGCTGGTTGACTATAAATTAAGTAATATAGCGGTTATTGGTTAACTTTAATGCAGACCTAACCCCCAACCCCTTCCCTACTAGCGTTGGGGAGTAAATTTCAAAGCCTCTCTCCTTTTAGGAGAGAGGTTTGGAGAGAGGTCAAAATCTATTGCATACAAACGAGAAGCTTTATACAACTACCTTTTTACCAAATTGATGCTGTTGGAGAATAGTCTATGGCGATGACGAAACTCTGGAAGTTTTTGCAAAACATTCAGGATTTGAACTGGGGACAAGGCGTAGAGGCAACAAAGACTGGAGCCGAAGCTGCGAAAGCCGTGCTTGATTTGGCAAAAGCAATTAAAGAGCAAAAACCCAATGTTCAAAACTTCAAACCTTATGTAGAACAGATTTCGTCGCTATTAGATGTATTTAATTCTCCTCTGGGTCAAATTACCAAGGAAGTGATTCCCTTTGCACCTGTCGCTATTACCATCCTGAAGTTCATTGTTGATGCAACCCACAAAGAGCCAAGTTTAGAAAACTGTGTGCTACTAGTCAGTCAGGCTGCCTACATAGACAGCTTTCAGGATATTCTCAAACAAGATTCAGAATTACTTCAGAAAATTGATCAAAACCGTGAAGCTTCTGAGACTTTAGCTTTCCAGATTCATAAATTAGGTGAGCAAGAATTTGATGCGCGGGAAGTGAAAAAAGCTATTCTCTATTTTCACGAATCTCAACTAGCAGAATCATTTAATCAGATTTTACAGCAACGCTTGCAAGAAGCCGGATTATCCGAGGCAGAAGCAAAAACTTTCACTGAAAGGGTGGCGCGTCACACCGATGAAAATATGCAAGACGCATTGGTAGAAGTCGGAGATAAAGCGGACAAACTTTGGAAGTGGTATAGCGCCGGAGGAAAAGAAAAGCTAGAGAAAAATCTAAATATCGAAGATTATTTAGAACAAGTAATTAAACCAAAGCCAGAAGAAAACATTTTTGATGAAACCCATATTACATTTCGGGATTTGTATGTACCTTTGCAAGTCAAAGAACTGGATGCCAAAGACAATGCAAATGTTGAATTGGAAGAGTGGGTTAAGGGAATACTGAATGACCCAGATACAAAACCCAAACAAGTTTTGTTTATTCAGGGCGAAGCCGGACGGGGTAAGAGTGTCTTTTGTCGGATGTTTGCCGATTGGGTACGACGAGAATTACATCCTAGCTTTACCCCAATTTTGATTCGGTTGCGAGATTTGCGCGTACTAAAAGATAACTTAACTGATACTTTAGAGAACGATTTAAAACTCGTTGATTTTGTCACCAGTGATTCAGGCTGGCTGACAGATAAAAGTACTCGCTTTTTGTTTTTACTAGATGGGTTTGACGAGTTATTACTAGAAGGACGAGCCAGTGGCGGCTTAAAAGAATTTCTGGAACAGGTGGAACAGTTTCAGAAAAACCCCCTTTGCCGTCATCAGTTTTTGATTACTGGTCGTCCCCTAGCGCTACAAGGAATTGAGCGGCTACTTTCACAAACCAAAAGCTTGAAGCGCGTCGAACTTCAGCCAATGGATGACTCAATTCAGCAAAAATGGCTGGAAAAATGGGCAATTGCGGCTCAAGTTAACAAGAGTGAGTTTGAAGAATTTTTGCAGGCTTGCCCTGATGAAGTCAAAAATAAACTAGCACGAGAACCTTTACTGCTTTATTTACTGGCACAGATGCACCGAGAGAACCGTCTCAATGTCCAAATATTTGCAGGCGCAGACGCTATTAAGGCAAAAATCCGCATTTATGACGAATCGGTGAAGTGGGTACTAGAAAAACAGCGTGACAGTGAAAATCAGAATGATAACTCCCGCTTGACTGGATTAGAGAGTGAGGATTTACGGCAGTTTCTCACGGAAGCCGCTTTGTGTGTGGTGCAGTCTGGGAATGAATCTGCGAGAGTGACGATGTTAGAAGCACGGCTCAAAGACAGCAACAACCCAGCTGCAAAGTTAATTCAGGATGCCAGACAGGAGAATGCCTCCCAAAAAAATCAACAAGATAAGCTACTCAATAATTTGTTGACGGCATTTTATATTAAACCAGCTTCCGGTGATAAAGGCGGTTCAGTAGAGTTTGTTCACAAGAGTTTTAGCGAGTTTTTATTCGCGGAACGGTTACTCAAAAGCTTTGTGGATTGGACAACGAAGTTAAGCAAGCGTGACTTTATTACCACGGAGGTAATGGATAAGCAGATTTACGATTTATTCGGGTATGGGAATTTAACGCCTGAGATTGTGGAATATTTGATGGGGTTGTTGGCTGAGAGTTCAGAATTTCACGATGTAGAACGCTTGTGTCAACTTTTCCGAAGATTAGAGGATTTCTACTTTCGTTGGTGCGATGGGGAATTTATTGATGCAGACGATGTAAACCTGCCTCAGATGAAAAAAAAACAATTGCGGGAGCAGTTACCAGAGCGAGAAAATCACTTGGGATTGCGACAAGTGGATGTATGTACAGGGCTGAATGTGATGATTTTGCTTTTTGAGTTATATCGCTATGCCCAAACAAAAGACGACCTCAAAGACAAAATAAGTTTTCAACCCTGCGGTAAACCTGACACCGATCAGTTTGACTTAGAACGCTTGCTCCGTATTATCGGCTATAGTCACTGCCTGAGTGTCTTTGCCTTTAATAGCAACTTAAGATTATTTCTCAGGGGTACCGACCTCAGCCGTGCCGACCTCAGTAATGCCGACCTCAGCAGTACTGACCTCATCAGTACCAACCTTAGCCGTGCTAACCTCTGGGGTGCCAACCTCATCGATGCCGACCTCAGTAATGCCGACCTCAGCTATGCTGACCTTAACTTTGTCAACCTCATCGATGCCAACCTCAGCGATGCCGACCTCAGTAATGCCGACCTCATCAGTGCTAACCTCGTCAGTGCTAACCTTAGCCGTGCTAACCTCAGTGGTGCCAACCTCAGTGGTGCCAACCTCGGCCGTGCCAACCTTAGCGGCACTAACCTCAGTGGTGCCAACCTCAGCGGTGCCAATCTCAGTAGTGTCAACCTTAGCAACGCCAACCTCAGCAGTGTCAACCTCAAAGTAATTGTATGGAACAGCAACACAAAATGGCTTATTGCTAGGGAATTGCATAAAGCAGTAGGCGTATCTCCAAAGTTGGCGCAAGACTCAGCTTTTGCGGCTGCGTTTGCTTTGAGTCAGGGCATCAGTTGGGTGAGAGAAGGCAAAATTAAAGAAGCACAGGAAGCTTTCAAGCAAGCCCAAATATCTGACCCTAGTTTGAGAAACTCTACTGAATTTCAAAATAGCATTTGCTGGGTTGGCTGTTTACACGGTTATGCTCAAGGTGTTTTCAAAATCTGTGAAAAAGCCGTTACCTTAGACCCTGATAATAAAGCCAGCCAAGACAGTCGAGGGCTGGCTAGAGTTTTGACTGGCGACTTGGCAGGGGCATTAGAAGACTTTCAAGCTGCTGTAGACAGTGGCGCACTTGATTTTTCAAATGATGTGAAGCAGCGACGGCTACGCTGGATAGAAGCACTGAAGTCCGGAAATAATCCCCTCACACCAGAGGAGTTGGAGGAGTTGCGGCAGGTTGAGGGTTGATGTATCCGTTCAAGAGACGTTGCATTGCAACGTCTCTACATCTGGTGCAATTGGGCTGACTTTATAGGCGATCATCGCTAACGCACATAATTAAAATATTGCCCTCTATGCTATTTACTTATGACTATTGCAAGGAAACCCCAACTAACTTTAGACGAGTTTCTCAAACTGCCGGAAACCGAACCAGCATCAGATTTTATTAACGGAGAAATCATTCAAAAACCCATGCCTCAAGGCGAACATGGTCTGATTCAGACAAATTTTTGTGAAGTTATTAACGGCTTAGTGAGAAATCAGAAAACTGCTATAGCTATTCCAGAACTGCGCTGCACCTTTGGCGGTGCATCAATCGTCCCTGATGTGTCTGTGTTTCGCTGGGATAGAATTCCTAAAACTCCATCTGGCAGAATTGTTAATCGCTTTGAAATTAATCCCGACTGGGCAATTGAGATTGTTTCCCCAGACCAAAGATTAAAAAAAGTGTTGAGTAAGTTATTGCATTGTTCGCGCAATGGTACTGAAGGCTGGTTAATCAACCCTGAAGATGAAAGCGTGCTGGGAGTGTTTAGTGGACAGCGAGTGGAATTATACGAAGATACTGATAAATTACCCATTCTTGAAGGTATCGAATTAGAAATTACCGTGGAACAAGTTTTTGGTTGGCTGAGTTTGACATGAAGATATCTTCTGATTATCGCTAATGCACATAATTGAAGATATTCCCCTCTATGGTATTTACTTATGGCGATCGCAACTCAACCCCAACTAACTTTAGAAGAGTTCCTGAAACTGCCAGAAACTGAGCCAGCATCAGATTTTATCAACGGGGAAATCATTCAAAAACCAATGCCTCAAGGTGAACATAGCCGACTACAGGCTAAATTTTGCAATGTCATTAATAACGTAACTGAAAGCCAAAAAATTGCTTACGCTTTCTCAGAACTGCTTTGTACTTTTGGCGGTGCTTCTATTGTCCCCCTAGTTTTTCCTGATGTATCAGTCCAAGTTAATCGCCTCATAGGTTTCCCAAAAATATAATTTTAATTTCTAGCACCTGTCAGAAACGAAGAATGCAAGGCGTAGCAAGCTTTAAGAGTAGGCGATCGCTATTATTAATGGTGCGTTACGCTAAAACAATAATACACCTACTGGCTAACAGCATTTCTTACATAGCAACCAGAGCAGCGATCGCTCTTGGGTACTGCAAGTAAAGATGGATTGAGTTTATCAAAAAATATGAGACTTCAAAATATATTATTTAAATTCATTGCTTTTGTACTGTCAACGATAGTAATTATTAGACTAAATCTTATCTTGCTTAGGTCAAGTGTAGATTTACATTTCTATTTAATAAGCAACAGCCTGGCATTACATTATGATTATTCTTTATTTCAAATAGCTAGACATATTTTGAAAGTTTTTGGAGCAACTATAATTGAAGTTGCTTTCGTATGGTTAGTAGTTATTTTAAATCCTCTATCTATACGATCCGGTTTAATCATTACTTTGGTTCAGCTTATCTTAAGTGGAATTTATATTTTAGTACCATTTAGTTAAACTATATTCTGCCTCCAGCGGGCGCTTTGCGAGTTCGCCCATAATTAAACCATCCCCTCTATTTCACTCAGTTATGACTATTGCCAGTCAACCCCAACTAACTTTAGACGATTTCCTCAAACTGCCAGAAACTGAACCAGCATCAGACTTTATCAACGGGGAAATAATTCAAAAAACAATGCCTCAAGGTGAACATAGCTTACTCCAAACTACTGTTTGCAAAACAATTAACGGCATAGCTAAAAGCCAAAAAATTGCTTACGCTTTCCCAGAACTACGTTGCACTTTTGGCGGCGCTGCGATCGTCCCTGATGTCTCTGTGTTTCGCTGGGATAGAATTCCTAAAACTCCATCTGGCAGAATTGTTAATCGCTTTGAAATTCATCCCGACTGGGCAATTGAAATTCTTTCCCCAGAGCAAAGGTTAAAAAAAGTATTGAGTAAATTATTGCATTGTTCACGCAATGGTACTAAACTAAGCTGGTTAATCAACCCAGAAGACGAAAGTGTGCTGGGGATTTTTCCTGGACTGCGATTGGAATTATACGAAGGTGCTGATAAATTACCAATTCTTGAGGGTATCCAATTGGAACTGACTGTTGAACAAGTTTTTGGCTGGTTGAGTTTGACGTAAAAAAGCGTTTTGTAAAGTTGCTGGATTCTGACTTTTCAGGCTTAACGCCGTAACGCATCCTACTGGTTTGTGTTTACCAGCAAAGCCAGACTAACAGTAAGTATGCTACCAGCGATCGCGCTAGTTTCTGGCAATGATTTCAATATCAAGTTAATCAATGTAATAAAAATCTATTTTTTACATTCAATTTTAGAGTTGGATGAATATAAAATTCGATATCTGTGTTGTTTATTAGTTGTTTATTGCTGTATATATTTATTTTTATAAAGGTAAATAACTAGGTATGTTTATACAAATTTAAATAAAACTTAGACTAGATTTTATGAACACTTTATATAAAGTTTAAGCTGGGCTGATATTATTAAATATCTCTACTTTAGTGTTTAATTTATAACTTGGCTAGATAAATCAAGCTTAGATACTGTTAATTAATAAAAACAATGGTTATTTCACAACGTGGCATTATCACTTATGCTTATGGAGCATCTTACTATCTCGAAATGGCAAAGTCCTTAGCGCGTTCTCTGCGTCTTCATTCACCAAATGTTCCGCGTGCTATTGTTACTGACAATCAAAACGATCAAGAGTTACTCGAACTTTATGATTATGTTATAGACCTTAGAAAAGAATATGGTTCTAACGTCAAACAAAAGCTTCATGTTTATGATTATTCCCTATTTGAATATACACTTTGCATTGATAGTGATTGCATAGCAGTAAGGGATATTAACTTGATTTTTGATGATTTTCAAGGTAGAAGTTTTAGTGTGGCAGGTAATGTATATCTTCAAGCAGGCGATAAAGATAAGTTTATTGATGTAGATGATACACTCAAACGATTTAATATCACAAAACTACCTAGATTTAATGGAGGTCTCTATTATTTTGAAAAAAACGATACTGCTAAGGCATTTTTTGAAACGGCACTAGAATTTTCAAGAGATTGGAGAAATCTAGGTATTAGTGAATTTCGTGGTGATGGCCCTAATGATGAACGTATTTTTAGCCTAGCGATGATGCTACACAATCAAAGTATGTTTGAAGATAATGGTCAGATGATGCGAACACCTATTGGTCTTCGTGGTTCTTTTAATATAGATGTGATTAAAGGTCAATCTACTTTTAAAAAATACAATCAGATGGTGTCACCTGCTCTTGTACACTTTGCCTGCGTTTGGGGAGAGCATCCTGTATATCATCGTGAAGTATCAAAGTTAAAAAACCTAGACAAAGGTTTAGATAACCAAGTCAAGTCTAATATATTTTCTGCAATTAAATATAAGTTTGGTTATCAGATTGCTTTCTTAAGATATATAGCTAAACGTGTACCTAAAAATCATAAATATATTCAAGTAAGAGTGAAAAATTTTTTGATATAATTGCCTGAGTTGATCAAAGCTAAATATAGAATTGAGCTAGTTCGGAGTAAATAAAGTTTGCTAGAACTCTGCATTTATTTGTGCTTAATTGAAATTACTGAAAGTCTGCTTTGATTACTTTCTGTATAGCTCTAATAGTGTATAATATGCTGTCTGTGGTTCAGACAGCATTTACAAAGTTCATTAGCGATCGCGCCTCACATCCTTCGCTTCTGACAGGTACTCGAAATTATATTTTTGTGAAACCTACAAGGATTGTATCTGTGGGTTTATTGTAGAAACTAGACGGTACAGCGCAAATTTGTGCCTACCACAAAAATCTGTATTGCCATATTTTTATGGAAAATCAACTAGGATTAATTCTAAAACTGCTTTTACTCTCAGCTTTGTTATCAGTATTGATTAAGTATGCAGGGCCAAGTCTACCAATTCCGGCGACAGCAAGCAACGCGTTGATTATAGTATTGTTGCCGATTGCGCTCGTAGCGATCGCTCTACTGTGGCGATTTCAAGCACAAAAACAAAATTAACTCAAACCATTTACGCACAAGTTCCTAAAATCAGCTAACCTAGCTTAATTACAATAAAATTGCATCTCGCCAACCGTTGGGAGTTAGCCTGTGAACCTGGGTCAATGGATCGGCTTAATCGCCATAGTTCTTTCTTTATACATCTTGTGGCAAATTCGAGAAGTGCTTTTGCTAATGTTTGCCGCAGTTGTGTTAGCCACCACCTTAAATCGGCTAGCGAAACGCTTCCAAAGGTTTGGGATGAGGCGTGGATTCGCCGTCCTCTTAGCAGTAGCTATCTTTTTCGCAGGTGTCGTGGGTTTTTTCTGGCTAATTGTGCCGCCATTTGCCCAGCAGTTTCAAGAACTAACCTATCAAGTTCCTAAAGGGTTTGGACGCTTTAATAGTTGGCTTGATGCCCTGAGAACTCGTATTCCTGACCAGTTAGTTCCTTACATCCCAGATATCAATAGCCTCATTCAACAAGTACAACCCTTCGTTAATCGGCTACTGGGAAACTCCTTTGCTTTTGTATCTGGTTCTTTAGAAGTCGTCCTCAAGATTTTGCTAGTGTTGGTTTTAACAGGAATGATGTTAGCCGACCCCGTGGCTTACCGCAAAGTATTTGTGCGGCTTTTCCCTTCATTTTATCGGCGGCGGGTAGATGGAATTTTAGATAAATGTGAAGTCTCTTTGGAGGGATGGATTACAGGCGCTTTCATTGCCATCTTTGTAGTGGGGGTGATGAGTCTGATTGGCTTATCAATTTTGCATGTTAAGGCAGCACTTGCTTTAGCGGTTTTGGCGGGATTTTTTAACTTGATTCCCAATCTGGGGCCAACGATGAGTGTAATCCCAGCAATGGCGATCGCCTTCTTGGATGAACCTTGGAAAGCGATCGCTGTTTTGATTCTCTACTTTATCATTCAACAGGTTGAGAGTAATTTTATCACGCCCGTTGTCATGGCGCATCAAGTATCATTGCTGCCAGCCATAACCTTAATTGCCCAGCTATTTTTCGTGACTTTCTTTGGCTTTTTAGGATTATTTCTAGCACTACCTCTAACTGTTGTCGCTAAAATTTGGTTGCAAGAAGTGTTAATTAAAGATGTTTTGGATGAATGGGGGAATAACAATAGAAAAGAGACTGAGTTTGTGATAGTTTCTGAATCTCCTGGAACAGATGATAATTGGACGCCAGAAAATCCAGATATAAATGAGAATCCCTCGATTGATGATGATATCTTGAAAAAATAAGATTAGTCGCTCGATTTTCAATACGGTTCTAGTTATGGTTCTCTGATGAAAATTCTAGATCGTATCTCTTACCTTAACTAAATAGTATTACTGTACAGTGCCAAATTATATGGCATTAAGACAAATTGTGTCCTGCTCGCAAGTCTGGTCGCTACACACTTCCAGTGGTTAGGTTGATGCAAATGTGTTCATCCCCTGTACGTACTCGAAGCTAAAAGTTAAAACAGACACGCTTTGTACTCTTATGACATTAGTTTGGCACCACGACAAATAAAAAAAGTCACTGTACAGTTTTCTTCGGGTAAACACTGTATTGCTTGACTCTAAATCACTGTCCTATCTATCGACCCAACAGCGAACGTGCTTTAGGCTGGTTTTGCCCAATCGCGATCGCGCAAATAGGATTCAAAGTCGGTCGGTGCTGGAAAATCGTGTTTTAACTGCACTAGATTCGCCCCGTAGCCGACATTTTCAAGCCAGCGATACATGAGGGTGATTTCCTCCCCAGCTTGCTGCTCAAATGCTTCAAACGGAATCTGTTGATACTCGACGGGTTTTCCTAAAACGTGGCTGAACGCAGCAGCGATGTCCGACATGGTCATCTCTACACTGGCAACTTCGATTTCGCGCCTCAAGAACTCAGTGGGACGATCAAACACCTCAGCGACCATTGCTCCGTAATCTTCTTCAGAAAGTTGCTGCAATTTTGTTTCGGGACTGAGTGGCAGGGGCAGCGTTCCCTGCTCAACCATTGAGCGCATCGACGAGGCGTAGTTGTAAAAGAAGAAAACTGGACGCAAAATCGTGAAGGGCAACCTGATGGCTCGAATATACTCTTCGACTTGAAACTTGCTGTCGAAATGCGGAATGCCTGTGTTGCGTTCAGCACTGCCTACCGAACTGTAGACGAAATGCTGGACACCCGCCGATGAAGCTGCGTCTGCGACGGTTTTGCCATCTCGGATCTCGGCTGATAATCCGCCTTTAAGAAAAGTCTGCAATGAAAAAACGCCATAGACATCTTGCAAAGCGTGGTCAAGGGAAGCGCGATCGCTGAAATCCCCGACTACGAGTTCTGCACCCACTTGTTGAAGGGCTTGAGCAGCAGGCTTGTTGGGGTCACGCACGAAAGCGCGCACCGTGAAATTACCGCGTTGTAACAGATGACGTGCCACTGCGCCGCCCTGATTACCTGTGGCCCCAGTGACTAAGATGAGCCGCTCTGCTGTTGGCTGTGTCATGCTTTTTTTAGTGCTGTTTGTGTCTTGAAAGTTTTATTTTGTCCTAACAGTAGCTTGTATAGAAAAAAAGAAAAAGTAGTTAAAATTCAAAACAGTTATGCAAAAAATTCAAAAGTGCGATTGCGAGAATGGGCAAGCTCAAAAACCTGATGATTTTTATGCGCTCTGCTCAATCTGGCAGCTTTTCGGAGGCAGCTATCTGAGATTCAATAATTCAGAAGTCATTTTAGAGGCAGTCATTGGAGGAGCAGGTGTCGTTCAGTTGCCTAAGTTTATTGCCGCGAAAGCGATCGCACGGCGAGATCTGCAACCGATTTTGCAATTTTACCCACCCCAAACTGGATTAGCGATCGCCGTGTTGTACCCGCAAAAACGCTATCTCTCAGCTAAAGTTCGCGTCTTTGTTAAGTTTATGGCAGAATTGACTGCTACATTAAAGCGAGTTGATATTGTGGACTGAAGACTCGAATAAGTCAGTGTATCTATTTGTGGTAAATGTGCAATTTATTACATTTACTTTTAGGCTTTTACACTATACACAACTTTCTTTCTGACACAAGGGATGCCAAAAACGATCGCCTGTTTAGATACTCTCCCTTATTTCAATCTATTTCACCAAACTCATCCTTGATTGCGCGAACGGTGAGGTATTAACTCCACTTTAGATTAATAAAAAAATTACAGAAAGAAGCCATTCAAAGAGCCATTAGATGGCAACAATAATAACTGGAAAGCCAAAAACTCAATGACATAAGTTATGTGAAGTCTTGCAAATTTTGAAGCGATTGGGATAATGATTGCTGGAGTTAAAAAACAATAATATCCCCAACTTTTTTAAGAAGTTGGGGATCTCATACTTTTGAGTAAGTCTGAATAAATCCTATTTGAAAGAATAACCATGAGCATAGACACAATTAGCTAATCAGATGTTGTTTGTTCTGGTTTGTTACCTCTGCTTTGTTTGACTCATTTACGATGAAGTAAATTCTGTCTTCTGTGATTGCGTCTCACTAGTTTGTTGCAATTGCTTGAGATGAATATTGTTCACTTGAACAATAAAATATTCTAATGCCTGACTTGCCTTTTGGTCAAATGTAGCAATAAAATCAGATGCGATTAATCGCGTCTCTGCCCATTCCCCACTCACCAGGAAGCGTAAGCACTGATAAGATGCGAACAATTGCAGAAATTAACGAGAAAATTAAGCGCCAACGTGCAGTGGTGTTGACAACTGAAGAATTAAAAGCACGAGTTGTAGAAATCGGTGTTACTAAAGCTGCTAAAGAAGTTGACGTAATTACCACTGGTACTTTTGAGCCGATGGAATCAAGTGGTGCAATTATCAATCTAGGACATACTGACCCCCCGATAAAAATTCGCCGTTGTTGGTTAGATGGCGTGCCAGCATACTCTGGTTTTGGGGCAGTAGATTTATATTTGGGTGCGAGTTGTGCTGTGGAGACGACAGATGGGGAAGAAGTGCGAGAACGTGGTGGCGGTCATGTAATCGAAGATTTAATCGCTGGTAAATCTATACACGTGAAAGCGCAAGGACAAGTAACAGATTGTTACCCCAGAGCAAATTTTGAAACTACAATTACTAGTGACACAATTAATCAGTTTTATTTATTCAATCCGCGCAATCTTTATCAAAATTTTATTGTTGGTGTAAATGGTGGCGATCGCCCCCTCTTCACCTATCTCGGCCCTTTACAACCGCGTCTGGGGAATGCTGTTTATTCTAACCCAGGTGCTATTTCTCCTTTACTCAACGACCCCGATTTGCAACTTGTTGGTATAGGTACTCGAATTTTTTTAGGCGGTGGTGTTGGATATGTCGCCTGGGAAGGCACTCAGCACTTCCCCTTACAAAAGCGTTTAGCTAATCGTACACCGATTGGGCCTTCTGCCACTTTAGCTTTAATTGGTGATGCCAAGCAAATGGATGCTCATTGGGTGCGGGGGTGTTACTTCAAAAGTTATGGTCCCTCATTAATGTTAGGGGTTGGTGTACCGCTACCTGTATTAAATGAACAAGTAATTGAACACTGTGCCGTCCAAGATCAAGACTTAGTAGCCCCAATAGTAGATTTTTCCATTCCCCGGCGCGTCCGTCCCACCTTTGGTTTAGTGAGTTACGCCCAACTCAAATCTGGGCGGATCACCATAGAGGGCAAAGCAGTACGCTCTGCCCCCTTAGCGAGTTTGTTTTTTTCTAGAGAAGTCGCTCTAGAGTTGAAAAAGTGGATCGAAGCAGGTACGTTTACCCTTACAGAACCAGTTTCTCCAATTCCGATGGAGCGATCTTTTCTACCCCAAGACCGTCGGACGGATTTTTGAGGGGATGAGGAGGATGAGGAGGACAAGATAAATTTTCTTCCTCATCTCCCCCTGCTCCCCATTCCCTACTCTTGAGTCGGTTTCGGTCGCTTGATGGGTTTAGGAGCGGGCGTTCTTGGTATAGGTTTTGACACCACTGAGGGGTCGCCGCCTGTACTTGTTTTCTTGATGGGGCGAGGAGTTTCGCCAGTGCGTCTGGGGGGGAATGGTTTTCTACCACCAGCACCACCTCCACTGCCAGCACGAGGCCCACCTTTAAATGGTGGTTTGCGTTTTTTGGGCAAATCAGCGATTGCCTCAGCTTTTTCTACTACCAAAACGTCAGCTTCTCGCTTGGCTTGGAAGTCCCAGAATTTGCCCACTGCTTTGGTAGTTAGCACACCCCTCAATTTCAACTTAAAATACTTTGGTTTGTCAGTTGATTTGCGTGGAGCCTGCCTAATTTTGACTACCAAGCTTTTAGCATCAAAAGATTGGTATACTACTTCACCACGAACAGAAAAACCACCATCTGCAACTTCTGATGAAGGTTTGGGGGCAGTTGTACTTAGTTCAGAGTTCTCGGATAAGCCATCATCGAGTGTCTGTAACTCTTGCAACTCAAAATCCGATTCGTCCTCATCTGTTGAGTTTTTAGCGAGATTTTCTGGCTCCCAAACTCCGACGATTTGGATGTGCAAGGTATCATTTTCTTGTCTGGTACGTGGATATACTACCCACAAGTGTTCTTTTTTTAAGTCTAGATGATTCTTGACTAAGCTCATAATCCGCCCTAGGAGGACGGCATTGAGTTCTACACCATCTGCGGTCAGCAGCGTACCTTGAGTAAATTGTTCGCTGCTAGCATGATAGCGACCCCGGACTAACCCGATCGCTCGATACTGCATCGGTTCGCTGGGAGGCGGAATCGGTTGCTGGCGATTAATCAAGTTCCCATTTGAGTCAGTCTCACTGGAGTTGACAGGCAAATTTTCAACTTTTTTAGAGGACTGGGCTGCTATGTGAACATTAGCGGCTGCCTCTACGTTAGTTGGGCCCTGGTTAGAGGCAGAAGAATTGGAAGATTCAGGCAACGGCATCAGGTCGGAATTCATAAAAACTCCTTGCGGCACAGACACATCCCATTGTGGGATTTTACAAAGGCAGCTGAAAAGAGCATTTGTGCGACTGATGAAAGTATATTGGCTTTTCACAAAATCACACTAGGGTACTCTATACAATCCTAAAGGCGCTAAATTTAATGTATAAACACTAAATGTCTAATTTAGCGGCTTTACACTAGTTTCGGAAGCATATCATAGGTACAATTCTGACGGCTCCTCCTAAAGTCATCACTTACTTTAGCAGTGTGGATAGTTAATTGTTATAAAATTCACAGGCAATTGGCGGTATTCCGCAAAGTTTTGGAAATTTTTAACTTTACGATTTGTGTAAATGATAATGTCATTAGAGTTCAGGAGAAAGACAAAACTGTGTCTCAACCGCGCAATCGTTGGATAGTTCAAGTAGTCTTAGCAGTGGCAATTCTTGCTTTTGTGGGTGTTTCGGTGATTCCCATAATTGGAGCATTTAATAATACGCCACCCTCAAGTCAGAATACCGCTAATACCAGAGGTAGTTTGCCCTCTGCTGACCAAAAATCAAAACTGGAAGACGAAGTACGGGGTTATGAACAGGTTTTGCAAAGGGAACCAGAAAATCAGACTGCGCTTAAGGGCTTATTACAGGCACGGCTGCAATTACTGAGTCAAAAAGATAAAAGTGAGGTTAAACCAGCTGATATCCAAGTTGTCATTGAACCCCTAGAAAAGCTAGCAAAGCTGAATCCCGAACAGTCAGAATATTCAGTGTTACTAGCTCAAGCCAAACAGCAAATTGGCGATCGCGAAGGAGCCGCTCAAGCTTATCGCTCGATTTTGTCGACGAAACCAGGCGATTTGAAGGCTTTGCAAGGAATGGTGGCTCTATTGATTAGTCAACAACGCCCCGAAGCAGCCATTGGTTTGTTGCAAGAAACCCTCTCTAACGCAGCCCAAGCAAATACAATTCAGCCTGGAAGTGTAGATACAGTCGCCGTGCAGGTGTTGTTAGGTTCTGTTCATGCTTCCCAGAAACGTTACGCTCAAGCTAGCTCTGTTTATGACCAGGCAATTAAGAAAGATCCCAAGGATTTTCGCCCCGTCGTGGCAAAAGCGATGCTCCTGAAACAACAGGGCAAAGACGCAGATGCAAAACCTTTATTTGAGAGTGCCACAGCTTTAGCACCTGCTAAGTATAAAGACGGAATTAAAAAGGCAGCAACGGCTTCCCCGACACCTAATCCTGTTGCATCTCCCGTGCCTTCATTGGGAAATACTTCTAAGTAATGGGGAGCGGGGAGTAGGGAGCAGGGGAGCAGGGGGAGCAGGGGGAGATGAGGGAGATCAGGGAGTAAAGGAAGCAAACAAACAATTATTATTCTTGCTCATCCCCCTCATCCGCTCACGCTCCCTCAATGGCTGCAACTACACCAAAGACTAAAAACAAGCATCCGCCAATAAAGGTGAGTTGACGCTCAGAAATGCGTCCGGCAATCATTTTGCCGCCGATAACTGCGATCGCAGCACATAAGGAATGTCCTAAAATTGCACCTATTGTGACTCCAATGGGGTTATTGCCTGCTGCTAGGGCAATAGTGGCAATTTGGGTGCGATCGCCCCACTCTGCCATAAATGTCAACACAAAGGCTTCTACGACAATTGCTAAGGAAGTCTTTTGCTTTGGTAACTGCAAATCTGCTTGTTTTACCGCAGCCTCAGCTTCTTCTACAACTTCTGTATCACAAGCAGCAGTGGACATCTTACTAGCGTCATACAACAGCTTGATACCGAAGGCAATAAATAAAGCTATTTCGGCGTAATGAATATAAACTTTTGGCAACAAAGATACCGCTTGTCCAAATATCACCGAAAGGATTGTCATCGCGGCTAGAGCAGCTGTCACACCTATAAATACCAGCCGCCGCGGGTGGTGCATTGCCAAAATCACAGCAATAAAAAATGTTTTATCGCCTAATTCGGAAACTGTAATTAGTAATAAACCTGCGGTAAAAGCTGTTAACACTCTCTCAAGCTCCTGAAGAATCGTTTACCGATGTGAAGCTTGATGAGAGCCAAAAGACCTCACCAAGTTTACACTTTTCGGTGTGAACTTAGTGAAGGTCTCGCTTTCAAATATTGATTATTTGCCACCTGAACCAGGCTGATCGCCAGTATGTTGATTCAGATGTACTGGCTTTTATATTTTTTGCCAGCAGCTACTCCCCTTCTGTTTGATCGCGATTATACATATTTCCCATGTATAAGTCAAGGTGGTAGGGAATGGAGAGGTATAACTTTAGAGTGAACTACCCAACACCCATCTGAGTATTATTGGGTGTGGGCTTCCCAATTCACGGGGGATTGCCTCGGACTTCATGGATTTTTTACGTCCTGATGACTTTGGTCTTACATCCCCTCCAAGGGCAGAAGCACTAGTTCCTAACGCCCATAATCGCAAACCTTCATTTCTAATATTTATTGCAGCGTTAATATCTCTATCATGCTGCTTTTGGCAGTGGGGACAGTCTACAAACCTTACACCCAATGAATCATAACCTTTTTGCAACATTGGGATTGGCAAGTAGAGTCTCGCTACAAAGTTGAGAATATGGGAAGAAACGACCAATTTCTTGATAGGTGTGTCCAAATTTCTCAGCTTTGTATTTGAGCATGGTTTGGAACATTCCCCATCCTTGATCACTTATCGATTTTGCCAAGTTAGGATTTTTAACCATATTCTTAACTGCCAAATCTTCTACACAAACAACTTGGTTTTCGTATGCTATTTTGCGAGATAGCTTGTGTAGAAAGTCAACTCTTACTCTAGCGATTTTGCTAGAGACTTTGGCTACTATTCGTTTAGCTTTCCGACGCTTGTTAGAAGTTTTATCTGTCTTCTTAGCTAGTTTACGCTGTTTACCCTTTTTATTCTGTTCTAGTTTTGCTAATTGTTTTTTAGGTAGGTCATATTTGGAACCCTCAGAAGTGATAGCAAACGTTTTTAACCCTAGGTCAACACCAATAGCGTCTCTAATTGAAGACAAAATATTTTGCTCGTCTCGTCGTCGTAGTCTTTCCGGTTTTTGCTACGCTCAAATATGGTCAGACTACACTCCTCACCTCACGCGCAATTCATCTCAACACGCTCCCTGAGTACAGGTGAGCGTGTAAGCCTTCTTGCTGTTTCAGGTAAACTACCCACACTGTACCTAGCGGCCAGTGTAGGTAGTTCAGATCATGTCAGGTTAATTAAAACAAGTCCAAATCTGTCACAGCACCAACACTGCTAGAAGATACTAATTTGGCATATTTTGCCAACACGCCTTTAGTGTAACGTGGAGCCGGAGGTTGCCAGTTGGCACGACGACGGGCCAATTCTTCTTCGGATACGTTCAACTGCAATAAACGAGCGGGTGCATCAATAGTAATACTATCGCCTTCTTCTACAAGCGCGATCGTACCACCAACTGCGGCTTCTGGTGCAACATGACCAACCACCATGCCGTAAGTACCGCCAGAAAAGCGTCCGTCGGTAATTAATCCTACAGCATCACCCAAACCAGCACCGATAATTGCTGAGGTGGGAGCCAACATTTCTCGCATTCCAGGACCGCCTTTAGGCCCTTCGTAGCGGATGATGAGAATATCGCCAGCTTGAATTTTACCCGCCAAAATTGCATCCAAAGAAGCTTCTTCCGATTCAAACACCCGTGCAGGCCCGGTAATTACTGGCTTTTTCACCCCAGTAATTTTGGCGACAGCCCCTTCTGTTGCCAGATTACCTCTGAGGATGGCTAAATGTCCTTGAGGATACATCGGGTTATTCCAAGTCCGAATCACATCTTGATTGGCAGATGGTTCTTCTGGTATGTCTGCTAATATCTCTGCAATGGTTTGACCGCTGATGGTGAGGCTATCACCATGTAATAAATCATGCACAAGTAACATCTTCATTACTTGCGGAATACCACCAGCTTTGTGCAAATCTGTAGCGACATATTTACCACTTGGTTTCAAATCACACAAAACGGGAACGCGGGCGCGGATAGTTTCAAAGTCGTCTATAGTTAACTCTACATCAGCAGCGCGGGCGATCGCTAAAAAGTGCAGTACTGCATTGGTCGAACCACCGACTGCCATAATCACAGAGATGGCATTCTCTATAGATTTACGGGTGATAATTTGGCGGGGTAAGATTTGTTTGCGAATGGCTTCGACCAACACATAAGCTGATTTTTCCGTGCTGTCGCCTTTTTCGGCATCTTCTGCCGCCATTGTCGAGGAATAGGGTAAACTCATCCCCAGCGCTTCAAATGCTGAAGACATGGTGTTAGCTGTGAACATTCCTCCGCAAGAACCCGCACCAGGACAAGCTCGACCTTCAACTTCTAATAATTCTTTTTCGTCAATTTTTCCAGCACTGTATTGACCAACAGCTTCAAAAGAACTGACAACAGTTAAATCGCGTCCGTTGTAGTGACCGGGTTTAATTGTGCCACCGTAAACAAAGATAGCAGGGATATTCATCCGGGCGATCGCCAGCATTGCCCCTGGCATATTTTTATCACAACCGCCAATGGTTAGCACACCATCCATACTTTGTCCAGTACAGGCGGTTTCAATGGAATCAGCGATGACTTCCCGCGACACTAGGGAATATTTCATCCCTTCAGTTCCCATCGAAATTCCATCGCTAATGGTAATTGTGCCAAACACTTGCGGCATTGCCCCAGCGGTTTTAATCCCAACCTCTGCTATGAGCGCCAGTTGATTTATCCCCATATTACAGGGAGTGATCGTGCTGTAACCATTGGCAATGCCCACAATGGCTTTATTGAAATCTTCATCTTTAAAACCAACTGCACGCAGCATAGCTCGATTTGGCGATCGCTGCACCCCTTGCGTCACAATTTGGCTTCTTAAATTCTCTGACATCTTTTTTCCTTCCGTGCCTCATGACTTGTATTGCGATTGTATTACCTGATTTTCTCATGCCTAGGCGATGCGATCGAATATGAGTAATTCTCTATGTTTCACCGTGTCTTTTGGTCAGTCCTAATTTAGAATAAATCTTTATCTAAGCGTTTGTATAAAATAGGGATGATTCTTGTGTGTTAGGTATCTAGAGTGCCGGAAATACTAGGGATAGCAATACGAATTTAAATATGAAAAAAAGCCATTGCCGCAAATTAAGGCTCTGACTTTCTACGTTTATAGCTCAGTATATTGATATTGATTCCGGTGCAAAGCTGGAGACACTCTAACTTTGTACCAGAGTTTTTCTTCAAAATTATATCTGCCTTGAAAATAGTGACTAGAACTGAGGGCTGTAAAGAAATATTTTCATTCTCTAGTGCCTTCTACCTTCTGCCTCCTACCTTACTTTCAAGGCAGGAATATTAAATTAAAGAATGAGGTCACTTGACACTAATTGTGGTGCTCCTATAAGCCGAATTTCAAAATTAGCCGACAGATTACCATCAGTGTTACCTTGCAGAATACCTCCAGAATAACGGATTTGACCAGGTGCGGAGAATTGACCACTCCCAATGAAACTGAAAGCTTGGTTGCCCCCAATAGTGGAGTTGGCATCGATAGTAGATAGATCGATTCGATCGCCTGGTAAACTACCGTTTCCACGAAAGTCAGTGATTAAGTCACGTGACGAAAGTAGACTCTCAGAAATTGAGTTGTACTTGAAAATATCATTACCCGATCCTCCAGTGAGAATATCAGTCCCACTACCGCCAGTGAGTATATCGTTGCCACGACCGCCGTTAATAGTATCGTTGCCACTACCGCCGTCAATAGTATCGTTGCCACTACCGCCACCGTTAATAGTATCGTTGCCACTACCGGATTTAATAATATAGTTGATATTGTTGTTAACACTACTAGTAAAGATTGTGCCGTTTTCATTACTGCTCGCACTAAAAGAGCCAGTTGGAGAACGTCCGTCACTTGTGCCACTTTGCCCTATGCTGAAACTGTTATTGTCAGTAGCAGAAAAGATAATGTCGCTTACCACTAATTGTGGCGCTCCTACGAGCTGAATCTCAAAGTCAGCCGACAGATTCCGATCAATGTTAGCTTGGAGAATACCTCCTGAATAACGAACCTGACCGGGTACAGAGAATGCGCTAGCCCCAATGAAAGTGAAGGCTTGGTTGCCCGCTATAGTGGAGTTGCCGTCGATGCTAGATAGATTGATTCTGTCACCTCCAAGGAAGTCAGTGATAACATCCCGTAAAACACCGGGTTTACTCTCAGAAACTGAGTTGAACTTGAAAACATCGTTGCCATCGCCTCCAGTAAGGCTATCGGTTCCAGTACCGCCAATGAGGATATCGTTGCCCGCTCTGCCGTTTATCGTATCGTTGCCCGCTCCGCCGTCAATCGTATCGTTATTAATGAATGTGTCTCCGCCGTTAATCGTATCGTTGCCATCAAATCCGTTGATGATATCACCGAAACTAAAAAAATCATCTCCACCGGACAGATTGTCAGGGCGATTAGTACCGTTAATGGTTGCCATAGTGAGTTTCTCCTAAACTTAGAGGGTAAAAAAATTACCTCGTCACTTCACCATTAGAAAACAGCATTGCTAATTAAGAGTATGAATTTGGTTTTCTCCAAAAGCCCAAAGAAAACAGTTTCAAACATGGAATTTTTGAATTTCACACTTTTATTGAGCAACGCCGAGAATATAAATGGATAAATAACGAGTGGAAGACATAACTGAACGACACCTGATTAGAACAGGTGTTTGCTGTTAAGCCTGAAAACTTGAGAAGATTTTATAAGCACTGGATGCATTAATGATGTTGGCATCAAAATTGTGCCAATAGTTACAGCGTATTTCAGGTAAATGAAGTAAGTACACGGCTAGGGGCACAACACGTTGTGCCCCTACGATTATCTGTACCTCACGCCTGTTGCAATCTGCTGTATGTTATATCCTTGTGTCTTATATCTTCATAGGTTCCAGTAGTAGGCTGCTAGGTAATAAGTAGATTCTCTCCTACGAAATTGCATAGATTGTAGGACATTTTTGCTGTATTCAGAATAACAAGAGTATGATACTACCTTCAGGGATAGATTTTTATATCTATAAGAAATAATAAGGAAATTTCTTTTATAACTCTCGGCAAAACCTATGTGAAACTATTAAGATTTGTTTGGTTGTTTTTATAGTTATTAAGACTTAAGCAAAAATAGCGAAAAAGGTTAATTTATCGAACCGCCTTCTCAAGTAAATAAGTTGAAAGCGTTGTTGATCAATGCGATCGCTGCACCCCTTGCGTTACAATTTGGCTTCTCAAATTCTTCGACATCTTATTTTCCTTCCGTGCCATCATCGCAACAGTTGCGATTGTATTACCTGATTTTCTCATGCCTGGGCGATGCGATAGAATATGAGTAATTCTCTATGTTTTACCGTGTCTTTTGGTCAGTCCTAATTAGAATAAATCTTCATCTAAGCGTTTGGATAAAATAGGGATGATTCTTGTGTGTTATACCAATTCTGTATAAAGATACGCCAAATTATATAAGGAACGAACCGCATAGACGCAAAGCGGCTGACAGCAGGGTAGGGCGCATACTCCTACCGAGAAGCAAGCTACGCGCAGCGTCTCGTAAGAGTTGGACACAAAAGAAGAAAGAAAATTTGGTGCAGCCTCACAAAGAAATGGTATTAGGTATCTAAAGTGCCGGAAATACTAGGATAGCAATACGAATTTAAATATGAAAAAAAGTCATTGCCGCAAGTTGAAGCTCTGACTTTCTACGTTTATAGCTCAGTATATTGATATTGATTCCGGTGCAAAGCTGGAGACACTCTAACTTTGTACCAGAGTTTTTCTTCAAAATTATATCTGCCTTGAAAATAGTGACTAGAACTGAGGGCTGTAAAGAAATATTTTCATTCTCTAGTGCCTTCTACCTTCTGCCTCCTACCTTACTTTCAAGGCAGGAATATTAAATTAAAGAATGAGGTCACTTGACACTAATTGTGGTGCTCCTATAAGCCGAATTTCAAAATTAGCCGACAGATTACCATCAGTGTTACCTTGCAGAATACCTCCAGAATAACGGATTTGACCAGGTGCGGAGAATTGACCACTCCCAATGAAACTGAAAGCTTGGTTGCCCCCAATAGTGGAGTTGGCATCGATAGTAGATAGATCGATTCGATCGCCTGGTAAACTACCGTTTCCACGAAAGTCAGTGATTAAGTCACGTGACGAAAGTAGACTCTCAGAAATTGAGTTGTACTTGAAAATATCATTACCCGATCCTCCAGTGAGAATATCATTCCCACTACCGCCAGTCAGGACATCATCCCCATCACCGCCGATGAGAGTGTCTTTGCCAGTACCACCACTGAGAATATCTTTGCCAGTACCGCCATTTAGCCTATCGTTGCCAGCACCACCGTTAAGAGTATCGTTGCCAGCATTACCAAAGAGGCTATCGTTGCCACTACCAGCGTTAAGGAGACTGTTGCCACTACCACCTATAAGGGTACTGTTACCACCACTAGCGTTAATGACATCGCTCTGACCATTATTGCTACTACTGCTATGACTACTAGAACTGGCACTAACACTGCCGCTACCGGAGGAAATTGATATTGAAGTTGCCATTGATGAGTTTCTCCTAAACTTAGAGGAAAAAAAATTACGTCTTTACTTCCCCATTATAAAACGGCATTGCTGAATTAAGAGTATAAATTTGGTTTCCTTTAAAGGCATAAAATAAACAATTTTAAACATAGAATTTGGGAATTTCACACTTTCATTTAGTAATGTCGATAAAACAAGGTCAAAAGCTTGCGAGTAGCAATATATTCTTGAACCAAACCTGATTGCAACAGGTCTTGACTATTAAGTTTGAATATTTGAGAATATTTGAGAATATTTAAGAAGTACTGGATGTATTTGATGATGTTTACATCAAAATTGTACTAAAACTCCTTTAATGTCCTAATAACTTATGTTTTCAGTCGTTCCATCTGGAAAATACTAATGAATAAGTAGATTTTGTCCTACGTAATTATATAGATTTGAGAAAAATATTCTTGTATTCATAATAACAACACTATTGTATTATTTTCCAGCAGAATTTTTTCTCTTTATAAAAAATAATAATTAACTTTCTTTTATCCTTTCGCTATAATAAAATCAGAAATCTTTGTTCAGATAGGGTTGGTTTTGCATATTGATATTTGCTTAGTGGTTGCTGTAGTCATATATAACAAATAATTGCCAATCAGTTAAAAGCTTTGTTAGATGCATAACACTAAGAAAAGCCTAAAGATTTGTGTAACTTGAATTCGTTCCTAGTCTTAAGACTAGAAATGTATTTCCAGAGGGCTGCTGCCTATGGTAAAGTCACTGGAGGTGAAGCCTCCCAGGATCGGGGCTGTATTTTAACTTAGTGCTATTCCCTTGTTAGACCAGTGCGATCGCTACACCCCTGGCGTTACAATTTGGCTATTATGTATGGCATCATCGCAACTGTTGCGATTGTAAACCGCGTCTACCTTGAAAACCATAGTTTTTTGGAATTAGAGTAAAGCTCAGAACTCAAGCCACAACCGAATAATACACTCTCCTTAAAAACTCCAGGTTTCAAAATGAACGGGGTTTATTAACTGATTTTCTCATGCATACGCAGCACGATCAAACCCTGGCAAGCATTGGTAATTTATGGCTTTTGTGTTCACATTGCTGCCAAAATTGCTTCTCACACACTAGGTTTATTGCTTCGTCGTTTTGGTATTAATATTCATATTCTCACTTTCCAGTCTTAACTTATTTACAGCTATTTTCAGTTAAATAGACCACGTAGTAGGGGCGCAAGGACTTGCGCTCCTACGACAGGTGTGGTTCAAATACATAAAAACTGCTGTAATTCACATTAGGTGTAAATACATAAATAAGAACTCCACCCCTAAGCGCTTGCTCTTAGAAGTAGGGTGTGAAGCGCTTTTGCAAGAGGTATATTAGATTAGAGGATGATGTCGCTTGCCACTAATGGTGGTGCTCCTGTCAGTCCAATCTCAAACTCAGCCGACAGATCCCCATCAATGCTAGCTTGAAGAATACCTCCTGAATAACGAACCTGACGGGCTGCTGAGAATGCGCTAGCCCCGATGAAAGTGAAGGCTTGGTTGCCCGCTACACTTGAATTAGCATCAATGGTAGATAGATTGATTTGATCGCCTGTAAAGATACCGTTTCCAACGAAGTCAGTGATAACATCCCGTAACAAACCAGTAGGACTATCTGAAACAGAGTTGAAATCGAAAACATCGTTGCCAGCACCGCCAGTAAAGGTTTTGATTCTATTCATAATCACAAGACCATAGTATTACTTTCAAGCCTAATTTTTTCTATCTATAAGAAAGAGTAATTAAGCTGATTTTATTCCTCTCGCTAAAACAAAATCTAAAACCTTTGTTCAGATAGGGTTGGTTTTGCTTTTTGAGATTTATTGGATGATTTATCTAGTTATGTATAATGAAATAATTACCAATAACTTAAAAGCCTTGTTAACCAGTGCGATCGCTACATTGCTTGCGTCCTAACTTGCGTTCTCAAATTCTCTGACATGACATTTTTTTCATTAAGTGGCATCATCGTAACTGTTGCGATTGTATTACCTGATTTTCTGATGTATATGCGGCGCAATTTAATAACTATAAACTAATCGTATCGTTGTTAAATCTGGCGTCAATCTGATCGTCACCAGATCCGCCATCAATCCGGTCGTTGCCAGATACGCCGTTAATTGTATCGTTGCCAGCTCCACCTTGAATCTGATCGTCGCCAGATCCGCCGTTAATCTTATCGTTACCGTCAAATCCGCTGTCAATCGTATTGTTGCCCCTTCCACTGTCAATCGTATTGTTGCCCCTTCCGGTGTCAATCGTATCGCTGGCAAATCCGCCAAGAAGGCTATCATTACCCTTTGCGCCGTTAATTGTATCGTCGCCACATCCGCCGTTAATCGTATCGTTCCCCTCAAATGCGTTGATGATATTAGGGAGAACAGAAAAAGAATTACCAAGATTGTCAGGGCGATTAGTACCATCAATGGTTGGCATAGCGAATTTATCCTGAATTTAAAGGTTCATTAGGGGTGTAAGGGTTTAAGGGTGTAAGGTGAAGTCCTTTGGATTGACACCAAAGGACTTCACGGTTGCCCTTCTTATTGCTGGGCTAAAGACTCATGCGGGTAGGTTGGGGCTAGTTCTTCCCCACACCCCTACACCCCACACCCCCACACCTGCCCCAACTGGGCTTGGTAAAAAATTACCTCGTCACTTCTCCATTAGAAAATTACGTTGCTGATTAAGAGGATAAATTTGCTTTTTGCTAAAGGCAGAAAGAAAACTATTTTAAATATGAAATTTTAGAACTTCACACTTTCATTCAACAATGCCGAAAAAACAAAGTGGAGAAATAACGAGTTGAAAGATATAACAAATTAGACCTGATTAAAACAAGTCTTTGCTGTTAAGTCTAAAGATTTGAGAAACACTGAATTTATTGATAATATTGGCATCAAAATTGATTTTGCCAAGAATCATGTACGTTATGTCGTTGTGCCTGATGAATTCACAAATTTTAGTAGCAATCTGCTAGCAAATAAGCAGATTACCTTCTACAGAATTGCATATATTTTAGAACATTTTTACTGTATTCAGAATAACAAGATTTATGATACTACCTCAAGCAGGCTTTTTTCTATGTTTAAGAAATAATAAGTAACTCTGTTTTATTACTCTGGCCATAACGAAATATGAAATCTTTGTTCAATGAGGTTTTTTAATAAATATCGGAATAAGAAGGTCATGGTAGTATAGACGATAGTACTTGTTTTCATAAATAAAAAAAGTGGCATTCATTTATAAAGACTGAATACCACTTTGTATTTCTCTAAATTCCTGATGATGAAGATATTTTACCCAGGTAAAGTTATCCCAGTCACAGCGATCGCACCTGCGATCGCACTGGCGCAAAGGGAAGTAATCGCTGTCCAAAATATCCACCACGCAGCATTGGCAACGGTTTTCTTGGTTTCTTCAGCTTGCTTTTTAGTTTGTTTTTGAATCGCTTTCAGGCGTTTTTGGGTTTCTTTTTGGATGCGTTCGGCTCGTTGCAATACACCATCTCGCGCCGCTTCTATTTGGTTAATTATCCGGTTAGCATCCGCCTCGGAAATATCTTCACGAGAACTCAATACAGCAACTAAAGTGTCACGATCGAATTCACTGAGGCGATCGCGCAATGCTTCAAATCCAGCTTGGGGATCGTCGAACACTTTCGCAAAGTCTTGCTTAATCCCTTCATAGTTGAGTTCGGAACGATCCAGGGAGTTGAGATAGTTGCGAACTTTCGCAAAAACTCCATCTAACACTGATTGCACTCTTTGCTGAATCTGCTGGAATTGTTCCACAATCGAGCTGCGAACAGAATCAATTTGATCCACAATTCGGTTAGCTTCTTCTTCTGAGATATCCTCACGTTGGGATAATAGCGCCACAATTGTCGAACGGTCAAATTTTGAGGCGCGATCGGTTAAATTGCCAATTCCAGCACGGGGAGAAGACAGCAGCAATTGTAAATCGCGTTTGATTCCTTCGGGGTTGAGTTCTTCTTTGTTGGTATTACGCAGATATTCTTCGAGATTGGCTTCAAAATCTAAAGCTTGTTGAGTGGTACGCTTGGCTAAACGTCGTGGCGCTCTCAGGATATCACCAATGGCATCTTGAGCGCGATCGATGATCTGATTAACCTGCTCTTGGCTCAAGTCTCCGCGTTGACTAACAAGTTTTACCAAGGTTTCTCGATCGACATTAGACAAGCGATCGCGCAGTGCTAAGGCTCCGGCTTTGGGATCGTCGAGTAATTTTTCCAAATCGGCTTTAATACCTTCTGGATTAAGTTCTTCCAAGTTGGTATTGCGGAGATATTCGGCGATCGCTTTTGTAGTTTTTTCGTACTGTTCCTTTGCTTGTTGCGGTACTTGTAAAATACTATCTCGGACTGCTTCAAGTTGATCGAGAGTTTGGTTTACCTGTTCTTCGCTCAAATCTTGACGCTGACTGAGCAATTGTACCAGTGTATCGCGGTCAAATTGCGATAGGCGCGATCGTAAAAGGCTAATTCCGGCTTGGGGATCGTCTAATAAAACTTTAAACTCGCGTTTGATAGCTTCGGGATTGAGTTCGTCTTTATTAGTATTTTGCAGATATTCTTCAACTCTTTGGCGCAGTTCATCGGCTTTTGCTTTTGCTTGTTCTTGCAATTCTCTAGCACGATTCAAGAGATTATCGCGGTTGCGTTCGAGTTGACTAACAATATTATTAGCTTCCTCTTCGCTGATATCTTGACGCTGACTGAGCAATTGTACCAGTGTATCGCGGTCAAATTGCTCGAAGCGGCTACTTAAATCTTCAAAACCAGCTTGTGGATCGTCTAGCAACTTGCCAAAGTCTCGTTCAATACCTTCAGGATTGAGTTCGTCTTTACCTGTCGAACGTAGATAATCTTCGATGCGGCTGCGGAAATCTTGCCCTTTTTCTCGTGTTTGGGCCTGTTTGACAGTTTCTAAAACTTCCAGGCGATCGCTTTCCATTTGTTCAGAAATTTCTTTCACCCTAGCTTCGCTAATATCACCACGTTGCTTTAGTAAGTTGGTGAAATATTCTTGATTGATTTCTTCTAACTCCCGTCTCACAGTTGTTGGATCTGCATTTACGTCATAGATGACTTCTTTAAATTCATCTACTAGGGTAATTCGATTGAAGTGCCAAGCAAACGAATGCAATATATAGTCTTCTACATCTGTTTCAATCGTGTTTTCTAATGATATTGGCAATTTTGCAGATACTTGCTCAGATGCTTGCTTTTTAAACTTTTGAAGTTGTTCTGTGATTTGATCGACATCGACATCTTGAACTTTTTCTTTCAGTTTTTGCAACTGAGTTGTAATTTTATCTACATCGATATTAGAAAGGTTTACTCGTTCCAGAACCGCTGGTGCAGCGGCGCTCAACCCATATCGAATAGCTTGCTTGATTACACCACTGCCATTACCGCCTCCGATTGTAACCAGTTGTTGAAGCCGTTCGCCTAATTGCTCAGAATTAAGTTCTTCAGGAGTAGCAGACTTGAGTAAATTAATTACTTGTTCTGTGGGATTTTTGCGATTTAAAGCTTGTTGCCATGCACCTTCAAATTGGTCAGCAATGCTATTGATATCTTCTTTAGATAAATCGCCACGGCTGCTGATTAAATCAACAAATGTTTGGCGATCAATATTTTGTAACAGGTCGCTGTTAGCAACAGATTGCAAATCTGTCTCCTTAAGAAGCTGGTCAAATTGACTCCGAATTTCTTTAATATCTAGCTTTGGTAATTGCAGAGAGCTTAAAGAACTTTGAAGGGTATTTTTAATACCTTCAGAATCAAAACCTGAAGTTAGTTCCCGTCGGACCGCGGCTGTAATATCTTCAGCAGTAGAAACTAACTGTTTTTTAGCACTATTAGCACCGATGCCAGCAGTTGCCGTGCCCATCAGAGTTTGAAAACCAGAAGTGACAGTGTTAGATATAGAACCAATTAAAGAGCCTACCGCCGACGAACCTAACCAAATGACTAGTGAAAAATAGGTAGACCAAATGACTACACCAATAATTGCTCCTAAAAATGCGCTTTCGATTAGGCTCAGTTTTACTGCTAAAAAACAAGCAATAAATAATGCGATGCTAACGGTTATTAACGCCCAAGTACCAACTTTAGCTTGACCTTTACGAATTGTCTTACCCAAACTTTCAGACTCATCATCAGAATCTGAATCAATTTCCCAAGATGAAATTCCGACAGCAACTGAAAAGTTTGTCAATAACAATTGAAAAGCAAATGCCATCAAAACCCCAGCTAGCAGTGCCACTAACAATTTAGGCCCAGAAAAAACAACCGATGCTTCTTCTGGAGTTAGTACTTCCTGAGCTAAAGTTATTGGCGCTAATCCTAAAGATAGCCAATTCCATCCCCAAATAGTTAAAACACTTTGAAACATAGGATTTTCTCACTTTTACTCAATTAGAGGATGTTTGAAAAGGGTCGGCTTGAGCCTCAAGTGCAACTCAGGGGTGTGATCTTAAATGCCAAAACTCCGATTTCCTAGTAGCAGTTTCTCGGTAGCTAGGGTAGTAAAACACACCCTGGAGGACTTTTAAAACAACCCTTTAAATACCCATTTATAAAATGGCTTATTTATCAGCTTAATTATAATTTATCTAAGCTGGCACTTTCTTAGGTAATAGGTTAGTTGTCCAAAAGTCATATTTAAAAATATAAATATTTTCTTATATATTCTCAAATAAAATTTATAATCTATTTAATATTTTACCAAAGAAAATTTATTAGGCAAAAGTAAATTTAATAAAACTGTATCTATCGATATAGCAGGTTGTGAGTGGGTGAGTTACAGTAGCAAACGCTAGAAAATAATGCTTCTTGGTATCAATTTTATTGAGTGAATTGAAAACATAGAGTAATTGTTATATAAACTTCATAAAATAAAATATATTTTCTAGTTGAGATTTAGTTAATAACTTTCTTTAGATAAAATCACCTATATCTAATGATAGAGATAAAAGTTCTTCCAAGCGATTGATGAAAAATAAATAGAAACATGTATTAATGAGGGCTACTAGGAGCTATAAATTAGTAAATAATTGATTTTGGCTGAGGAGCAAGAATAATGGTTGTAGGTGTACATAAACGTGCTGTAGGTGTCTTTTCTCATCGTCGAGATGTTGAACATGCCCTACATGAATTAAAAAAAGTTGGCTTTGACATGGACAGAGTTTCTGTCATCACCCAAGATGGAGACAGAGATGATATTGCTGGCGCGGATGTGAGCGATCGCGTTAGCGATAAATCTGACGACGGTGCTAAAGTCGGAGCAGCTACGGGCGGTGCTTTGGGCGGATTGGCTGGCTTATTAGTTGGTCTTGGCACTTTAGCAATTCCTGGAATTGGGCCAATTATGTTGGCTGGAGCCGCAGCAACTACCCTAGCTACAACTCTCGCTGGCGCTGGTATTGGTGCAGTGGCTGGTAGTTTGCTTGGTGCGTTAATTGGTCTAGGAATTCCTGAAGAACGAGCTAGAGTTTATGACGAACGTGTTAGACGAGGACACTATTTAGTCATTATTGATGGTACAGATTCAGAAATACTTAGAGCAGAAGCAATTTTGAATCAGCAGGGTGTGGAAGAGTTTGGCATTTACGACCACCCAGATGCGACAAATGCAACCACTGGTTATGTGACTCCAACTCCGGCTGCGGGTTATAGTGGTGTTGCGAAACGTGCGATCGGGGTATTTTCTCATCGTCGAGATGCTGAAGTAGCAATTACAGAATTGCGAGATGCAGGTTTTTCTTTGAATCAAGTCTCCATCATTGCCAAAGACGCAAACGGTCATGGGATCGGTGGTGTAGATGTAGATAGAAATGTTGGTACTGGTAATAAAGCAGATGATGGTGCAAAAGCTGGAGCCGCTACAGGTGGTGTTCTAGGCGGCTTGACTGGCTTATTAGTTGGACTTGGGACTTTAGCGATTCCGGGAATTGGGCCAGTAATTGCAGGTGGCGCAGTTGCAACAGCTTTGGCGACAACATTAACTGGTGGTGCGATCGGTGCAGCAGCAGGGAGTATTGTCGGCGCACTCGTTGGCTTAGGAATTCCCGAAGACAGAGCACGAGTATATGGCGATCGCTTCCAAAGAGGCGACTACTTAGTAATTCTTGATGGTACGGAAGCTGAAATCCACCAAGCTGAAGCGATTCTCAAACATCGAGGTATTGAAGAATTTGCAATCTATGATGCCACAGAGATTAGTGAATATCGCCCAGCTTCCGACCGAGTAAGCGATCGAAATGCAGGAGTAGTCGATCCCATTCGTCCCAATTACTCAACAGAGACTAATAGAAACGATCCTTCTGTAGTTATTGTCGATCGTCGTGATGAAGTACTTTAACCAAAAGTAGTTTTCACTTACACTAATTAGACAAAATTGCAAGAGCAATAATTTGAAAACTTTGCTCCTGAATAAAAAAACTTGCTCCTCACTTTTGCTGTAAATATCAACAGATTTCACTTTTTGATTCAGAATTAAACCAATGAAAAAGCTAACCCCTTTCGTAATTAGTTGCCTTTTAGTGTTTGGTGTTGCTGCTTGTGATAACGCTTCTAAAACAAGTGAATCTGCACCCAATAATCCTAATGAAGCTCCCCAAACACCGAATGCAAAAACAACAGAAGCTTCTCAACAAGACGCACAAAGTGAAGTTCGCAGAAACCAAGCTAATTCTGATATCCGCGCCCGTGAACAGCGCAATAATACTACGGGTGGCGATACACAACGAGCCAAAGGTGACTTAGCAAGTGAAGTTCGCTCTAAGTTGGAGGTTAACATACCTAAGAGCCAACTAACAGTTAATGCCGCAGATGGTGGGATTGTGACTGTCTCAGGAACTGTCACCAATCAGCAGGAGTTGGCTAAAATTGAAAAATTAGCTAAAGAAATCAAAGGTGTCACTAGTGTAGTTGTGAAAGCAACAGTTGCCGCACCAAAACAATAGAGCAGCTAATAACAAAGCGAGCAGGTAGGCATAAACAGATTTAAATATTCCTGCTAAGTCTGAGTGGTCAGTTAAACTTATTACTGGCCACTAATAATTGACAACTGACAACCTTAATAACTATATTTATTGATGCTCAGTTCAGTTATACAAAGTCTTGTAGTTACCGAACATAAAAACTATGGAAACCGAACAACAGCAACGTGAATCGATTGATGCTTCCTTATCAGAAGCTACGCTAGCACTTGAAGGTACTGATACTGCAAACTTGCCAAAGTTACCGCCAGCACCTGAACCTGAATCTCAATGGCAGCAAATTAGCAGACAAATTTCTCAATTTTTAGAGCAACTGCCCCAATACTTAAGTGACTTTTTTCAAGACTACAAGCAGCCTCTAATAACCGTTGCTTTAATTTTGACAGCGATTGTTACAGCTAGGCTAGTACTAGCATTACTAGCTGCAATCAATGATATTCCATTACTATCACCACTTTTTGAGTTAGTTGGAATTAGTTACACCAGTTGGTTTATTTTCCGTTATCTACTCAAGGCTTCAACTCGCCAAGAATTAGCCGATGAAATTCAATTACTGAAAAGCCAATTCCTGGGCGAGTAAATTTACTAACCATTAAACTAGGATTTATACGGGCAAATAGAATTTGCAGCTACATAAATCGTCCGTCTTTGCAGGCTTGGGTAAAGCTTTGTATAGTTGCAGTTTTAATGTTAAGTTGACTTCAACTAAAACTTTGTTATACCAGTAAATGTAAATTCACAGTATTTAATCGGACTCAATTTTATTCTTTTGGATACATCAAAAGATAGAGAATATAGCATTATTTTTAAATTTAAGTCACTTCTCAAGATAGTAGCTCGGAGATAAAAAACAGCCTAATCTGGTTTTTGAAGTTATTTAATAGATTCTTTAACGAGGACATAACATTATGGCTAATGAAGCAGTTAAGAGAGATACAGATTCATCCGATAGAGCGGAAGTCGATACTTATGATCGCGGCATCATCCCAGCTGAAACTGCTGCTCGAATCGAAAGAGAAGGAGATAAGTACAAAACACTCCCCACAGAAGAACGGGAGGCAGATGCACCTACGGATGACCAAACCGATTCAGAAAGTATACGCACCACTGACGGCTATACCGTAGACAGAGAAGGTTTATCTAATAACTATGCAATTGAACCGGAAATGTATTACGAAGAACCGGGTGATGCACGCCAACAAGCGGCAGAAGATGAGGCAGAGCGTATTGAAGAACTTGGAGAAGTTAATCAGGATGAAGAAGGCAAGTTGACAGATAGGGGTGACAGCCGAGGTAGAGGCCCAGGAATAATTTAATTAACAACTTTCTTTTGCTGGGTGCAATTACACGTAAGAAGGCTAAATAAGTGGTTTCTAGAGACGTAATTATTGCGTCTCTAATTTTATGGGCAAATAAAGCACAACCTGACATATCAAAATTAAGGAAATAAAAATACCGTATAATGTCATTGCTAGCAGAGCTTTCACGTTGAAGTAACTCCAGATGAAAGAGACAACCCCCGCAGCTATACCGCCATGCTTTGAAAAATGGTATCAACGGTTTGATGACGTGTTTACTCATAAAGCTGAAAAAATAGAGTTTAGCATTATTTAGGGGGATTATTGGGAAAAAGTGAGAGAAAAAACACGACAGTGGATAGAATGTTGCCCTAGAAAATTTATGCAAGAGTTCTATTCTTTTCTCGATTAGCGCATTTATTGTCTCATTTGTCAATGCGTAAGTTCTGAACAGGTTATCAGACAATGAGAATTTAGAAGAAGCTGCTCACCCAATAAAAGTTGTGGCTATATAGGTATAATCTGCTGCGTCTTGGGTTTAAAACTTCTCTACTTGTAGATCAATCTTCCTTCGATTTGGCTATTAAGATTTTGATGATGGCTAAGTACTCTTCAAGAACATTCTGGCAAGATGTTGAAACTACCTTTGCGTTGTCTAATTTTGTCAATTCTTCAATTGTTATGCCTAGACTATGTAGTGAATTTTTGTAATGATATTCTTCTACACAGATAGTGTATTGAGCATCGGCTTGTACGGATTGTCCATTAATGCTCAAAGATTCAAGCTGATTTTGGGAATTACTATAAATTGCCTGAATACCTTTGCTGACCTGAAAACAACAACTTTCACCGGGTATTCTGTTTTCCAGCCTCATAATATGTGCGAATATTTTAATGAGTTGTACACCTGTAACTTTAAGTTTATAAAGTACATCGTCGTAAGGAAAAACTTCTTTAATATCGCTGAGTGTAACTAACGGCCCTAATTTTGTTCTCCGGATTGAACCACTTCCGATCAAAGTTACATCCAACATATCTAGTTGGTCAACAATATCAACGATTAAGTTACCCAATTCCGTTTCTTCTTCACGCTTAGGATGGGTCAGTTGACGAGCTAATCGTCCAATCAGTCGATTATATTTGCGATCGACTTCTTCTTGAAAAATCGTAATCAACTTTTCAATTTCTGGATCTGGTTCAGCTAGATTATTATCTACAGGCAAAAGTTGCCACTGCCATTCTACAATGCTGTTAGTATCGTCATCTACTACAATATCAAAGCGTCCAATTTGGTCTGTGCCAATTCCAGCTTGTGCGATCAGAATATTGTTAACTTGAGCAGGTTGTTCTAAAAATGTATGGGAGTGGCCGCCAATAATTATATCTACACCCCATTCTGGATCTAGCAATGCTGCTAGTTTTTTATCCTCTTCAAAACCGATGTGAGTCAGGAGAATTGTTAGGTCAATGTCCTCGTTTTTATAGACATTACAAACTTTGCCAACTTCGGAAGCAGCATCCTCAAGACTTACAAATGTACCAATACTGCTGTCACGTTTTAATGACTTAAGAACTTCTTCCGTTATAATCCCGATGAACATAATATCAAATCCATCGACATTCAGGATTAGATAAGGAGTCATCAAACGTTTGTTATACTTTTTGATATACAAGTTGGCATTCACAATCGGGAAATTTGCCATCTTTTCTAAGAATAGTAAGTGAGGCAATCCATAATCCAATTCGTGATTCCCCAGAGTCACGACATCTGGAGCGAGGTAATTCATAATCTCTATAGTTGAAAGACCTTTATATTCTTTATCAATCAGAGAACCTTGGAGCATATCACCAGAAATCACAAAAAGCACATTTTTCTCTTGTTGGCGCACCTTATTTATATAGCCAGAAAGCAACGATACTCCACCAATCAAATGACCTTCTTCACCCCCAGCCTCTGCCAGAAAGTCTCCATGCATATCATTAGAATGCAAAATTGTAACCTTTTTAAATCGCTCTGTGGTCATCATCATCTTTTACCTTTATAAAACTAATAAATTCATCTTTTTTTGATTTAAAAATAGCAAGTGTACCGCAGATTTAAACTGTTAGATATTGCTTTAGAAAAATAGAGTCATTTCATGAGTAAATAACTTTCAAAATTATTAGTCTAGACGGTAAAAAAACTTATAGCATTTCCGTCACAATGCTAAATAGATTGAGCGCCCGATATTGATACTAATAATTTTAGCAAATTCCCTGGAGTAAAAAGGTTGGCTACGGTAGACAAATCCTTCAGCAATATTGTAACGGGTCAAATCAGAAAAATTTTGAGCGATCACCTGTTCTTGCTTCTCGTTTTGAGGATATCATGCTTGCGCTTCCAGAGCTTGTTTGCTCGCAGATAAACCTCTGTAATCGTGAATCCAAGTGAAGCAAATGTCAAATAGAAAATTAGTTGCCTAAACAATTCCATGTTTGAATAAGTTCCTTCTTACAATCGCAGTGGTAACATTTGTGAAATAATTAGTGAATAATAGCCACTAACTACTAACCTAAAATCAAGAGGGAGCGACTCTACAAGAGAAGCTTAGAGCTTGGCGCTTATGAATAGGTGCTTCAAATCTTCAATAAAGCTAGTAAAAAATTTGCCCTCATCTACTTGCAACGCCACCCAGGCATTTGCTACTGTTTTTGTGGCAGGACGACTATCAATCAATGTTTGTCCTAGTGTCCACTGTCCCTTTGTTTCAACCCGGACTTTTGCTCTTTTCAACATCAGGGTTTCTGGATAAAACAGGTATCCTAATGTTGCCGCATCATGAACAAGAAGACCTGGAATTCCTGCTGTCTCTCGATAACTCAAGGCTGTGCCAATCATAAACTCACAAAGATTTGTCAAGAACTGAGAAAGTTTACTCTCTAGATTCGCCTGAGTGACTGCCACAGTCATATCTCGCGTGAAAATTAAGCGTCGGGTCACGTCTAGCGGCAGCACAACAATATCGTCTCGGCTATCAAATACTGTCTGAGCAGCTTCAACATTAAACCAAATATTGAATTCTGCATGGGGAGTCACGTTACCAGGACAGAAGAAAGCACCCCCCATAATCACAATTTCCTTGGCTTTTTTCAGGATACCGGGATTTTTTGTTTCTGCTGCCGCGAGGTTAGTCAAGGGTGCGATCGCTACAATGGTAATTTCCCCCGGAGCAGCGTTCAACTCATCGATAATCAGTTCATCGGAGTAAGCAGCATCCTCAAAAGTGTGTGTGGGAGGGGGTAAAGTATGAGAAAGATTGCCCATCCCATCCGACCCATGAATATGAGTGGCATCTTCTATAACTTCTCTTTTTGCAAGGACACCGCGACCCACCTTAATGTGTGGGAATCCCGCTAAATTTAAAATCTGGCTAGCACTAGAGAACGTGCATTTAGCAGCAACATTGCCATCTGCGGAAGTAACAGCGACAAGTTCAGCCACTCCTTGTTTGACCAAGCTAAGAAGCCACAGGAAGGTATAGATATCATCTCCGCCTGGGTCAGTGTCGAGAATAATTTTGTGATGAGTCAGTTGAGTTTTCATCGGAAAAATTGTTCGAGTAAGGGATGATTGTATAAAAGTCTAATCGGGCATTATCAAAAGCAATTTTTGCTAGATTATCATGCTAATTGCTGCGGGAGCATCCCATTTTTGCAAAAACATTAGATAACAAGTTGACCATTGAGGTAGGCACAGCGAAGTTGTAGTTATGGACGGCACATTGGCAGGATTCCACTGAGCACCAGAAAGTTTCAACCTCAGACCAATTTGTTTGATAGCAGACTCCACAGATCCAGAACCAATAGAGCAAATCTGTTCCGCCTGATAGTAGCCGTAATTGATAATCCGACTTCGATGCTTGTTCAAATATGCACAAAAATTCTTTGCTTGTTTTTTTGCTAAATCAACAAACAAAGCGTAGGCGTAGCCCGCCGCAGGCATCGTTGCATCTACCTCACCAATCCAGAGTAAGTTTTCTGCAAGCTTTAGTCGCTTGAGAGAACCACCAACTTTATAGAGGTTTTCAAAGCACTTGATACCAATCGAGGATCTCCAGTCGGGTTGAGGAACTGCCAATTTCAGTAAATAATTTCCAAACACCATCATGCCCATCCCCCAAGCACACTAATGGGGTGACTAGCCTCTGTGAGTTAACCCAATCTAAAAGGGATTGGCGATCGTGAAAAAAAGCGCCATAATAAATTCCGCCTAAGCGTACCGCTTTATAATCGCGCCACTCACATTCTTGTCCTTTTGCTGTTCGCAATCGTACCTTACCCCCGTCCAAACTCACTTCAGAAACTGCTTGCAATGCCGATGGTTGTGGCAGATCGTGTCTGTTCACCAGTCGGTGTAGTGTGCTATGTCCGACTTTCACTCCCGTTAATGCTTCTAGTTCCAACTCGGCATTTTGATAGGACTCATTGGCACATAATCTCACGCAGAGGAGCCAGTGCGTTGCGCGGGTTCCCCGCGTTGTAGCAACTGGCGTCACGCAAAGACGCACAGAGAGTCAATGTCCGTCAGAGGGCATTCCGTCAGTCTCAAATTTCTGTTTAGGCGTGAAGATAACAAGATATTGACATAGGACACTTCTGTTTAGCTTGCTTGGTTGTGAAAACCGTACAGGAAAGGAGGCATACCGCATGGAAAAGCAGATGCCAAACCTCAACGAACACGCTGCTGACCCCAAAAAGAGAGCGTGTCCGAAAAGTTCTTAGTACAGTTTTGCGTAAAAGCGTAGCGTTGTTTAATGCAGGGGGATGCATTGGCATTGCAGGGGAATGCATTAACATTGTATCGGGATGCAATGGCATTGTATCGGGACGCATTGGCATTGTATTGGGATGCAATAGCATTGTATCGGGATGCATTGGCATTGTATCGGGATGCATTGGCATTGCAAGGTATTGCCAAATTTAATTCGCTACGAATTAATGAAATGCTGTACTTAGCTATTTGCGATAGTAACGGCTTGATGAAGGTATTCGTTATTGGAAAGCTGGGCAAGCATGAAGGCAGCCAGGTCGGCACGTGTAATTTTATGGGCTTTCTCGCCCGTTTTGGCATCGAAGACTCGAACGTTTCCCTTGGCAGGATCGTCGTTGAGGATGGCTGGGCGAAGAATCACCCAGTCCAGACCGCTTGATTCAACAGCGGACTCCATTGCTGCTTTATCCTTGTCCGCGCCGCGCAACAAGGTCGAAACAAGTAAGCGCTCATACAAGGTGGCATTTGCCTCACTCTCCCCTTCGCCAATCATGGAAGTTACTATGAGACGGCGCACGCCGTTTCGCTGCATGGCAGCGATAATTGTGTTGGCGGCACTCGATTCGAGCGTAGTTTCCTTGTAAGGCGTTTTGCCGCCAATTGTATCAACAACAGCGTCTTGACCGACTACTGCTGCGTCCATCGTGGCACTGTCGGTAGCGTCACCTTCAATAACACGAACGTCTGAGACCTCATATTCGTCAGCTTTGTGAACGAATGCCGTGACCTGATGTCCAGCGGCCACACCCTGTTCAACTACAGTTCTACCGGTCTTGCCAGCGGCTCCTATAACTAAGACTTTCATGTTTTAACACTCCTATGTAACACTTAGTGGGTTTTCCAATTAGAGAAATGCGGCTTTGATTAAGACTGTCTCCTTATTTTTGACATCACTAGTATGATTTATCAATTCATGCAGATAAAGATAGTTTTTATGAATTGATTGTTTATAATGCTGGACAATAGCAGAGTTTTGATAATATCAACGCAGTAAGTGCAAGATATGGATGACGTGAACGCTGTTTTAATATTTCTCAAAGTCGCCCAACTGGGAGGATTTGTCGCAGCAGCACGATCGCTGGACTTGCCTAAATCTACCGTCAGTCTGAAGGTGAATGAGCTAGAGCAACGGCTAGGAGTCCGATTATTTCATCGCACCACGCGGCGGGTTTCTTTAACTGAAGAAGGACGGCTGTATTACGAAAACTGTTTACCCATTGTCGATGCATTACATGACGGTGATGATGCGATCGCTAGCTTACAGGGGCATCCGCAAGGCACTGTGCGAGTGACAGCCACCGTGTTGTTTGTGCAGTCTATTCTCGCACCCAATTTGCCGGAGTTTCTGCTGACCTACCCCGATATTCAAGTGATTCTCCATGCAACGACTGAATACAAAGATATTGTCAAAGAAGGGTACGATCTAGCGATTCGGATTGGGGAATTGCACGATTCATCCTTGATCGTACGGCGGATTAGCACAGATCGCATGAAACTCTTTGCCAGCACGACCTATCTCAAAACCGCTGGCGAACCAAGAGCGATGGCTGATTTGACCAGTCATACGCTGCTTTGTCTGGCTCATCGTCAGAACAATGTGACCTGGACATTGCACAATGAACAGCAGGAAACAGTAACGCTCTCCTTTCGTCCACGACTACTCAGCAATGACGTTGCCCCGATTTATCAAGCAATCGTTGCTGGAGTAGGAATTGGGCTGATGCCGGAATTTCTGTTTCAGCAGGAGTTACAGAGTGGGAATATAGTAAACGTCTTGTCTCAATGGTCACTGGCTCCAGTCCCAATTAACGCACTTTATCCTAGCCGAAAATATATTCCCATGAAAGTCAAGGTCTTTGTAGAGTTCCTTGAGCAAAAAATGCGATCGCGTGACTTCCAGAAAATAAACTGATACTGTTGATAAAACTAAGCCTTTTGCTAATACTTCTCTATAAGACGCACTCGCGTTAGCTCAATACAAATGCCCAATTTCCAATGCCATTCCTTAAATGATTAGTGGCTCAAGTTCACGATTATGCCATTGCCGCTGATGCCATTCGGCAACCAAAGGACGGACAATAAACTTGGGCTGTCCATCGCCTTTAACATCAATACGTAAACCTGAATAAGGTCGTCGCTTCTGAAAACCTTGACCGTTGCGACCGATGAAGAGATGCGATCGCGCCACTAATTTTTTCTCTTCCATCAAATCTGCTCCCTCCATCCGTTGTCGTCGCAAACTAAACCCGCTACCGCCACAAACAATCCAGTGGATATGAGAATCAGCGTGTCCTGTATCCATTGTCTCCAGGTGTTCCAAGCAGTGCGCATGACCGTTTAATACCAAATTGACCAAAGGACGTCCCTGAGTCAGGGAACCGATTTCTTTCGCTACCGCATCCAGCACACCACGCAGGCGATCGCGAACGATCAGAGTTTGTGCTTGTTGCCACTTTGTCGCCTCAGTTACATAAGGTGGATGATGGAAATAAATTATTCTTCCCCGAACTTCAGTATTATTCCAAGACTCAATTAATCTTTGTTTGAGCCATTCCAGTTGTTCGATATCCGTTAGCGTTGTTTTATTCGTGGCTAGTTGCTTATCGATATCAACAATAAGTTCTTCAATTTGTGATACCTTGGCGTGGAAGTCGTCTAATTGATCGGCTTCATTGGGATTTTCAGGACGCAGCTTTGATGAATTTTCAATGATTTCCAGCTTTTCTTGCTCGAAATCTTCACGGCGTTTTTCTAAGAGTTTGCGAGCGGCATCACCTTGTTTTGTTTTAGGCAACGGTGGTGGCTCGTTAAATGTATTAGAATCCAAGGCAAAGAAATCAATACCGCCATAGCGAAAAGTGTAATAGCGATTGGGAAGACGGGTAAATTGTCCAGGTTGATAGGAAAGACAACGACCTCCTGTGTCTGTCTTGGCTGTGTAGTACCGATCTAAATGACTAGCGAACTCTCCTGGAAGCTGAAGCGCCTTGAGATAGTCGAGAAATGCCTTTGCGTAAGCATCACCGCATCCTGAGCCATGCAAGCCTACATCTAGGTCTAACCGCGATCGCAACAGGTGACGAATGGGTAATGTTGTTAGGGATGCCAAGCTCAATAAAATCGGCAAGTTATAGTAATCGTGATTTCCCGGTACTGGTAAAATGGGCAGCTTAAAAACCATCTGGTCAAAAGCAATCTGTTTGCGATGCTCTGTGCCCAAGATAAACTCTCGGTAAGGCTGGATGAAGTTTTGCTGGTAGTATTCACTCGATCCCACTAAATAAATCACATCCCCCGTATGCAGCATAAACCGGGATTCTTTGTGATGGGGCAGCATGAGTTCAGCTACCTGTCGCTGGGGATTGTGTCCCCGATGCGCGCCGGAACCACTATCACCGACAACTAAAAATGAGAACTCAGAATTGTCTGTTTGACCATCTTCCAAAACCAGCCGAGTTTGGTCGATATTCCGTTCTACAATCAACGGATCTTGCCACCGTACCCGCTGATTCATTTTCTGAATTTTGTTAGCGATCGTTGGATCAGATACAAGTTTCAATGCAACCTACTCCTGAGTTTTTTACAAGAGATGATGAGGGGGATGAGGAGGATGAGGGGGATGAGGAAGATATTACTATTGCTCCCCCATTTCCCCTATCTCCCCCTGCTCCCTCACTCCTCGATTGTGTCTTTCATCTCAATAGTCAGATTAGGGAGTCCCTCTAGTTTTTCGGTAGGCTCAACTTCTTCTACTAATGGCACAAAAATTCTTAAGCCTGCTGGTACACACTTAATTTCTACAGGTGTTGTGCCTACTATTTCACCATCTAGAACAACTTTTTGTGGTGGCTCAGTCGTAATTTTAAATTGTTTGGCTCGCAAAAAGCCAATATCATCCCGGTCTACGGCGTTACCTGTAGAAGCTGTTTGAAATAGATGAAATGTGGCGGCGATCGCTCCTGCCTTGTTAGTTGGAGCGACAATTGTTAAATCTAGTAGCCCATCATCATAAATTAGACCTGCTGGGCCTTGAGCCAAAACTGAAGTGGGAGGCGCGGCATTTGCTACCGTTACTGCACTGGCACTAGTTTTAATTATCCTATCTTCAGTTTCAATTTCAACATCAAAGTTTTTTAAATTTCTTAACTGCTGGATTCCTGCCAAAACGTAGGCCATCATCCCAAAGCGATTTTTGGCATCTCGGTTTGCCAATTCTACAGTTTCAGCTTCAAAGCCAATACCTGCCAAGAGTACCATTGGCCGATCGTTGCAGTAGGCTACGTCTACATGGGTGGTTGCTCCCTGCAAAATTGTCTCACACGCACCTGCGATCGTGTCAGGAATTCCTAAGGCTGTGGCAAAAGCATTTGCTGTTCCTCTGGAAATGATGCCAAATGGGATATCAGTTCCCACTACAGCCGCCGCCGCTATTGAGAGAGTACCATCCCCCCCGGAAGCAATGATTGCCTCTACTCCTCGCTCTACCGCTGTATAGGCCAGTTGGTCAGCATCGATTTCTTCAGTTGTAAAATAAATATCTAGATCGATATCTGGCTCTAATATTGCCCGAATTTCTGCTAGCTCTGTATCTGGGTCGCCCTGACCCGCAATAGGATTAAAGATGAGACATGCGGAACGATTCATAAAATATAAAAGCTAAACTTAGATTGCTAAAATACCAAATTCTTTTTAGCATTCTTGTGAAATTTAGACTTCCTTCTGACGGCTGGTTTACCTTTTCGTCACAAGTTTAGAAGTCTTCTGCGTTGGAACATACTGATGCTGAGACGTATTGTGGTATTTTTTGTCTCTACTTCAAGAAAAATTTTACCATGCGTCAATTATTACTATTTTTGGCAAGTATGCTAACTCTCAGCAGTTTAGATACCCCCACCATTACCATAGCAGCTACAGCGCCTAATTTACCTCAGATACTTATAACTCAAAAGCTCAACTGCAATAATCCTCAAACTCAAATAGCAATTAATGAATGCACGAAGTTATCTTATCAGAATGCAGATAAAAAACTGAATCAAGTTCAACAATTACTAGCTACGTTAAAAAGCTCTAGGAAACAGAAATTGATTACTGCACATAGCATGGATGAAGTTTCGAGATACCAATTGTGAGTTTGAGAGAAGCAGATATGAGGGAGGAAGTATTGCCCCTACCATTTATTTTGGTTGTCTGGAAAATATCACAAAACTGCGTACCCAACAATTACAGGAATATCTCAAATCCAACTCTTAATTTGATAAAAATTGTTAATTGTTTTTGATATCTGCCAATTTCTATGAATGCGTTAAAATTTGAGGTAAAATACGATAAAAAAGTGCATTTATGACCGTAATTACAGCCAAGTGGACAATAGATGAATATCACCGCATGATTACGGCTGGTATCCTAGATGATCGGCGTATGGAACTTCTAAAGGGAGAAATAGTAGAAATCTTCGCGGAAGGAGAACCTCATGCTTACTTCAGCAGTGAAGCCGGGGAGTACCTGATTCAACTTCTAGGCGAACGCGCCACAGTTCGCTCTGGTAAACCGATTACGCTTCCTAACAACTCTGAACCTGAGCCTGATATTGCTATTGTAAAAAGATTGGGACGTGAATATTTAGAACATCATCCCTACCCTGAAAATATCTTTTGGTTGATCGAATATTCTGATTCCAGCTTAGAGAAGGACTTACAAATAAAGACCAAAGTCTATGCTGAAGTAGAGATTCCTGAATATTGGGTAGTTAATCTTATAAAGCGACAAGTTGTAGTATTTCGAGATCCTCAAGATGGAGAGTATGCCTCAAAAACAACGTTAACTAAAGGTACAATTTCCCCAAAAGCATTTTCAGATTTAGCTATATCAGTAAGTTCGATTGTTAACATTTAGAGATAGAAACTAAAAAATATATAAATTTTATAAAAATTGTTAATCTTTTTGATGTATACCTACTTCTCTAATTGGGTTTATAACGATGAAGTTGAGTGGTGGTAGTAAGCTTTGAATGCTTCACCAATATCTTGCGAGCATTTACTACATTTGATTTATCAAGTTGTCCTTCATCAAACATTTCAAATTTTCGCTTGATTATTTGAGAGAGTTAAAATAGCTCCTCTAAGCTTTTGCTGCATTCCAAGTGAATCAACTGATCAAGCCAAAGCATAACTCATATTGCCAGTGACCTTTGAAACAGCTATTTGAAAGTGAGGATCACAAATTTTAAATCTGACTCCTTGCCAAACAGGCATAGCTCCAGGTATTGAATAGTTTTTAGAATACAAATTTACAATAAATGCCTTATTACCTATCTGTAAATTTTGCTCTGATTGGAATTTTAAACCACCATTATTGATAATTATAAGCTGTTTATCAAAGAATAAACGCGCTATCTAGTACATTGCTGTAGCTATAGATTCATTTTTTATAAGCGCATTCAAGGTAATTGGCTTTGAGAATTCTTTATCTTCTTCAAATTCAATATCAACTGGATTACTTTCCAAGTAAAATTGAAGTGATAGAGAACCATGTCGTGCAGACTTCGTGAAACAGTTCGGTATCAAAGCAAAGTTGGTAATGCCAATTCTACAAGAGAATCGGCAAGCTAATAAACAACGAAATAGCAAAATACCTGCTTCTACCCCTTATCTTTAGGGATTATTGATTGCCGATCAGTGCGATCCCATCCGCATATAGGAATGTTGATAAATTGAGTTGATGAACAATACCTTTACCAAAAAAAGAGGATGAAAAATAGGGCCGATGTAGTGGAGTTATTGTCTTGCATAACGACAACTCAAAAGCTACAAGCAGCCCATGTTCGATAACAAGTGCACTATTACATCGACTTCATTAAATTGCGGGTTAGCCTTTTGAAACAGCACTCTTGTACGTTAAGGCTGAAACTAAGATAGGGTAAGCTTTTCAGCAAGTGCTTTCTACCATAAAATTGGTGAGATAACTATGTTGTGGTGCTAGTTTTGATCTAGTTTGAACCAAAAATCGTCGTTTCAGGCACTTAAAAATTTCTTAGCGTACAAAAACCCCGGATTGGTGCGATGAAGTCTATATTAGCTTTTCAGCCAACACTCTAAAAACTACAGGTTTTAATCTAGATGAAGTTTAACTCTAAGTTGAACCCTTACCTGTTGCTATAGCTAGAGCTTCATTTGCTCTAACAATAACTTGAGTTATTGCTTGCACAGTACCAGCATCCGCTACGGCGTTAGCTTGAGCCTCACCCAGAACCGTTACTGCTAGAGATAGCGCCTTAGCCACTTGAGAGTTATCTCCCTTCTGAGCTGAACTTTCAGCTTTAGCTAGAGATTGTACGGCTTGTTGAAGCTTCGGTAAAACAATATCTCTATACTCTGATGGGACGTTTACTGGTATGGTCCTTGCCACCGTTTGAGATCTAACTACTACTGTATCTAATGCCTTCACCGCAACGCCAATGGCAAAACCTAACGATATATTCTGTTCAACGATCGCGAACTCGGCTTTACCCAGTCCATCCCCATGACTTAAGTCTTTGTTGTTAGATGACAATGATAATGCCTGACCTGAAGAAATTACCAGCAAGCTGATCACTAGAAGAGGTACTTTACTAAAGCAATTGTTTTTCATCCTGCTCATCTCCTGATTTAAAAAACTAGAGGATGGGTTCATCCTCGCTGAACTCAAGGGTTTCGAGCGCCAGGGGAAACCCTCCTATCAAGAGAACACTTTCTAGTACAGCACGGCATAAATAAACCACTCATTCAAAATCAATGAAACGCTTATGTTGTATTCATTTGAAATTTTGCGTCAAGTCTGAGCAAAGGAAACCCCTGCTTATAACTTTCCAAGACGAATACAAGAATTTTGAATTCTGCCTTGCGGTACTAGGTTGAATTGTGCTGACAAAAGTTGCTCTTCAATTCAACTGTCTCTTCATCTTCAACTAGATCACTCATTAGCTCAACTTTATCCATTTTCACAAGACAAGTTTGCATAGCCTAAAACTTTTTTGAAACTTAGGTTTTGACTTTTTCGATTTCATCAAAACTAGTCATGTAGGGAAAAGTTTTTGCCACAAAGCTAGAACTTTTGTAAGATTTCATAGGTTTTGACTTTTTCGATTTCATCAAAACTAGTCATGTAGGGAAAAGTTTTTGCCACAAAGCTAGAACTTTTGTAAGATTTCAAGGCTTACGTTCTTGGATTTGGATAAAGTCGAGATTAGAGGATGTTTTAAAAGTTGATTTTATCTATCTTGGCAATTATAAATTGCATGTCACTCGCTTCTCGTGTCAGAGACGCTACGCTAACAAGTGGGGAAACTTGCTCAACGTAGTGGTTTGGTTACACAAAACAAAACCTGCCAAAGGTTAGCAAATCCTTGATTTTGCATACTTTCCACAGAGGTTGACAAGAGCTTGTGTAGTAGCGAATTATATTCGCCAATGATTTTTAAAACATCCTCTTACTTTTATGAGGCAAAGCTCTCAGCAATAGCAGTCGCTTGGCCCACAGCTGTTGTTGCACTGGCTAGTGAGGTAGCAAGAGCGTTTTTGCCAGGACCACTAATAGCGGTTGATTGCGCTATAGCCAACGCATCACCAAGGACTGTTTCTGCTTGGGATAGCGAACGAGCAGTTGCCTGTCTGTCACTTATAGCAGTTGAACCAGAACTAGCAACAGCACTCCCTATCAATGTTGTGGCTTTAGCAATAGACTCAGCTAAAGCTTGTTTCTTAGGTCCAGCAATAGCTGCTGAAAGCGCAACACCTTGAGCTGGACCCAATGCAGATTGCGCAGCGACTATCGATTGTGCGAACGCTATATTATTGCTTAGAGGTGGTTGGGGGGTAGTAGCAAGGAGCTCGGAGTTACCCAAACGTGTTGCATGGTTTATTACTTTAACATTAGATGTACTTGCAAATGTCGAACTAGAGAAAGTAAGCAGAGACCCGAGAGTTAAAGCGGCAACTTTTTTGAAATGTGCGTTAATCATGTTTTTAGCTCTTAAGGGTTGAACTTGAGTCTATGTAAAACTACTTGCACTATCGACTCCACGAGTTTTTTGACCCGAACTGGAGTTTTATCCTAATCAACAGCAGCTATTTGCTGTCACTAGGCAGTGCGCTAGCATGATAGTACCATCTTTTCATCAGGAGATGTGCATAAAAAAAATAATTTAATCTAATGTAATATAGCATAATTCCGGAGTCATAATTACTTTCTTCCGAAGAAAAACAGGCTTTCTACCTAGCTTTAAAACCTAAATTGTGTTCTTCGCTACCTTTAAATCAATGTATAAGATTAATAAATTAAGTCTGCGTAAAATTTTAGTTAAGATAAGACAAGAGGCAAGAGGTAAAAGGGAAGAGGGTTTTAGCCTAGTACATCTTTCTTCACACAGTTTGGTTTGATTGTGCCAACTTACTTAACGTGGCTCCCCAATGCAGTTTCCGCAGGGACTATCGCCTTTGCGAACTCTAGGTTATCCTTTGGAGCAGTTACTTGGGCAACAAGGATCTCGAGTTACCCAAGCGTGTTGCATGGTTTATTGCTTTAACATTAGATGTACTTGCAAATGTCGAACTAGAGAAAATAAGGAGCGATCCTACAGTTACAGCGGCAACTTTTTTGAAATGTCTGTAAGTCATGTTTTTAGCTCTGAAGAGTTGAACCTTGGTTTATGTAAAACTACTTGCACCATCTCATCCACCAGTTTTTTAATCATGGCTGGAGTTTTATCTTAATCAAAAGCAGGTATTTGCTGTCAATAAACAGGACGTTAAGCTGATAGTACTATCCTTTCAACGGTTACTACGAATGATTAATTTTCGATGGTTACTTGCCAAGTGTTTAATGTAGTGCCAAGTAATAAGTCAAGGTTAGTCAAAGTATTGAGATAGTTAATAGTTGCATCGAGTTCAGCATTTCTTGCTTCTACTAAAGCAGTTTGCTGTTGAATAATCTGGAATATTCCTGAACCCCTGCCCAATTTCTGTTTTTGTTGCTCAACATCAAGTTGTTTTTCAGATAATTCCGTAGCTTGTTGAGCAATTTTTACTTGAGAAAAACTCAGATTAACATCTCTAATTATGTCTGCTAATTGAATTTCTAAAGTTGACCGTGAATCCTCTAAAGAGATTTGTGCTTTGCGTAATTCAATGCGCGATCGCTCCGGCCTTTGTTCTCGACTTAAATCACCAAATGATCGGCTTAAACTTATTCCGGTTCTAACATCAGTTGATGTATTAGTAGTATTATTTAAACTAACATTAAAATTTAAATCCCAGCGTTTATCATTGTCTGCCAGCAACACTTCAATTTTACTTCTTTCCAGGTTTAGCTGTGATTGCAAATAAATGGGTTGATTTTTTAATGCTATTTCCTTCAGGTTGTTAAATTCCAGAATCGTCGGTTTGATCGTCGGAAGTTCAGCCGCAAATATCTTGGTATTTTGATCAATATCAAGAATTTGCAAAAGAGCTAACTTTCTCCCCTCAAGCTGATTCTGAGCGGCTAATACACTTACTTCCTGATTAGCTACAGATGCCTGATTTTGGATAATGGCGATCGGTGCTTCTCTACCTGCGTTGATTAAAGCTTGCGTGATTTGTAATGAATCTTCGGCATTTTTTAGTGCCAGTTGCTGAATTTTCAGTCTTTCCTGTGCCTGAAGTAACTCACGGTACGCCAGGATGGCATTCGTAATCGTTTCACTTAATATAGATTTTAAAGCGAGAATATTGTTTTGTTCATTTAATCGAGCAGCTTTAATATCGGCTTTGTTGATTTGAGTCCCGGCTCCCCTTAATAAAGGTTGGCTAAAACCTAGATTTAAACTCTGTAGGAAGCTATTGTCATTAAGATTTGAAAATTGATTATTGTTTGTCCATCCAAAACTAACCTCTCCACCTGTGGGAATTTTTACAAAAATTTGTGTATCTAGATCGACTCCCGGATTCCCTGATGTGATTCCATTATTACCAAGTTGATCCACCGTAAATGACAAACTTGGTGTGAAGTTAGGTGCAAATTTATTTTCTGCAACCTCCAAGTCTTTTCTTTGAATAATTCTATCGAGATAGGCATTTTTAATTGTTCTATTATTCGCTAAAACCAGGACAACAACATCTGCAAGTTTCAGTTTAATTTCTTGCGGATTTGGTGGTTGATTAATAGGTAAATTTGATTGAAGATTAGTTTCATTAATTATTTGACTTTCTATTTGATTTTGGGGTGCTGACCGCTCTTGAGCTAGCTTCAAAGAACTCTTATGAGCTAATAGTGAAACTGGATCTGAAAAAGCTAGCGTTACTTGTGGTTGGCTGTGGGGATTTAAAATCAGAGGTTGGGAATTGGTAAGTGGTAGTAAAGACGTTTTTGGTGGAGGTATTTTGGATAGCTCCTTTTGGTTGTTCGAGGAATCAGCAAGGGCAAATATTTGATTAAATGGTATAACTTCTTCAGCAAAGGGGATAGCCTTTATTTCAAAGGTTTTAGGTTGCTGATGGCTAATATTATTTTTTTCAATAAGAGGTGGCACTGTTAATTGCTGCTGAAGTTGAACTTGATTATTTTTTGTTTCAATTTGGTGAGATTTGACAATTAATTGTGTCCGAACAGCAGGAATAAACACTACTGCAACGCCTAAAGTTGTAGCAATAACACCTACGCAATTAAGACTGCAAAACAAAATAGAAATAAAAGACCAACGGTTTGAGGATTTGGAATTTTCTTGAGGATGCCGATGCATATTAATACCATTTCGGATTGCTAATTACTAATTGTGAATTGCTTTCCTTGTCTTTTTGCTCATTTACTACGCCTCACGTAATGCTTTAACTGGATCAAGTTGACTAGCGCGTAAAGCGGGGAGAAAACAAGCACCTACGCCTACCACCAAAGCCGCACCCAATGATAATGCAGCGGTTTCGCTCTCAAATTGGTAAGGCAACTCAAACGCATTAACAACCATCAATGTCAAACTATATACTGTGATGATAGCGGCAATTCCCCCCACCAGGCTTAAAATTGCTGCTTCCAAAATAAATTGCGACAAAATGTTAGTTTGAGTTGCACCGAGCGCTCGTCTTAAACCAATTTCTGAAGTCCGCTCAATGATGGCGGCTATGGTAATATTGGCAATACCCACACCGCCAATTAGTAGTGCGATTACTCCCACAACAGTTAGTGCCTGCGTTGCCAAATCCAAAGTTTCTTTTTGCTTAAAGATTGCCTCCACATTGCTTGTAGCGTAGACTTCTCCACCTGGAAAGCGTTGCTTTAATATTTTTTCTGCTTGCTCTTTGATGTTTTTCATGTCTTCGAGGTTTCGCGGACGTATTGAGATTGAGTTAATAGTTTGCTTGCCCGTCATAGCGCTGTAAGTTGATATAGGCATCAGTAAAGCACCTGTAGGTTTCTCGCCACTCATCTGTGATTTGCTCTCCATGACTCCCACAACCAAACAGGGTCTTGCTGTAGTAAAAATCAGTTTACCTATAGGATTTTGACCTTGAAAAAGTTGCTGTGATAGCAATTCATCAATCACCGCTACGGAGCGGTAGTTGGCAAAATCAGCAGTTGAAAAGGCGCGACCTGCTTTGAGTTTTCGGCCTGAAGTCAGCAAGTAATCTTTGGTAACAGCCTGTATATTAGGCTGGGCTTGTCGACCGTAAAATGAAACTTGTTGAGAAGGCACATAACTAGAAGCACTAACTCCTTGCAAACCTTTAAGTCGTTGGCGCAAGAATTCCATGTCTTCTAAGTTTGGCCCCCTGATTTTTTCTCCCACTACAAAAACAAGGATTTGAGGCGCTTCTGTTTCTGACAACTGCTTGGCAATCATCGCCCGACTAATGCTACCCACCTGTAGCGTTGCATTCACCGCCGCCACACCCATGAACACGCCGAGGGTGGTAAGGAAAGAACGCAGGAGATTACTACGTAGTGAGTTACTGGTGAGTCTGATCAGGTCTAGGGGAGAAAGGCTCATAAGCAGAATGGGGAGATGGGGAGATGAGATAAAAAGATGGGGAGATCCCGATCTGAAGCCATCTTTTTTTTTCCAACCTCACAGGAAACTTCTAAACCCTGGTGATTGGGGACTCATGGAATTTTTGTAACTGGCATTCCTGGTTGAAGTTCAATTTCAGGTGGGGGAAGGATGATTTTTTCACCTAGTTTTAAGCCGGATTTTATTTCTACCTTGGTTGGTCCTTCTAGTCCAAGGGTGACTTTCCGCTTTTGAACCAAGCCTTGGTTATCCTCTACCCAGACAAAAGGCTCTGGTTCGGAGCGTTGAATTGCTTCTATGTTTACAGCTACTACCTTCTGCCGTTGCTGTACGATAATTTCAACACTGACTTGGCTACCAGGAATTAAAGTACCACTAGGTTTGTCTAACTTGATAGTAGCGGGGACTTTAGCTGAACCTGATAAACCAAAACTTAAGCCGCTACCCCCAGAACCAATCGCCTGGGGATACAAGCTGGTGACTCGTCCGCTAAATTCCTGAGCATTGGGACCAAGAACTTTGATCTGCACTGGTTGGTTGATTTTGACTTTGGCAGCATCTAGAGTCACTAGCTCTAGTTTCACAATTTCTTGCGTCGGATCACCTAAGGTGAGTAATGTATCACCAGATTTTACACCGTCTCCATCCTGGATTTTTAAATCAAGGACTTTACCAGCGAAGGGTGCGGTGAGTATGTTTTTTTGTAGTTCCTTCTGAAGATTTTGTCTCTCTATTTGTAGGCGTCGAAGTTCCTCACTTTCAGTGTTGAGTGTTGAGAGAGTTTCTCGCAACTGTGAGTGTGCATCCACAACCTTCTGTTGCTCTTCTGTTTGGTGCTTCAACTCTAAATTCAGACGCTGGAGTTTAAGCGTTTCGCTAGTGATTGTTAATTCAGACTGTTTGACGGTAGACCTTGTTTCACGGACTTTTTCTTGTTGCTGTTCGAGTTCATTGCTCGAAATAAAGCCTTTTGCTGCCAAAACTTCCACATCCTGAAGTTCCTTGATAGCCGCAACCTGTTTTTCTTTTGCATCAACAACTTGATCGCGGCTACGTGCTAAGTTTAGCTCCTGTTCTTGGATTTCTAGCTGTTTTTGTGTTACAGGCTCCCGTAGCTCCTTTTGCTCTGTGGCAAGCTTGTTCTGCGCTTCCACAACTTTCTCCCGACTGCGTACTACGATGAGTTCCTGTTTGCGAATTCTTAAATCAGAGTCAGTAAGATTTTTTTGTCCTTCTGGGTTGCGAAAAATCACTAATTGCTGACCAGACTTAACACGATCGCCCAGTTTGATTAACACCCTTTCTATCGTCACTTCTCCAGGAGACTTCAGGGCTTTTTGATTTCCCAATTCTAAGGTGCCACTCTCATTGATTGTAATTTTTACGTCATCAGAGTCTACGCTGATTGTAGGCATTGCTACGGGTTGAGTCGATTTATTGAAACTTTTGATATACATAAACCAACCACCAGTACCTACCAAAGTTATAATTGCAGACCAAACTAACCATTTAACTCCGGTTTGAAATTTATTTTTACTTTTACCGAGAAAATACATTATGAGTTATAAGTTTGAGCGCAACCATATAATCCGCTTTCTTGTCAATAATCTTTTGGGTAATGTCGAGCTGTATTAAGAACGTTGCCGTTGGTGTCCTAAACAGAGTAATAACAATAACATTGCCCAAGTTGCTCTAACACCAGAACTGAAGAATTAAAAATAATAATTGCTACCTTTGCAAAAGTATACCATAACACTATTGGTACTTTCTTTATATGCTGATAGCGATCGCTCTTTTTTACCAGCTAATCAAGGGCGATCGCTAGTGCTACTAACCTCAATCCCGCCAGGTGATGGGCTATTTAAGCACACATATTTTAGTGGAATAAACAAACGTCCCCAACTTTCTTCTTATTATGGCGATTGAATGCAAGCGATCGCAATATAGCTTCTTAACCTATGCATCTGTTGCAGTTTTAGCGTTTTGATAGGCGTGAAATTGGATAATTTATTTTTTGGAGTTTCCTTAATATTCGCACTCAATAGTCTAGTTTTCTTGCTTTTTTCCTACGCCACACACTACTGAATACTAGGTGTTTTTTAATACAAGTTTTTATTTTGATGGGCTTTAAACTCACGCCGGGCATGAACTTTTATTTTCCCTACACCCTATCTCCTACACCCCTAATTACGCTAAGTATTATTAGTAGCATAAAACACTTTCAATAAAGGATAGTACGTTACGTATCTAACGTACCCTACGGGATTCAAAGTTTTGCACTCTATTAAATCCACCTTCCTTAGTATTATTTGAGATTCCTCAAACAAGCTTTTGGTAAAGAATTGTAATCCAAAATCCCAAATCCAAAACCCAAAATTCGTATGAGTCACTGACTACGGTAGTCTAGATGAGAGTGAATTTATCGCCTGTGATATTATATTGTTTTATGACTTCAGTTATTTCTAGTCCCCCACGCACTATTCGGATTGGTTCGCGCAAAAGCCAACTTGCTCTGGTTCAGACCTACTGGGTACAAGAGCAGCTCCAGAAAAGCTTTCCTGATATCACTTTTGAAGTCCACACCATGTCTACCCAAGGCGATAAAATCTTGGATGTAGCATTAGCTAAGATTGGCGATAAAGGACTTTTTACTAAAGAACTTGAACTCGGAATGCTCAATCAAGAGATTGACTTTGCGGTTCATTCTCTCAAGGATTTGCCGACTCACTTACCAGAAGGGTTAACGTTAGCAGCAATTACTGAACGAGAAAACCCAGCAGATGCATTAGTGGTGCATGAAAAGCACAAAGATAAACAAATCGATACGTTGCCAGAAGGGGCGGTAATTGGTACATCTTCGCTGCGGCGGTTAGCACAGCTACGCCACCACTTCCCCCACTTTATCTTTAAAGATGTGCGGGGAAACTTGATTACACGGTTAGCAAAACTGGATGCAGGTGAATACGATGCTTTGATTTTGGCAGCAGCAGGGTTAGAAAGATTGGGAATGGGCGATCGCATTCATCAAGTCTTACCCAAAGAAATCTCCCTCCACGCTGTTGGACAAGGTGCTTTAGGGATAGAATGCCGTGCTGATGATAGTGAAGTGCTATCTCTACTCAAAGCAATTGAACATACCGAAACACGCGATCGCTGTCTCGCCGAACGATCTTTTCTCCGCTCTTTAGAGGGCGGATGTCAAGTACCTATCGGTGTAAATACAGAAATATCTGATGAGAATTTGACATTAACCGGGATAGTCGCCAGTGTAGATGGTCAAAAGTTCGTCAAAGATACCGTCACCGGGCTTGCCAACAACGCCGAAGCACTAGGCACAGAACTAGCAGAACTGTTGCGAAAACAGGGAGCGCAAGAAATTTTATCAGAAATTTTTGCGGTGATTCAGCGCGGTTCCTAAGCAATTGGGCAAGCTGATGTGATTAGATAAGAATTGATCGCTGTTGCACTAAAGATGTGCCACACACGACAAGTCGCGTCGATCGGGATTTCAGAAAGTTAATTTGACAATATAGACTCAGGGAAGCAAAAATTACCATGCGGATTCTATTTGTTGCAGCAGAGGCAGCACCAGTTGCGAAAGTAGGAGGAATGGGTGATGTTGTCGGGGCATTACCCAAAGTCCTGAGAGAAATGGGGCATGATGTGCGGATATTCTTGCCTTACTACGGCTTCCTGCCAGACAAAATGGAAATTCCCTATGAACCTATCTGGTGGGGAGATGCCATGTTTCAGCACTTTGCAGTATACGAAAGTGTTCTGCCTGGTACTGATGTTCCCTTGTACTTATTTGGACATCCGTCCTTCATGCCGCGCCGCATCTATTCTGGAGATGATGAAGATTGGCGGTTCACATTGTTTGCTAATGGTGCAGCCGAGTTTGCCTGGAATTACTGGAAGCCAGATATTATCCATTGCCACGATTGGCATACAGGAATGATTCCGGTGTGGATGCACCAAGATCCTGATATCACCACAGTGTTTACCATCCATAACCTGGCTTATCAAGGGCCGTGGCGTTGGTATTTAGAGAAAATTACTTGGTGTCCTTGGTACATGCAAGGACACAACACAATGGCGGCGGCGGTACAATTTGCCAATCAGGTAAATACAGTTTCGCCTACCTATGCCGAGCAAATTAAGACACCTACTTACGGTGAAACATTAGAAGGTTTGCTGTCTTTTATTAGCGGTAAATTATCTGGGATTATTAACGGTATTGATACCGAAGTTTATAACCCAGAGAATGACAAATACATTGAGCAAACCTTTACTGCTGATACCTTAGAAAAACGCAAAGCCAATAAAATTGCTTTGCAACAAGAACTAGGATTAGAAGTCAACTCCAAAGCCTTTTTTATTGGGATTGTTACCCGATTAGTAGAACAAAAAGGCATTGATTTGATATTGCAAATCCTCGATCGCTTTCTATCTTATACAGATGCCCAGTTTGTACTGTTGGGGACAGGCGATCGCTACTATGAAACTCAGATGTGGCAATTAGCATCCCGCTTCCCCGGACGTATGGCAACTTACTTGCTGTATAACGATGCCCTATCTCGCCGGATCTACGCTGGTACTGATGCCTTCTTGATGCCCAGTCGTTTTGAACCATGCGGGATTAGCCAAATGATGGCTTTGCGCTACGGTTCTGTGCCCATTGTCCGCCGCACAGGTGGATTAGTTGACACTGTAACCCATCACGACCCTGAAAATGCTGCTGGTACTGGTTATTGCTTCGATCGCTATGAACCGTTAGACCTTTTCACCTCTATGATCCGGGCTTGGGAAGGCTTCCGTTTCAAACCGCAATGGCAAGAACTACAAAAACGCGGCATGAGTCAAGATTTTAGTTGGTATCAATCTGCCAAGCAGTACGTGAAGTTGTACAGGTCAATTTTCGGTTTGCCAGAAGAAGAAGAGGAGACACCAGAACCAAAGTTAGTTTTAAACGAAGCAGTCACCAGTAGCAAGTCCTAAACTGCGAGGGCGTGCAGCAAAAGGCGGTTAGAAACCGCGTCTACACAAGTTCAAACCCGCGTAGGCGGGTTTGAAAACCTTAATTTGAGCTTAGTTAGTGGAGGCGGCCTACCCTGCGGGAACGTTAAGGGCAAACGTTTGTGTAGCCGCGACTTCCAGTCGCCTTGGCTATAAGTTGACGGGAGTTCGACAGAACTAAAAAATGGGGTTCTTTCGGTTCTTTTATGGTAAGCCAACATTAGAGGAATTACCCTAGATATATCGAAGTCAAGCCAAATTGCAACTATTACCAAGAATAAGCGTGTAACCTACGCAGTCATAGGTGTTCGGCGACTAGATACCAGTGTAGTAATCATTACTTATTGATTGGGGGTAAGAGGCATCAAGTTTGTCATTGATGTAGGCTCATTTAATGAAGATGGTAGCCCCCGTTTGCTCTGAATTAAAGTTAGGGTCATGCAGAACTTTCCTAAACACAAGGATTACAAATTATTATCTGCAAAAATAATAAAAAAGATAATCATTGCACCAATAAAATATTATTCCAAGCGATGGAATAGCTAGTTTATTCATCACCCTTGTTTAATATTTTTCAATATTGTATGATTTTTCTGGAATCCCCCTCTGATAATCTGTATTAACTAGGAAAAGTTACAGATATAGAACCATGAATCAACTTACTCTACAGTGGGCAATTACCTTCCAATGGAGCGAAACAGGGAATTTAAGAACTCAGCAAATTTCTAAACAACAAGTAAAAAGTAACAACCATAATGGACTAATAATCATTGGTCGAGACTCTAACCCTAAAGTCTGCGACCTAGTGCTTAATAATAGAAGCGTATCTTCTCAACATGTGAAAATTTATTTTCACGAACAGCACCAAAAGTTTTTTATACAAAGTTTGAGTCCGCGAAATCTATCTAATATAGATGGAATAAACCTTGATATTGGTAAAGAATTGCCATTACAAAATAACAGTAGTATTGTTTTAGGAACGCAGAGTCTCAAAGTTATTGATATTCAAATTTACCCGTTAGAATCAACAGCTTATTCAGGGATAGTTCATTCAAATACTAATTCAAGTCAAGTCGGTCAGAGTTCAAATTTACACCAAGTCAACTCTATTCCTAATCTAAGGCAAGTCAGTCCTAGTCAAAATTCAGGTCAAGCCATTCCCTTTTCATCCATCATAAATCCAAATCAGACTAATTCGAGTACCAATATCAATCGCAAGAAAGAACACAGTTGGCAAGATAAAACTATAATAGCTGCAATAGTAGCTGCAACAGCGACGATATTAGCAACAGGTGTAACTGCTTTAGTCACTTATTATACAAATCAACAAACACAGGAAACAGAAGAAAAAAAGGCAGAATTGGAAAATAATACTGAAATACAAAAATCAAATATAGAAACATTGGCAAAAAAACAAGAAAAAGCTGAAGATAGATTTTACGCGCATAAAGCTGAGATTTTAAAGTTACAGCGAGAAAATAAAGGTAATTATTATGAGCAATTAATTATTAAAAATAATTGTGATAAAATTATCAAGATTGCAATTAATTACAATGCTTTAAATGATGTAGAGCAAACTCAAGGTTGGTTGATAATTCCTAGTAATGATCAGACAAGTATTCCTCATAATATTACAAAATTTGAAAGTATATTTTTACATGCTATTAGCAATGACAATAACTATCAATGGCAAGGAGGAAGTTATCGTGAAAAATACACGCCCATAAGCGGACATTTTAATTATATTGCTGATGATATTACTCTTTTTTATCCAGATAAGGAACAACGGGAACTAAGTAAATTTTATGAAGTTAAATATGATAAGGATAATTCTATCACTACTAAAACATTTACTTGTAATGGAGAGAGTCTAAAGTTAAATTAAGAATTGAGATAGGACAATACCAGTTTGTCAAAAAAATAATACAACCCGGTAAATAATATCCTACGGTATCATATAATAAATGTTTATAGACACAGTTTTACGTAAACGCTACAGAATCTTAGGAAGCTTGGGAGGCGGTGCATTTGGCGACACCTATCTAGCTGAAGATTTAGATTTGCCTAATAATCCCAAATGTGTCGTAAAGCAGCTTAGATGTAAAACTTTTGAACCAGAAGTTTTGATAATTGCTAAACGGCTATTTGAGAGTGAAGCAAAAGTTTTATACCGTTTAGGTAACCTTAGCAACCAAATCCCTAAACTCTTTGCTCATTTTGAGGAAAATGATGAATTTTATCTAGTGCAAGAATTTGTAGAAGGGCATAACTTGACCGCAGAAATAATACCTGGTAGCCAATGGAGTGAAGGTCAGGTCATTAAACTTTTGCAAGAAATTCTACAAGTTTTAACTGTGGTTCATCAGCAGAACATCATCCACCGTGATCTCAAGCCCCAGAACTTGATGCGTCGTCGTGATGATGGCAAAATTGTGATGATTGACTTTGGGGCTGTTAAGGAAATTAAAGGTTTAGCTACGAATATTGAAGGTGAAGTTACTTCAACTATTGTTATTGGCTCCAATGGTTATATGCCAAATGAACAAGCTAATTCTAAGCTAAAACTATGTAGCGATATCTATGCAGTAGGAGTGATTGGTATTCAAGCTTTGACAGGTAAATTACCTCGAAACTTCCAAGAAGACCCCACTAGTGGAGAAATAATTTGGCGAAATCAAGTAAATGTAAGCGATAGATTGGCTAATGTTTTAAGCAAAATGGTGCTTTACAACTTTAGCCGACGATACCAAACAGCAAGTGAGGCTTTGCAAGCACTGAGTTCTATATCTCCACCACTATCAAAGCCAACAACTTTATGGAAATTGCCATTCCGTAGAAAACTTTTAGTTGCAGCTGGAGTAGGAGCAGGAATATTTGTAATGCTTGTGTTAGCTCTTTTTATTCTGTTACCTATCAGAACGAGCGAAAAATTTAATAAAGTAACTTGCGATGCTGAACTAGCTTCATTATATTCTAGTAAATTTATAAACCGAAAACCAGACAAAACTTACCGAGATCGTAAATATTATGGAACTTTAGATAAGAATAATCCAAGCGGCAAGGGAACTATGATCTTTCAAGACAATAGTAGGTATGATGGGGAATTCAAAAATGGTAAGCGTCATGGTTGTGGAAAATTTTTATCCCCTCCAGATACCAGTTCGTCTGAATATTCGTATGAATACTATATAGGCAATTTTGTAAATGATAATTTTGATGGTTTAGGAAAAATAAAATGGAAAGATGGTGGTGAATATACAGGTCAGTTCAGAAATGGGAAATGTGAAGGAAAAGGAACATTTAAACTTGCCGATGGCACTTCTAGGAGTGGAGTGTGGAAAAAAGGAAACTTGTTAGACAGTAATATATCGTGCAACAGATAGTTAATATAAATACCATATTTATATATAATATTCATGATTAATTGTAGCAAAAGTTAATGATTGTAACAAATCAATATTTCCAAAAAAATGAATCAAAAACCTTCTAAGAAACCGAAATTTATTTTCACTGTAGCTTCTTTACTGTTTTTCACTCCGTATTTCAGCGTTGCTATTCTCCGAGAAATAGTTGTAGGACAAGTACCACCACCACCAACAATACCAACACCAACACCAACACCAACACCAACACCAACACCAACGCCAACGCCAACACCAACGCCAACGCCAACACCAACACCAACGCCAACACCAACACCAACACCAACACCAACGCCAACACCAACGCCAACACCAACACCAACACCAACACCAACACCAACACCAACACCAACACCAACACCAACGCCAACACCAACGCCAACACCAACACCAACACCAACGCCAACGCCAACACCAACACCAACGCCAACACCAACACCAACGCCAACGCCAACGCCAACGCGAACACCAAAACCAACGCCAACGCGAACACCAAAACCAACACCAACGCCAACACTAACACCAACGCCAACGCCAACGCCAACGCCAACGCCAACGCGAACACCAACGCCAACGCCAATTCCAGGACTAGGGTCAATACCTTCGCCAATTTACGAGGCTTGATATAGAACAAACCTAAGATTTTATACGCTTTTTTTTGTATGATCGCAAAAAATTGAGCGTGTAAAATCTTCTATGATTTTAGTGGAAGTAATTTTGACTATCCTGTACTTCTAGTAAGGGTTCTAGGTTTTGCCCAACGGGACTTAAACATCTTTAAGGGATAAACAAGCCTCAAATCTACGCAGGTAAAGGAAATACACCAAATGCTCAAAAATAGCCCAAACCCAGATATATCAATAAATTAACCAAAACGATGTCAAATTCCTTCTGTATATAGATTTGAGGCGTTTTTTAGGTATTTTTTGTCTAAGTCCCGCTAAGAAATAAGCACACGCTTGTCTTGGGCTATTTAGACTACCTCTGTTTTTAGTAAAGGTATGGTAGGGGAAAACTTGTTTAATTGGTGAAACGTCGCAATCTAGTGATTAAAAATTCAGAGATTCAGACTTCAAGCTCATTTATATCTGAGTTTTAAATTATTTATTTTGGATAAGGCAAATCCTATAACTTAAATAGCTTTGTTATATACTTACGTAATTAGTACAAAAAATTATGAGTAGTAGCGTTTATTGCGTCAATGCTGTCAAGTTTGGTTTGGCTACAATCGGACTACTTTTATGGCTTCAATTGCCTGCTAGTGCCCAAATGACAGTCCAACAAGGAGCAAAGAACCAAATAAATATTAGTCAGTCTGATCAGCCAAACTTTACACCAACTCTAGATTCTCCTCAAGTGCAATCAGCCCTTCCTAATACATCTGAGCGTATGAGGAGCTTACTGATGAGGATCAAGCCACCTGTTAAGCCAAGTCTTCCTCATACTACTGAGCAAAATATTTATTTACTGCTCATTCTTAAGCAACGAAGACTTTACGTTTATCGGGGAGATATTTTACAAGCCAGCTACCCAGTGGCGGTTGGTAAGTTAAAGTGGGAAACGCCAACAGGCAAATTTAAAGTTATTAATATGGTTGAAAATCCAGCTTGGGAAAACCCTTTTGTTCCCAATAGGGGAGTTGTACCTCCAGGTTTAGAGAATCCTTTAGGAGAACGTTGGATTGGATTTTGGACTGATGGAAAAAACCAAATCGGATTTCATGGTACTTACAAGCGAGACTCCGTAGGCAAGGCAGCTTCTCATGGTTGTGTTCGTATGTACAATGAGGATGTGCGGAAATTGTATGAAATAGTGAAAATAGGAACCTCTATAAGGGTAGTTCCTTAATTCGCCCTTTCGTAGCAATGAACACGAATGTACGTTAAGCCCAAGATGCCTAACTATTGCTTACTCGTTGCTTTCGCCCTAATTAACCAGTCAGCATCATGAGCGCAAATTTCTCGACCGGACGAGTCTCCTAAGCGGTCTAGCGCTAATAAACAAGCGTATTTTAAATCCCAAATTGGCGTATTGAGGCAAATTTTAATTTCAGGAATTGCTCGTGAATCACCCAATTCACCAAGAGCGATCGCACACGCAGCACGAGATTTCTGAAACTGAGGTTCACGGTTGTGCAGGTTTTCTACTAATAAATTGTAGGCGGGAGCATATTTGAGCCAACCGAAAAGTTTCATCACATGATAATGAGCGCCATAATCGTTATATGCCTTGTCCGAATAAGTTGCTAAAAGCGCTGCTGGTGCTTCTTGTGCATAGATATCCAATAAAGTTTTTGTCGCTAAATAGCAACGTCCAAAATCGGTTTCGTAGAGTTCGTTAATCACAAAATCTAGAACAGGGGTAGCATCATACTCATGTACTAGATCGAGGTCGTTGGGACGATCGTAGAGTACTTGCTCTAAGTAAGGTTGAATTTCTGTAAAGGTAATTTCACCACTGGGAACGCCTGCATCCAAAAGCATCCGCAATCCTCGCAACCGGAACACCAGAGATACAGGACAACGGGCAATTTCTGGGATGGCTTTGTAGTAGTGGGAATCAATCAGGTCTTGAATACAACCGCGCCGTGCATTGACGCTGGAACTTTGCAGCAGCGCCATCACCTCAGTAATTTGGGAGTAGTCACCCGTAAACCGACAAACTGTAGCGATCGCCGCACTACGCGTAGGTTCATCTTCAACTTTGGTAAACTTCCGTACACGTTCTAGGGACGGCTGATAGTCGGCATTAGCTAAAGTGTGAATAATAACTCTATAGATTTGACCCGGTTTATCCAGCAGTTGTGCTACCTCTTCGAGAATTTCTGGATCTTTAGTCCCGATTTCTCCGATCGCCCACACAGTATTTTCAACAGTATAAATATCATCATCTTTAAGGCATTGCCGAATTACAGGTAAAGCTGATTCAACCTGCAATCGCCCTAAACTTTCCACAGCTTTGCGTCGGACAATGCGGTGGTCTAACTCATCAGGGTTACTAGTTTCAATCGCTCGTACCAAAGCTGCGATCGATTGCTCAGTTGGGAAGTTAATTAAATGGGAAACAGCAATATACTTATCAGAAGCGTCTTCGAGTTGTTCTAATGGTGTATCAATAATTGCGATCGCTTGTTCTTCTGTTAGCCCAAACATTTTAAAAAAACGTTTATCCATTGATCTATAAATGTCTCTTGGATAATTTTAGATGTCACCTTTACTATCGTACTAGGGAGTGGGGACAGGGGAGATGAGGGAGAAATCAATTCAAAATTCAAAATTCAAAATTCAAAATTAAAGAACTTCTGCCTCGTGCCTCGTGCCTCCTGCCTCCTCTTTCCCAATGCCCAATGCCCTATGCCCTATGCCCAATCGAAAATAGATATGAGTGATTATTTAGATGACTACGAATTTAATAACCTCGATTTTTACAGAAAAAATCATGGGTTACAGCTTTATTACAACTGGTCTGGGGAAATTTATTGGCAAGAAAACTCAAAAAAACCAAAGGAGAAATTGTTCTCTATTATTGGGATGAATGCTACCAAAGTATTTATCAAGCCCGATCCTGAGTACGGCGAAGTCGGGTATCGCATCAATAGAGAGTTGGGTTTATTTTGTGACCCGGATACTCAAGAGATTCTCCATTTTTGGAAGTCACCAACCACAAGTCAACCAGTACCAGTAGTACACATTGCTAACCGCATTGTCCAAGGTTCAGTCAAACCAAAGAAATCTGTTATACCCAAAGGCAGCGGATATATTACTTCTGTCATGGAAATTCCTTTAGAATACCCGCATCCCTTAGCAGGAGATAGTAAATATTCAGACTATTGCCCTGGAGAAAAGTTTAAGGGAGTTGAGTACTTTATATCAAATACTTGCCGACCCGATGCAATTGATGTCCCTCCTGCTAAGTGGGCAAGGGACTGTCCTTGGTTGCCCTGGATGAAGTTAGGATATGCTCATCCAGCTAAATTAAGATTTGAAACCACAATATTTAGAGTAGATTCTTTTGAGCAGCTTCATCCTAGCTTGGTCAAGCTAGTAAGGGAAAAAGTACCAATTTATGAATTCACGCCAATGGAAAGTGATGAACCGAATGTGACGAGCATTCAATACTTTAAGAAAAACTTTGAGTCCTACTTACGGGGAGATATTTTTCCACTAAAGGAAACTTCTTGAGCAGTTTTTGCACAGTGCTAGACCATGCTGTGCAATGTCTACGAAGGGCTGTTCGGTGTCGCACTTTCTAGTCAAAAAAACCTAAAAGACTTATCATAACTTGGATCTAAGACTGTAGTTGAGTTCGACTTTTGAAGATTTCCATCAAAAAGCTTTACCAGTGGTAACGCAATCTGAGAAGATCGGAATATATGCATTTGTCAGTTATTAGTTTAGTTGCCTCTTGTCAATTGTTCCATTTTATGTAACAGCTAAGTGCTGGTTTTTAGCGAGTAACCAAATACAAACGATAGTCGAACACTGAGTACACGTGATTCATAATAAACACACATTTAGGAAACAAAAGTTATGGATGAAATCTCAGAACTAACAACAACCAATAACGTAACCGCTCAAGATGTAGCAGAAGTGATTGCAGAACTTGAGCAATATCGAGAACGTCTAGTTAAAGAAACTACGGAAACGGCAAAACGGGCTAAGTTGATGAGAGTAAGCGTTATGGCAAAACTGGAGCCTGAGCTTGCCAAGATTGATTCTGCCCTCCAGGAACTCCGTAATCAACAGGCTGCCCTAAATGTCAGCAACTAGTTATTCGCCTTGATAATTTAGCTAGAAGTTATATGCTCAACTCCGAAACTCAATCCGGGACAGATTTAACGAATCTGTCCCATACAGAAACTGATGCTTTATTTGCAGTAGTGAGCGAGCAATTAAGCTTAAACACCTTCAACTCGGATGAACAAGAGCTACTAAAGCGGATGGTTGAGAGTATGGGAGACTCACGAGGCATGGTTAGGTTGAGTTTTGCAGAGGCTTTGGGTAAAATCGGCAAACCAGCAACCCCTTTATTAATGGAAGCTGTGGCAAATCATCCAAACCCAGTTGTACGCAGAGCCAGCGCTAAAACTCTGACACTGATCGCTGACCCGATCGCAATTCCCACTTTGGTCAATGCCCTGTTAAATGATGAAGATATGGTGGTCAAAACCTCGTCGGTGGGGGGGCTTGCCAAAATAGGTGAGGCAGCTGTACCAGCATTGCTGAAAATCTTAGCGTCAACTGAGTATCCAGAAAGTGCCAAAGGTCATGCTGTATGGGCGTTGGGATTTATTGGGGCAGAAGCGAAGGAGCATTTATATCGAGAGATTAACTCCGACTCGGCTGAAGTTCGGGCTGCTGTGGTGGGTGCGATCGCTAAAATTGCTCAAGAAGGCACTCAAGAAGGAGCGTTTAATATTTTAATTAACGCCCTCAACGATCCATCTGAAATTGTCCGGTGTGAAGCAGCAGCAGCTCTGGGCAGTCTCACCTATAGATCGGCAACTCCTAACCTCGTTGAGTTACTGCATCATCCCGATTGGGAAACTCGAAAAGCAGCGGCTTTGGCATTGATGAAGATTGGCGATGGTGCTGCTTTAGAACCCCTGCAAGCCGCATTAACTGAGGAAGAAGAAGCGGGGGTTCAGGCAGTGATTAAGTTGGCGATTTCTCAAATTGAGAGGCAGTTAGAGGAAGAAACTTGGGAATAAGGCGATGGACGATTTACACTACCAAGGTGATTGAGACGGAAGAAGAGTATGATTGCGCCCTAGCAATTGCAGAGCGCCTAACATTTTGCAAAAACCGGACTCCAGAAAAGCAAGCTCTGCATAAGCTGATAGTAACCCTGATTGAAGCGTATGAGGCACTGAACTATCCAATGGATTGAATCTGCACCGCATGAAATTCTCGGGTCGAGCGGCGTGGTGTCTGAGGTTGTGAACGGTAAGCGGTCGATTAGTAAGGCACAAGCTAAGGCACTTGGAAATTATTTCAAGGTGAAACCCAGTTTGTTCATCTAATGTATCCGCCTTATTAGGATTGATAAAAGTAGTTGTAAGAGCGATCGCTACTATCTGTTATATTTAATCACTTGATCTAATCGGGGCAAAGCACTCACTGCTGACTCTCGAATATAGGGATCGACAGATTCATCCTTTGTCAATGCCGTTAGTACTTCCACCCCTCGGATATCGCCCATCGAACCGAGTGCATTGACAATCGCCACAGCCACCGCAACATTATCTATTGTTTTCAAAGCTTCTGTCAAAATCTCAAAGGCAGGAGAACCAATCTCACCTAATGCCATTACCGATGCAATATAAACAACGGGATTTGGGTCATTGAGCGCTGTTTGCAATCCTTGTAAGCCCTCATTTGGGAAGGGAACATCGGGATGATTAGCAGCAACCTGTGCTAGAGCTTTAGCACAACTACCCCGAATGGTCGCATTATCACTATTTACTAATGACTCTACCAGTAGCGGTACAGCGTCTATACCAATAGCACCCAGTGCTTTTACCGCAGCTCGACGATAAGTGACATCTTCTTCATCTAAAATACCCATCAGCCGAGGAATGGTATTTTCATCACGGACATCAGCCAATTCCCAGATGGCTCGTTCCCGCAAATTGGGGTTGGGGTGTTTTAACTGTGCAAAGAGAGAATCTATTGTCATAAAAGAAAATTTCCCTGTTTAAATCCCCCAAGTTCAATCATTAATTACGAATTAATAATAACTTAGGGACTCTTGGTCAATCACTCAACCTGATACAGGCAAAGCAACAGACTGAGAGTCCCTGAGTTTTAGAGTATGACGATCGCTCGTCTACGTCTAGTCAATCCTTATGATTATGAAAGGGAGTTGATTACGTAGTCGAGGAGATTGCGGAACTCAACCAACGCTTGAGGAGAGAAATCGCGAGGAGCGCAAGCGCGATCGCGAGTGTAAGTTAACGCGGTAACGTAAGGAGCGGTGGGCAGATTCAAAGAGCGATAAACTTCGCGAGCACCTGCAATACCCCACTCATCCAGAGGGCCAGTACCGCCCACAACTAAGCTGTAGTTGATCAAGCGTAAGTAGTGCTTGATGTCGCGCAGGCACTTATCTTTTTTAACTTGAGTGTCGCCAGCTTCACCTTCTTGGTTCAGGAAAGGATATTTCTTGAAGGCAGCATCATAACCTTCCTTAGCTACGGCATCGATACCAGAAGCCAATTTTTCAGCAGCTTCTAGACGAGCATTAGCACGCTGAATGCTACCTTGAACGGATTCTAGATCAGAAGTGGTTGGAAAACGACCTGCTGCATCAGCAGATCCAATAACTGTAGTGATAACTGATTTCATTGCTTTTTATACTCCAGATTAGATTTGATCGAGTTTTAATTTCAGTTGGCTTGACTAATAGGCTTTAGCTGTTAGCGATTAGCTCAGAGCAGAAATAACGCGATCGAAGTAGCTAGCAGCTTCAGAAGCTAGAGCAGAGCAGTCGCCTTGAACAACTTCTTGTTTACGGAATTTTTTACCAGCGTTAGCTTCAGTATTGGTGTTGGTGATGTGAGCGACACTGATAGCCTTCAGGATTTGGAAAGCCCGTACAGAAGAGCTAGTGGGTACGCCCAAAGCTGTGTAGGTTTCTTTCAGACCGTTCAAAGCACGATCGTCCAATACGGAGGAATCACCAGCCAACAGCGCATAAGTTACATAGCGCAGAACGATTTCAGCATCACGCAGGCAAGCAGCCATCCGACGAGTCGGATACAAGTTACCACCAGCTTGAATCAAACCTGTGTTTTCACAAGCAATCCCAGCAATGGCATCAGAAACCGCACAGCTAGCGTTGCTGGCGATCGCATTCACTGCATCAAGGCGCTTGTTGCCTTCAGCGATGAAAGACTTAAGGGCTGCCAAGTCAGCACCACCTATAGGAGCGGTTTTGGCATCAGCCGCAATTACAGCTCTGGAAAAAGCATCAAGAACCATGAGTTCTCCTTAATATTCTCACAAATGGCGGATATTATTTTTGGCGTATTCTCGATCAGGTTAACTGCGAGTAGCCAAACAAAAACATAGGTGATTAAGAGTACCCTAGTCTTTACTATGAGAGACAAAGTAATAATCTGTAATATTTACCTATAGTTTGGCTGTTCCGATCAAAAACAGGACTGACGCACAGGTCATGGAAAATCAAACCATAGAGAACGCAAAGGAATAAGAGTTGGAGAGGTTTTTTGCTTAAGTCCTAGAAAAAATCAAAATTTAGCCGAAATTGGGCAAAAAATTAAGACTTACGCATTTTGATGGAACTTTGCCATTGCGTAAGTCTTAAGGAAAAAATTTTGTTTTTTACTGGATCAAGCTTGTTTTAGCAGATGTTTAACCAAATTATCTTTCACCATCATTTGCCGTAAAACTTCTAGTAAAAATTCTTGAGCTTCTTGTTGACTCAAATTTTTTACCTGGTCTTTCAAATTTTGTAAGCGAAACTGTTGTTCTAAGGTTAATTCGACTGGAAAGTCCATCATTCACTCCTGTGATTGATTGAATCGAAGGGTATTTGTTGTTGTAGAAGACGATCGCTTTCTACTAGTTTAGCACTTGGATATTAAAATGTCTACATTGTCAAGCGATAATAAATCACACTCATAAAAGTTTACAATCAGATGACAACATGTCTCTCTCTCCCTTTCTAGGGTGTTTATTGAAGCTGACTACTAATGGCTGTAATGTTTAGAATGTTTATATACACAACTACTCTAAAAACAAAGAACAAGGTAAACATCATCCGCAGGAGTAATAAGTAGGAGTCAGAAGATTGATAGACGCAATGGAATTTTTTCAGCTAAGTGCTGGTAAGTGGCGATCGCAACGTGCAACTCATCATCTGGCGTTCAAGCGCTCAGAGACGGGAGAATCGGATATACAGGTAGAAACTCTGGATGCCAATCATCCAGAAATCATCGAACTGTGCCGATATCATGAGATTGACCCCAGCCTTTCAGTCGGTGGCTCGCGTGTGCGTTGGCTAGGGACAATGGCTTGGGATCGAGAGGATGAGGAGAATCATCAGGGGAAAACCATATTTGCGATCGTGCCTGATGGCGATAATTCAAGGCAAGGCAAATTACTCCGCGAAAGAGGTTACGCCGAAATTGTCCCTGTAGTCGGTCTTTTTCACATGGATGATGAAGATGGACTAGTGTTGACAACTGAATATGAAACAATGAGTTCCATTGAGCGATTCTGGTTCGCCAGCCCAAATATGCGACTACGAACCAGTACAGTCAAACGGTTTGGCGGCTTTAGCACCGCATCGTTTTGTACTGAAAGCCGCATCGAAACCTCTGTTGAGGCTTCCAGCACAGAAGAAGTAACAGAAAGACAAGGAGCGGATGTTTTAGAAAAAAGACAGTTTTATTCAGTTTTGGGCTGGTGAATGATTCTTAAGCAGAGCGATGCTTTTACTCGTGGGCAAGATTATCTGCGTCTAGTACAGGGACTTGCCCTAGAACCGGGTATGGTGAATGTGTTTGAAAACAAGCGCGATCGCATCCCCATTTGCACTTGGATCGGCGAAAATATTAACGCCGTAAACGCTCAGATCAATGCCTATCTACAAGTTTGTCATCAGTGTTTTCATCCCCAAGAGCGTCGCCAAATCCAAATTTTTGCAGTTCCCATAGCTCAATCTTTCGGCATAGATGGGCTATGCAACATTCTCACAAACCCAATCACTATTTTGGTAGATGTTGGTCGAGTTGCACCTAGAGATTGGTTTGGTGTAGTCGTCCATGAATACGCCCATGCCCATGTAGGAGAGTTTGGTCACAATGAGCAGTTTGCTAGCATCTTATCTCATTTATGCTTAGGGCTGGGATTAGAACCACCCTACTGGGAGACAGGAATGGAAGTAACTTTGCGTAGCTGGCCTCACTGTAAATCAACTATAGATCCCCTGGAATTTTGGATAGGTCACTGAGTCGCTGAGGGAGGCAGGGGAGCAGGGGGAGATGAGGGGGAATTATTGAACACTCCCTTGTCTCTTCTCCATGCCCCTTAAGAGTGCCCAGTCATGTTAGCGGAAGCGGGGCGTTTAGCCCGTGCTGAGTTGGAAATCTCGCTTCTTTACTCAGGACTGGGAAAAGAGGAACTGTTTTGCCCCATGCCCCATTAATTTCTTTTGCTAAATGTTAAAAATTATTACTTCGGTTCAAAAAGGTGAAACTGAATCTCCTAATCTAAAATATGTGAATAAAATTTTTTAGTCATTTACGTAGTCATTAACCTAGAAGCTCAACTCCCTATTTATTGATTAGCTATGGGTTGAATCCAGCAGGCTAATCTTTTATCCTAGGAATACTTAAATTCCCCTTAGTTAAGTTTCGTGAAATTTTATCAGAATCTGAGGTTCTGATACAACTACTCCCTTAATATGTGATTAAAAGTTGTTAACTTTAATTAAGAACATGGAGGCTTTAGAGTGGCAATTCCTCTGTTAGAATATGACCCTTCAAGTCAAAATCAGCGTGTAGCTGCTTATGAAGTACCGGGTGATGAACAGCCCAGGATTTTTTCTACAGACAATATACTTTCTCCGTCAGATTTAGGTGATTTGATCGAAGCAGCATATCGTCAAATTTTCTTTTATGCTTTTGCTGCCGATCGCGAAACATATTTAGAGTCTCAACTCCGTAATGGACAAATTACAGTACGGGACTTTATTCGTGGGTTGGTGCTTTCTAATACCTTTAAGAAAAGCTTCTACGACCTCAACAATAATTATCGCTTTGTTGAGCAAGTAATTCAGCGGGTTCTAGGACGCGATCCATACAACGAGCGAGAAAAAATCGCCTGGTCAATTGTAGTCGCTACCAAGGGTATTGTAGGCCTTATTGATGAAGTGCTCAACACTGAAGAGTACCTGAGCAATTTTGGATACTCCACAGTGCCTTATCAGCGCCGTCGGATACTGCCATCCCAATCTGAGGGTGAGTTGCCATTCAACATCAAATCTCCACGATACGAAGATTACCACCGTGCTAAACTGGGATTCCCCCAAATCATTTGGCAGGTCGAAGTACGCAGATTCCTCCCACAAGAGCAAAAAGCAAAGGCTGGAGATCCATCTCTATTCCTGGGTATGGCACAAAATATCAATGCAACTGGCAATGCTCCACAACGGATCTCGCCATACAACATCGATATCGAAAAGTCTGTACCTTATCGGCAACTGTCAGGAATTAAATAAGGATTTTTGGTCGGTGGCTGGCTAGTACATCCATTTGATCGCTTTATAGCGTGCATAAGTCTTGGGTTATGTAGGAGTTTTATTTAGATATAACTAAGTGAAACAGACTCTATCCCATGTCTAATGCACGCTAGTTGTTAATGGGCATTGTGCATTGGGCATTGGGCATGGTTTTTTGTCAATGGTCGATGTGTTTCAGAGGTGGATGAGCTTAAAGTGTAGTTCGTCTTTTTAGCATCTCTAAAAGTTTTGTAAAGTGGGCGGGAGGAGTAGCTGTCACCTCAATCAACTCTTCAGATAAGGGATGCTGCAATTTGAGTCGCCAAGCGTGTAGTGCTTGACCAGGCAAATTTACCCCGACGGAATGGCCAGAACTATAAACTGGGTCGCCGACAATGGGATGACCAATTTTGCTGCTGTGGACGCGAATTTGATGGGTACGTCCAGTTTCTAATTGAAAGTGAATTAAGGTGAAGTTACCAAGACGTTCTAATACTTTCCAGTGAGTGACGGCGACTCGTCCGCCTTGTTCAACAGGCATAACAGCCATTTTCTTGCGGTCTTGGGGATGGCGACCAATGGGCAAGTCGATAGTGCCACTTTCAGTTTTTGGCGCACCATAAACTATACCTAAGTATTCTCGTCGTGCAGTTTTTGCTTTCAGTTGTGCTTGTAGATGATGATGGGCAATATCTGTTTTAGCGATCGCGATCGCCCCCGTTGTATCCTTATCCAATCGATGGACGATTCCCGGACGTTGGACTCCGCCAATTCCTGGTAAATCGGGACAGTGAGCTAATAGGGCATTTACCAAAGTGCCATCTGGATGACCGGGTGCAGGATGGACAACTAAGCCTGCGGGTTTATTGAGAATAAGTAACTGGTCATCTTCGTAAAGGATATCTAAGGGGATATCTTCTGCTTGCAATTCTAGAGGTTGAACTTCTGGTATTTCGAGAGTGATGCGATCGCCTACCTTGACATTGATCTTCTTAGATGTGCAAACTCGATCGTTAAGTTGGACGTTACCCTGTTCGATTAACTGTTGGACGCGGGAACGGGATAAGTCAGGTAATTCTTGGGAAAGGTAACGGTCGAGGCGATCGCCTTTGGTGTTGACGCAGTGTATCGTACTCTTAAGGGGAAGCAAGCTAAGTAAAGCATCCTCATCTGGAGTTGACAAGCGTTCGCCCTTGGCGTTGGCGTTGGCGAAGCCTCTCGTAGAGAAGCCATCACTATTTTCTTGGATTTGTAAATTAAATTCGGTCACAATTGCTCTAGATTAATTCCCGTTCTTTAAGTAAAGCGCGGAATGCTTTAAATGGCTTCTCGTCTTTCCTCTTCAGCATCCTTGGCGTTCGCGCAGCGTGTCGCAGACAAGCCTCTCGCAGAAAAGGCGGTTCGTTATTCTAAATCTATAACTTCTTGCGGCAACTCAAATAAACCATTTTCCCCAGCTTCAAAATCAATCACCTGATACACAGCATCAATATTTAATTCACCATAAATGTGAGGAAATAATTCCCCTATTTCAGCAGGTTCATAGCGAATTTCAGCTTGGACTTTTTCAGAATCAATAAAAAGTAGTAGCAATTCTCTTTGATTATCAAAAAATCTCTTTGCAACCTTGAGTATTTGCGTTGATTTTGAACAATGTATAAAACCTTCACTATTTAACGAATCAGCGCGATATGTACCAATATTTTTTGCTTGTTCCCATTGTTGACGTTTACTAATGTGGAGAATGGTGTTCATAGAAAATTTTGGAATTACTGCGGATTGTAATAATTGTAGGAAATCTTCTAAATGTGTAAAGTCTTTAATTACTTTGGTAGCGCCTAAATTTGTTAATTTATTATCACCTATTCCAATAAAAGCAATATTCAAACGATAGGCTGCTTTTACATCCAAAACACCATCACCTACAAAAACAACTTTCTGAAACTTTTCAACTTGATAAACATTCTCCGCTTTAATAATAGCTGTCTTAATAATATCTTCTTGCGAAAGTGCATCATTCGCTGAAGCCAACGGAATGCTTTCTATTTGTAAATTAGCTTTTTGAAGTTTTAATTTAGCAGACTCACGCCAACCACCAGTTGCGATCGCAACACACCAATCAGGGTCTAGCTGTAATTTAGCTAATACATTTGCAGAACCAGTAATTTCGCTGAATAAATCTTGGTTATTAATAAATGCTTCCTGGAGTAGGCTAACAAAACGTGCTTTAAGTCTGACTAACTCTTCATCTGAAGGAAGATGTTCTAATTTTTCCTTGAAAATTTGCTGGGTAATTCCAGAATCTGTGGTGTATGCGTATTCAGACCAATTTGTATTTATACCAAAAATGCCAAATTCCAATGCAAAAGCACGTACAAAGCAATTTTCATCAATTTTGTTGGTGTTTGTTAGTGTACCATCAATATCAAAAACGATTAATTGCATACAAGCGATCGCTAAATAATATTATTATTGAAAATTTCATAACCAGACGACTAAATCCAAAGTTTTGATTCGCAACTTTAAGGAAGATGATTATTCTATAAATTCGGTGGAATACAAACATCTGGCGCACATAACCCAGGAAATTGAAGCGTTATTACTTCAAAAGTATTCAAATCTACGCGGCGGATAGCGTGGTTATTAGTATCACTAATATATAGATATGAATCCATAGCACTCAATCCTGAAGGTTCAAAAAAACGAGTGTTCTTACCCTGACCATTTTGTAAACCAGCAGAACCATCTCCCAAAACTGTTTGACAATTACCACTGGGACTTACTAATTTAATTTTATGGTTATAAGTATCTGCCACCCACAAAAAATTCTGAGCGTATTCCACTCCTAAACAGTGTTGTAAACGGACATCTTCACCTTGTCCATCTACATCGCCAAAACCAAATAAACCGCCACTACCGCAAACAGTTCTTACTTGGTACGATTCGACAATTTCAACACCACGAATTGAACTAACTTCACTGTCCGCAATATATAATTCTTGCCCATTATTAGTAATACCGCTAGGTTGGGCAAAGGCAGATTCGGTAAGTGAACCATCAATACACGCTTCTGCACCAGTACCAGCATAAGTTTTGATGATGCCAGTTTCTAAATCCATTTGCCAAATTTGATGCGGCCCAGCCATTGCAATAAATAGGGTATTTCCTACTTTTACTAAATCCCAAGGTGAATTCAGTGCGGTTTCTAAACCAGCACCGCTATGAGGATTGATATTACGGCTTTGTTCGCCAGTTCCTGCAATAGTTTCGACTACTTGGCGCTTTAAATCAACTCGCCTCAGCGCATGATTTTCTGTATCAGCAACATAAAGAATCTGATTTTCGGCATCATAAGCCATTCCTTGCGGTGCAAAAAATTGTGCTTCGTTAAAAGCACCATCGGTTAAGTCAGATTTTCCAGTACCAATTAAATGTAGAATTTCTCCGTCGAAACTACTCATAACTAGGCGGTGATGTCCAGAATCAGCAATAAATAAACCCATTGGAGTAGCTAGAACTTTACCAGGAAAAGCTAAAGGTGTGATTAATGGTTGGCGCTGTTTTTCTAAAGTTAAGCTGATTTCTTGGAAATTAATTGTGCCTTTGTCTTGATGTTACTGAATTAATTTTTGAATCAACTCATCTAAAGTGTCACGATTTCCTTCACCAGAAATCTGGCCAATCACATAACCTTCTGGATCAATAATTATTAATGTAGGCCAAGCACGCACAGCATACTCTTCCCAAATCCGAAAACCGCTATCAACTACAACAGGATGTTCAATGTCGTAGCGCAAAATAGCTTGACGAATATTTTCTGTTTCCTTTTCGTTGTCAAATTTGGCAGAATGTACGCCAATAACGGTAAGACTATCTTTATATTTATGTTCTAAATATTTCAGGCTTGGCAGAATATGCAGACAATTAATACAGCAGTATGTCCAAAAATCTAAAATTACGACTCTACCTTTGAACTGTTTAAGAGACAAAGGTTTATCGGTGTTGAGCCAAGAGTAATTTTGCGGTAATTCGGGCGCTCTGACACGGGGAATCATAAAGTATACTTTGCTCTTAGAGGATATTGATACTAATTTTCTGAAATAGGCCGATGAAAAATAATGATATATAGGAATCCGATTTGATTACTGAACTTACTTCCGTAGGGAGGGAACTCTTAACAGGTAAGAAGGAATAAAGATGTACTAAGTTTTTTTACGCAATCAAATACGAATCCGATAGAGATAATATATTTGAACTTCATACAAGCTTCAGTTTAGTCATGATTGCTTTCATGTTGATGACTAATGTCGTAATATTAATGACTAATATTGTAATGTTGCTGACTGATGTCGTAATGTTTGGTGACTAATGTCGTAATATTACTCACCAATATTGTAACGTTGGTGACTAATATTGTAATGTTGGTGACTAATGTCGTAATGTTTGATAACTAATGTCGTAATATTACTCACTAATATTGTAATGTTGGTGACTAATGTGTAATGTTTTGGCAGTTGCTTAGAGGATGTCTGAGAAGTATCAAATATTTGTTCATCCCCCCTAACTCACGCCACTTGCTCCACTTGGGGAGACCCCTTGGCGCTAGCCTCTCCCTTTGGGAGAAGACCGCAGTGGCTCCCCTTAATAAGGGGGGAATAAGACAATACAGTTCAGTTAAGGCTAAAACTCCTTATCAAGGTCAAATTTTTTAACGAACCGCAGAGGCGCAGAGGGAACAGAGAGAAGAAAAAAATGCTTAACTGAACCGTATTGGGGAATAAGAGTCTTAAAGTCCCCCTTAAAAAGGGGGATTTAGCAGGGTGGTTTCATACAAGCAGAGAAAAACTAAAACTGGGTTTCAAAGCCTCTCCCCCACGGGGGGAGAGGTTTGGAGAGAGGGAAAAAGCCCGGACACAAAACGAGAAATCAAGACTGTATGTATTTTTCTTTTTTCGTATGAAACCACCCTGCTTTTTAAGGGGGATTTAGGGGGATCTCCAAGGATTAGGTGTATACAAATTTATGAAGAAGCCGAAAATTTGGAAATTGTGATTTCAGAACAGGAGCAAAGATGAAAACAATTGAAGAATTAAAGACTCGTATTCAAGAACTCAGTAAACAATCTGTTGAACTCAGGCAGAAAGCATCTGAAGTATATTTAACTAACCAAAAGCAAGCTAAACAATTCAGGGAACAGGCAAGAGAAGCCAGTAAGCGCTGCCAAGTATTGATACAAGAGTTAAAACGCCAACAAGTTTAAAGCTAAAAACTGGCTAGTCTTGAGAACTGCCAGTTTCTAACTTTCAGGAACTGCATAAATTAGAAATGTTTTTAGCGTTGCACCCCATCCCTTAATCTCTCAAAAACTTGGTTGCCACCGCCACCTCTGATCTGAGCTTCTACCAGAACTGCTAAATCCAGATATTTCACAATCAGAAAGTACCAATTGCGTACCATTAGCTGTGCCAGGATCTCCAGATACAGCAATGCATTTGTCGGATAATCCATTTCTCAGAAATCCTGCACCAATGTATTCCCACCTCTGGTCTGTGGTTTCAAAAGAAGGGCTAAATCCAGATACTTCGCAATCATAAAGTATTAATCGCGCACCAGTAACTGTGCCAGGCTGTCCCTCCACATCAATGCATTTGTTGGATAATTTATTTCTGATAAATCCCCCACGAATAAATTCCCATTTCTGATCTGTGATCTTACCAGAAGCGCTAAATCCAGATAGTTCGCAATTAGCAAGTATCAATTGCGTACCATTAGCTGTCCCAGGATCTCCAGATACATCAATGCACTTGTTTGATAGTTCGTTTATTATAAACATTCCCCCTACTTGTGCAATAGCATTTTGATTTTCTAGAACGCAAGTTGTTCCCCATAATAGCGATCCGACGAATCCAACTGCGATCACTGTACACTTTTTTGAATTAGGTTTCACAAGTTTTTTCTCGTTAATCTCGTGTTTATACGGTATTACAAAGCCCTAATCAGGTTCAGAGTATACTGTTACTTACTATCTAATAAATTAACTTTTAGAAAATTTACAATTTGAAAGTATTTGATAAACTAACTACTACGAAGTTATCAGCCTGGGTGCAACTAGTCAAAACCCAAGCTAAACGAGGACAAGTTATTGATCGCATTCCCCAACTAGCTTTAGCCGATCCAGGTTGGTTTGCAGTTCACATCTGCTGTAAATCAGGGAAAAATATCAGCTTTGGGGATACAGCTTGTGTTTTCCCGTTAATGAGCGTTATTAAGACATTCTCTCTACTTTATCTGCTAGAACATCTAGGAGCAGAAACGGTTTTCGGCTGGGTTGGGGTTGCACCATCAGATGCACCCTTCAATTCTTTAGAACAATTAATTAGCGATCGCGGCCATCCCCGCAACCCGATGATTAATAGTGGGGCAATTACCCTATCTGATAAGTTACCAGGAAAAGACGCTAATCAACGCACTCTCTTATTTTGTCAATGGCTCAACCAATTAGCAGGTTGTCAACTAAGCTTAGATGAGGTGATGCTGGCTTCGGTGCGATTAACCCGCTCAAAAGCCAATGAAGCGATCGCCAATTATCTCGCTGAAGCCGGACATCTAGAAAATATTGAAATAGCACTTGACATTTATGAGCAAATATGCTGTATATCTGGGCGAGTTGAAGATTTAGCCCTGTTAGGAAAACTCCTAGCTTTTAACAATGGCTGTATATCAACACAAAACCGCCAGATTGTCAACGCTGTGATGTTAACTTGCGGACTGTATGAAGCTTCTGCCGAGTTTGCAGTTAGAGTTGGTTTACCGATGAAATCAGGGATTGGTGGTGGGCTTGTAGCAATAGTACCAGGAGAGGGAGCGATCGCTTGTTATAGTCCAGCTTTGGATGGGGTAGGAAATCCGGTAGCAGGGCTTGTCTTTGTTAAGGCTTTAGCACAAGAGTTGCAGTTGAGTATTTTTAGCTAAATCCTGCTTTTGAACGGGGAGAGAAATGATAAATTCCGTACCACTACCCACCTCAGATTTACAAGTTAGTCGTCCTCCATGTTTTTCGGCAATAATCTGATGACTAATCGAAAGTCCCATACCAGTGCCAACGCCTGTTGGTTTGGTGGTAAAGAACATCTCAAAAATTTTCTCTTGAGTCTCAGGGGCAATACCAGAACCGTTATCAGCAATACGGACAACTACCCAGTTTTTGTCTTGAAGTTCGGTAGCGATCGTAATTCGTGGTTTGTCTTGAGTATTGTGCTGTTCTTCCAAAGCATCAAGCGCATTGTTGAGAATGTTCATGAACACTTGGTAAAGCGAGCTAGAAAAACCTTCAATGGTAGGAATATCACCGTAGCAGCGCTCAATCGTAATCCCTTTTTTGATCCGGTTATTGAGGATGAGTAGCGTACTCTCTATACATTCATGCAAATTGACTGCATGGGCTTCTGCTTCATCTAGACGAGAGAAGTTTTTCAAACTCAAGACAATTTGTCGGACGCGATCGGCGCCAAACTTCATTGACTGCAAAACTTTAGGTAAATCTTCTTCCACAAATTCTGCATCAATTTCGGTGGCGTAGTCTTGTACTGCTAGAGGTGGATTAGGTACTTCTTGGCGATAGGTTTGTAACAATGCTAATAAATCGTCTACATGCTCAATAGCAGGTTCTAAATTGCCGTAAATAAAATTTACCGGATTATTAATTTCGTGAGCAATGCCAGCTACCATTCGTCCTAAACTAGACATTTTCTCACTTTGAAGCAATTGCGCTTCTTGCATTTGCTGCTGACGAAAGGCAGCTGCTTGCTGTTCTTCCAGTAAGCATTTAACCCTGTGCAAAACTTGGTTAAATGCAGTAGCAAGTATGCCAATTTCATCTGTAGTTATGACGGGTGCTTGCAGATCAAAGTTAGATTCTTTGGTGACTCGCTGCGCTACATTCGTCAGCACTTCGACGGGATGGGTAATGGTTCGACTCGTCAAAAAAGCTAAAAGAGTAGCAATTACTGCTGACAACAGAATGCTAGCAACAATAATTTGAATCCGTATTTGTGCTACTGTCTTGAACGTCGTCGTTGCTGCTTGTAATTCCTCATAAGAGGTATTAATGACAGTAACCAGTTGATCAGAGATAGCGTCAAACTTAAGTGCTAAATCACTGTTGGTAAACTTCAACAGCCGTCGTTGAGCGATCGCAATTTTATTCTCAGTTGGAGGAGATAAATCAAGTTGCTGAAATAGTTCCTCAAGTTGCTGGATATAAGTTTGTGTTACACCTTCATAAGTTTTTAGAAGCCGGGGAATATTCTCAGTGTTCTTTTGGTTGGCATAATCTACAGTTTTTATATATATTTGGAGTTCCAACCAAACCTGCTTAATTTCAGGTGCATGTGTATTAGTAATGTGGGTATATTCCTCTGTGTACAGCTTTAGATTTCCCACTAATGGAATGAGTTGCTGCTGGTGCGTCCGGGTTTGCAGGATACTTGTCTGGAGGCGATAGAGCAAATTGAGTTCCTTAAAAGCATTTTGTTGCTGCTGCAACGCCTGTTGCTGATAGCGATCTCCTAAAACTAACCCAATTGTGGTTCCGATAATTCCCACACCAAGGGCAATACCATAGCCACATTTAATTTTGTTGCCAATATTCAGACTGTTGGTAATTTTTGAGAACCACCCTTTTCGACTCGATTGTACGACGGCGATATCACCGGAAACTGATGGAACCGAACCTGGAGTCTGGAAAGTCATATTAATCCTAAGTAAGCAATAAGAGCTAATCTTTACTTAGAATTCCCTAGTTATTCAGTAAAAGCAAAATTTTTGAAACTTTTTACCGCACATTGCTGAGTCTGATGACGCAGCAGAAGAAGTGATTTATTTCACTTCTCCTGCTGCCTCTACCAGCCTTCAAGGTATAAGTGAACTACCTACACTGACCTTGCGGTACAGTGTAGGCTTCCTGTCCAACAGAAAGCGCAGTAGTAGATTTCTTGCGTCCTCTATTACTGCGACTTACATTTGGGCGACAGGCTTTATCCCCCGTTCCAGAGGTCAAAATTCGTGAGCCACTGCGTTGGACGGGAACACCTGCTTGAAGCAAGTGGCGTAGTCCTTCATTGCGAAGGTTAATGCTTGCATTGATGTCCCTATCATGTTTTGTATGACACTTTTTACAAGTCCAGAATCTTGTATCTAGTGGTAAGCTACCGATTTGGTTAAGGCACACATAACAGGTTTTTGAACTAGGAAAAATCTATCTACTTCTTGGTAAATCTTCCCTTGGCGTAATAATTTCTGGTGCTGGAGACTCAATAATCTCTGGCAGCGTTGGTGGCAAACTAGGAGATGGGGCAACTGTTACTTGGGGAGTAGGTGTCTTGGCCGTTCGACGGTTAAAAAAGCCACCAAATCTAAATTTTTTTGGCTGAGGGGTTACTTTTTCGGGTAATGGTGTTGATTCAGGAGTTGGCGTTACCGTTGGCTGTGGTTCTGGTGTGGGAGACTCAATAATCTCTGGCAGTGTGGGTGGCAAACTAGGAGATGGTGCAACTGGTGCTTCTGGGGTGGGAACTTTACCAGCCCCACGGTTAAAAAATCCACCAAATCTAGGTTTTGTCGGCTGAGGGGTTACTTTTTCGGGTAATGGTGTTGATTCAGGAGTTGGCGTTACCGTTGGCTGTGGTTCTGGTGTGGGAGACTCAATAATCTCTGGCAGTGTGGGTGGCAAACTAGGAGATGGTGCAACTGGTGCTTCTGGGGTGGGAACTTTACCAGCCCCACGGTTAAAAAATCCACCAAATCTAGGTTTTGTCGGCTGAGGGGTTACTTTTTCGGGTAATGGTGTTGATTCAGGAGTTGGCGTTACCGTTGGCTGTGGTTCTGGTGTCGGAGACTCAATAATTTCTGGTGGTGTTGGGGACAAGCTGGGAGTTGGTGTAGCCGTTGGAATTTCTAATTTTGGTTGTTCTGGCTGTATTTTGGATTTTTCTGGAATTTCAGTTTTAGGAATCGGCTGTTTTTCTACCTTGGGCTGTGTTGGGAGTGTTTTTTCAACAGAAGGTGTGGGTGTAGGTTTAGGTGCAAGTTTATAATTCGGGTCTACAATCAGGCCTACCTCAGCTACTGTGAGTTCTCCTCTGACAATTCTCGACAGAGTGTCTTTACCCTTTGGCTGGTAGTCGATCAATCTAACTGTAGTATTAAAGGCATTTTTGACAGGATTTCCCTGATTATCGAGAAATTCTAGCTTTACCCAGTTTTTCCCTGGACGGAAGCCCTTAAGGTAAACTGCTTGCCAGCGATCGAAAATAAAGCTTTCACCATTAATAGTAGAGCGGATGCGCCAATCACTGAACTCGTCATTGGGGTTTTCCTTACCAACGAGGTGCAGAGGAGCGTTAGTTAGGTAAAAGTCCAGTAAGATTGGTTCTGCCCCGTAGCTACTTTGAGGACGGCTGTAAGTTAGCAGAGGTAATTTAGGATCTGGGGTGTTGTCGTCGGTTTTGGTGAAGACGTGAAATGTTGTTTGGGCATAAGCACCTTCATTCTTAAAGCTTTCATGCCAAGGACGAGAAGCAAAAACACGCAGGGTATGACTACCTGGAGATAAGTCTGGCAAAACCAAGGGCTGATTCAGGTCGTAAACAGGTATATAAGGTTGATTATCCAGAATTACGTGTAGATGTGGCCCCAGTTGTAATTGTGGGTCTTTAAATATTGGTAGATCCTTAACCTGAAAACTGGCTGTGACTTTGTTGTCTTGAAGAACTTCATCAACTTTTGGAGTAACAATTGTCACTTGTGGCTGATAAACTTCCAAAATTGGACGCAGTTCTTGAATAACAGATGGAGGGGAAACTTCCGAAAATTGCTTGGAAATTTGAGAAATCTGTGGGGAGTTTTCTCTATAGCCAGAAGATACTTCCTGACTGTCGGCTTTTTCGCCGCAACTGGTCAAGCTTAATACCAGCACCAATGTTATTACCCACCTGAGAATTGGCAACCTCTCAGGGAGGAGTTTCTCTAACACCCTTTTCTGCCACAAATTCATGTGTTGCACCAGTGATAGTCTTCGACAATTGACAGATTATTTTGGCTCAAACTGTCCATCTGGAACTATAGCCCAAAGGGTGAAATCTGCCTCACATCCCATAAGTTTTCCTTTGTATTTCAGAAAATTTTAAAATAAGTCATATTCCATACAGCCTTTTACTTGCAAAAATTGAAATATGACATAAATGTTCATGAGTAATAGCGGTAAAAACTGGGACATTGGCTACATCCAGCCAAACCATAAATTTTACGAATTGTTATTCTTTGTAAATTAAATAGATAAACTATTGACTTTTGGACAAATACTTTGAAGTTAAAAGCCAGTTAAGGCATGAATTTCAGCAATATTTGAGCAAGTTTGAATTATTGTTAAAATATCTCTAACAATGTACAAGTGAAGACTTTATAATTCAACGAGAAAGCAACTCTCCACATCGGGTCTTGATCGCGGCTTCAGTAAAATTCTGGAGTATACGGTAATGGTTCACTTTGTGGTATACATGATTCCTCATTCCTTATCAAGAGAGGAGGTCGAATGACAATAAGTCCTCCGGAGCGAGAGGAAAAAAAGGCAAGAGTAATCGTCGATAACGACCCGGTTCCAACCTCATTCGAGAGATGGTCACAACCTGGGCACTTTGACAAATCCTTAGCCAGAGGTCCCAAAACCACCACATGGATTTGGAACCTGCACGCACTCGCCCATGATTTTGATACACATACAAGCGATTTAGAAGACATCTCCCGCAAGATATTCTCAGCCCACTTCGGCCACTTAGCCGTCGTGACAATTTGGTTGAGCGGGATGATTTTCCACGGCGCGAAGTTTTCTAACTACGAAGCTTGGTTAAGCGACCCGTTAAACGTTAAGCCTAGTGCTCAAGTTGTTTGGCCCATTGTGGGACAAGACATTTTAAACGGTGATGTTGGCGGTGGTTTCCACGGTATTCAAATCACCTCCGGTTTGTTCCAAGTATGGCGTGGCTGGGGTATTACAAACTCCTTCCAGCTTTATGTAACTGCGATCGGTGGATTGGTATTAGCAGGCTTGTTCCTATTTGCTGGCTGGTTCCACTACCACAAACGCGCTCCCAAACTGGAATGGTTCCAAAACGTGGAGTCGATGCTGAATCACCACTTGCAAGTATTGCTAGGTTGTGGTTCCTTGGGATGGGCAGGTCACTTAATCCACGTGTCCGCACCGACCAACAAGCTTTTGGATGCAGGCGTTGCTCTCAAAGACATACCTCTGCCCCACGAGTTCATCTTGAACAAAGACTTGTTGACCGAACTGTACCCTGGCTTTGCAGCTGGTTTAGCACCTTTCTTCACCTTGAACTGGGGTCAGTATGCTGACTTCCTGACCTTCAAGGGCGGTCTGAACCCGGTAACAGGTGGCTTGTGGTTGACTGATATTTCTCATCACCACTTAGCGATCGCAGTTCTCTTTATCGTTGCTGGTCATCAATACCGTACCAACTGGGGTATTGGTCACAGCATTAAAGAGATCCTAGAAAACCACAAAGGTCCTTTCACCGGTGAAGGTCACAAAGGTCTCTACGAAAACCTGACCACATCTTGGCACGCTCAGTTGGCTACTAACCTGGCCTTCTTGGGTTCGCTGACCATCATCATCGCGCATCACATGTACGCGATGCCCCCCTATCCATATTTGGCAACTGACTACGCTACGCAGTTGTGCATTTTCACCCACCACATGTGGATTGGTGCATTCTGTATAGTCGGCGGTGCGGCTCACGCTGCCATATTCATGGTGCGGGATTACGATCCGGTTGTGAACCAAAACAACTTACTGGATCGGGTGATTCGTCACCGAGATGCGATTATTTCTCACCTTAACTGGGTGTGTATCTTCCTTGGCTTCCATAGCTTTGGACTTTACATCCACAACGATACAATGCGTGCCTTGGGACGTCCCCAAGACATGTTCTCTGATACAGCAATTCAGTTGCAGCCAGTGTTTGCCCAGTGGATACAAAATATCCACGCCTTGGCTCCTGGTACAACTGCACCCAATGCCCTAGAACCCGTTAGCTATGCTTTCGGTGGTGGGATTTTGGCAGTAGGCGGTAAAGTAGCGATGATGCCCATTGCTTTGGGTACGGCGGACTTCTTAATCCACCATATTCACGCATTCCAAATACACGTTACTGTCCTAATTCTGCTCAAAGGTGTGCTATATGCCCGTAGCTCTCGTCTGATTCCAGACAAGGCAAACCTGGGCTTCCGCTTCCCTTGCGACGGCCCTGGTCGTGGCGGTACATGTCAAGTGTCTGGTTGGGATCATGTATTCCTCGGACTTTTCTGGATGTACAACACAATATCCATCGCAATTTTCCACTTCAGCTGGAAGATGCAATCAGATGTCTGGGGAACTGTAGATTCAGCCGGTAATGTCACTCACATCACTGGTGGTAACTTTGCCCAAAGCGCCATTACCATCAATGGTTGGTTGCGAGACTTCTTGTGGGCACAAGCTACGCAAGTCATCAATTCCTATGGCAGCGCGCTATCTGCCTATGGTCTACTCTTCTTAGGCGCTCACTTTGTCTGGGCATTCAGCTTGATGTTCCTGTTCAGTGGTCGCGGCTACTGGCAAGAACTGATTGAGTCCATTGTTTGGGCGCATAACAAACTGAAGGTAGCACCAGCAATTCAGCCTCGCGCTCTGAGCATTATTCAGGGTCGGGCTGTAGGGGTAGCTCACTACCTCTTGGGAGGAATTGCCACAACTTGGGCATTCTTCCATGCACACATCCTTTCAGTAGGGTAGCAATCAGTTGTGGAGTGCTGAGTGCTGAGTGCTGAGAAAATACTCAAAACTTGGTACTCAGAACTCAGGACTCTAGACGCTGGTATTTGATGGCTAAAGGTCAGAGGATTTATTAAACCTATGGCGACAAAATTTCCCAAATTTAGCCAGGATCTCGCACAGGACCCGACGACTCGTCGGATATGGTATGCGATCGCTACAGGCAACGATTTTGAAACCCATGATGGCATGACGGAAGAAAATCTTTACCAAAAGATTTTCGCAACTCACTTCGGTCACGTGGCAATCATCTTCCTGTGGGCATCCAGCCTCCTGTTCCACGTAGCCTGGCAAGGTAACTTTGAACAGTGGATTAAAGATCCCATTCACATCCGTCCCATTGCCCATGCGATTTGGGACCCCCACTTCGGTAAACCAGCGATCGAAGCTTTTACCCAAGCGGGCGCTAGCAATCCGGTAAACATTACCTACTCTGGTCTTTACCATTGGTGGTATACCATCGGAATGCGGACCAACGGCGAACTGTACAACGGTTCAGTGTTCTTGCTGTTATTCGCAGCTGTATTCTTGTTCGCTGGTTGGCTACACTTGCAACCCAAGTTCCGTCCCAGCTTGGCATGGTTTAAAAGCGCAGAACATCGCCTAAACCACCACTTAGCAGGTTTGTTTGGTGTTAGTTCTTTGGCGTGGGCTGGTCACTTAATTCACGTTGCTGTCCCCGAAGCTCGCGGTCAGCACGTAGGTTGGGATAACTTCCTGTCCACCCCACCCCACCCAGCAGGTTTGACACCATTCTTTACAGGCAACTGGGGTGTTTACTCTCAAAACCCTGACACTCCTGGACATATATTCGGGACATCGCAAGGTGCAGGAACTGCAATTCTGAGTTTCTTGGGTGGTTTCCATCCCCAGACAGAAGCTTTGTGGTTGACTGACATAGCTCATCACCACCTAGCGATCGCGGTTATCTTCATAGTTGCCGGTCACCAGTACCGGACTAACTTCGGAATTGGTCACAGCATCAAAGAAATGCTGAACTCCAAATCCGGTTTAGTACCTGGTACTAATAGTGAAGGTCAGTTCAACCTGCCTCACCAAGGGTTGTACGACACCTATAACAATTCGTTGCACTTCCAGTTGGGTATTCACCTAGCTGCTCTGGGAACCGTCACCTCTCTGGTAGCGCAGCACATGTACGCCATGCCTTCCTACGCATTTATTGCGAAGGACTACACGACTCAAGCAGCGCTGTACACGCACCATCAATACATTGCTGGTTTCCTTATACTTGGTGCTTTTGCTCACGGAGCAATATTCTGGGTACGTGATTACGACCCAGAGCAAAATAAGGGCAACGTCCTTGAGCGCGTGTTGAAGCACAAAGAAGCGATTATCTCCCACCTTAGCTGGGTATCCCTTTTCTTGGGCTTCCACACCCTTAGTTTGTACGTACACAACGACGTAGTAGTTGCTTTCGGCACTCCTGAAAAGCAAATCTTGATTGAGCCAGTGTTTGCTCAATTCGTCCAAGCTGCTAACGGTAAAGTACTGTACGGTTTAGATGCCTTGCTATCTAACCCAGATAGTATTGCTTACACAGCATGGCCCAACTACGCTAACGTTTGGTTGCCAGGCTGGTTAGATGCCATCAATGCTGGTACTAACTCCCTGTTCTTAACAATTGGCCCTGGCGACTTCTTGGTACACCATGCGATCGCCTTAGGTCTGCACACCACCACCTTGATCTTGGTCAAAGGTGCTTTGGATGCCCGTGGTTCTAAGCTGATGCCCGATAAAAAGGACTTCGGCTATGCCTTCCCTTGCGACGGCCCTGGTCGTGGCGGTACTTGCGACATCTCAGCTTGGGATTCCTTCTACCTCGCTACATTCTGGATGCTCAATACCCTTGGTTGGGTTACCTTCTACTGGCATTGGAAGCATCTAGGTATTTGGCAAGGCAACGTAGCTCAGTTCAATGAGAACTCTACATACCTCATGGGCTGGTTCCGCGATTACCTCTGGGCTAACTCTGCTCAGTTGATTAACGGTTATAACCCGTATGGCGTGAATAACCTGTCTGTCTGGGCTTGGATGTTCCTGTTTGGACACCTAGTTTGGGCTACTGGCTTCATGTTCTTAATCTCCTGGAGAGGTTACTGGCAAGAGTTGATTGAAACCCTTGTTTGGGCACACGAACGCACTCCTCTAGCTAACCTAGTTCGCTGGAAAGACAAGCCCGTGGCTCTGTCCATCGTTCAAGCTCGTGTAGTTGGTCTAGCTCACTTCACTGTTGGCTACGTCGTAACTTACGCCGCGTTCTTGATTGCTTCTACTGCTGGTAAGTTCGGTTAATTCGGCTGCTAGTTTTGTAGGTAAGTAATAAAAATCCCCTGCCGCAAGGTAGGGGATTTTTATTACTTAATCCAAGTAATGACTACATACAACATTTCGTCTTGTTTGTTACATTAATAAAATAAGATACGAGCTTTGTATAAAAACTATGACTATGCAGCCTGAAAGTACATCATTAGGAGATTTGTTTTGTCGTCGAATTCCTTTTAAAGTACCAAAATATCAAAGAGCTTTTGATTGGGAGCAAGAAGAAATTGATGATTTTATCAAAGATTTACTGGTGCTATATAATGCAAGAAAAATTAATTCTAGTCAACCAAGAAAACATTTCTTTGGTGGCTTAGTAAGCATAAAACAACATATACCCAACAGTTATACGGGAAATCTTTACGATTTGGTTGATGGCCAGCAAAGGCTAGCAACTTTCACAATGACAATTGCTTCTCTTGTTAAGGCATTTGAATCACTTGCTAATGAAGCTGAAGTTGAAAAAGATACAGAAACCTCGCAAGCAGCTAAATCTTATGCGAGTACAACAAGAGATGAATATTTAGAATACAAAGAAGTAATAAATAACCAATTACAGCCGCGTCTTCGTCTTACTCTCTCAAAAGCTGATTATGTCTTTTTTGAAGACCTGATAAATGGTCGCAGTCCTAAATGTTTACGAGATTCTCATAAAAAATTACAATTTGCATGGGATTCTATTAGGACAAATCTTATTGCTAAAATACTGAATGAGATTAGTAAATCTAGTGTCTCTGATAAACTTAATTCTCTTCTACAATTACGAAAATCTGTTATTGAGGATTGTTATGTAATTTATATCGTTAGTGAGGATAGAAGTGAAGCTTACAGGTTATTTGCGGTACTAAATGATAGAGGGAGAGAGTTGAGTGATGGAAATAAGCTTCGTTCAGATACTCTTGAATTATTAGAAAAACACGAGAGAGAACAAATACTTGCAGAAGATAACTGGGACACAATACTTAGCTATCCAGCAACAGAAGTGGAGCAATTTTTTAGAAATTACTATGCATCTCATTATGGTAAGGGTGCAGCCAAGAGAAATTTAGCAGATACATTTCGAGATGATATATTTAAAGTTCCACCTGGAGTTGTTTTAGAGATTGCTGAAACTGAAGAAGCTAAAAAACTATCCTATATTATTTCTGATATAAAAGATGAGCAACAAGTTTTTATAGAAATATCAGAACGACGGTGGCCTTATCGAGATGCGACTGCTTCAGACTGGCAACAGGAAAGACTACAACGTTTAATAAAAGTATTAAGGCATACACTTTGTATACCACTTTTACTCAGTGCATACCATTGTCTTTCGGAAAGGGAATTTATAGAAATCATAGACATTCTAGAACGCTTTGCTTTTCGCTACATTACTATTGTTGGAGCGCACGCTGAAAAAATATCTATAATATATTATGACCACGCAAAGTTGATTAGACAAGCACCACAAGAATATAAAATTCCTACTTTAAGAAATGAATTAAAAACAGTACAGGAAAAGTATGCTCCTGATGAAACTTTTGAATCTCTATTAATACAAAAATTAAGCTATCAAGATAATTCTTCAAAAAAGATAATTATCAGACACTTTTTAACTACATTAGAGGATCATGCTGAGTGGTACTCTAATGGCGCTAATGGTAAACCAAAACCAAATGAAATAAGTATTTTTGATCTAAGCAAAGTTACGATAGAGCATATATATCCGCACAATGCTAGCAGTGCTTCGCTAATGGAAGACCTTGAATTATTGAAGAATGACATTGGGAATCTGTCTTTTTGGCCTGGACGTAACAATAATAGTGCAGGTAATAAGTCATTTGCTGAGAAGAAAAGTCTTTACGAACAGTCAAACGTAACACTTAATCGAGAGCTAGCCAAATTTATCGACTGGGATAAGCAAAACTTTCAACAAAGGAGAAATAAATTATTGAAGATGGCAAAAAAGATTTTTACTGTTTAGATATAAGTCAGCTAGCATACAATCGGCTATTTGAGAAGAAGAAGACCCCAAGGGCAATTACGTTGAAAAAAGAACTTTTAAAATTAAATACTTGGACAATACCAAAACAAGTTATAACTATGAAAAACGAGATAACTTTATAAGTCTTGCAAGAAGAACCAATAACGCCACCAAAAGAAATAGTTTTTAATCCCTCTTATACCTAGTAAAACGGAGCCGCATATTTAGGCGATAGCCTTAAACTTATTAAATTCATTGATGATAATAGTATTAATTTAATTATCACCTCACCTTCATTCGCACTCACCCGAAAAAAAGAATACGGTAACAAAACTGCTGAAAAATATATTGAGTGGTTTCTACCTTTTGCATCCGAATTTAAAAGAGTACTGGCAGATAATGGCTCATTCGTACTAGATTTAGGTGGTGCTTACTTACCTGGTAATCAGGTGCGGAGTATCTACCAATACGAACTTTTAGTAAGATTATGCAAAGAAGTAGGTTTCTTTCTCGCTCAAGAATTTTACCACTATAATCCGGCTCGGCTGCCAACCCCTGCTAAGTAAGTGACAATCAGGCGAATTCGTGTGAAAGATTCTGTAAATACAGTTTGGTGGTTATCTAAAACACCGAATCCTAAAGCAGATAACAAAAAAGTTTTAAAGCCTTATAGCCAAAGTATGAAACAGTTACTCAAAAATGGCTATAAAGCAAAAATACGTCCTAGTGGACATGATATTTCTGATAAATTTCAAAAAGATAACCAAGGTGCAATTCCGCCGAATTTGCTAGAAATTGCCAATACTGAATCGAATAGTGCTTATTTAGACGCTGCAAAACAGCAGAAATTAGACCTCATCCAGCACGCTTTCCTCAAGGGTTCGCTGAGTTTTTCATCAAATTTTTAACTGATGAAAGTGATATGGTATTAGATCCATTCGCGGGTTCTAATACAACCGGCTTTGTTGCTGAAACTCTGCAACGCCGATGGATATCTTTTGAAATTAATGAAAGTTATGTAATTGGAAGTCGTTATCGATTTAGCCAATAACTAAATTAAGTAAAGAGTCAGGAGTGAGAAGTTAAAATTTATAACTTATAACTCTTAACTCATAACTACTCAATTAAATTTCTCCATTCACCTGCATTTGATGAACTTGATCTGCTAGCTCTTGACGACCTCGATCATCTAGTTTATCAATAGCTAACATCCCCATCAGAATAACTTCTTTCAGGGTCAAACGTGTGGAATGTGCCTGTTTTTGCACAATCTCTTTAATAATGGGACTGACACCAATCGCTGTACTAGCTCTTGCCACAGAAGAAAAGGAAAACACTAATGATTCAGCCTAAATCTTAGCACTTTCAATGAGGTTATTCTTTAGAGTTAAAACTTAATTTAAATGTATTTCAACTCATACTTCAATTAGTAAACATAAATTTTAAATTACGTATAGTGAGTTCTGAAATTCTCAGTATGGCAAACGTCATACTTGCTCATTGAGTACACATCATCGTATGATATCAATATTCTCAACAGTTATAATTTTGCCTATTTCTCCAAAATTTCCACCAAGTCCTCAATTGTCACATTAAAGGCAAGAGCTAATTTGTATATAGCAGGAAAGTCAACTGTTGTTATTTTGCGACGACGCACATAACTTATAACTGTGCTGCAAATTATCCCAGAACGGTCAGAAACTTCTTTTAATTACAATCATTTCACTTGTGCTAGTTCTCGAATCTCTAATCTGAACTAATCACATCTTTAATAACTGGTGCATTTGCATTGCTTAATTTCACATGACAAAGTGAAAAATGTAGACGTGTACTCCTGCTCTTAAGCAAGCTACGCGTAGTGTCTTTTAGAGAAATGGCTTGTCGAGCCAACTCTCACGCGATCGCAACAATTGACTGAAATCTAGAAACCTAAAATATGATGGTTATTTCACATACTAGCAACATCAAAAGCAAAAACCTCTGTCCTGAGATCCTCAAAAATCACTCATTAATTGCCGAGTTTGCAAACACTAGTAATATTTGTGATAACTGAGTTAAAAAAGTAGTCGGCTGATGAAAACAATGCTTTCAGTAGAAGTATTCGCACAAATAAGACTTGTATACCACCGGGAAAACCGTACTTTAAAGAGATCGTAAATTGTCAAATATAATCTCATAAACACGCTTTACAGAACTATACAGCGTAAATAAGAATAATAACTTAACCGAAGTAAAATTTTCCTGAATACAGGCAACTAATGCCGTGATATGGAAAAGCAGTGAGTAGAGGAGAGAAAAAGCGATGAGGGACCCTTATCTGTTGGCAGCAGGCTTGTTAACAGGATTAGCAATACCAGCATCGGCTCTTCCACATCTGTCAATTGTCCTGCCAGAAAGTTCTAGATTCCTGTGGGATTTAAAACAGGGTTCGCAGACAATAGCCAGTACAAAAATTATCAATAGCGTCGATCTCTCCTTACCAGAACTCAGCGGTCAAGCGTTCCAACCCCTAAAAAGTTCGCAGCCAATAGTAGGTGAGAAAAACGTCCCTAGCGTACCAGAATTCAGCAGTCAGGCATTACCAGTATCAACAGAGTCATCACTCAACCCCAGCGCCCAAACAACTAGCCTCTTATTGACATCTGGAAATCAACTTTACTACCAAAGATTGGCGGCTCTGAAAACAGGTCAGATTTATAAACGCGTAGATAATGATAATTTGCAATCATTGTGGGAGTCGATCAAGAAACGTCAACTAACTTACGACGACTGGAAAAGTTTACTAGCTTTAGAAGCTAGAGCGATCGCTCAAGGTCAAGGAGCCAATCATCTAAGTATTTTAGTTGGTGATTCTTTGAGTATGTGGTTTCCCAGAGAAAAACTGCCTGCTGGTAAATTGTGGCTGAATCAAGGCATATCTGGAGATACTTCTAGTGGCGTTTTAAAAAGATTGGGAGCATTTTCGGCAACGCGGCCAGATGTAATTTACATCATGGCTGGGATTAACGACTTACGAAAAGGCGCTACTGATGAAACAATTTTGCGTAATTATCGCCGGATTGTCCGTCGTTTACGGCAGGCTCACCCCCAAGCTCAAATCATTGTCCAATCAATTTTGCCTACTCGTCTACCAAAAATTTCCAATAGCCGCATTCGTCACATCAACATCCAACTAACCGTGATTGCTAAACAAGAAGGCGCTAATTATCTCAATATTTATAGCTGGTTTACGGATATGGAAGGCAATTTGCGTCCAGAGTTGACCACAGATGGGTTGCACCTGTCTCAAGAGGGATATGATGTGTGGCGAACGGCACTACAGCAGATAGAATACAAGCTCACTCGGCGTCAGAATTGAGCGATCGCTTTGCTGACCCTTGGAGCGATGTCTAAAGGCGGGCTGCGCCTACGCAATTTTTAAATTTATGGAAGTTCCTGATATCGATGCCATCAATATACGTTCTGTAATTGAATACCAATTGGCAGCTTTTAAAAAAGATGACGCCCAAAGCGCTTTTGCCTATGCTAGTCCGGCGATTCAGGCGCAATTCGGAACCTCAGAAAATTTTATGCAGATGGTAAAGACAAGCTATCCAGCAGTATATCGTCCTCGTTCTGTCTTTTTTGAGAAGATAACAACCATCCAAGGAAATATAACTCAACCAGTTTTGCTACTTGCTCCTGATGGAGTTCCCTTGAGGGCTTTATATTTTATGGAAAAACAGCCCAATAATATCTGGAGGATTAACGGTTGCTTCCTAGTTTCTCTAGAAGATAAATAAACTCTATATTTATACAACTAAAATCCTATACTTTAACGCCCAAGGCTTCCCTATTTAAAACCTGATTCAACTTACCGCTACGATAACCTTCTAAATCTAAGGTTACGTAGATAAATCCAAAATCTTGAAATGCTGAAACTAACGTTTGTAAATCGTTAGTCAACACAAACTCTTTGATTTGTTCTGGTGGTAATTCAATACGTGCTGTATCCCCTTGGGATCGCACGCGCAAATTTTGCCAACCTAGCTTTCGCAGATAAATTTCTCCTCTACCGACTCGTTGCAACTTAGCGACAGTAATCTCTTCACCGTAAGGAAACCGGGAACTGAGGCAAGGCTGGGCAGGTTTATCCCACCAAGGTAAACCGAGTTGTTGCGAAAGTTGGCGAACTTCAACTTTAGTGACACCCACTTCTGCTAAAGGCGATCGCGCACCTCTTTCCTTAGCCGCCTGAATTCCTGGGCGATAATCATGCAAATCATCAGCATTCACCCCATCTACTACATAGGGATAACCCAACTGTAAAGCTAAAGGTTTGAGAGTGTCGTGCAACTCACTTTTGCAAAAATAACAGCGATTAACAGGGTTAGAGGTGTAATTGGGATTTTCCATCTCGTGAGTCTGAACGATTTTATGAGGAATCCCAATAGTTGCAGCTTGAATTTTCGCGTCTTCCAATTCTTCTGGTAACAGTGAAGGAGAAACAGCTGTTACAGCCAAAGCGCGAGCGCCCAACACATCATAAGCAATTTTGGCAACCAAAGTGCTATCAACGCCCCCAGAGTAGGCAATCAACGCCTGCTCCATTTCTTTAAATAAGGTTTTTAATTGCTCAAATTTTTCTGTCAGCATCATTTCCCAATCCTGCCAAAACCTTACAGCACCCAATAATTTATATTGTAGTCATTAGTTATGGGGCATTGGGCATGGTTTCTTCTTGTCTCCCTCACTCTCTACTTTCTACTCCCCACTCCCCATCAACCAAGGTTGGTGCTTGACTGTACTTGGCCACCAAACTGGCTAAAAATGGTAAATCAATTGGTTTAGAAATATAGTCATTTACTCCAGCTGCTAGACAGGTTTCGCGATCGCCTTTCATCGCCATTGCTGTTTGAACAATTACCGGAATCGTCCGATATTGCCCATGTTCTCGCAGTTGTTGCACTAAGTTCAGACCATTTCCATCTGCCAGATAAACATCCATTAAAATCACAGCTGGGTCTAACTGTCTTAGAGCTTCCCACATCTGGGCAGCATTCTCAACCCAAGTCACCTGATATCCCAAATTACGTAAATAAATTTGCATCAAATCAGCATTGGGTAAGTCATTTTCTACCAACAAAATATCTACAGAGGAACTAGGAGTCAAAGGCAGAGGAGATGAGGAAAATTTTGCTTCCCCTGCTTCCTCTACTCCCCCCACTCCTACCTCTTGGTTAAGGGGAAGTATGAGGGTAAAACGGGAGCCGCGATCTACTTCAGATTCCACTTTCACAGAACCACCGTGAATTTGGGCGAGTTTTTGAGTCAGTGCTAAACCCAAACCAGTACCTTCAACACCATCAGCCTTGGCAATTTGAAAATAGCGTTGAAACAGTTGAACTTGGTCTTCTTGGGAAATGCCAGTGCCAGTATCCCAAACTGTAAAATGCACAAATACACCTTCAAGAACAACCTCTAAGCCAACACTTCCTTCGCTAGTGAACTTTAGGGCATTCAAGAGTAAATTCAACAGCATTTGCTTGAGTCGCAAATCATCAGCTACTAGGGTTGTGATATCGGGGTTAATTTCTTGACGCAGGTTTAAACCCTTATCAGCGGCTTTCTCTTTCACCAGTGCGAAAACACTGTCGCATACGAATCGCACATCTAGTGTTTCCCACTTCACTTCTAGCTGATTTGCTTCAATTTTAGAAAGATCCAAAATATCATTAATCAGAGCTAGCAAGTGCTTGCCACTAGACTGAATGATATTTAAATAGTTTCGCTGGCTTTCTTTAGTTGGTTCAAACCCTGGGGTTAAAAGCATGTAAACCGGCACAGTAATACAATTAAGCAGTGTGCGAATTTCATGGCTGGTGTTTGCTAAAAACTGATTTTTCAGTTGATTGGTGCGCTCCAATTCTTGATTAGAGTTACTTAACTGTTGATATTGTTGCTGCCAAGATAAAATATGTCTAAGTTGTACTAAGGCTGTTGTACAGTATTTGGCAGACCTTGCCATCAATTGCGATCTGAGTTGAGCTTGTGATTCTATGAGCGACTCATGATCGGAGCTTAGGGGCGCGGTGGCGATAATTAGCCAGCCCATAACGCTGCCAGAATCATCAGCTAACCGCCAAGCGCTTGGTAGTTGTTGATTCTCAAGCTGTTGCAAATCTTCAAGTTTTATGACCTCTTGCAACCTCAATAGCAGCTTTTTTTCTGCTGTCAGCACTTCTAGAAATAAAGGCTGTGAATTTGGGGATGGAGAACGAGAAATATAACAAACTGTGGCAACAGTTTCTTGTGGTTGACACATGGCGATGCCTACGGCACATTCTGTAAGTGCCAGATTACTGCTGTGAACAGCACTGTTAATTTCGTTAACCACGGTTCGTAAAATTTCCGCTTGTGCGGCTTCTGGCTGTGGGACAGTGTTACAAGCAGAAAGCAAGCAATCATTAAGGCGACTTTGCAACTGGTTTAAGCTGCTCTCCAGCCACAGCTGCGCGCTAAGTTGCTCAATTGTTGTCAAAAGTTTTGGCGTTGCATCTATCAGTGAGTTCTGGTCTGGTAAGCTTGAGTACTGCTGCATGGTCAACTAGACCGCTGAACAAGTTTAGCTACGCATAAAAATCCCAACAGGATTTTATGTATATTAGCGGACAATTCTTTTTTATTTATAAACGATAACTTATGTTGTTATAAACCATAACTTATGATGTCGAGTTTAGCAGCTAGTCCAAAAAAAAATTATTGTATGAACCACTAACCTAAAATTTTTTAAACGCAACTTAAGACTTATGGATACACAATTCGCCCAACTAATCGTTAATGGGATTGCGGTGGGGAGCATTATTGCTCTAGCCGCAGTCGGACTGACTCTTACTTATGGAATTTTACGGCTATCTAACTTTGCTCATGGTGACTTTCTCACCTTAGGAGCCTATCTGACTTGGCTGATAAACACCATTGGAGTCAATATTTGGCTGTCGATGATCTTGGCGGCGGCGGGAACAGTAGCAGCAATGCTGTCATCGGAAAAGTTACTGTGGTCAAAGATGCGCTCTATCCGTGCTACTTCCACTACGCTGATTATTATTTCTATCGGGCTTGCCTTATTTATTCGCAATGGGATTATTTTTATCTGGGGCGGCAAGAACCAAAATTATAATTTACCTGTTACTCCGGCTTTAGATATTTTGGGTTTAAAGATACCGCAAAATCAATTATTGGTATTAGGATTAGCGGTGCTAGCAATTTTAGGGCTGCATTACCTGCTGCAAAATACCAAAATTGGTAAGGCGATGCGAGCAGTTGCAGACGATCTGGACTTAGCCAGGGTTTCAGGCATCAATGTTGACAGAGTAATTTTCTGGACTTGGCTAATAGCTGGTACTCTTACGTCATTGGGTGGCAGTATGTATGGGTTAATTACAGCCGTGCGCCCGAATATGGGATGGTTCTTAATCTTACCATTATTTGCCTCAGTAATTCTTGGTGGGATTGGCAACCCCTATGGTGCGATCGCAGCAGCTTTTATCATTGGCATCGTCCAGGAAGTCAGCACTCCTTGGCTGGGTTCACAGTATAAACAAGGTGTCGCACTGTTGATCATGATTTTGGTGCTGCTCATTCGTCCCAAAGGTTTATTTAAAGGAACGATTTGAGCAGCACCACTCCACTTCTAATTATTCAATAATGTGGAAGTAGTAGGCTGCTACCAAAAAATTGATCGCTAACAAGAACAGTGCCCAGCCTGTGCGAAAGGCGTAGGGAGGTTTAGCGCCGCTGTCGGCAACGGGGGAATTCTTAGCTTTAGCAGTCATAATGCGATTCTCCTTATGTCATGACTTTTTAAGAAATACCAAACTGGCGTACCAAATACTCAAATTCTTTAAGAATATTTGTGTGAAGTTGGGAATTGGGGATTGGGGACTGGGGACTGGGGATTAGGGATTGGGGATTGGGGATTGGTTATTTTTTCTTTCCCTGCTCCTCTGCTCCCCTGCTCCCTGCTTCATCCCTACTCCCCACTGCCTACTCTCTCCTCTCCAGCATGATAGGAACTGCGAACCAGAGGCCCAGAACGAACATGGTTGAATCCCATTTCCCATGCTAATCTGCCGAGTTGATCGAATTCCTCTGGAGTCCAATATTTTTGGACTGGCAAATGTTCTAGAGAAGGACGCATATACTGCCCGATAGTCAAGCGATCGCACCCCACAGTCCTTAAATCAGCCATTGCTTCAATGACTTCATCAAGTGTTTCTCCGTGTCCCAGCATCAAACCTGATTTGGTGGGAATTGTTGAATCGATTTCTTTAACCATAGCCAGCACCAAGAGCGAGCGATCGTACTTGGCTCCCCGGCGCACTCGTCCAGTTAAGCGTTGCACTGTCTCGATATTGTGATTAAAACAAGCTGGTTTGGCTTTGACAATCGTAGCTATTCGCTGGCGTTGACCTGACTCTCCAACACCAGCACCACCCCAAAAATCTGGGGTCAGCACTTCAATTTGAGTCTCTGGGTTCAATTGGCGGATAGTCGCGATCGTCTTCACAAAGTGTCCTGCCCCCTGATCGGGCAAGTCATCACGGGCTACAGAAGTCAGCACCACATAACGCAATCCCAAAAGCTGCACCGCCTGTGCTACCTTTTGAGGTTCATCTAAATCAAGAGGCATCGGTGCATGACCTTTATCTACTTGACAAAAAGCACAAGAGCGTGTACACGTGGGCCCCATTAGTAAGAAAGTTGCAGTTTTTTGGGCATAGCACTCTCCCCGGTTGGGACAGCGTCCTTCTTCGCAAATTGTGTGAATTTGGCGCTGCTTAATAATGCGTTGTACGGTAGAGATTTCACTGGCTTTGCCAATTGGGCGACGTAGCCAGCTAGGCATTGCCGTAATTTCAGACTTTAGGTCGGTTTGTTGTGACGAAATCATAGACATCCCAGTAAGATGCGGATATAGATGTAGTGGTCTGTCGATTAAATATCACCATGACACAAATTGAAAAGAGCGCGAGCAAAAGTTTTGCACAACACTTCTAACAATGTCATTTATACCGAAATATACTATCCCCCAATTGCTAGAAATTATGTATATAGTGGGAGGATTCTCAAGGACAATCGGCAAAGCCGCTATTTACACTTATAGTTTCTGTTAGAGCAAACAGTCGTGGCAAGCAACAAGATTTTAGTTATCGATGACACTACGGTTGTCAGGGTAAAAGTACGAGAAATGTTGCCTCCGGGCAATTTTGAGGTACTAGAAGCAAAAGACGGTGTGGAAGGACTAAATTTTATCCTTCAGGAAAAACTCAGCCTGATAATGCTGGATTTCCTGTTGCCTAAAATGAGTGGCTGGGAAGTTTTTCAGCAAGTTCAAGCCCACCCAGAATTAAGAAAAATTCCTTTAGTGATCATGTCGGGTCGCAAGGAAGAAGTGACGGAGAAAATCACAGAACCATTTGAATATTTTGAATTTCTGGGCAAGCCTTTCGATCAGAAACAACTAATTAACGCGATTAAGTTAGCTATGGCTAAGGCGAAACAGCCACGCCCAGAACTAGTTTCAGTAGGAGCAGGAGTTTCCGTAAAAAATGGCACATCATCAACCTCTGATGTCGCCAATAGTACGGTAGTAGCCCCTAGCGTCGCAATTCCTAGTGTCGCAACCCCCACTAATGGAGGAGTCTCCGAGGCAGAAATTAATGCATTGAATGAGAAAATTGTCAAAATGCAAGCAGAAATTGATGGTTTGAAGAAACAGCTAACTCAGGTTGTGACTTTTATTAAACAAAAAATCAAGTAGTATTTGTGCTCGTTATTATTATCGCAGCCAAAAATACACCATCTATACTGGTGTCCGATTAAAAGCGGATAAAAATAGTTAGTTCAAAAACACTTATGTTGACAAATCATCATTATTTAGTGAGGTACAGCTTTACCTTAGCCTGGTAAAGCTGTACTTTATCTTCCCTCTTCGTAAGTTCGGCTATCCATTACCCGACTCTTTGTTAACATTCACTTGATGAGGAAACGCTACAGTTCAAGATTCAGATATTTAGTAAAAAAAATATATTAAAAGTCATATTTTCTAATACAAATTAAACAAAAAAATCCTATTTCATGATGAGGATAGCCTTTGCGCGGGAATAATAAGCCATAGAAACAATAATTATGAGCTTAGTCCGCAATGTTAGTAGTATTGGATACAATATATTCGTTTCCTGGCTATCGCATTACTGAACAAATCTACTCAGGCAGTAAAACCCTGGTTTATCGAGGTATTAGAGAAGAAGACCAAAAATCAGTCGTTCTCAAATTGATGCGGAATGAATATCCTACCTTTGCGGAAATAGCTCAGTTCCGAAATCAATATATCATCACCAAAAACCTCGATTTTCCTGGCATAGTCAAAACCTATAGCTTAGAAAATTACCGTAACAGCTATGTCTTAGTGATGGAAGATTTTGGCGGTATTTCCCTCCAAAATTGGCGAATAGAGGACAAGGGAAAAAAGGAAAACTGGCTTTCCCTGAACGAGTTTTTCCACATTGCGATTAAAATTGCTTCTACCCTGGAAAGACTCCATCGCGATCGCATCATTCACAAGGACATCAAGCCTGCCAACATTCTCATCAACCCTAGCACAAATGAAATCAAACTCATCAACTTTAGTATTGCCACCCTTCTGCCAAGAGAAATTCAATTTCTCACGAATCCCAACATCTTAGAAGGTACTCTGGCTTACATTTCCCCAGAACAAACCGGAAGGATGAACCGAGGTATTGACTACCGGACTGATTTTTATTCCCTTGGTGTCACCTTCTTTGAGCTCCTCACCGGACAGTTACCCTTCACCAGCAAAGATCCGACAGAGTTAGTTTATTCTCACATTGCCAAACAACCGCTAAGAGCCAGTCGGATTAACTCCAATATTGGGCCAATTTTGTCTGACATCATCAGCAAACTGATGGCAAAAAATGCCGAAGACCGCTATCAGAGTGCTTTGGGGTTAAAGCATGACTTGGAGACGTGCCAAAGCCAATGGCAAGAAACAGGAAATATTGCACCCTTTGAACTCGGTGTGAGAGACATCTCAGACCGTTTCATAATCCCTGAAAAACTCTACGGTCGCCAAAGTGAAGTTGAAACCCTACTCGCTGCTTTTAAGCGTGTAACAGAAGGGGCAACAGAAATGATATTAGTCGCAGGTTTCTCTGGCATTGGCAAAACTGCCGTGGTCAATGAAGTCCACAAACCGATTGTGCGGCAGCGTAGTTACTTCATCAAAGGAAAATTTGACCAGTTTCAACGTGACATTCCTTTGTCAGGATTAGTGCAAGCCTTTCGGGACTTAATCGGGCAACTGCTCTCAGAAACTGATGCCCAAATTCAACAATGGAAAGTCAAAATTCTGCGGGAATTGGGTACACAAACTCAAGTGATTATTGATGTCATTCCTGAACTCGAACAGATTATTGGTAAGCAATCTCAGGTTACAGAACTCTCTGGCAGCGCTGCCAAAAATCGTTTCAATTTATTCTTTCAAAAATTCATCCAAATCTTTACAACTAAAGAACATCCCCTAGTTATCTTTCTCGATGACTTGCAATGGGCAGATACAGCTTCTTTGAAATTAATTCAGTTATTAATGTGTGACAGCGGGTTGTCTGCTCTTTCAGAAGAGACAGAACAGATGCGTGAAACCAAAGGAGGCTTTTTGTTAGTTGGTTCCTATCGAGATAATGAAGTTTATAAGGCACATCCGCTTTATTTAACACCACAGGAGATTCAAAAAGCAGGAGCAATCATTAATACGATTGCCTTAGCACCTTTAAATCAGGGTGATTTAAATCATCTAATTGCTGAGACACTTCATTGTCCAGAATTAGTTGCTGTTCCTCTAACCCAGATGGTGTTTGCTAAAACTAAAGGCAACCCCTTCTTTTCTGTTCAATTTCTCAAATCTTTACACGATGATGGGCTAATTGTATTAAATTTTGATGTTGGTTATTGGCAGTATGATATTTCCAGAGTTAAAGATTTAGCTCTCACGGATGATGTCGTAGAATTTATTGCCATGCAAATAGAAAAATTACCAATATATACCCAAAAAGTTTTGAAACTTGCTGCCTGTATTGGGAATCAATTTGACTTAAAAACTCTGGCGATCATCAATGAAAAATCTGTAGTAGATACAGCATCAGATTTATGGCAAGCATTACTTGATGGGCTAGTTTTACCACAGACTGAAAATTACAATATATTTTCCAAAAATAATACTAATCAAGAATTCATTGTTCATGGAATAGAATCTACACAATTTTCAAATTATAATTTACAGCTACCCAAGTATAAATTTGTCCATGATAGAGTGCAGCAAGCCGCTTATTCTTTAATTCCTGAAGAACAAAAAAAGCCAATTCACTTAAAAATTGGGCTACTGTTATTGAACAATATTCCTGTTCTGCAACAGGAAGAAAAGATTTTTGAGCTTGTCAATCAGTTTAATATCGCAGTAGAATTCATCTCCCCTCAATCTAAACGAGATGAACTGGCCCAGATGAATCTAATTGCTGGACGTAAAGCTTTAGCATCAACAGCTTATCCCGCTGCTGTTAAGTATTTAACTATCGGCATCCAACTGCTGGCAAGTGATAGTTGGGAGACTAAATATCAACTAATCCTAGCTTTATATGAGACAGCAGCCGAGGCGGCGTACTTGGACGGCAACTTTGAGCAAACCGAGCAGTTAGCAGAGGTAGTGTTGGCACGAGGAAAAACTCTTATAGACAAAGTTAAAGTTTACGAAGTAAAAATTAAAGCCTATGGGGCACAGAACCAAGCACTCAAAGGAATTAATACTGCACTAGCCTTTTTGAAGCTTTTAGGAGTGGAGTTTCCTGAACATCCAAGCCAATCTGATGTTCAGCTAGTAATGGCAGAAATAGCATCAAATCTGGCTGGGAGGCATATTGAGGATTTAATCGACCTACCAGAAATGACAGAAGCTAAAACGCTGGCAGTTATGAGTATTCTATCAAGTACACATGCTTTGACCTATCAAGCTATTCCTGAGCTATTTCCACTGATTCTTGTTAAACAGATCAATTTATCCCTACAATATGGCAACGCACCATTGTCTGCCTTTGCCTATGTTAATTATGGAGTAATACTGTGCGGGCTAGTGGGAGATATTGAGTCCGGCTATCAATTTGGTAAACTAGCTGAAAATCTTTTGTCTAGGTTACAAATTAAAGAAATTAGTGTGAAAGTTCTTGGATCTTTTCATCCACTTGTTAGACCTTGGAAGGAACACGTAAAGGAAATATTAAAACCTTTAATGGAAGTTTACTTTTTCAGCGTAGAAACAGGAGATTTAGAGTTTGCATCTTATGCTTTACACGCTTATTCTTACGGTTCATATTTTATTGGGAGAGAACTGTCAGGGGTAGAACAAGAAATGGCAAATTACAATAATGCCATAAGAAAAATAAAGCAAGAAACAGTATTACAATGGAGTACTATTTATCGGCAGAGCGTATTGAACTTGCTAGGGCGTGCAGAAAATTCGTCTTGTTTAATTGGTGAAGTTTATAACGAAGATAAAATGCTGCCGATTCACCTGGAAACTAAAGATGGACTCGGACTTCTATATCTATATTTCAGCAAACTTCATCTCTGTTATCTATTTCAAGAATTTCATCAGGCAGTTGAAAATGCTACACTGGCGAAAAAGTATTTAGATACTGCAATAGGACATCTAGTTATTCCGATTTTCCATTTTTATGATTCTCTGGCAGGTCTGGCTGTGTATTCTGACGTATCCGGCTCTGAGCAAAAATGCATTCTCGATCGGGTTCAAGCCAATCAAGAAAAAATGGAGCATTGGGCACATCATGCCCCAATGAATTATTTGCACAAATATTATCTTGTAGAGGCTGAACGCTATCGGATTGGAAGTCAATATCTTGAAGCAATGGAATTCTATGATCGCGCTATCTTCCTTGCCAAAGAACATGAGTACGTTAATGAAGAAGCCTTAGCTCAAGAACTTACCGCCAAATTCTATTTAGAATGGGGTAAACATAAGATTGCTCAAACCTATTTAACAGATGCTTACTATAGCTACGTTCGCTGGGGAGCGTTAGCCAAAGTTGACGATTTGGCAAAACGCTATCCCCAATTACTGGCTCCTATATTCCAGCAAGAAAAACTGAGTATCCATTCCAGCGAGGAAAGCGCTTCTTTCAATAGCATATCTATATCATCTTTATCTACCCTAAGTAATCAACAAACTGTTATTGGCTCGAAGACAAGTATTTCTGATTCTCTGGATTTAGCCGCATTCATTAAAGCATCTCAAGCACTTTCTGGGGAAATCGAGCTTGAGCGACTACTTTCTACTTTAATGGAAGTTGTTATGGAGAATGCAGGAGCTTCTAAATGCGCTTTAATTTTGAGTGAAGGTGACAACTTAGCATTAACTGTCACAGCAGTTTGTTCAAGTTCAAATTTTGAGCATACCTACACTGAGTTTCCATCAACTTGCCTTGAGTCAAGCTACGATGTTCCCATTACTTTGATTAACTATGTTAAACGCTCTAGAGAAATCTTGGTTATTGATGATGCAATGGCTGTTTCTTTTCTAGTAGGTGATAGCTATATTCTTAGTGAAGAGCCTAAGAGTTTATTGTCTATACCTCTTCTAAATCAAGGTAAATTAATTGGGATTCTTTATCTAGAAAATCATCTAACGACAGGAGCATTTACACGCGATCGCGTAGAAGTCCTGAAACTCCTCACTACTCAAGCAGCAATATCTCTAGAGAATGCTATCCTCTACAAAAATTTGGCACAAGCTAAAGAAAGCTTGGAGGAATACAACCATACCCTAGAGGAAAAAGTCCAGAAAAGAACGCAGGAACTCAACGACAAAAATCAATGTTTACAACAAACCCTACAAGAATTGCAAAGTACCCAAATACAATTGATTCAAAGTGAAAAAATGTCCTCTTTAGGACAAATGGTGGCAGGAATTGCTCATGAAATCAATAACCCTATTAACTTTATTCATGGCAATATTAATCATGCTAGTGAGTATGTCCAAGATTTGCTGGATTTGATAGTTATTTATCAGCAAGAATATCCCCATCCTTCGCCTTTAGTTAAAGAGAAAACTGAGGAGATTGACATAGATTTTTTATCAGAAGACCTGCCTAAGATTATAGATTCAATGAAAATGGGGAGTTCGCGTATCCGAAATATTGTTTTGGGCTTACGTAACTTTTCTCGCTTAGATGAAGCTGAGATGAAGCCTGTAGATGTTCATGAGGGTATAGACAACACCTTAATGATTTTGCAGCACCGACTTCAAGAAAAGAGCAATTTACCTGAAATTGAAGTCGTCAAAGAATATGGGAAATTACCGGAAGTTATTTGTTACCCTGGTCAACTCAATCAGGTATTTATGAATATCCTCAGTAATGCGGTCGATGCTTTAGAAGAGGCATTTGCCATTGGTCATCTAGCATTGGTAAATGACAAGGAACAAATCACAAAGGGCATAGACGCGTTAGCATCTCCTCATAAAGTAGGAAAAATTCATATCTTTACTGAACTAACAGATTCTAATACGGCGATAATTCGGATTGCCGATAACGGTTCTGGTATGACAAAAGCGGTGCAGCAGAAAATATTTGACCCATTTTTCACTACCAAGTCGGTAGGAAGTGGCACGGGGTTGGGGTTGTCGATTAGCTATCAGATTATTGTGGACAAACACAAGGGTAGCTTAACCTGTGATTCCTCATTAGGAAAGGGGACTGAGTTCGTGATTGAGATCCCGATGCAACAGTCAGATATCTAGACTAGCAACACTTTTTTTAAAATACAAAGTTGGGTTAAGTAAAGTGAAATCTAACATTTGGAAGTGTGTCAAGTTTTGCTCTGCTCTACCTAACCTTGCATCTTAGAAGAAGTGGGTGGTTTCGGTTTCTAAGGCTCATCAAAACAACTCTGATAAGCTACTAGGATACGGGTGTAGTTGCCATATTAACTAAAGACTCTTGACGCGCACGTCGTCCTGTAATTACCATCTTGATTCCACTAGCAGGTGCCAGCATAAAACCTCGACGCTGAAGTCGCTCAGGTTGCTGATTAACTAGCGCGAACTGATAGCGTGACACGATGGTTGCTAATACTAGTTTCATTTGAAATAAGGCTAAAGCCTCACCCATACAACGACGGACACCACCACCAAAAGGCAGAAATTCATAGGGAGAAAATTGGCCTTCTATAAAGCGCTCTGGTCGAAACTCCTTAGGTTGAGGATATAAATCTTCACGTTGATGAGTAAGATAAACACTGGGAAGCAATACTGTTCCAGGCTCTAAAGGATGTCCCAAAAGTTCAACTGATTCTCGTACCACTCTAGGGAATAAAATCATCAAAACAGGATGAATTCGTAAGGTTTCATTACAGACAGCAGTGAGATATGGCAGCCGATAAATGCTCATAGGATCTGGGAAATCACCAAGGGTATCTAGTTCCTTGAACAGTTTTTCGCGGACTAGTGGCTTGTGGTAAATCCAGTAGAAGCCCCAAGCTATTGCTGTTGCCGTAGTTTCATATCCTGCAATTATTAGGCTCATCAACTGATCGCGCAATTGATGATCTGTCATGAATTGACCAGTTTCATCTTGAGCTGACATCAGCAAGGAGAGGATATCGACGCGTTCTGAATTAGGTTGTTGTCGGCGTTCGGCAATTTCAGCATAGAGCAATTGATAGATTGTCTCCCGATCACGTAGAAACTTTCCCCAATGACTCCAAGCTCCTAAATCCTGTTGCAAGAATCGGAAAAAGAAAAAACTGGAAGTGAGGGGTGAGCGAAACAAATCTAACATCAATGGCAGTAGATGCTTAAGTTTCTCAAATCTTTCTCCCTCATACAAGCCTAATACAATCTGTAAGATGAGTTCCAAGGATATGTTCTGTGCGACGTTACGAGCTAAGAAGGGCCGATCAAGTGGTAACTGACTAAAGACTTTATCACTCAGATTACAGATTAGTTGGCCGTACACTTGCATTCGCTGTCCATGAAAACAAGGCGTCATCAATTGTCGTAGCCATTTGTGAGGACTGCCATCAAGCATAAGAAGTGAATTTTCTCCTACAAAGGCTTCAGTAATTCTGTTGAGTTCACCAGCAGCTACAAATTTCTTTCTATCATTCGTTAAAATTTCTTGGATTCCCTGAGGATGATTGACAAATACGATGGTGTCCCCAAAGCCAATTGTCCTACCAGTAAAAATGTCAGGATATTGTTGAGCTGCATTTTCCATATAGCTCACAGGGTCAGCAACCCACTGAAGCTTTTGTAGTAAAGAAGGGGTTTTGAGAGGATTAGGTAGTTGCATGTGAATTTTAAGTCCAAACCAAAATCTAAAAGTTGCATTAGTAGGGTTAAACCCTTAACAGAATAAGGTGGAGTTTATCTGTGAGAAATTTTTAACGGAATAGTGTACTTATTAGGTACTTTTATTTCTTCTGAAGATAGAGTGGAGTTTTATTTAGCTAACTCCAATCTTTCTATAGTTTCATAACGACCAGAGTGAGAATACCAAGTCAGATTGGCAAATATCCAGCTATGTATTCCTGATATATATTTGGCAAGTTCAGCATCTAATTCTTCTCCAAAAGATGGAATAGATAATTCAAATTTTTGCAAGCAATTCACTTCTTTATCGTGCATTTCAATAGCCGCCACAATTGCCTTTTCTAAATAAATATTTTGTTGGTAATGAATTAGCAATACTAAATTATGAACATCGCCACTTGACATTTCTCTATGTACGGAGAAAATATCATTACACCAGGCAAGAATGTTAATTGTCATCACTTTTAACTCTTTCATCACCTCATGATTTCGGAGAAAATCAGGAATTGTTAAATAATTACAAAATTCCATCAATGCAAGGCAAAGATACCCCCCTAAACTTAACCTACGTATAAGCATATAGCTCTCAATATCGGGTGTAATTTCCTGTGCTCGATTAATTGCTTCTTGAACACATCCATCGAAGTAGCCTTCATAACGATCAACAAAGTAATGAAACCATTCTTTACTGCCTCTTTGAAGTATCCGTCGTCGTAAATCACTTAAGGCATAAGCAAGTGGTATATCATTACTTGTAAGTTCTGCACCATTCAATATTTCCAAAAATCTCTTATGAAAAGCTTTGAGAACATCAGGTTGTCTTCCTAAATTTGACAAATCACACTGGTCATCCCAAATAAATACCCAACTCAACCAATCATTTGCGATTTTCAATTCTTCAAGCTGGCAGTGAGGATAAGCACTTGCCGCTAGAAAGAAAAATTTTGATTTGCAAAAACGCTTATAAGATGATTCATTGACCAAGATATTAAAGTGAAGTACCCATTCAAGAGCGTGCTTTTCTAAAACATCAACATACTTATTGATATGGGATGAAAATGGACAGTATAAATTAGAGGAAAGTAGTTCCTTCATAGAAATATATTGGTTAGAAGTAACCAACATGAATTACAGGAGAACAAAATCAATAGACTCACTCATAGAGAGCCTATGACAATTCCTTGAAAAGAATTAGCTAAAACACCAGATGCTATATAGTGTGCAAATCATATTTGCATCACTGTTAGTGGTGTATAAATCTATCTGAATATTTCCTAACTTAAACAGTATTCTTCAATGTTTTCTTTAAAAGCATAACCGTAACTTTACTGAAATTCTCCAGAATTATATTTTTTTGATAAAAAGTTTATATCTATAAAGACTCATGATAAATACTATTGACTAACTAAAAAAATTAACTTATGGCATCAACAATCTTGAACTTTAATACCGCTACTTTTATAAAAAGACAAGGGTAATAATAACTAATTTTAAAGCGTTCGCTTCATGAAAGAGGATTTTCAACTTTAGTGAAAGTACAGATGAGTGGTTAATTTCCATGCTATAGCGATAGATAGGTCTGTTGGTTGCATAGGGCAATTTAGTCTGAAAATGTTGGTGTTATCAGAGTTTTTGGGAACTATAGGGTTGTCAGACGATAAATTTGCAGTCAGTATGCCAATAAAATATAGGGGACTTAGCTGCGCTCGCAGAGCAAATAGGGAATAACTAATAATGAATAAATAAAATTAATTTAAATATATGAATGAAAAACCAGATATGAGAATTCTTTATACCCCAGAAGATAGTTTAATCCTAGTGGTAGATGATACTACTACTAATTTAGAAATTGTCTTTAATATATTAACTAATGTAGGCTTTAAAGTTATCACAGAAAATAATGGAGAAAGAGCACTTAAGCAGGTTGAGTTTCAACTTCCTGATTTAATTTTATTAGATGTTATGATGCCAGGAATAGATGGATTTGAAACTTGTAAAAGACTGAAAGAAAATTCAGCTACTTGTGATATCCCCGTAATTTTTATGACAGCCAATTCTGATACTCATAGTAAGGTAAAGGGTCTAAATATAGGAGCAGTTGATTACATCACAAAACCCTTTCATGAAGAAGAATTATTAGCTAGAATTAAAACCCATCTTCAATTACGAAATCTCACAAAAACTTTAGAGAAACGAGTTTTAGAAAGGACATCAGCATTATCCAGGGTATTAAAAGACTTACAAGAGTCTCAACTTCAGCTTGTACAGACAGAAAAAATGTCTGCCCTTGGTCAATTAGTAGCAGGAGTTGCTCATGAAATTAATAATCCAGTTGGTTTCATTCATGGCAATCTTGGACACGCTTCAGTATATTTCCAAGACATGATTAACATTATTGACCTCTATCAGCAGCATTATCCTAATCCAGTTCCAGAAATTAAAGAGGAAATTGCAGCGATAGATTTGAAGTATATACTTGCCGATCTACCTAATTTAATTTCCTCAATGAAAGAAGGAGTTCAGCGCATTCGCAACATTAGTACCAGCTTGAGAACCTTTTCTCGAGCAGATAGCGATCGCAAAGTTTCTTGCAATATTCATGATGGCATAGACAGTACAATTATGATTCTCAAACACCGTTTAAAAGCATCTGAAGCTCGACCCGATATTCAAGTAATTAGAGATTACGATATATTGCCAGAATTAGAATGTTTTATCGGACAACTAAATCAGGTATTTATGAATTTATTAGCTAATGCTATTGATGCTTTAGAGGAGTCTAATGTAGGACTTACCTATATGGAGATTGAAGCAAATCCTAATCAAATTTTGATTCAAACTACTCTCACTGAAGAGAAAAATTATATCTTGATTAGGATTAAAGATAATGGCATAGGAATGTCGGCTGGTGTCCAACAAAAAATCTTTGACTATTTATTCACCACCAAGCCTGTGGGTCAAGGTACAGGATTAGGGTTATCAATTGCCCGTCAAATTGTTGTCGAAAAACATGGAGGAACTCTAGAGGTAAATTCATCAATAGGGCAAGGTTCAGAGTTTATCATTAAACTTCCCATTTAATAATTGTAGTAAGTTACGTTTATCAACATAATAAATTTATGTTCAAGGTAGTAGTAGGTCACAGTAACGATCCAGATTCTTTAGCAGCAGTTGAAGAAGTTCTTCAGCAATGTGCCAGTTCTCTTGCAGGAAATATACCAAAAGCTGGGATTATTTTTGCTGCAATTGACTTCGATCATTCTCTCATTTTGCAGCAAATCGATCGGGTTTTTCCGGGGATTGAGTTGATTGGTGGAACAACAGATGGAGAAATTTCTTCAGTCTTAGAGTTTCAGCAAGATTCAATCACTTTGATGTTGTTTTGTTCAGACGAAATTGAAATTTATGCAGGAGTTGGACGCAAAGTTTCAGACGATCCAATTACTGCAACTAAACAAGCTGTGGAGCAAGCCAAAGCAAAAAGTACCGCACCTCCAAAGCTATGCTTAACTCATCCAGAGAGCCTCACAACTAGTGGTGTCTCTATATTGAATGGCTTAAAGCTAGCTCTTGGTCAATATGTGCCGATATTCGGTGGTTTAGCAGGTGATCAATCAAGATATCAAAGTACATATCAATTTTTTCAAACAGAAGTATTAAGTGATTCTGTACCAATTCTGCTTTTTTCCGGCACAATATTGTTTTCTCATGCTGTTGCAAGTGGTTGGCATCCTATTGGTCAAACAAGCAAAGTGACTAAAGTAGATAAAAACATAGTCTATGAAATAGATGGTAAACCAGCTTTAGATTTTTATCATCATTATTTAGGTTTGCTTCCTCCTTCAATGGAATATCCACTAGCAGTCTTTGATGAGAATGAAGACAATTTTTATATAAGAGCACCTATTGCTTACAATCAAGAATCTAGTAGCATAACCTTTTTTGGAGATATTCCCGATCGAGCAATTATCCAGATTTCTGAAGCAGCTTATGAAGATATTTTGGCAGCTTCCAAAGCATCATTTATGAATGCCTTAGATAATTATCCTGGTACACAACCAAGTGCTGTTTTATTTTTTTCATGTGTAGCTCGTCGGCAAATACTTGGTACTAGGGCACAAGAAGAATATCAAAATACGAAACTTTGTCTGAGTGACTATTTACCTGCCTGTGGATTTTATTATTATGGAGAAATTGCTCCTATAGATGGAATTAGCCAAACGCAATTTCACAATGAAACTTTTGTAACTTTAATTTTGGGAAATCAGTAAAAGCTAATGGAAATTTTAGATTACCAAAAAGAAATTAATGAATTAAAAAAAGCCAATAGAATTCTCCAAAAAAAATTAGAGCGCTCTGAATCTGACCGGATAAAACTTGAAGAAAAAAATCGAAAAAAAGAATGTTTGCTCAGGAGAGTAATTGATGAATTAAAGGAATATCAAAATAAGTTAGAAGAAAGAAGCCATGAGCTAGAAATAATGCTTCTTAATCTTCAGATAATGGAGAATAAAATGTCTACTTTGGGAAGCATGGTAGCAGATGTAGCTCATGAAATTAACAACCCAGTTGGCTTTATTGCAGCTAATCTGACTCCGGCTAAAGAGTATATTGATAATTTATTACATCTAATTGACCTCTATCAGCAGACCTATCCCAAAACATCTCAGCAAATTCAAAAAACAATCGAAATGATTGACCTAGAATACGTGCGCGAGGATCTACCTAAACTCATTTCCTCAATGAGAGAAGGTACAGATCGTATTTCCAATATTAGCCACAGCCTACTAATTTTCTCTAGAGCAGATACAGAACAAAAAATTCTCTTTAATATTCATGAAGGTATTAAGAGTACTCTCCTCATTCTCAAGCACCGTTTATAAGCGAATAAGATTCGTCCTGCTATTCAAGTAGTTCAATATTACGAAGAATTTCCCTTAGTAGAATGCTTTCCGGGACAATTGAATCAGGTATTTATGAATCTCTTGGCAAATGCCATTGATGCTTTAGATGAGTCTACTGCTGGACTTAATTTTAATGATATTAAGCTAAATCCCAATCAAATTACAATTCATACTGCCCTCACTGAAGATAAAAATCATGTCTCGATTCGGATTCAAGATAATGGGGTGGGAATATCGGCTGATGTTCAGCAAAAAATGTTCGATCATTTATTCACAACAAAATCTGTGGGAACAGGATTAGGATTATCAATTGCTTATCAAATAATTGTCCAAAAACATAAAGGAACTCTAGAAGTAAATTCTGTATTAGGAAAAGGTTCTGAGTTTATAATCATTATACCTATTTATTAAAGTAGCAAAAATATGAATTAATAAACTATTTAAAAAATAAATGTTCAATATATTAGCAAGTTATAGTAACAAAATTATTTGTACTTCCTACCTTAAATTCTCAGAATAAAAAGATTAAGTAGTTACTTTAGAGGCATTTTGGGGAACTCTATATATAACTGTATTTCCAAGATTGTATCTTCAAAATTTATGATCGATGCACCTAAGCACTCAATAGCTACGCTTAATCTTTCTTTGGAACGCGATATATTTTTACGTACATTAATTAGAGAATTATCTGGTACTTTACAGGATGTAGTTGGTTTAGAAGAAGCTTCGGGATTTATTAGCGTTGTTGGTGAAAGGATGGGGAGGCAGATTAACCAAGATTATAAATCTGCCCTGGAAATCTCTAACCTTTCTCGTAAGCAGGTAGCTGATGTCTTGATTGATTTAAAAAAACGAATCCAGGGCGATTTTTATGTTATTGAGCAGAATGATGAAAAAATTGTCTTTGGCAACCGTGTTTGCCCATTTGGCGACAAAGTACTTAATCGCCCTGCCATGTGCATGATGACTTCAAACGTTTTTGGAACGATCGCAGCTAATAATCTAGGATATGCGAAAGTAGAATTGCAAGAGACGATAGCACAAGGCTATTCTGGATGTAAAGTTATTGTTTACTTAAAACTTACAGAAGAGGCAGAAGATGCAGAAGGTCGAGAATACTTTAGGGGACTAGAATCTGTGTAAATCCTTCACCATCAAACAAAATAACTCCAGAATTAAGCTTAGTGCAGATATGTAAACTAGAGTCAAACCGTGAAAGTTGAAGCCCCATGACTCCTGAACAATTTCTTGAACTTGCCAGAGTTCTACCAGAACCTTTACTCCTGGTGAGTGGAGAAGGTCAGTTGTTAGCTACGAATCAACCAGTAACAGATATGCTGGGGTTACGCCGTCAGGAACTGCGGGAAATAATGCTGTTTGAACTTGTAAGTGAGCCTGTCAACGATATTGTAAAGTACCTACAAGCTTGTTCAAGTAGCAGGGCAATGGTTATTGGCTCCTTGACTTTCCGAAAGAATGATGGACAAACGTTAATATGTCGTAGTCAAGGAGCAGTTATTCAACCTTGGTCTCCTGAATCTTCAGCTTTAATTCTCTTACGCTTGGAAAATAGAAACCTGGCCAGCAGTAATTTCGTTCTTTTAAACGAAAAAATCGATGAATTAGGAAAGGAAGTGCAGAGACGAAAACAAGCGGAGGAAGCGCTTTGGAAAGCGAATCAAGAGCTAGAAATTCGGGTTGAGGAACGTACAACTGCTTTACAAGAAACACTAAACGAACTACAACTTACCCAAACTCAGCTTATCCAAGCTGAAAAAATGTCTAGTTTAGGTCAGATGGTCGCTGGTATTGCCCATGAAATTAATAACCCTGTAAGTTTTATTTATGGGAATCTTCACCACGCCCATAAATACACTCAAGATTTACTAACATTGGTGCAAATTTATCAACAACTTTGTCCAAATATTCCTCCAGAAATCCAAGATAAAGTAGAAGAAATAGACTTAGATTTTCTGATTCAAGATATAACTAAACTCTTCCAGTCGATGAAAGTGGGAACAGAACGCATTCAAGAAATTGTTAAATCACTACGTAACTTTTCCAGACTTGATGAAGCAGAATTTAAGCAAGTTAATATTCATGAAGGAATTGATAGTAGTTTAATGATTTTAGAACATCGCCTGCAAACTAGGCATGAGTACCCAGAAATCAAAGTCATCAAAAAATACAGTCAACTGCCGAATGTAACTTGCTATCCTGGTGAACTTAACCAAGTGTTTATTAATATTCTTGCTAATGCGATCGATTCACTGGAGGCGTCGGCTAATAATGGTCAAAGGTCAGCAATAAATCCACAAACTACTGACAATCAAGAATTCGCAGAGAATAATCCTAAAATTCAAATAAAAACTGAGTTAATCGATCAAAACTGGATAGAGGTTACTATTGCTGATAATGGTTTAGGTATAAATGAACAAGTTCGCTCAAAGCTATTCGATCCGTTTTTTACCACGAAAGCAGTTGGCAAAGGCACTGGATTAGGGCTATATATAAGCTATCAGATTATAGTTGAAAAACATAACGGACAACTTAGCTGTTTTTCGGTTCCAGGAAAAGGTGCAGAATTTGTAATTAAGATACCTATTAACTCAGTCTGATTAAATTTAATTTAAAAGATATGATAAACGCCTGTCTGCTAATTTGCAAACAGGCGTTTTTTGAGTATAAAGTTTGATGGATAATCGGTTAAATCTTAGCAGTAGAATCAACTGAGGGTTGAGACTGACTAACCGAATCTAACTTTGGCAAAAGCAGTTGATTTTCTGCTTTTAGATTACTGTTGATTGTTGCTTGCAAAAATGGGGTATGGGAGATGGAATTGTTAGCCAATGTAAACAGTGGATTTGACAAAATCCCTGCTATGGAAGTGGCAATTAATGTTACTATCAACCCGACCTGTAAAGGTCTTAGCCCAGGCAAATCCCAACGCACTTGTGGATAATTCTTCACCACGTCGGACATTTCATGGGGTTCTTTGACTACCATCATCTTGACTACGCGAATGTAGTAATAAATGGAGACTACGCTGGTGACTAAGCCCAACAAAACTAACCAATAAAGTCCTGCTTGCCAACCAGCCCAGAATAAGTAAATCTTGCCGAAAAACCCAGCCAATGGTGGAATACCACCCAAAGAAAGCAGGGCGACACTCAACCCCAGTGTTAGGAGTGGGTCTTTTTGATATAAGCCAGAGTATTCGGCAATCTGGTCGGTTCCTGTTCGTAGTGAGAACAGGATGATGCAGGTAAAGCCGCACAGGTTCATGAACAGGTAAACCAATAGGTAAAATATCATACTGGCGTATCCTGCCTGTGTACCAGCAATCAAGCCAATCATCACAAACCCAGCTTGGGCAATGGATGAATAAGCTAGCATCCGTTTCATGCTGGTTTGGGCTAGGGCGACTACGTTACCCAAGATCATGCTGAGAACGGCAAGAGCTGTGAAGACAAACCTCCACTCGTCAGCAACAAGGGGGAAGGCTGTTGTTAGCAAGCGGATAGCTAGGGCAAACCCAGCTGCTTTGGAACCGACAGATAAAAAGGCAATCACTGGGGTGGGAGCGCCTTCGTAAACGTCTGGTGTCCACTGGTGGAAGGGTGCAGCGGAGATTTTGAAGCCAATACCTGCGATCGCAAAAACCAGGGCAATCACTAAACCTAAAGATTGTCCGACTTTCGCTGTGGCAATGCCATTAGCGATCGCACTTAGTTCAGTTTGTCCTCCAGATAGTCCATACAGCAGTGATACACCGTACAAAAATATTGCCGTACTGGAAGCTCCAATTAACAAGTATTTCAGCGCCGCTTCATTGGAGCGGGGGTCACGCTTGGTATAACCTGTTAACAAGTAAGAGGAGATACTCAGGGTTTCTAGGGAGATGAAAATCATCACCAACTCACTAGCCCCGGATAAAAACATCCCTCCTAAAGTAGCACTTAGCAAAATAGCGATGAATTCAGCTAAAGCGGTGCCGCTCTGCTCAACGTAGCGAATTGACATCAGTATAGTCGCGATCGCAGACAAGGCAATAATACCGCGAAAGACGATACTCAGGTCATCACTATTAAAGCTACCGGTAAAACCGATGGGATTAGGAGCGTCCCATTGAAAATATAGGGCGACAATCGAAGCAAATAAACCTGTGATCGCTAGATATCCAATCCAGCGTGCGGATGTACGCCCCAAAATCAAATCAACAATCAAAACCCCCAAGAGGGTGAGAATAACAATCCCCTCTGGCAAAATCGTTCCAGCGTTTAGCTGGGATGCAATATTAGCAAAATCCATGAGATGTATAGGTTTTGGCGATTAGACATTAAGGCTAACTCTACGTTCACTCTAGCAAGTTTTCTAATCCCCGGACTAGCTCTTTTAACAAGAGCTTAACAGCTTAGGTGCAGATGGCGAACGTACCAACTTCACTGACTTACCAGCAGCTTTCTCAGTATCTAGGAATTCACCTAACAGCTTTCCTACCTCGTTTTTTAGGCGCGAACTTCAGCGAATATCATAAATAATTATGCCGCAACCAGTGCGATAGTTAGGTACAAATAGCTTATAAAATTAATAAGGGCACAGCAATGCTGTGCCCCGACAATATTTATAACTCCTAAGTTTATTAAAAACCTGCTGATGGCAGCTTGCCTTGTAGTGACTGAAATTTGGCTTGAACACAGTTGGCACAATTGCAAGCAAGTTGATCAATAATCGAATTAGATGTTTGAATCAAGTTTAGTGTTACCAGGTCGGGAATTTGTTGTGTAGATACTACTGTCACAATTTGGGTAGCGTATGTAGATTTCAGGCTGGATGCGTTTGCTGGATTGACTACCAGCAGCATGGATACCAGAAATGCAGGACAGGCAAGTAGAATCAGTTTGATAATGTTCATAATTTACAAAGATACCTTTGCTGATACAGCATAGCCAATAAATTGTCGAGGTTCAACTTTAATTAGTGAGTATTGCTTAACTACGCCCAAATCCTTGACCCCGCAAAACCTTTGACCATACAACTAATTCGCCCTGTTCACCGCCTGCGGCCAGTAACTTACCTTGGGGATGCCAAGCTAGGCTAGAAAATCCTCCTGAGACACCTGTGATAATTTGGGATACTTCCTTGGCTTTGTTCCACAAACATAACCAGCCGTCAGCAGCAGCAGAAGCGAGAAGGAAGCTTTTGGGTGCAAAGGCGATCGCATTAATCACACCTACATGATTAGTTAATACTCGTGCTTCCCAACCTAAAGAATCATCCTCTAGCTTTTCCCACACTACAATACCTTCAACGCTAGAAGATGCCAGTATTGGCGCACCTACTTTAGTTATAGCTTCTGACCATGCCAATTGGCGAATTTTACCGGGGAAGCCACGCATTACCCAAGGATCGGGGTTGTTCCATTCCAAAACGGTGACACTACGATCCATATTGCCAGAAGCCAGGAATTTGCCATCGGGCGACCAAGCCATCGCTAAACTGACAGTAGTCATATCTAAGCTGTATGGTTCTTCATCCCAGCTTTGACTATGCCAAATCTTCACTCCCTTGTAACCACTAATTGCTAAGTATTGCCCATCAATGCGCCAATCTATACCCAGTACTGAAGAGTTGTCAAAATTCAGCGTCACGATAATTTCACGAGTACCTGCATCCCAGACTTGGACGTAACGCCCCAAACTAAAAGCCAGTTGGTTACTGGTGTAATTCCAAGCTAACTTGTCAACCCATGCAGGGGCATTTTCCAACGTCGCGATTAATTCAGTGTCGCACCAAATTTTCACCTGTCCATCTTGTCCGCCAACGGCTAAAAATTTGCCATCTGGCGAAAAGGCGAGACAGTCTACTGATTTACCGTTAGCTGTTTGTAAGGTTGTGAGTTCGCCATCATTCCACAAAACTACTTCACCGGCGGCGGAAGTTGCTGCTAAAGTTTGACCTTGTGGCGACCAAGCGATCGCAGTTACATAATCTGAAAGTGTCCCCGAATAGTTTTGTTCAAATTCCTTAGATTTGGTTGTGGAGTTCATATTTATTGGGTACTGGGTACTGGGGATTAGGGACTGGGGAGTAATGGCTAGGGACTAGAGACTGGATTCTTCCCAATCCCCAATCCCTAGTACCCAATCCCCAATCCCTATTTAAGCTAGACAAGTGAGAAAATCTTGCTTGAGTTGGGCTGCATCAAGATTGCGGCCGATAAAGACTAGTTCGTTTTTGGGGGTTTCGCTGGGTTTCCAGGGACGATCGGGTTTGCCATCAAATATCATGTGTACTCCTTGGAATACAAATCGATTATCTTCTCCAGCAATATTTAAAATGCCTTTCATCCGAAAAATATCTGGACCTTGGGTACGCAGTAACTCCGAAAGCCAAGTGTTTAATTTTTCTCCATCGACTGCACCTGCTTCTACTAAAGCCACAGAAAAGACAGTTTCATCGTGTACGTGGGCATCTTCACCTAAAAAATCTGGATCAATTTCTAATGCACGGTCTAAATCAAAGGCTTTTACACCTAACAAAGCATCCATTCCTAGTTCAGAATTGCGGGTACGGTAGATTTTTGCGATCGCATTCATCGCCCGAATCCGTTTTTCTAATTCATCTAATTCTTCTGGCGCGACTAAATCTGTTTTATTAAGTAAAATTACATCGGCAAAGGCAATCTGTTCTTGGGCTTCGTCTGCATCCCAGTGCTGCGAGATGTGCTTGGCATCTACGACTGTCACCACTGCATCTAGAGACAGTTGACTTTGCAAATCTTCATCAACAAAAAATGTCTGAATCACTGGTGCAGGATCGGCTAATCCAGTTGTTTCAATTACTAAATGGTCAAATTTATCGCGCCGCTTCATCAAATTGCCAATGATCCGAATTAAATCGCCGCGCACTGTACAACAGATACAGCCATTGTTCATTTCAAATATTTCTTCATCTGTATCGATAATCAATTGATTATCAATACCCACTTCCCCAAATTCATTGACAATCACAGCAACTTTTTTGCCGTGTTCGTAGGTGAGGATGTGATTGAGTAGAGTCGTTTTACCTGCTCCCAAATAGCCTGTAAGAACAGTAACGGGAACTGAATTGTTAATTACGTCAGCCACCATACTCTAAATTCCTCTTGTCTCACCTTATGGATAATCATTATCGCCCATGATAAATCTTTTTCTATTTTTGTGCGAACTTGCTGTTATTTTGGGTTTCAGCAAAATCATCACATAATTTAATCAAAAAACATTTTATTTTTATGCATCTGTAATAAGTAATAAATATTTACAAGTTGGACTAACCTGATAGGAATATTGCATAGAAAGCCAACCCACCCTGCGGGAAGTCGCAGGTTAGTACCTTGACAATGCCACAGAGTTCATGATAATCATTATCACAAATAAAGAAATTATACTTTGATGGAGAAGCGTGGTGGTTTCAAGAAACACTACTTGCTCGAAAAAGCAAGTAACTCAAACAGGGCAAGCATCTGCGTCTCTTGCAGTCAGTTTTTTAGTCGTTGCACCACTGGTTTTATTTACCGCTTTGGCACCCGCACAAGCAGATGATACTCATAATCATTCGGATGAAACCGGCTTTTACATTGGGTTAGATGGTTTGGATGTTCTCTCTACAGGGACATACGCAGGTTTGGAGAACCCTAACTACAATCGTTTGACCTTTCTATTTGCACACAGGAATGAAGACCAACCCGAATCAAGCCATTTCCACAGCATTGGTGCTTATAGCTACTCAGGGTCTTTAGATAACCTAACTATTAACCCAACCAATACAAATAACCGAATTCCTGAATCTTACTCAGAACAACCGCCGCTAACATTATTAGCTGGCACAGGGTTTTATACTGGTCGCTTGATTAGTACTCCCACAGATAAAGAATATGGCAATCTGACAATAGAACCTGTAGCGTCTCTAAAAACTTCAAAAGAATTAGACAACCAATATCTGTTCAATAGCTCTAATGGTCGTTGGCGATCGTCCCTTGAGGGTGCAAATATTGGTTTACAATTAGCGTCAATTAGTAGTGGATTAAATATTGGCGATTCAGCAGGCGTTAATATTGTCAACTCAGTCGGTGATATCTACACAATCGCCAGTGGTGATAATTTTTCGTTCACCCCTACCTTTTGGACTGATGCTGCTGCACCACTGGGAAATTACTCTGCATCATTCAAACTCGTGGATTTAGGCACTGGTAGTAACCCCACTCCCTTTGAGGAGTCTGGCACTTTCAGTTTTGATTTTGAAGTCAAGACAGTGCCTGAGTCATCAACTGTTTTTGGTCTTGGTATAGTCGGTCTACTGGCGCTTTCTCTTTCTCGCTTGCAAAAACTTACTCGCAGTAGCTTAAATTAATCTTAATCTTCTGCCAAGGCGCAAAATGATCTTTGCGTCTTGGTGTGAGGATTTAATTTTCTGGGGAGAACAAAAAATCTTGAACTGCTTCTAAAACAACTGCTGGGTATTCTTCATGTAGTCCCAGAGAACCAGGAATGACAACGCTTCTCACTCCTGGTAAGGCTACCAAAGCGTTCATTTCTTCTCGTGATTTCGGGGGGCTAGATTCTCCAATTACTACCATCAGCGGTACGGTTAAAGACTGCACAAGTTCTAAAAAATCAGATTGTTTGTGTACAGCATCAAGATTACCAGTTACAAAGGCAGCAGATGCAAATCGCGCTCCTGGTTGTTGAGTTGTTTGCCATTTCTTCTCAATGAAACTGGGTGTAATTTTAGCCGTGTCAGTAAAGACATGACGGCGGTACATAAAACTTAAGAAAGATTGGGTAGTGTTGAGTTTGTAGAGAGCTTGACCAAGTATAGGCGATCGCACCAATTCTCTTACAATGCCAGCTATTTGCTGACTTGCCCCCATTGTCGGCAAAGGCCCACGCCAAGTAGGAGCTAATAACACAATTCGTGAGAAAGCAGCCTGCTGTTTGACAGCTAATTGTAAAACGTAACTAGCAGCATGACCAGCCGCTACCACAGTAATAGGAGTATTAAAAACAGCTTTGACAAAATCTTCCAGAAATTGCTGATATATTTCTGGTCGATAATTCAAACTAGGGCGAGAAGATTGTCCAAATCCAGGCCAGTCTATGGCTACAACTTGAAAATAGGGAGTTAGTAACTTGGCAAGTTCGCCCAGTTCCAAACGCGTCGAAACACTGCTGAAAGCTGGTAGTAGCAATAGCGGTGAACCTTTACCGAGGGTTTCATAAACAACACGCAATTGCTGATTTTCCCAGTTCCAGAGATATTCTTGAACTACTCCACCAAAGCCAATAGCAGCAGAGGTAGATAATAAATTTGTTGACATTAGACTAAATTTTGGTAGTTGTACCTTATTTGTCATTTGTCAGTTGTCCTTTGTCATTTGTCCTTTGCTAATGACCAATGACTAATGACCAATGACTAATGACCAATTTTAGATTCCAATGCTTTTTTTTGCATGGTTTTAAAAATGTTGTAAAATCCATTGGCACGGGAAGGTGTCAGGCTAACATTTAAACCTGTTTCTTGAATAAAATCTGGAGTAAGTTGAACAATCTCAGTTGGCGTTAGTCCATGTAATCCCTCTACCAGAAGCCCTACTAATCCTTTGGTTAATTGGGAATCGGAATCGCCCTGAAACACAACCTTACCGTCATCCAAGGCTGCGGTGATATAAACTTGAGATACGCAACCAGGAACTTTATTTTCGGGTAATTTATCAGCTTCTGGGAACTCATTGAGCTTCTGAGCATACCAGATTAGCTGTTCGTAGCGTCGCTTCGGTTCAGAAGCGCGTTGAAAGCGCTGGACAATTTTAGCGAGCGCAGGTGGCAAAGAATCTAGAGTTGAGGACATAAACAGAAGCTGGAAACGATCGGTATCTCCTTGAGTGTAGATTATCTTTAAAGCGATGCCTACGGTGGGCTGCGCCTACGCGCCTCCGGTTCTCTTCGCATTACTGACTGTAATTTATCAAATCTAGCTAATTACTGCGATCGCATTGATAAAGATCGAGTTTTTTGATGTGTCTAATCATAAAAACTTAATTTTATGTTTTTATAAGCAAGTTTTAACAACAAGTCTACATAAACTATAGTTGCATCAATATATACTTATGACGCAAGTATGATAAATTCGTGAAACTTATGTGTCGTTTGATTTAATTAAAATGTAGATAGATTTTGTGGAGCTTGGTCGGTTTACACGCTTCTAGCTGCTAACTTTCAGGTACGCCTTATTGTGACTAGTGGCGATGCGATGCCTACGGCGGGTTGCGTCTACGTACTTACAAAATTAGCTGCAAGTTCATTAAACTAAGCAGCTAGATAATTATCAACAATTAAAAATTAAAAATCAAAAAAATTCTGATTTTTAATTTTTAATTTCTCTCCCTTGAGGATTAATTTGTAGTTTGTGCAGCTAGCATCTGCTTCAGCTTTTCTAATTCCGAAGCCCAACGAGGATCTGGACGAATAGCATCTGAATCGGTGGTTGTGGTGTTGTTTTCACGAGAACCGCCGCCGCCACCGCCGCCACGACGAGGCTTCTTAGAGCTTTTCTCGCGGCGGCTACCTTCTCTGTTGGGGCTAGGAGTTGGGGTACTATTACTAGCAAGAGTGACTGGTTTAGGAGCTTGCTCGTCACCCTCTTCACCCTTTGTCCGAGGTAATGCCTTCTCTAGCTTAATGGGAGTATCTTTGAACATCTGACCATTATACTTTTCAATAATTTCGTCAGCTTGTTCGTCATTGTTGACTGTAAGAAAACCGAAACCACGGCATTTGCCAGTTTTGCGGTCTTTAATTAATTTAGTAGTTACAGCATCCCCTTCTGCTGCAAAAACGGCTTGTAGATCTTGACGATCTATTTCATCTTTAGGCAAATTACCTATATATAGGCGAACGGACATGAACTATACCTCCAGAGTTGAATGAACATGGCAAGGCAAGAAAACAATCATTTAGCTTTAGCTTTTAAATAGATGCTATTGACCAAGACTGCCATAAACCAATTTTTTTGCTCGAAACTGTCAACCTATACAACAATACAGTTTTTCGTCGGGATCAAGCTTATTTAATCCAAAGGCTCACACTATGGTGAGCTAATAACACCTTAATTCTAAGAGTTGTAAATTTAATAGCCTATTGCCTGCTAAAGTACACGCTTTCTTTTATGCCCTTATTCGCAGAATCAAATACCATTCCTTACATTACCACGGTATATTCTACGTAGCTAGTTTAGCGCATACATTTCCGACATTAGTATTATTGCATCGTAACATAAAACACATTTTTTTATTCAAGTGAGCATATTTTGAAACAAAAACCAGCCAGTGGCTGGTTAATTTACTGCTGTGTTGGGAGGATAAAAAGGTATAGAGCGGGGAAAAAGCACCTAAATCCATAACTAAGCAGTGATGCTGAGTTATGTCGGTTGCTCTTGTTTGTGTAAAAAAATGTAACATTTTTTAAGAAGTCCTGCAACTTTTCTTTACATTCCGATTTGTCCTTTGTCCTTTGTCCTTTGCTAATGACCAATGACTAATGACCAATAGACTAACCAGTGAGAAAAACGTATGCGCCCCAAGCCTGTGCTGCAACAGCCAAAAAAGTAGACCAAATGGGATGAGGGCTATGAATGGTTTTACCACTTTGAGTTTCTAGGGTTTGGATATCGATCCAAGGTGTTGCTCCTCGCCGGAACCAACCTGTGACGATAATTTGCCGCCCAATTAGATCCTGGTGATTGACTGACTGTCCTAGCCAAGAAATATGGTGTAATTTCACCAAACCTGCGCTGGATTGAAGGATTAAATCTTGCGCTAGGGAGTTGCTAGTACCTTGACGACCTAATAATTTACCCACAAGACGCACGCTGACGCTATCAATAGGTAAGGCAGAAGGGTCAGCTAACAGGTTGGGTAAGCTGTCGTCAGTTTGTACGGTGGCAGGTTTAATATCGGGGAAGAAAGAATTAATCCGCATCACAGTACCAATGCTAAAGCCAATCAGAAGGCAGCCTGTAATGAAAGACCAATCTTCATATATCCACTTTAGATTTAAAAACTTGAGTGTGAATGCTAGTTGCCAGGTTAGCCAGACGAAAGCTGCAAACAGAACCCCTAGAGGAATTCCCAACCAGGGAGCGATTTGTAATAGAAAAGACTGACGCTTAACCTTTGATGGAACGCTTGCAAAATGTAGTTCGGTGTCTAGATGCCAGTGACGGGCTATTTGGCAGAGGCGTTCGAGGCGATCGCCCATTAAAGGATGGCTATTATTAATCGTAAACCATCGGCGATAGGAATTGGCTGTATCCCACTTCAAAAAGGATTCAAAAGATAGATTACTGGCAATAGTGCCCAAAGATAAACTCTGTTGGTAGCTGACTGGTGTTAAAAGATTTAAGCTTTCCAGTTGCCAACTGGTGTGTTCTTGTTTTTGGATATCAGCTGCAATGCCAATAGCGATTTTGAGTAAAGCGCGAATCAGGGCATTGGGATTACCAGTAATTTCAGCAGCAATGCGATCGCTATAATAAAGCCGCAACCGCGACAACCACAATGCAGTTCCAGTCAGCAAACACCAAACTCCATAAATTAGACTTGCCAGAATTGTTACTGGCCAGCGCCAAATTTTCGCTGATATTTTGTCTGCCAACTCCGATACTTGTTGATATAGCTTATGAGTTGGTAGTGTCACCAGCAGCAACAAAGACATTACAGCAAAGTCCCAGTGAGCAATATGCCCTAGCTGCGTGGCGTAAATAATGGCGATTTCATCATCTGCCAACTGCTCTAATAGCCCTTGACTCACAACAATTCTGGCATTACGTGGTAAACTACCATAAGTCAGGATAATTGGTGCAGCCGTTGGTAAAATCCGCAGTTTGGGTAACGGCCAGTGCCGCTGTTGGCAACAACGTTGTAGCACCCGAACAGCTTCGCGGCTATGGGTATTCAATACATCTTTGGGAAATTCTCGCTGACTATACAAGTTCGCTAATAGCAGATCCAGTAACCAAGGTGATACTCCGATTAAAATCACCAAGACTATTAGCAACAGTTGAGTAGGGTCGTAGTATAAAAGCTGTATCGGCTCTACATAAGGTAGTTTGACTAAAGTCTGGTTGATCAATCCTAGTGCTAACTTGAGGATTTCTCGGATCACCCAAAACAGGGCGATGAATGTTCCGGCTGACAATAGCCGCAAAGGAATTAATTTTGGTTTACGTAGTGGTTGCCATGCTCTGGCGCGTTGTGCTTGTCGCCAATAAATAACGCCGAATAATTTGGCTTGGGTGCGGGTAACAGAACCCATGAAGCCGCTTAGGGGCGTAGGTGGTGGTGGTGCTAATGTAGCTTTGAGTCTAGCTAGTGGTACCATCGCCGGGATGTCGTCGCTTTTGGTTTCTATTACTTGCTCGTTCGGCTTTTCCTCTAACGTAGGAGTTTCCGGGGGAGTAACGGGGGTTGAATCTGGAGTTGAATTATCAAAGGCAACAAATCCAGTTTCGACTTTTTTGGATTCTTGCTCAGATTTTTTACGTTTTGTCAGGTGTTCGAGAGCGCGTGTAGCCCACTCTTGAACTTGCGGATTGTTACTCTTAATGAGATTCTGGGAAATAGCGATCGCTTTGGGAACTTCGCCAGTGCGAGCATAAGCCATCACTAAACCAACCTGGGCTTGTAAGCTAGCAGTCGCATTGCTTTGGCTGCTAGCAATAGGTTCTAGTTGGGCGATCGCTGTTTGGTAATTTCCCTGCTTGAGGGCAACTAAACCAGCCTCCAAAGACGGTTTGGCATGTGAAGGCATACAAATTCTGGCACTCCAATCTCTTCTAAATGATCCACGTTTGTGCGAAAGCGCGAACCTCGGATACCGTGGAAATCAACCGCGCTCAAGTTTTGCTTGTCAAGTGAATGATAAAGATTGAATAAAGACGTCAGTCGTCAGAATTCAGTTGGCTCTTTTGTAGGAATAATTCTGAATTCTGGATTCTGTATTCTTCTTCACTCCTCCACTGGTTGTTGACTAGAAAATACTGGGGCAATCGCGCTTAATTTTAACTCTGGATGGTCGCCCAATAACTGTTGACAATTCCATTCATTACGGAATAGCAACACTGGTCGTCCCATGCTGTCTTTAACTGTAGTGGTATTGAATATTCGTCCCACTTTTTCTAATGCTTCCCAACCACCCTCAACCCAACGGGCGACACTGTAGGGCAATAAGTCTAGTATGGTTTCTACACCATACTCATTTTGTAAGCGAAACTGCACTACCTCGAATTGCAACTGACCCACCGCCGCCAAAATTGGATCGCGCTTGGCTTCATCAGTTGAATACATAATTTGTACAGCACCTTCTTCTCGCAATTCCGCAACGCCTTTTTGGAATTGTTTAGACTTCGAGGGGTTGGGATTCCTCAGAGACGCAAACAGTTCCGGCGAAAAATACGGAATCCCCTCATATTCGAGCTTTTGTCCCGTGTAAATTGTATCCCCGATCGCAAAAACACCGGGATTGTTCAAACCGATCACATCGCCAGGATAAGCCACATCAATCGATTCTCGCTCTTGAGCAAAAAGTTTTTGCGGGCGAGATAGACGGATAAGTTTACCAATGCGGGCGTGATTCACCATCATATCTTTTTCAAACTTACCAGTGCAGACCCGGATAAATGCGACGCGATCGCGGTGTTTTGGGTCCATATTCGCTTGCAGTTTGAAGACAAACCCTGAAAATTCCGGGTATGTAGGCGGAACTTCGCCAACACTGCTGACATGAGAACCGGGTTTGAGGGCATAGTCGAGGAAATACTTGAGAAATAACTCTACCCCGAAGTTAGTCATGGCGCTACCAAAGAACACAGGCGTCATTTTGCCTTGGTGTATCAACTGTAAATCTAGCTCTGGACCAACTCCTTCTAACAGTTCTAGATCGTTTTTCAGTTGGTAGTACAAGTTTTGTTCTAGCTGTTCTTCTATTCTCGGATCGCCTAATTCCACTATCGTATCACGGGCTTCTCGGCTACCGTGGGCGCTGCGTTCAAACAGGTGTATTTGTTGCTTGTGTCGGTCAAAAACACCTTTAAAGCGATCGCCCATACCAATTGGCCAATTTACCGCATAGGTTTGCAATCCCAATTCTTGCTCAATTTCATCCAACAGTTCCAGAGGTTCCCTTCCTGGGCGATCAAGCTTGTTGATAAATGTAAAAATTGGGATACCCCGCAACTTACACACTTCAAACAATTTGCGCGTTTGGGGTTCCAAACCTTTTGCCGCATCAATCAACATCACGGCATTATCGGCGGCGGCAAGGGTGCGATAAGTATCTTCACTGAAATCTTGGTGTCCGGGAGTGTCTAATAAATTAATTTGACAATTCCGGTATTCAAATTGCAACACTGTGGAGGTAATGGAAATACCCCGTTGTTGCTCCATCGCCATCCAGTCAGAAGTAGCCTTTCGCTGTGCCCGTCGTGCTTTGACTGCCCCAGCTTCGTGAATTGCACCCCCATACAGGAGTAGCTTTTCAGTTAGTGTAGTTTTACCTGCATCCGGGTGAGATATAATCGCAAAGTTGCGGCGAAGTTCAACTGCTTGAATCAGTTCAGACTGAAGTTCAGTAGACATAAATGTATTTGTTTGTTAGGTAGCTTAATTTTTTTTGACTCTGGCAAGTCTTTTAATCTTAAGACAACGATGCTCGTGATAGGGTCGTAGTATAACCAACAATCTGACTAAATAGGAGAAAGTAATGTACGACACAGACAAGCGAAAGCTTCTATCTGCCTTGTCTCATGGAGCGATTTTTTTCAGCACAACATTGGTATCTGTAGGCATACCTATCGCCATACTGCTTGTATCTGACGATCCTGTTGTTAAAGAAAACGCCAAAGAATCTATCAATTTCCACTTTAATGTTTGGTTTTATGGTGCAATTCTAGGAGCGCTGTTTTTTATATTCGGCTGGTTAGTCTTACCTTTATTATTGTTGGGGCCACTAGCTGGTGTGGGATATCTATTACACTGGGGATTAACAATTTGGGCGCTTATCGGAGTTTTCAGCAATCCTGATATACCCTTCCGTTATCCCTATATTTTCCGAGTTGTTTAACACAAATTATCATTGGGCATGGGGCATTGGGCATTGTCAATTATCTGCTACCGAGTACAAAATTTCATTAATTCGTAGCGAATTCTCTGCGTGCCTCTGCGTTGACCTCTGCGCCGGCAGTCACTCATGGGGTAAACCCCCTTGGCGCTAGCCTCTCCCTTTGGGAGAAGACCGCGCTTGCCTCCACTTTGCGTTTAAATTTCCACCCTCAATTCTCCAATATTTTGCCAACAGATGGTCTTATCATTTTGAATTTTGAATTGCTTCATAATGTTGTTTTTTTTCCAGTCCGTCGGATGGGTACAACCAAGCTGTAGAATACAAAATTGCCCTACAACTTGATTAAGAGTAGGGCAAAGGACAGTTAAGCACTGTTTGTAGTCTGTCTGACGGCAGGAAAATTTTAGCCTGCTTTTGTGACGCTTTGTTTTGTGTCCATTTGCGTTGTTCTTCTTCATAAAATTTTATGTTTCCTATACATCGCCCCCGTCGTCTGCGTACTCATCCTCAACTGCGCCGGATGGTTCGTGAAACTGTTTTAACAACAAGCGATTTAATCTACCCACTATTTGCTGTACCAGGTGAGGGAATCGCTAATGAGGTGAAATCGATGCCTGGAGTCTACCAACTTTCGGTAGATAAAATTGTTGAAGAAGCAAAAGAAGTTTACGACTTAGGAATTCCTTCTATTATTCTATTTGGGATTCCGGCTGATAAAGATGTGGATGCCACTGGCGCTTGGCATGATTGCGGTATCGTCCAAAAAGCAGCGACGGCGGTAAAAGCAGCAGTGCCAGATTTGATTGTAATTGCTGATACTTGTTTGTGTGAGTATACTAGCCACGGTCATTGTGGTTATCTGCAAGTTGGTGATTTAACAGGACGAGTTTTAAATGACCCAACTCTGGAATTGTTGAAGAAAACAGCGGTTTCTCAAGCAAAAGCTGGTGCCGATATCATCGCGCCTTCGGGGATGATGGATGGGTTTGTGCAAGCAATTCGTCAGGGTTTGGATGAAGCAGGATTTCAAGATACGCCGATTTTATCTTATGCTGCTAAGTATGCTTCGGGCTATTATGGCCCATTCCGGGATGCAGCAGACTCAACACCACAATTTGGGGACAGAAGAACTTACCAAATGGACCCAGGTAATGCCCGCGAAGCGATTAAAGAAATTGAATTAGATATCGCTGAAGGTGCTGATATGCTCATGGTTAAGCCAGCCTTGGCATACATGGATATTATATGGCGCGTTAAAGAAGCGAGTAACTTACCAGTTGCGGCTTACAATGTTTCTGGTGAGTATGCGATGGTGAAAGCTGCGGCTCTCAATGGTTGGATTGATGAAGAGCGAGTGGTTTTAGAAACTTTAACTGGGTTTAAACGCGCTGGTGCTGACTTGATTTTGACTTATCATGCTAAAGATACGGCGCGATGGTTAAATCAGTGAACAGTCAACAGTTAACTGATAATTGATAACTGTTAAAGTAGGCTAGGCATATTGAATACTAATTTAGTGGGAAATCTCACGCAGAGGCGCAAAGACACAGAGTTGTGTTTTAGTGTTTGGGCGTGAGATTCTTTGTTTATGGCTAGTGCGATGCCTGGGTTGGGCTACGCCTACGCAAGTTCAATATAAAGCGAAAAAGGCTTTTTCGCTTTAAGTAACTTCAAATAAAACACGAGGTAATCCTGACTGACGAATAATAGATCGCAAAGTACCGATGCGTAACTCTTCGTAATTAGGAATAGGAATAGTAATTGTTGAATCTTCGATTTGCATCTGCATGATAATGTGACTACCACGCTGGCGCACTTGTACAAAACCGTTCTCTTCCAGAATGCGGCAGACTTCTCTAGCAGAAAAAACACGCAGTTTACCCAATATTTACCTCTAGGCGTGTAACAAAAACTTCTGTGTGCAACCTTTGCTGAATTTCAGAAGGATCTGCTGTCTCAAAAAATAATTCTAATGCCTCAATTAGGTTATTCTGTGCCTCTTCAATTGTGTCACCTTGGCTGGCGATATCGAGTTCGGGACAGAGGGATACATAGCCATCCTTTTCGCGCTCAATGATAGCAGTAAATTGTGTTGTTTGCTTCATTTTTGTTTTTAGTGCAGTAGATATATCAATCTAAATAGTAAGTTACTTTAGACAGTATATTGTCAAAAGCCTTTTGAGCAGGTGTTTTAGGAATGCGATCGCTACTTAATTATAATTTTTCACCAGACACCACTACCTAAGATTCCTAAAATTTTATTGACATCTTTAAGATAATATTCACTTAAATCAATCTGGATAGATTGACCTTATAATTTTCAAAATTGCCAAATACTTCCAGTTGTGACAGTTCCATAAATTATCAAATTTTCATTACCTGCTTGTTCGTTAAATATTCTTGCTGCTAACATTTTGGCTACACATTGTCCTAAATTAAAGTTGTTTCTAGTTCTAATAAAAATTCAGAAGCAAATATATTAATTTGTTTATTTCTTGCTAAACGCAAGGTTTTACCAGGAACACCTCCCCACAACAAGGCTGAAATCCAAACATTTACATCAAGGATAACTCTCATGGATTAGACCATAACTCCTGTCTGACATCCTTAACAATTTCACTAATTTCTTCTAGCGTGGGTTGATTTGGATCGGGTTCTAATTGTTCAAGACTTTGTAAAAAATCATCTAAATCTACATTTTGCTGAGTAATTTTTTCTAAAACAATACAATTTTGCTTTAGAATTACTCTGTATTCATCACCAGGTATCAGTTGAGATTCAATTTCTGCTGGGAGATTTATTTGCTTTTCATCAGTGACTCTGATAATTGGATCTGTCTGCATAAGTTTACTCCTTTATCGCATTCTAATGAATACCTAATATATCAGTCCAAAGTTCTTGCCTAACTTATTTGACTATTTGGCTGATTTCTTCAAGCGTTGCTTGATTTATATCTGAACCAGTCTCTTTCACTCGTTTTCTTAATTATTTTAGTGTTAATCGGTTATAAGTTTTTTTGAAACCTATCTCATCTTCTGTAACCGAGACTTCATATTCAGTAGAAGGCTGAATTAGTCTACAACGATTTAGGAGAAAAGCAAGAAGCGCTCAAATACTACAACCAAGCTTTACCCATACGCCGTGCAGTGGGGGACAAGGGAGGGCTAGTCATCACCCTCTATAACATAGCTAAACTAGAACGCGATCGCGGTAATTTACAACAAGCCCAAACACATATTCAAGCAGCTATTGAAATCATTGAAGATTTACGTACCAATTAATTGGAGGTGAGCCATATATTATAGCACTGAATAATGCTGAAATTACGGACGCTGCTACAAATAGAGGGATAATCAATCTGGCGGTAAAAATTGATTTCTTGGATCGATTGTTTGGGAAAAATTAATTATTAGTTATTGGTGTAGATAATTGGTCTTTGAAGACGCGATTTTTCGCGTCTCTACATGAGGTTTTTGTTGCTCTATGTTAACTGTATTGAGTTATGAGTGCGCTTAACTCACCATACAAAACCATAAATTTAATGCCCAGATACCGGACTGATACATCAGAAGTCCGGTATATATCTTCATAAGCTTCGTTTGTTTTGTTGGAGAAGGTTTAAGCTTGCTTTCGTAGTCTTTCTAAGTTCTGTTGATGCAACTCTGGGAAGTTTTCTAAATCATCTATTGACTGCGGCGCAGGGAAGATTACAGCGTCTTCAGAGGTGAATCGATCTAAATAAATTTGAAAGGCTTGATCATCTTCTCTGTGGTCAAGGATATATTGACGCAATTGGACACGGGGCATTATCATAAAATCTGGCTTACTCATACATATCTCCACTTCCCGTCTAGGTAAATTATAATTTCATTTTCCTCGCCAGCGAGAATTACAAGATTTTTTGTTCGTTCATCGATTCGCACTAAAAACACAGGTAAATACATTTTAGTAGCCCAAAAACTTAAGATAAACAACGTTTTCAATTGTTCTACAGTAGGCATATTTAAATTATTGCTACAACAAATTTTTTACTCTGGTGTGACTAGAGTGAGTTAGAATCTTTCAATCAGAATTATTTTAGGTATATTTTACACATATACCTACGTTTTATTACATAGACAAATCAGCCGCATTTGCTAGAGTGGGAGGCGATCGCTTACAAAACCTCTAAAATCTAAGTTAAATAGCTTTGATATAGTTATGGCAATCACTCGCTCTATGCTAGGGGCCGTTTATTTAAAAAACCTAAACTCTAACTAGTGCGATCGCTCACTGTATTTGGGACAGCAGCACGATAAAATTCTAAAACCATAATCGTACTAAAAGGTCTAAATGGCAGAAACACTATTCTTCAACGCCTTACGGGAAGCCATCGATGAAGAAATGGCGCGTGACTCCAGCGTATTCGTTCTCGGTGAAGATGTCGGACACTACGGCGGTTCCTATAAAGTTACCAAAGACCTGTACCAAAAATATGGCGAACTCCGCATTCTAGATACCCCCATCGCTGAAAATAGCTTTACTGGGATGGCTGTAGGAGCCGCAATGACTGGGTTGCGTCCAATCATTGAAGGCATGAATATGGGCTTTTTACTGCTTGCCTTTAACCAAATATCCAACAACGCTGGAATGCTGCGCTATACTTCTGGCGGTAACTTTAAAATTCCGATGGTAATTCGCGGCCCTGGAGGTGTAGGACGGCAGCTAGGCGCAGAACATTCCCAGCGACTAGAAACCTACTTCCAAGCTGTGCCGGGGTTGAAGATTGTTGCCTGCTCCACACCAAGAAACGCTAAAGGACTACTGAAATCCGCTATCCGCGATGATAATCCAGTGTTGTTCTTTGAACACGTTCTGCTTTACAACTTGAAAGAAGATTTACCAGAAGAAGAATACCTGCTTCCCTTAGATAAAGCAGAAATTGTCCGTCCAGGAAAAGACGTGACAATTATTACTTACTCGCGGATGCGCCATCATGTAGTGCAAGCCGTAAAAACTCTTGAAAAACAAGGATACGATCCAGAAGTTATCGATTTAATATCCCTCAAACCATTAGATTTTGATACCATTGGTGCATCAATACGTAAAACCCATAAAGTCATTGTTGTGGAAGAATCGATGCGAACTGCGGGTATTGGAGCAGAAGTCATCGCCTCAATAAACGATCGCTTATTCGATGAATTGGATGCGCCAGTACTACGACTTTCTTCCCAAGATATTCCCACACCTTACAACGGCAATCTGGAACGACTAACAATCATCCAACCAGAGCAAATAGTAGAAGCTGTGGAAAAAATGGTGGCTTTGCGAGTCTAGGGACTGAAGACTGACGAGGCAGAGAGGCAGAGGGGCAGAAGGGCAAGAGAAGAATAACAATGCCCAATGCCCCATCCCCAAACTCCCAACTCATAACTCTTCAAAAGAGCGCTATTATAGCGTTTGTCAGTTGCGAGTTATGGTATGCAAAGACAGCGATCGCTATTAATTTTGATTTTAGTCCTGATAATCGCCGCTATTACGGTGATTGCCACAATTCCAATACCTCTTGGGCTGGACTTGCGCGGAGGTTCACAGCTCACAATTCAGGTGAAACCATCAGCGGATATTCCCAAAATCACCGACCGAGAATTAGAAGGTGTGAAGAAAGTTGTCGAAGGCCGGATTAATGGTCTGGGTGTTTCTGAGCCAGTAATCCAAACAGTCGGCGCAGATAAAATATTAGTGCAACTACCAGGAGTCAACGATCCAGAACAAGCAGAACGGGTGCTAGGGGGTACAGCACAGTTAGAATTTCGTACCCAAAAGCCGAATACAGAAACTCAACTGCTTGCTTTTCAAGCATCAAGAGCCGAATTGAAATTCAAGCAAGAAGAATTAAGAAAGAGTACCGACAAAGCAGCAATTGTCAAGAATCAAGAAAATTTACAGAAAAATAATCAAGCGATCGCAGAATTGTTTGAAAGCACTAATCCACCGCTCATTGGCAAATACCTCAAGGATGCCTATGGTGAACCCACTCAAGGTAACAACTGGAATGTTGCTATTCGCTTCGACCAAAAGGGTGGTGAACTGTTTGCCAATTTGACGAAAAATCTCGCTGGTACTGGGCGTAGCATTGGTGTTTTTCTGGACAATGAACTAATCAGCGCTCCCACCGTGGGTATAGAATTTGCTGCTACTGGCATTACTGGTGGTTCTGCCGTGATTACAGGACGTTTTACCGCCCAACAAGCCAATGACTTAGGCGTGCAGTTACGCGGTGGCGCATTACCCGTACCAGTAGAAATCGCCGAAAGGCGGACAGTCGGAGCAACCTTGGGTAAAGATAGCATTCAAAGTAGTATTTATGCTGGAGTCGGTGGTTTGACTTTAGTATTAATATTCATGGTGGTTTACTATCGACTACCAGGATTGATTGCGGATATATCATTAGTGATCTACTCTCTCTTAACTTGGTCAACCTTTGCTTTGTTGGGCGTTACCCTAACTTTGCCGGGAATTGCTGGTTTTATTCTCAGTATTGGGATGGCAGTTGATGCCAACGTGCTAATTTTTGAAAGGACGCGGGAAGAATTGCGGGCGGGTAAATCTCTGTATCGTTCTGTGGAATCTGGTTTTTATCGGGCATTTTCTAGTATTTTAGATAGCAACGTCACTACATGGATTGCTTGTGCTGCCCTGTTTTGGCTAGGGTCTGGTTTAGTCAAAGGCTTTGCTCTTACCTTAGCTTTGGGGGTAGCTGTGAGTATGTTTACCGCAATTACCTGTAGTCGGACATTGCTATTTTTGGCAATTTCAATTCACTCCTTGCGGAAGACAGAACTTTTCTGTCCAAACCTGCCAGCATCGAATAAGGCAGAGGTGACTCAATGAAACTGAGTATTAATAAATCGCGATCGCTTTGGTGGACTATTTCTGCCGCTATCATCCTCGCTGGTATCATCTCAATGGTGATTTCTTGGCAACAACCCAATATTCGTTCCCCCCTACGCCCCGGTTTAGATTTTATCGGTGGTACGCGGTTGCAGTTTGTCCGAGATTGCACCAAACCCGGTAACTGCGACAAACCAATTGATATCAACGCTGTCCGGGAAGTAGCAAAAGCACAGGGACTAGGTGATAGCAGTATCCAACTTGTCTCCGAAAATGGTGCAGAAAATGGTGTACTAATTCGATCGAAAGATTTGAGCGTCGATCAGCGTACCAAATTACAAAACGCTTTGAGCGAAGAAATCGGCGTTTTTGACCCACAAAAGAACCAGATTGACTCCGTTGGCCCCACCTTGGGAAAAGAACTGTTTACATCTGGGATGTTAGCTCTGATAGTTTCCTTCATCGGTATTACTATCTACATGAGTTTCCGCTTCCAGTTAGATTATGCTGTGTTTGCGATCGTTGCCCTACTCCACGATATCTTGATCACAGTAGGATCTTTTTCATTTTTGGGTTTGGTAGCAGGCATCGAAGTAGATAGCCTTTTTATCGTCGCCTTACTTACCATCACAGGTTTTTCAGTCAACGACACAGTGGTAATTTACGATCGCATTCGGGAAACCCTTAAAATCCATCCCGAACAGCCGATTGCCGAAATTGTAGATGATGCGGTTAACCAAACATTGACAAGATCGATCAACACTACCTTAACCGTATTACTGACATTATCTGCAATTTTTCTATTTGGCGGAGAAACACTGAAAAACTTTTCCCTCGCTTTGATTATTGGCTTCACAATGGGAGCTTATTCGAGTATTTTCATCGCCAGTACTCTTCTAACTTGGTGGCGAGAGCGTAAAGGGGAATCCCAGGTGTTAGACAACGCTGATTCAATTGATACATCTCCCAGTTCCCAGGATAGTTAAACTTGTGTATATTTCACAATTGGGTGAAAGCATTTTGAATTGCTCACCCACGCCTTGCACTCTTATTCCCCTATGGATCAACCGAAAGAACGATTAAATACTGTCCCAGATTCTGAGAAATCTGACCCATCGTTTGCTCAACAAGTACAAAGACTACATCAGCTAACAGTATATGGTCGGTGGCTGTTTGTCGGCTGTTTATGGCTAACCATTGCGCCTGTCTCCTTGTGGGGTCTACGTGCAGAAATTGCTCTGTGGCAACAATATTTTACCTGGGTGGCAGTGAGATTTGGATTGTTTTACCATCCACTGTCTACCTTCGGTCTAGCCTTTTGTCTGGGGATGACTGCTGCTGTTTTAGTTTGGCAAAGTCGAAATATTTTACTCGGACTGCCACCGCAGGAAAAACAACGTTTAGAAAAACAAGTTTATCAGATACGTCAACAGGGAGCAACTCATCCTCTATGGAAGTGGGTTTGTCATTAAATTTTATTTCTCTACACGTACAGCAATTTATAGCAAAATATGACTTAACCATACTAGACATCTGCTGAAAAAGAATGTAGAGACTTAGCAGTGCTACGTCTCTACAAGATTTCTGGATAATACATATTTAATTTCACCAAATATCTGCTCAAAGATACTGCCAAAAGTGGATGCCATACATGAACGATCTTCAGATTAAATTTAGCGACCGCAAGTCTGAAATTGACCTTTATCAACTCCAAGAACTGTTAAACGTTTCCGCTTTTTGGGCAAAGGGACGCAGTATTGAAGATTTAGGTATAGCTATTGCCAACAGTGAGCCAGTGATTTCTGTTTGCGATCGCGATCGACTCATTGGCTTTGCCAGAGCAACATCTGATGGCATCTATCGCGCCACAATTTGGGATGTTGTGATTCATCCAGAGTATCAACATTGTGGTTTGGGAAGCAATTTAGTAGAAACCGTTTTGAGACATCCCCGCATGAAGTCGGTTGAGCGCGTTTATCTGATGACTACTTACCAACAGGGTTTCTACGAAAAGATTGGTTTTCAATCCAACACTACCACTACGATGGTACTACATAACCGAGCTAACCGTACTTTCCTTGCTGCTACAGAAGTTCAGCTTCAGGAATCACCGAAACAGTTCCGAGCAATGAGTGCTGAGTGCTGAGTATAAGAACTGTAGTAGTAGGCTAGTCAAGAAGCAAGATTTCGTCTCTACTACTCAGGACTCAGCACTTAAAACTCAGTACTACTTACTAGGGGGATAGAGATTTGTAGTCTGGTAAGCTGCTGAAGTGGTTCCTTCATAGTGATCGAGGGTAGGATTTCTAACTTTCCTCCCATAACTTCCAGTAAAGTCTGATTGATTAATAGCCTCATTCCTGGGGAAATAGGGTTTTTGTAGTCAATCTGGTTCAACCGATCTTCAATTTTGAGCAAATCAATCGGCTCACTCCAAGCCATAGCATGGGTTGGGATATCTAGCCAAATGTTTACAAAATTGTTTGTAGGTAGGGTGCTACTGGAAATACAAATGCTGCCTTCCTCCATCTGAGTAATGGCAGTGTCTATTAAACTGATTAATACTTGGCGGAGCCAGAGGTAATCTGTCAAAACATAAATTTCTGGGTCGGCGGCTAATAGTTGTAACGGAAAATTGCGATTTGCCGCCAGCATATAAGTTAAGTCATGAACCTCATCTAAAATTTGGGCTAAGGGTCTGGGCTGAATATCTAATTTATTAGTGCCGTGTTCAGCTCTTGCAACATTAAGAATTTCATCCATTAGCTTCAGCAGCTTTAGTGTTCGCTCATGAGCTTGGGCAATAAATTCTCGCTCTTCAGCTGGATTTTCACACAAATCTGACAAAATTAATTGATGTAAGCCAATCAAACCATTAAAAGGCGATCGCAATTCATGGGTAGTCCGCGCCAAAAAACCAGCTTTAAACTGGCTCATCTCCCTTGCCATCAGGTATGCCAGCTGTGTTTGCTGTAGCTGTTGCGATATTGGTGGCATATCCTGTTCAGCTAATGGCGCTACTGGGGATGAGCTAGATGAAACATTAGGCGATGCCTGCGGTGGGCGTAGCCATCGCCCAAATAACTGACGGAAAACCATACCTAGTGCTATTCCTACTCCTAGATATATCCAGTTGCTCCAATTCATATCTGGCAATTATTAACTTGCTAATTAAATACAACAGCGCAAACTAAAGTTTCAGATTTCTCTGTTGTTAAAACACGAAAACAACATTATAGCTAGCTATACTTGGTTATCACTCGATAAATCTAACTCAATCGCACCTTGCCGCAAAATCTGCCAATTTATCCCTGTCCATTTAGCAACGGTAGAAGGTATACCCATCCCTGGTATTTCACCCTGGTATTCTGTCATTGATAAAGTCAGAACCTGGGGAAACTGATTCTCAATTTTTGCCATTGTTTGCAAAGGCGGCTGACCAGAAAAATTGGCGCTAGTGGTAGCAAGAGGGCCTGTTTGCGCCAAAATAGTTTGAGCGATCGTACTGTTTGGTACTCGAATGCCAATTGTTGTGGGATCGATGGGATTCATAACTTTTGGTAGGCGTTGACTCGCTGGCAAAACTAATGTCAGCCCTCCTGGCCAATATTTATCTGCTAGTTGTTGCCAAACTTTATACTCGTTCTCACTACCTTTGACATACAGCCACAAATCTTCAGCCCTAGCAGCCATCAAAATCAGGGGTTTGTCTTGACTACGTTGCTTCGCCGCAAAAATTAATGCTGCTTTTTCTGGTACTACTGCAAGTGCTGGAACAGTATCAGTCGGAAAGCTCACCAAAAAACCAGCGCGTGCGCCAGCTATTAGATTTGTTAGAGGAACTTGTGTCATTTTTATGGGGTTTGGCATGGGACATTTTTTCTATTCCCTATGCCCCATGCCCCATGCCCTATTTTCTAACTTTTATAAGCAAGGGCAAAGCGTTCAATTCCAGCTAAATCAGCGTGAATTTGAATCTTACAATAGCTACCTTGATTTTGCAAAAGTTCTTGCACTGTATCTGCCTGTCCAGCCATCATCTCAATCAGCCAGACGCCACCAGGTTGCAAATAACTGGGGGAGATTTCGATCAAATGGCGAATGCAATCTAAGCCATCAACGCCACCATCTAAAGCTAGATGCGGTTCATGGTTAACTACTTCTGGCTGCAAAGTAGCTAAGGTGCTGGTGGGTATGTAAGGGGGATTCGACACCATACCACTGAACTGACCTTTTAAGAATGCCAGTGGCTCCCACCAGGAACCTTGATAAAATTTTATCCGGTCTGCAAGACCCGAATTATCAGCGTTGGATCGAGCGATCGCCAGAGCTTCTAAACTGTAATCAACTGCATGAATTGTTGCTTTTGGCAAGACATTTGCTAATCCCAGTGCGATCGCTCCACTCCCAGTACCCAAATCTGCCCAGTGTCCTGAGGCATTGCTAGCAGATGCTTCAGCTAAATCAATTAAGCACTCTGTCTCTGGTCTGGGAATTAAAACCGCATTCGACACCCTAATTTTAAACTGACGCCAAGGTGTAACTCCGGCAATATACTGCACTGGTAAGCGTTCATTTAATCGCCTTTGCCACAGTTGGTCTAACTCTTCTAGCGGCAATTGCAGTTGAATTTGCGCCCAGTTTTTAAAAGACTCTAAACGCAGTGCCAAGCGGTCTAACCCAGCAACTTCTAAAAGTAGCCAATCTACTTCCATTGGTGGGACATCAGTGGCGATCGCTGCTTTCAGAGCTGCATTCCGCCACTGCCAAAGTTGTAAACCAGAGACTATTAAATGTTTCTCCCCCATACCTCAACCTTGGAGCGCATATCCGTTATTTTTTCGGAGCGGGGGTAGCTGGCTTGGCAGCTGGTGATTGATTTGGCGCAAGGGAGCGAATAAAATTGATCGACTCCCGTGATGGATACAGAACAATTTTATTGATACTAGGATCGCTGCTGCTATTGAGAGCCTCCATAACACCGTACAAATCCACCACCTGAATTTCAGTATTGGCTCCTTCTTTTGGCACGGCTTTTTTGAATTCCTCTAACAGAGCCACTGCTTGTTCTTTCTCAAAAAAGAAAGGGATGTATCGTTCATTACCTTTAGCAAGGGGAATAGTCAGATAACTATTATCTTTCTTAAATTTGGGTACAAATAAGGGAATACCATTGAATTGCTCTACCTTTTTACCATTTTGATTGAGCATACTTGTTGCCGAGGCTACTTGCTGTTGCGTCGGCACTAAAGTATAAATCACAGAATCTGATTTCTTTTTGCTTTCTTGGACTATTTTATAGTAGTCTGCCAAGGACAAAGGTCTAACCTGTAGCGTGCCTGCCAACTGGGGGTTTTCTTTTTTGAGTCGGCTGTCAAGGAATTTTTGAGCATCTTGCTTGCTAATAAAAAATCCTACTTGTGAGATCGTCTTTGATGCGTTGTTTCTCGAAAGAACTACGAATTCGCCTTTAGGATTGGTGAGCGTGAATACAGGTACTTCTTGGAGCTTTTTCACGACCTGATCTTGTGGCAACGCGATCGCCTCTAGATTGCCCAGTCCTGGCATATTGCCTATTCCTGAAAGCCCTGTTAAAAATACACTGCCAGCTATACCCAATGTCGCACCTAAGCGAATAAATGATTTCATGACTGCTCCTCGCATCAATAGTCCAATTAAATTAAACAAATGGTTGGATTTGCACAACACCAACTAGCTTTAGTTATATAGCAATTTATTTTAGTTTTGAAAAATTCATTGTGCGCGTTGAAGTTGAGTGTTAAGCCTCAACGGTCAAAATCCAATGTTTCCTAACTATTTAGAGTTGCTATAGTATCGTTTTCACAAATTGGCTGTGCTAACTTTGTGTTTTTCCAGGTTTTGCTTCGCTATTTACCGCGAAATGCCGTAGATGCCTATTATATGTCTTCTCAAACAGCAAAAAGTCTCTCGCTCTCTCCAACCTTGGAGATGATAAATGCCATTTTATCGGCTTTTTCTATTATTGGTTGACGCTATTACTTAATCAATCGTTCCATCTGCGATTGGTTTAATATCTTCTCAAATATATACAAAATTCAGTGTCAAAAATCACCTTACTACTTAATGACGAAATTTGCCTGTTAGGCTTCAACGGCAGAACAACCTAATTGGTATTCTCCGTAAAAATATCCAATTAAATAGCAGATTTAGCAAATAAAGCCTAGCTAATTACCTTAACTGTTAACTATATTAATTAAATCGGGATGACAGGATTTGAACCTGCGGCATCCTGCTCCCAAAGCAGGCGCGCTACCAAGCTGCGCTACATCCCGTTATACTTAATCTACTTTTTTGGGTTTGGTTTTAGTTTCCCATCAAAGCGATCGCACTTCACAAAAGCGTTAAGTCAATCATATCACATAACACCGCTCATGCCTAATATATTTATATCTTCTGCAAATTCGAGCTAAATTAGATAATTACACTGATAAAGGTTTGTCTGCCGACTTCGTTTTACAAGAGATATTACTTGTTCGTTCGTCGGCTAAACCTTGTCAAACCAAATTAAAATAATAGATTTATACTACTATACCTACCTGATTTTATTGTGCGAATCGGGTTTTATTTGGATTGAGTGTTAGTGAGGATACCAGAACATACCTTTGATGCCTTCTGGATCAGCCATAAACCCCATAGTTCGGTAGAAATCTACAACATGGGGGTCGGCAAAGAGAGTGACATTACTAATTTCTTCACTCCTAAGTTTTTTGAGAACATATTTCATCAGCGCCTTACCCAGTCCTTGACTTTGAAAGTCTGGGTGAACCACTACATCCCAGATAGTGGCATTAAATGCGTGATCTGAAGTAGCACGGGCAAAACCAATGAGCCGCTTTTGGTTTCCTCTCACTTGCCACATTGAGGCAACGAGAAAACTATGCTCAATAGCTTTTTTCACTTTTCTTAGAGGACGACGCGACCAACCAACTGCATCACAGAGTTCTTCTAGCTCATATAAGTCAATATCTCGTTCCGTGCTGAACACGATCCGAGCCTCCTTTGAAGAAGCTTCGCTAATACTACTGGGGCTATTGCCCGCAGTTTCTGCTGTATGCTCTTCAAAGAGGTTTGTCCTAGTTGTCCCTACAGATTCAGGAGTACTAAACCAAGTTTTCCAAAAACCCATGCCAACGCGGTTCGGGTAGTATAACTGAATTGGTTTCCACTCTCAGGAGTGTTGATTCACTTTTAACATCGCTACCCCCATTTACTACCCTTTACACTCAAAGTTTTTCGGTTGTTTTCGGGATTTGTAATGGTAACAGCCAGTTAGAGCGTGTTTCACACCAATCATTTTCAACTTTAGCATTTTGTTGTAAAGGCTAGGAGAAATTCACCAAAAGGGTAAGGATATAAACAATTCAAAATTCACGCATTCATAATAGAAAAACCTAATCCTGGCAATTGCTCCTATAGAGCTTAAATGCAAGTTAGCTTAGGAGTGAATTGTATACACAGGATTGGGCATTGGGAATTGGGAATTGGACATTGGGTATCGAGAACACTCTTTTGTTGTCCCCTTGTCCTCCCAGTCCTCAATCTCCAGTCCCCAGTCCCAAACACCCAGCCCCCAGATGACGAAAGCAAGCGAGTTTTACCCTTAACAATGGCTTCTGGTTTAAAATCTTCGACACTGGAACTCCTAAAGCGCTTTAACCGAGCGTTTCCCCAGTTTTATGAGCAATTCGTCAGTAGTGAAATTCAACTGCAAAATTTGCGGCTAGCCTACCGTCTCTATAAAACTAGACGCGCTGTTATTGAGCTGAAACCGGAAGGTAGCAAAAGTGCCCTGCATTTTGCTTACCGCAACCAGTCTTTTCTCCTCAGCGATATTTTTGGTGTACTAGCAGCTTATGGGTTGACTATCCACGGTCTGAGTCTATACGGTCAGATCCGTCCGCCAATGTTAGTTTTTATCAAACTTTTGGTATCTCGTGGTAGTAAAGCCTTGACCGAGAAAACCGCAGAAAATGTCTGTCGCGCCATTCGCGAGGCTTTAGGAGGTCGGTTTGAGGTAGAAGAGATGCTGGCAGTAGAATTTAATCTTGACACTGGCTTAGAGCAGGTACAAACTGAGTTCTATGTCGATCCGGTCTTTCATCTCCCTGCTCTAGTGATTGAAGCTGATAATCAACCAGGATTATTCTACAAAGTGATGTACGCTATCTGGCAGGAAGACCTTTTGGTAGTCAATGCCAATTTACTGGTTTGGCGCGGACGTACACGGCTAATTCTCTACTTGTTAGGGCCGAATGAAAGCCTCATTCCTGAATATCTGGGTCACAAAATTGCTGAAGGAGTGCGACAAAGGTTGCTGGGTAAATAAAAAAGTGAAAAGCTATGAGTTATGAGTTATGAATTAAAAATTTCTCACTCCTAACTTCTAACTCTTCCCACTTTAGTATTTAGTCGCACCCGTCCTTAAGGGTACGATATAAGTATGGCAACTATCGAAATCTTGGGCGTTCCACACGCATACGAGCTAACGGCTCCCACTTCCTGCCCCCATGCTTTAGTATTTATCCACGGTTGGCTCAATAGCCGTGGATATTGGCAACCTGTGATTTCCCGCCTATCAGATGATTTGCAGTGCCTGTCCTATGATTTGCGGGGTTTTGGTGAATCCCAGTCCCAGGTAAAAACCGATTTTAGTCGAGCACAAACGTTTTTGAGTCTGACGCCCATCTCCAGTAGTGCGGTTGACTCATCTTTCGATTTTCTTTATACTCCTGCTGCGTATACTCAGGATTTAGCAGCTCTTTTGAAACAGTTGAATATTAAAAGTGCTTGGCTAATTGGTCACTCATTAGGCGGGACGATCGCTCTTTGGGGAGCAGATCAAATACCTGAGTGTGTTAAGGGAGTTATCTGTATCAACGCTGGCGGTGGTATTTACCTCAAAGAAGCCTTTGAGCAGTTTCGCTCGGCAGGTCAGAAATTTTTGCAAGTCCGTCCGCGCTGGCTGTCCCAAGTGCCTTTGATTGATTTACTGTTTACCAGAGCTAGTGTGGCTCGTCCTTTGGAGCGCTATTGGGCACGTCAGCGGGTAATAGATTTCGTCGTGGCTGACCCAGAAGCGGCTCTGGGAACTCTGTTAGACTCCACAACTGAAGAAGAAATCAATCGTTTACCTGAGCTAGTATCCCAACTGAAGCAGCCAGTTTATTTTTTGGCTGGCGCCCAAGACAAGGTTATGGAACCCAAGTATGTGCGCCATTTAGCTAGCTTTCACAGACTTTTTCAATATTGTGGTGAAAATGTTCTGGAAATTCCTAATTGCGGACATCTGGCTATGTTAGAACAGCCGGATGCAGTGGCCGATCATATCCGAGCGATAGTCAATAGTTATAGGGTATAAGGTATAGGGCATTGGGCATTGGTAGTTACAAATGACAAATGACTACTCAACAGGTTGATACAACTTCATTACCTGAGTAAGCCCTAACCTAGACTCAACGCCTAGTGTGAGGGGGGATGTATGACCACGAGATAGATGGTCAGCAGCGGCACAGCCAATCATAGCGGCGTTATCGGTACAGAATTTTAAAGGTGGGAATAAGACGCGTAGGTTATGTTTAACGGCGGCGGCTTGGAGGTTTTTTCTCAACCCGCTATTAGCTGCTACACCGCCACCAATGGCAATTGTGTCTAGACCATAGTCAAGGGCACAGGCGATCGCTCTTTTGGTTAGTGATCGCGCTACGGTATCCTGAAAACTAGCTGCTACATCTGCCACTGGTACTTGTCCACTATCTTTCTCTAACTGCTGCACTAAACGTAATACAGCCGTTTTTAACCCACTAAAACTCGCATCATAACGATGAAACCCCCCACCAGGTAGAGAAACTCTTCCTTCTGGTAGAGCAAAGGCTTGAGGATTCCCCTCTTGTGCCAACTTGTCAATCACTGGCCCACCGGGATAACCCAGCTTTAACAATCGCGCCACTTTATCAAAGGCTTCACCTGCAGCATCATCACGGGTTTGTCCCAGAGTTTCGTATTGACCACAATCTTTGACATAAATCAAGCTTGTATGTGCGCCTGAAACCAGTAAGCTAAGGAAAGGGGGATTTAAAGTTGATTCGCTCAAGTAAGTTGCGTAAATGTGACCTTCAAGGTGATGAACTCCCAAAAATGGCTTGTTGTGTACCATTGCCAAGGTTTTGGCAGCAGTTAACCCCACTAATAGCGCTCCTACGAGTCCAGGCGCACAAGTGGCGGCAATTGCATCGATTTTTCCCCAGTCTAATTGGGCTTGCTCTAAAGCTTGTGCGATCGCTTCATTGATTGTTTCCAAGTGCTGGCGAGACGCTACTTCTGGTACTACCCCGCCATACTGCTGATGGACTGGAATTTGCGAGGCTACGATACTGCTGCAAACTTTACGGTTCTTAACAATTGCGACGGCTGTTTCATCACAACTGGTTTCTATTGCTAAAACGGTTGTCATTGAGAGTGCTGAGTGCTGAGTTTCTGAGTGCTGAGTGCTGAGTGCTGAGTGCTGAGTGCTGAGTGCTAAGTCCTAAGTCCTGAATAGTAAAGAGAAAATCTTGCTTCTTTACTACCCTACAACAACAATTCTTATACTCAGCACTCGTTACTCAGCACTCAGCACTAATTTTGGTTGAGAAGCTTTAACTTTTATTTACTTAAACTTTACTCGGTTCCCACCCAAGAGTATGATGACTTCCTAGTTATGCAAATAAACAACTGTACAAGCCGCTTCGTTTTGTACAAAGAACTTCTTGTTTTGTAATAAAAGGAAACAACTCTATGCGACGATTGTTTGCTTTGATGTTAGCGATTAGTCTTTGGTTCAACTTTGCCCCCCCAGCACAAGCTTTAGGGGCGAATTTGACACCGTGCAGAGACAATCCCGCTTTTCAAGAGCTAGCAGCTAATGCCCGTAATACCACCGCTGACCCCCAATCAGGGAAAAAGCGGTTTGAGCGTTATTCTCAGGAGCTGTGCGGCCCTGAGGGGTACCCCCACTTGATTGTTGATGGTAGTCTAAATCATGCTGGTGACTTTTTGATCCCTAGCATTTTGTTTCTATATATTGCTGGTTGGATTGGTTGGGTAGGTCGTGCCTATCTGCAAGCAATTAAAAAGGAATCTAACACTGAACAAAAAGAAATCCAAATCGATCTTGGTTTGGCACTACCTATCATGGCGTCAGGCTTTACTTGGCCAGTAGCAGCAGTCCAAGAACTTCTCTCTGGAAAATTAGCAGCCAAGGATACAGAAATCCCCATTTCCCCACGCTAAATCAGCTTAATTAATTCATTTGTTTTGGAGACTAAATTCATGGCAGACAAAGGCGACCAATCAGCTTATTTGATTAAATTCATTTCCACAGCGCCCGTGGCCACTACGATATGGCTGTTCATCACAGCAGGTATCTTGATTGAATTCAACCGCTTTTTCCCCGACCTACTTTTCCACCCATTACCATAAGTGTTAAATAGGATTTAGGACAGTTGAATCAATGTCTTATTTTTTGCTTAATATTGTGTAGTTGATGTATTCAGCTTAGTTAAGCAGAATTATCACCAAAATAGGCAGCAAAAATAGTTTTTTGAAACTCGCGATCTGTAAACAGGATCACGAGTTTCACAGTTTTTAAATAAGCTAAATTAATTTTTCTAAACTTCCTAGCAAAAAGACATCTTTGGCTACAATTATTATTAATATAAAAAGGCCACCATTTTAATTTAGAGGCGAACATAAAATATGGCACAAGCAGTAGATGCATCAAAGAATCTTCCCAGCGATCCCAGAAATCGGGAAGTTGTTTTTCCCGCATTTGGCGATCCACAGATAGGCAACCTAGAAACCCCGATTAATGCTTCTCCCTTGAGCAAGTGGTTCATTAATTATTTACCTGCCTATCGCCCAGGTTTGGCTCCTGCTAGACGCGGTTTAGAAGTTGGTATGGCTCATGGTTACTGGCTATTTGGTCCCTTTGCCAAATTGGGCCCACTGCGGGATACAAGTGATGCTAACTTAGCTGGGTTGCTGTCAGCCATTGGCCTGGTTGTAGTTCTCACAGGCGCTCTGTCACTATATGCCGGTAGCAATCCACCCAAAGCACTTCCTAGTGTTACCGTACCTAAGCTTCCAGCAGATGCTTTTAACTCTAAAGAAAGCTGGAACAATTTCGCCAGTTCTTTCTTGATTGGTGGTATTGGTGGTGCAGTAGTTGCTTACTTTTTGACTAGTAATTTGGCACTAATTCAAGGTCTATTTGGTTAATTACTAGGAGTTAGGAGTTAGGAGTTTAAATAATTCATAACTTCTAACTCTTAACTCCTAATTTATTTAAACAAAACTGCTTCAATATCATTTAAAGCAGTTTCAAAATCGTCATTAACGATTTTAATATCAAATTCATCTGCGGCTTGAATTTCTTCTTGGGCGCGGAGCAGACGGCGGGCGATCGCTTCTTCAGAGTCTTGGGCACGAAAGCGTATTCGTTTCTCTAATTCATCAAAGGAAGGCGGTAAAATAAAAATCCTGAGGGCACTGGGAAAGGAAGCACGAATTTGTCTTGCCCCTTCTAGTTCAATTTCCAGCACCACCAACTTACCAGAATTAATTTGGTTAAGTACAGCTTCACGGGGAGTGCCGTAATAGTTACCAGCAAATTCTGCCCATTCTAAAAATTTACCTTCAGCAACTAATTGTTCAAACTTACTGTGGCTGATGAAGTAATAACTTTTGCCATCGATTTCCCCTGGACGGGGAGAACGAGTTGTTACAGATACAGAATAATAGAGTTTTGGATGACGCTCTAGGAGCGATCGCATTAAAGTGCCTTTACCAACCCCACTGGGGCCAGTTAAAACAATTAACTTGCCTAAATGTAAGCATTCTTCAGTAGTAGCACTACTCTGGATGGGTAAAACTGGCATTATCCCTTCAACCTGTGAATCAATCAATACATATTATTCATTAGTCTTGTGTTCCTGGTCTAGTCCACTAGTGACTAAAGAATTTGTAGCAAGAGTGACAGAAAATTTGTCTAATTCACATGGTACTACCGATAAGGTACAAAGAGGAGTGGGAAAAACCCACTGCTAGTCAATTATCTACAGTTTGATGATCGCGAGAGATTACAAAGCGATTCGCTACCGTTTCCGGCTGAATTGCTGAGAGAATTACGTGGCTGGAATCGGTGATAATTACAGCTCTAGTGCGACGACCATAAGTTGCATCAATCAGTTGACCTCTATCCCGTGCATCGGTAATAATCCGCTTAATCGGGGCAGACTCTGGACTGACAATGGCAACTACTCGGTTGGCAGACACGATGTTACCAAAGCCGATGTTAATTAACTGAATGTCCATAAAAAACTGACGCTAAAGGCGGTTTGATAAAGCTTGAAATAAACTTCTTTCCATGTTATCGCCAAAAAACGGGAGTTACAACGCTTAAATTCAAGCCAATCTGCGTTTTTAAATAATGTCTGCTTCTTTTAGCTATATATTAGCTATTTTTCCTAAAAATCTTCCTAAAGATACAGGTAAAATTATACTGATACGAGCTAGTTAGGTGATGTATCTTCTATGAAAATAACTAGTACCGCAAGAGGCGAATTCAAAATTTACAATGACGCTTGCGGACTCGCGAACAAAATTCAAAATGAATACAGAGTAAGCATTTTACTGATTTGAAATGGGTAATTTATTTACGCCGTGTTGTAAAAAGTTAGCTTACCTTTAACAAGGGGCTATGCCGCGTAAGAGCATTTCAAAGGAAGTAAATAACTTTCAAATTTGTGTTATTGTTCATTACCCAATCTTTCAATCTCCTCAATCAAACGATCCTAATCAAGATGTTCTAAATCTCTTTATTGCAATTATTTCAATGTAGTTTTTAACCACAAGTGATAATCTTCTTTCTAAAGAATTTAAGTAGGTATTTTTAGATATTAGAACTATTGCATAAATATTTTGTGGTACTAAGTATTTTTTTAATTTCAATTTTGGGATATTAAAATAGTAAAAGGTTATCATTTTCTTATAGCAAGTATTATCTGGCGATCATTAATTAGAAAGATGTCAGCAAACATCACTTCAGTTATTGATTAATACTGAATGTAATTACAGCTTTCAACAATACCCACATTTCAAATTAAATGTGGTTTACTGTATTTGCTATTGAATAAATACATAAACTAAACAAATAGCTTTTATACTAGTGCCAACACGATAACCGAAGCGGCACAACTACTTTATTCGTGTATGTACCACCTTAAAACCTTTTCTCTACCTTCACCCTCCCATTGACTAACCAAACGTGATTTTTTAACCTGCTCCAGTACGTCCAATGCTACCTTAGCCGATTTTAGTCGTCGTTTTAAGCTCGGTTCAGTCATTAACTGTAGCCAATTAGCCAACGCAGGGCTGAGACTGACTATTTGCTCATAAGCAATCCGTCCATCATCTTGGGGTAACTCTGTTGGATGTCGCCCAGTTACTAGATAAATCAAAGTTGCCCCTAAACTGTAAATATCGGATGCAGGAACAGTTTGTCCACCAAATTGTTCCATCGGCATATAACCGTAAGTTCCAACTATCGTGATTGTTCCTTGAGGGATGTTAACAGCAGTTTGAACAGAGCCAAAATCTATCAGATACACCTTAGCAGAACTGTACTCTGTTTGCTCAGTTAAAAGAATATTACTAGGTTTTATATCTCGGTGAATGACGGGAGGTAGCCGACTATGAAGATAAGTAAGGATTTCTAAGATATCTATAGCAATCTGTTTGACTGAAAATTCTTTAAAAGTTCTACCCGCTTGGACGTGTTCTTCAAGTGACCTAGCATTGATATAGCTTTGAACTAGGGCAAAACCCCGCTCAATCTCAAAGTAGTTGAGATAACGAGGAATAGCGGGGTGATCCAATGATTTTAAAACTTCTGCTTCTCGTTCAAAAAGTTTTAAGGATTGCCATTCAAAGTCTTCATTAAATGTCAGTAGCTTAATTACAACTAACTCTTGAGTTTGATGATCGATAGCCAGCACAGTTTGACGGCCGGAATTTTTACCCAGTTGTTTTTGAATTTCGTAGCGACCAATCAACATCTGATCTAGCATAGCTTTTTCAAAATCTTACTTGATTTATTACATAACCTGAGTTCGGGATAAGCTGAAACCCTTATTATACCGTTGCTTGATTTTGGGATATATTAACGTACTTGTGTCGTTTCAGACTGTTAAAGTTAAATAAACCTCCTTAACCCGAACTGACGTTAATATTCTTCTAATTTACGAAGATTGGGAATTAGGTTTTATTGACGTAAACTTCCAGCTTCACAATCGCGCAACCAAGCTTTAACCCCTTGGGCAACAGTACCGTTACTACTATCTCGTGGTGGAGATAATGGCTGCTGTTGTAAATAGGAACCAACTTGAGAAAACATCATCACTAGTTGCCAACCATTTTTAGTTTTAGTCAATAACAGCCAGTGAAATTCTTGCAATTCTACAGCTTTCTTATCTATGTACTGCCGCTCCAAGGTAGTAAAGAAAACTTGCTCAACTCCTGATGCAGCACTTTTAGACGCATCTGCACTATATTCTTCAAGGTTAAGGGGCAGAGGAGTAAACTCAGGTCTTCCTGCCACTAACATATAACTGTAAACTTGACTGCTTCTACTGAGGCGGCGGGCGCGTTGACTAGCGCGATTGGTATAACTAGGTAATTTTTGCAGTAGCTGTATAGTTAATGTTTCTAAATTTTGCTCAGAACACAAAGAACTCGCATCACTGTTAACATTTTCCCTTTCTGCTAGCGCTGAGGGTTTAGGAGTGGGGTTTATCGAGAAGGCTGGGTAAGCAAAGCTATTTGAAACTACAACCCAGAAGCCACAAGCAAACAGGAAACTATAATTTTTCTGACTGAGCGAAGAAGCGAGATTGTTCTCCTCTACACCCTCCACTCTGAGTTTCTCACTGACTCTTAGCTTCATGCCACCGTGATTAACTCCTCAGAAATCCGCTTCCAGGCTAACTCAGGCTCAGTAGTAGCGGTGATGGGACGACCAATCACTAGATAATCTGCACCGGCTTTAATGGCTTGGACTGGAGTGAGCGATCGCTTTTGATCGCCTTTGTCTGCCCAAGTTGGTCTAACCCCCGGACAAACAAGCAAAAAGTCATCTCCACAAGTTTGTCGTAGCTGTGCCACCTCTTGAGGCGAACAAACTACCCCATCCAAACCAGATTCTTGAGCCAGCAGTGCCATTTCTAGAGCATATTCTGGCAATTCTAGAGGTATTTTTAAATCAAATGCCAACTGCCGAGCAGAAATGCTCGTCAGCAGGGTAATAGCAATTAACTTTGGTGGCTGTACACCTGCTTTTGCAGCCCCTGACTGTGCCGCCTCAGTTGCGGCTTTCAGGGCATCTCTACCAGCAGTAGCATGAATTGTCAGTAAATCCACTCCGTATCTAGCTGCACTCCGGCAAGCACCAGCAACGGTATTAGGAATATCATCAAACTTTAAATCCAAGAAAATGCGCTTTTGGCGAGACTTTAACACTTCCAGAATTATCGGGCCAGTGCTAGTAAACAACTCTAAACCGACTTTCCACCAAACCACTTGCGGTAGCCGATCTATAAGAGCGATCGCAGCTTGTTCATCCGGCACATCTAAAGCCACAATTATTTTGTCATTGGTCATTGGTCATTTGTCATTAGTTTTTTCATTCTCACTCCCAATTTAGGGTACTAAGCGCACAAACTTATTTTTCCCAACTTGTAAAACTTTACCGTGTAATTCACTAGGAGCATCGAAAGTGGTGTCAGCATCAGTGATGCGATCGCCATCTAGGCGTACTCCACCTTCTTGAATTTTCCGCTTTCCTTCCCCGGTACTTTTGCACAAGCCAGTGACATTGAGAATATACGCTAACTTAGTAGGAAATTGCTGCACGCCAGCTAGAGAAAATTCTGGAACAGCACCTTCTTTGCCGCCGCTTTGGGCTGCAACTTTTGCTTCTTGGGCTGCGGTTTCACCGTGGTACTGTTTAACAACTTCCCATGCTAAGAGTGTTTGGCGATCGCGGGGATTTTCTGGCAGTTGATCCAAAGGTAAATCTGTCAACAGTTCAAAATACTGTTCTAGTAGATTATCGGGAACTCCTTGCAACTTTTGATACTTTTGTCCTGGGTGTTCTGACAATCCGATATAATTACCTAAAGACTTAGACATTTTTTGCACGCCATCCGTGCCAATCAAAATTGGCAGCAGCATACCAAATTGGGGCTTTTGACCAAAATGGCGCTGCAAATCTCTGCCCACAGCAAGGTTAAATTTCTGATCAGTCCCTCCCAATTCCACATCTGCCTCAACGGCAACGGAATCAAAACCTTGCATTAACGGGTACAGGAACTCATGGATAAAAATCGGATTCTCTTTTTTATAGCGATCGGCAAATCCTTCCTTCGCTAACATCTGTCCCACCGTCATCGTGGAGAGTAACTCCAAAATTTTCTCTAAGTTTAACCCAGAGAGCCATTCGGAGTTATAGCGCACCTCTAACCTTCCTGGTGTGTCAAAATCCAAGATAGGACGTACTTGATCTAAATAAGTCTGAGCATTTTTAGCTACATCTGCTTCTGTAAGCTGACGACGCACTTCAGATTTACCAGTTGGATCGCCAATACGTGCTGTAAAATCGCCAATAATTAAAACTGCTGTATGACCTGCATCTTGAAATCCTCGCAGTTTTCGTACTGGTATGCTATGACCAAGATGAATATCAGTACCTGTAGGGTCAATCCCTAATTTGACCCTTAAAGGTTGTTGTGTAGTTAGTAAGAGCCTTTCTAAACTTTCGCTGTTAACATCATCTGATTGTGGGAATACTTCTACTACACCACGACGCAAACAATTCATATCTTGCGTCATCCGAAGAGATTCATTATTAGCTATGTTTTGCACACTAGAAGTTAAGTTGGTTATATTCACTGGCAATTTATCCACTTTCTTATCTGCCAAACTACTATAATTGCAAAAAACTAACCGCCTTGCTTCACCCAATCAATTACAGTTAAATTTACAAGTGAGGAAGTGAAATAGCCGTGTCGTCGTCTAGGACTTTTGAAGATAAACAGCCACAGCGTCGGGCTTCATCAGGTTTTGAGTTTTTGAAAGGAGTCGGTCAGGTAACTGGCGGTACTCTCCTCTCAATCACCATGCTGGCAAGTTCCATTGTAGCCGGAGGACTGGTTGGTTTAGCCATCAGTTTCCGTAATTTGCCAGATGTGAGACAGCTACGTAACTTCTTTCCCTCAGAAACGACTTACATTTATGACCTTAAGGGCAAACTCTTAACGAGTATTCACGGGGAAGCCAACCGGGAAGTTGTACCTCTAGACAGAATTTCGCCGAATTTAAAACGGGCAGTGTTGGCAAGTGAAGATAGCCACTTTTACGATCACCACGGTATTAACCCCGTCGGCGTTGGGCGTGCTGTAGTAGTTAACGCAGCAGCAGGTGGAGTCAAAGAGGGTGGCTCTACTGTCACCATGCAATTGGTAAAAAATCTATTTTTGTCTCGCAAGCGTGCCTTTACCCGCAAGTTAGCAGAGGGGGTGCTAGCAATCCGGTTAGAGCAAATTCTCACTAAAGACCAAATTTTAGAAATGTACCTCAATCAAGTTTATTGGGGTCATAACAATTATGGTGTACAAACGGCAGCCCGCAGTTACTTTAATAAGTCATCAGAATATTTAAGCTTGGGTGAGTCAGCAATGATGGCGGGTTTGATCCAAGCACCAGAAGAATTCAGCCCGTTTGTGAGCATGAAGCTGGCAAAACAGAAACAAAAAGAAGTGCTGAAACGGATGCTGGATTTGAACTGGATCAGCCAGTCAGAATACGACAATGCCCTCAAGCAAGAAATCAAACTTGGGAGAATTAAATCCTTTCAAGGTAGTGCTCTACCTTATGTAACCAATACTGTAGCGCAGGAGTTGGCTAAAAAGTTTGGGCGTGAGACACTACTTAAAGGCGGGATGCGGGTGCAAACTACAGTTGATGCCAACTTCCAAATCATGGCAGAGGAAACTGTTACTAAGTGGCATAAAACACTTCTGGGGCAAGGATTATCTAAGAATCAAATGGCCTTGGTGGCAATAGATCCGCGCACACATTTTATCAAAGCACTGGTGGGTGGTATAGATCCTAAGACCAGTGAGTTTAATCGTGCAACTCAATCTCAGCGCCAGCCTGGATCTTCTTTTAAACCGTTTGTATACTACACTGCTTTTGCTACTGGTAAATATGGGCCAGACTCAACGGTGGTAGATGCTCCAGTTAGCTATCGAGATGGTAACGGTTGGTACTTTCCCAGAAATTATGATGGCGGTTTTAGCGGAGCTATGCCAATCCGTAGAGCTTTAGCCCAATCGCGCAACATTCCGGTCATCAAGATTGGTAAGGCTGTAGGGATGAATAGAGTCATAGAAACCTGTCGTACCTTGGGCATTATGAGTCCAATGGAACCTGTGACTTCCTTACCACTTGGGGCAATTGGTGTTACACCTCTGGAAATGGCTAGTGCCTATGCTACTTTTGCTAATTATGGCTGGCAATCTCCACCAACTGTAATTGCTCGTGTTACCGATAGTAGTGGTAACGTGTTGCTAGATAACACGCCTAAACCGCAGTTAGTTCTCGATCCTTGGGCATCAGCAGCAATTCTAGATGTGATGCGATCGGTAATCACTGAAGGTACAGGTAAAGGTGCTGCTCTCGGTCGCCCAGCCGCAGGAAAAACGGGAACAACATCATCAGAAAAAGATATTTGGTTTGTTGGTACTGTGCCACAGTTGACAACTGCTGTCTGGGTAGGGAGAGATGACAACAGACAATTAGCTGACCATGCCACAGGTGGTGTGATGGTCGCTCCCATTTGGAAAGATTTTATGGAGAAGGCACTCAAGAACGTACCTGTAGAAAACTTCAAGCCACCTTCGCAGTTTTCTCGTCCCAAGTCACAATAATTTAGTTTTAGATTTTGAATTTTGGATTGCCAATGAATCCAAAATCTGGCTTGGAAAGTTGGAGTGCCGACTGCGGGCGATCTGACTTTCCACAAAATCTAAAATTGACTAGGGCTGTTTTTCTAGCTCGGCTTTCATCCGTTCTAAAGTGAGGTGCATTTGGTCAAACATTTGTTGCGGGGTGACACCGAACTGACCTAATTGCGTTTTCAGTTGTTCTACTGTCATTTGTGCCATGAAATCTTCTGATAGCTCGAAGCGCTTCATAAAGATGCGATACCGATCCATCATCGCTTCCATTTGCTCAATAAACAGCTTTTTGCCGTCGCGGTCAAATTTGCCGTAGCTGTTGCCAAGCTTGATCAGCGCTTGATAATCCTCAAACAGCTGTTTTGCTTCTTGTTGAACTATTTCAGAATCGAAGAATCCCATATTGCTTATATTAAACTGAGTGCCCAGACTCAGTAGCTTAATAGCTTTACTTCTATTTATTATTTTAGTCTAGGGGAGTAATCTAGTCACGAAGCTTCGGTTTTAGTACGGTTTGTTACCGAAATTTCAACACTTGACTTGAGAACGTTTTCCCTTGTTAAATCGACTTAATAAAGCCGCAATACTCAGAGCTTTAGCCATTGATTTAGGATTGGTGTTTTCACCCGGTTCAATTTTTAATCTGGTAGCGTATTTTTGAGCTAGTAAATCTTGCGGGTTAAGTTTTAATGCCTGACGGATGTAAACCCTAGCCATCCCGATAAATTTCTGTTTTAGATGTACTAAACCTAATAACGCATAATAGTCGCTGTTATTTGGCTCTAACTTGATGGCATCGCGCAGTTCTTGCACGGCTAAAGCCCAATTGGCTAGTCTGACGTACTCAATCGCTCGCTGGTAGTGACGTTGGGCGTAGTTTGTCAAAACTGGTTTGACATTAGTTTTTTCATTTAATGTCAATTCAACTGGCTTGACTTCTACTTCAGGGATGATGGGAACAACTTTTTGCGGTAGAAACAGGTCAGGTTTATGCAACTGTAAATAAACTAAGTTTAGTATACTAATTTGTTGCGTAACTTGATAAAACTGATGGAGTGATTTGTATTGAGCTTCTGCATAGGAGGCGATCGCTTCTTCATAAAACAATTCTGCTTGGGGTGGTGACATTTCCATAATTTCTTCAGCTATGGCACTTTGCCCACACAAAGCTTGCTGCTGTAATACTCTTGCGTCTGATCGCAACATGGCTATAGCAATCAAGCGCTTGTGTCGATGTTTGAGTTGTTCGTAAGCTGGATTGATTAAATAGCTAAGTATTGCCGTTGCCAATTCTTGGTCTGGATTGCAGCTTTTAGCATAGCGATCGGGATGTAGGAGTTTCGCTAAAGTGTGATAGCGTTTAAAAATCTGGCGATCGTCAGCACTCACAGAAATTCCTAGCACAGCGTAAGGATCACAAAGCTGTTTAAACCATTCTGGCGGTAGGAAGGTCTGTGACATCGTAGTAATCTAAATCCATTAAAAACTTAAAATTAGCATCAAAGCTCAATGCACAGTCATGTGAAACTTACTCAAATTTCTTCAAATATTTATTAAATTGTGGGACTTACCACCCAAAAGTCTGAAAGTCCGAAGGGCAAGACAGGGTAGTTGACTAAAATGAATTTATATGGTGACTAGTGATTATAAATTTAGCAATATAGCCAGGATGTTTACTAAATTACTTTTCTTCTCTACGAGACGCTACGCGAACTTATGGAATTTTGAATGATTGAGTTTTGAATTGTTTCTGTGCCTTTTGGCTGTCTTATTGTAGGAACTGTGGTATTCGTATATTTATTAGAAATATGTTGACCAAGCGCAAAAGTCGAAGTGTTGCTGCTGTTTTAGCTTTTTCTGGCACGCTGACAATTTCAGGATTACATAAATTCTACCTGGGACAGCCTTTGTGGGGTGTTTTGTATGTGTTGCTTTCCTGGACGCCTATCCCCAAGGTAGCTAGTGCGATTGAGGGAGTTTGGTATTTAGCCCAAGACGAAGAAGCTTTTGATCGTAACTTTAATCTAGGCAAGTCAGCGGCAAGGAACTCACAAAAAGCGATTAATCAGGTAGGAGCGATCGCTGACGCAATGCGGGAATTAGATGCTCTGCGCCAGGATGGACTGATTTCAGAGTATGAATTTGAACAAAAGCGCCGCCAATTGCTAGACCAGATTTCTTGAGGTAAGCGACAATCATGAATAACTGGCTACCTTTAAATTCCAGACTGCAAAAACTCCGCGCCAAGCTCCTCAACGATCCCTACTATCGCCTACAATCTGGGGAAGAAATTCAGATAGCGGCTCAATTAGGTATCCGCATTGATGCTAATCAAGCCACTGTAGATGATTGGTTACGCCTACCAGGTTTGTCAATTCACCAAGCGCGATCGCTTGTGGAACTTTCACATTCGGGTGTGAAATTTTACTGTATTGAAGATATCGCTGCGGCTTTGGGTATACCAGCGCCGCGCCTAGAACCATTAAAGCCTTTGCTGAATTTTATTTACTATGACCACGAATCTTTAGAAAATCCTACCTATTTAGTCAACCCAAATACAGCAACCGTTGAAAAATTAGCACAAATTCCATTTATAGATTTGTCTTTGGCGGAAACAGTAGTGCAAAATCGGCAATCAGCCGGGCCTTACCGTAACCTGGCTGATTTCCAACGGCGGTTAGAGTTAACTGGTGATGCGATCGCTCAGATGATGTATTATTTGAGGTTTTAAATTAAAAGTTAGAAGTTTTAAAATAACTTCTAACTCTGGAAATTTGGAATTTTGGATGGAAAGAAAATCTAAAATCCAAAATTGATTAAATGAACCCAATGCGATCAAGAGGCCAAAAGCGAAACGTTGCTCGACCGATGACATTTTTTCTGGGTAAAAAGCCCCAATAGCGAGAATCATTACTATCGTTGCGATTATCTCCCATAACGAAAAATTTGTCTTCTGGGACTTTTACTGGTAGATATGGCTGATTTGGAGGTTCAGCGATGTAGTCTTCTGCCAAGGGTTGACCGTTGAGGTAGACTTTGCCAGAAGCAACACTAATTACCTCACCCGGCTGGCCAATAACTCGCTTGATGAACGCTTGGTCTTTGGGATATCCTCGACGTTGTAATTCTGCGGGTGGCTGAAAAACAATAATATCTCCAGTTATGGGAGGGTGAAAATGGTAGGAGATTTTTTCAACTACCAAGCGATCGCCAGTATGTAAGGTTGGTAACATTGAGTCAGAAGGTATATAGCGCGGTTCGGCGATAAAAGTCCTGATTAAGAATGCCAAACCTAGTGCGATCGCAATTAAAATCAGATTTTCTTGCCAACTACGCCATACTTTTAACGACGCACGCTCTTCTTTTGCATCACTTTCGTGAGGAATCATAAAAGTTTCTAGCCAGTTTCAGAAGTGAGACAAATACCTTGATTATTTTGACTCAAAAGGTATATTAATAGGAAAACAGGGTTTAGGGTCAACCTATACAGACATTAAATAATACACTTATCCATTTACCAAAGATGAGCAGAAGTGCTGTAAATAAACTATGACTTGTCTAAGATAATATAAGCTAATAATTAGGATTGCTAAATAGATAATTAAAAATAAAAATTCTAATTGCTGTAATTATAAGGCAAGTTATGAGATAATCGTAAGTTTTGTCTCTTTCTGCAAAAGAAGCTAGTTACAGACTGCTAGAGGGATACAACCAGTAGGTTTTTTCTTTAAACAGAAAATTGGTCGTAGAGTCGCAAAATAGTCTACCCCATGTTTGACAGTATCTACCTCACTTTACTGAAAAAAGGCAGAGGGTAGTTTTGCTGGAGGTCAAGTTGCAAGAAAATATATTTTGGTCTGTATTATTAAGTGATATTACATAAAATTAGTCAAAATGTAAATATATTTTTAAATGCAGAAATATAGTTGAATAAGGGTTTTTAGTAAAAAATACTACTTTTCAATATTAAATATAGACTTTAATGCTTCAATGGATAGATGTCATCCTATTCTCATTTTAATCACTTGCCTATATATACGAAATTAATTTCCGTAATTACACGGTGACAGTGCATATTAAACTGTACTATTAATTAAGATATAAACATACTTAATTATCGAGAAAAACATTCACAGACAGAAAGCTACTAGCTAGCAATTTCGGCTAAAGTATCAGCATCCGAAAGAGAAGTAAGCTGCTGATAGAATTATTTTTGCTGAATCAGTCAAAGATGACTAGATTTAAAGAATAAATGCCCCTTGGCAATGAGAAACTATATTGAATCAATTTTCGTCTGGTCTATTTCATAGAAAGTACAAGGTAACATTCTGTTAGTTGAAAATTTAACTTTTTCTTAAAAAAGAAATAATGGCAACAGGCAGTAAAATATATCCTATCAAGAATAGAACTAATAGTTTACCAGACTCTTTTTTTAAAGACAACCCGCCCTTGTAAGTAGTTTTGTATGTTAATCAAACAATTCACTTAAGTTATAAATTATACAGTTTTACTGTCAGAAAGTCTGGCTAAAAAAAACTTCAGTCTGCTAAAAGTGCAAATTGTCGGTATGACAGCTTAGTTGATCTTATTTGAAAATCTATAAAACTTCAAAGGATAATGCTGCCTTAACGGTGAACTGAAAAACAGCAACTAATTCATAACTCCTATTTAAGAGGATTTTGGGGTGTGGTTAATTATCTGATTGTGTTCCTCTCCTTCTTAGAGCTAGCGGTAATAATGTGGAAGGGCAGAGCTTACCTTTTATGACTAGGTTGAAATTAAACAGTACCAAGTATTGTATATTCAACGCTGTCCAAATCTAGAGCATATAGATTTCAGTTAAAGCAATATAGTCTGTCTTATCAATTCTGAATTCTCGTTAGTACCAATACCAATTTTCATGATTACCAGAAAGCAGCTGGTATCTAAATATCTAATAAAAATGTGCTATAACGTACCGTCATAACCGTGGTGATGGTTCGATCTTTGAAGGAGCTTTGAGGTGGAAAACAATAAGTCGTTTCTGTGGCCAGAAGGAATATTAATTGCGCTACTTGCTTTAGGTGGTGTTTTTAGTCTTGCTTTTATGATGCTTCTAAGACCAAATGCTTCAGAGGCTCAGAGTAGACCAAGTATAAATATTAAGGATGTATCTGCAAACGTAGGAACTCAGCAGCGCATTGAGAAATTAAAGGCGACGATGCTTACAAGTTGGCAGCAAGAAGCACAAACAAAGGGTATAGCCTACCCTATACCATCACGTTTTCAAGGGGAAATCATTAAGGCTGCAAAGCTTACTCAGGGTGAGAAAGTGATTGCTCTCACCTTTGATGATGGCCCTTGGCCTCAGACAACAGAGCAAGTGCTAAGTATTCTGAAATCAAATAATATCAAAGGGACGTTTTTTGTAGTCGGGCAGAATCTAAAAAATTATCCAGAGTTAGGAAAGCAGATTGTCGCTCAAGGTCACGTCATTGCCAACCATACTTGGCATCACTGGTATCACTTCTTTAATCAACAAGCAGCTGCTTTTGAAATTGAGCGCACAACAGACTTAATTTATCAAGTTACAGGTGTCAAAACAAATCTGTTCCGACCGCCTGGTGGCATGCTACACAATGGATTAGCTGGTTATGCTAAAGGACAAAAGTATGCTGTGGTGATGTGGTCGGCTGATTCCACAGACTACAAGTTACCAACTGTACCAAAGTTGATCAATAACGTGATTAAAGATTCTAAACCTGGTGGGATTGTGTTAATGCATGATGGTGGTGGTAATCGTTCCAGAACTGTGCAAGCTTTACCAGAAATTATTAGCAACTTTAAAAAGCAAGGCTATCGCTTTGTGACTATTCCAGAACTTTTAGAAATCGAAGATACAGACCAAAAGTTGCTTGCTAACAAAAAGTAATAATTATTAATTATAGGTAATTTGTCAATACTAACTTGAACACTGAAGTTTCAGTCAGATATACTTGACCAATTAGCTCTTAGTATTATCGCTAAAATTAGATTTTTATTGAAAATGAATAAGAGATGCTTCAGCTTGAGTTGTTAAGCTTCAGGCTTGACGGCTAAATATATGTGAGTTTGGTAGCAACATTTCCAGATCCCAAAATGATTTTGTTGGCAGCAGCGATCAATTCGATTACTACAAATTTAGTGTCAGCGAAGGCGGAAATTATAGAGTGCGAATTGACAATCTAGCAGCAGATGCCGATCTCACACTGTATAATAGCAATCAAGTTTTCCTTGGTTCTTCCGTTAATAGTGGGACTACATCGGATGCGATTACTAGTAACTTAACTCCAGACACTTACTATGCAAGGGTTGCGTCCTTCCTCAATACTAACAATACCAATTACACTGTGACAGTAGAGCCTGTGTAAAAGTAGAGTCTGTTTTTTGAAAAGATGTAACCGTTACACTCCTCCCTACCTCTCAACAATAAATCAAGCTTTTCGTCGATTTTGCTGGGGGGTTTAAGAATAAAGTTTATATTCTTAAACAATTATGCTTATACCTCAAGGGTGTTTCCCTTGGGGTATTTTGCTTGTTAGGGTGCAATATATTATTCGGGTTACGAGAACCATTGTCATAGAAAACCAGATTTAGCGTTGTTAGATAAATAATACAAAAGTTTTTTGACGCCAAAACCCTTGTTTTATCGAAAGGCAGGCCGGAAAGCCTGCCTCACAAGATTGAATTTATTTGTTGTCAGTCTCTTAATGACTGCTTACTAAACTGAACTCAGTTGTTTTTTCAGGATTGGCTTCTGGACTATCAGCTTCAGAAGGCGGAACTAACTGCCAGAATTTCGGCAAAAATTCTTGCCAATTTTGCAGAATTTTCTTTGCCTTTGGTGAACCAGTGCGTTCTGCATGAGTTTGGATTAATTCTTGCAGTTGCTTTGCACCTACTTCGGTAATCACCCGCTGAATTTTGACAATTTCTGGGTTGACTAACTCACGAAATAAGTCGTCTTCATCCAAGAAGTATGCCAGTCCACCAGTCATTCCCGCTGCTACGTTACGTCCTACTTTGCCAAGGACAACAATCACACCACCTGTCATGTATTCACAGCAGTGATCCCCAGCGCCTTCAATCACTGCAATGCCTTTGGAGTTTCTCACAGCAAAGCGCTCTCCTGCTAATCCGTTGGCAAATAATATGCCACCAGTAGCACCATAGAGGCAGGTATTGCCAACTATCACGTTTTGTGATGCGTTATAGGTAGCATCAGTTGGAGGTTTAATGATGATTTCACCACCATGCATCCCTTTACCTACATAGTCGTTTGCTTCTCCTTCTAGGCTCAGAATTATGCCTGGGAGGTTGAAAGCACCAAAGCTTTGTCCAACACTACCTGTAAAGTTGAGATTAATTTGTCCTTCAAAGCCACTGTCACCGTACTGGGAAGCGATCGCTCCCGCTAATCTTGTGCCTACTGTTCTGTCAGTATTGATAATTGGGTAAGTCTTGGTGACAGTAGACTGATTTCTAATAGCAGTCTGAATTTCGGCATCGGCAAGGAACTTGTCATCCAAAACCACGCCATTGCTGTGAACTTCTTCATGCACCAACCAGCTACGATTGTCTCTGCTATTTGGTAGCTGAAGTAAACAGTCCAGATTTAGCGATCGCGTTTTGGTGAGTTTTGCCTCTTGGCGCAGTTTTAACAAATCTGCACGTCCAATGATTTCTGATAAAGAACGGTAGCCAAGTCGGGCTAACAAACTACGCACTTCTTCAGCGATGAAATAGAAGAAGTTGACAACTTGTTCTGGTATTCCTGTAAACCGCTTACGGAGTTCTTCTTTCTGAGTAGCAACACCTACAGGGCAGGTATTCATGTGGCAAACTCGCGCCATGATACAGCCTTCAGCAATCATGGCGATGGAGCCGAAACCAAATTCTTCACCGCCCATCAATGCACCTATTACCACATCCCAGCCACTCTTGAGTCCGCCATCTACCCGCAAAATCACGCGATCGCGCAAACTATTTTCCATCAAAACGCGATGCACTTCACTTAAACCGAGTTCCCACGGCGAACCAGCGTGCTTAATCGAACTAAGTGGTGATGCCCCTGTACCACCATCATGACCAGAAATCTGGATGATATCAGCGTTTGCTTTGGCTACACCAGCAGCGATCGTACCAATGCCAACTTCTGCAACTAGCTTCACCGACACCTTTGCTTTCGGATTTATTTGGTGCAGATCAAAAATCAGTTGTGCTAGGTCTTCAATCGAATAAATATCGTGGTGCGGTGGTGGTGATATCAGCGTTACACCTGGCTTGGAGCGCCTTAACATCGCAATGTATTGGCTTACTTTGGGCCCTGGCAGTTGTCCACCTTCCCCAGGCTTGGCACCTTGGGCAATTTTGATTTCAATTTGTTTGGCGTTAACTAGGTACTCTGGCGTCACACCAAAGCGTCCCGATGCAACTTGCTTAATGGCACTATAAGCTCGATCGCCATTCTGCAATCCTTTTAAATGAGGTAGGGTTGGCGAGTAACCAGACTCATCCACATCATCTAGAACTGTGTAGCGCACTGGATCTTCGCCACCTTCTCCAGAATTTGATTTCCCGCCAATGCGATTCATAGCGATTGCTAAAGTTTCATGGGCTTCTCTTGACAAAGCACCCAAAGACATGCCACCTGTGCAGAAGCGCTTGACAATTTCAGTTACCGACTCTACTTCTTCTAGAGAAATTGGGCTGCGATCGCCTTGGAAGTCTAGCAAGTCCCGCAAGGCTGTTACTGGTCTGCCTTGGAGGTGCTTTTTGTAAACTTCGTAGTGGTCGTAGTTTTTGCCATCTAGAGCTTTATGCAACGCCTTAACCATTTCTGGGCTATTCATGTGGTACTCGCCGTTAGGACGGTATTGCACAAAGCCCAGGTTTTCTAACTTATTGGTCGTCAGTTCTGGGAAAGCTTTGCTGTGGAAGGAAAGTACTTCATCAGCGAGTTCGGTAACACTCAAACCACCGATGCGGGAAGTCGTACCACGAAATCCCAGTTCGATTAAATCTCCACCAATGCCAATCGCTTCAAAGATTTGGGCTGCTTGATAGCTGGAGAGCAGAGAAATTCCCATCTTGGAGAGAATTTTGAGCAAACCTGACTCTACTGCTTTGCGATAATTTCCTAAAGCTTGTTCTAGGGTGAGGGTGGGAATTTTTTGTACCCCCATTAACTTTTGAGTTTTGGGATCAGACCACCAATCACGCACCGTATCTAAAGCCATATACGGACAAACTGCACCAGCACCGTAGCCAATCAGACAAGCAAAGTGATGGGTACTCCAGCATTGAGCAGTATTCACAATCAGGGATGTTTTCATTCGCAACCCCTCACGAATCAGATGGTGATGTACAGCGCCCACTGCTAACAGGGGGGGAATGTAGGTGTATTCCGTGCTGATACCTGCATCAAGAGAGCTTGAGGGGATCTGGTCGCTTAATATTAAAATCTTTGCACCTGCGCGGACTGATTCAGCTGCTTGTACTTGTAAAGATTGGACTGCGGACTTTAATCCTTCTGGGCCGGTGGCGATCGCAAACAGGGTTGACAACTCAGCCGTCGCAAATCCTGACAGCTTAATCGCCTCTAATTCACCATCCGTTAACACTGGCGATTCGAGTTTCAATCTCCGAGCATATTCTGCCTTGGGTTCTAATAAGTTACCCCGTTCACCCAGTTCAACTTTCAGAGACATTACTAGCTTTTCCCGCAGGGGATCGATCGCCGGGTTTGTCACCTGAGCAAAGCGCTGTTTGAAATAGTCATAAAGCAGGTGTGGCTTTTGTGATAGCACCGCTAAGGGAATATCATCACCCATGCAGAAAGTCGGCTCAGAACCTGCGATCGCCATTGGATGAATCACCATTTCCACATCTTCTGTGGTGTACCCAAAGGCAGTTTGACGCTGAAGTAAGGTTTGCTTGTCAATAGTCAATTGTCCTTGGTCAATAGTCAATTGTCCTTTGCCATTGCCATTTGCTAATGACGGATGACTAATGACCCCTTCAGGGTTCGCCAATCGCTCATGGGGGAGACCCCCAGACGCTCGATGACTCGCTAACGCTGCGCTATCGCCCTTGGCGTCTCCCCTTGGGAGAAGACCGCGTTGGCTCACCAATGACTTTAATTCTTGACGGTGCTGTTGCAGCCATTCTCCATAAGGGTGCTGCTTGGCGATGCGCCCCTTTATATCCCAATTCTTCAGCACTTCATGATTTTCTAAATCTACGGCGATCATTTGCCCTGGGCCGAGTCTACCTTTCTCGACAATATCGGCTTCTGGGAAGTCCACCACACCAGCTTCCGAAGCTACAACAATGTAATCATCTTTGGTGATCGCGTAACGAGCTGGTCTTAAACCATTACGATCTAGAGTTGCACCAACTTTTTTGCCATCGCTGAATACTAAAAGTGCTGGCCCGTCCCACGCTTCTTGCAAACCACTGTAATATTCGTAGAAATCAACAATTTCTGGAAATTTATGTAAAGAAGGCTGATTTTGGTAAGCCTCTGGAACCATAATCATTAAAGCCTCCAAGGGGCTGCGTCCAGAGCACACCAGTAATTCCACTACGTTGTCTAGGGTGGCTGAGTCACTGTTATCAATATGAACTAATGGCTTGAGTTCCTCGATGCGATCACCCCATACAGGATGATTCAGACTAGCTTCTCGTGCCATCATCCAGTTGATGTTACCCAATAAGGTATTGATTTCACCGTTGTGACCCAAAAGCCGCATCGGTTGGGCTAGGGGCCACTTGGGCATGGTATTGGTACTAAAGCGGCGGTGATAAACAGCAAAGGCGCTTTTGTAAGCTGGATTTTTTAAATCGTCGTAAAAGCTGCCCAAGACAGCGGAACGCACCATACCTTTATAGACAATTGTGCGACTTGACAACGAACAGATATAAAATTCTTCTGAGATGTTAGTTGCAGCTTTACTAATTCGGCGGCGGGTAATGTACAATTGGCGTTCCAATTCATCGCCGCTTTTGTCAACAGAAGCTAACAAAACTTGTTCAATCTGGGGTTGATTTTCTCTTGCTTGTACCCCCAACAAATCAGGTTGCACTGGCACTACTCGCCAACCCAATACAATTAATTTCTCTTCAGCAGCTACTTGCTCAACAGTCACCCTAGCTTTTTGTGCAGCTTGCTGTTCTTGTGGGAGAAATATCATCCCCACAGCTATATTATTGGTGGATGGAAATTCCTTCCCCCTTTGGGCAAAGTCTTGTTGGAACAACTCCCAAGGGATTGCTGTCAATACTCCAGCACCATCACCAGAGTCGCGATCAGCGCTACAACCTCCCCGATGTTCTAAGCAGGTTAAAGCAGCTAAGGCTTTTTCGACAATTTTGTGGCTGGTATGATTCTGGCGATGAACAATAAAACCTACACCACAGGCATCTCGTTCCTCTACTAACCACTTTTGCCCCTGATAGGTATCTCTTGAGTTGATATCCGCTGTGATTTCCTGGTCTTGATTCATCGGTTTATTATTCATACCCTGTTCCTGAAGTATTGAGTTACTAATTTTGCCACTACATTATTGTGGGAAAAAATTTCTAAATTCAGCGATGGAAAAATATATAAGCACCGAAATTTAGGGAAAAAAAATTTTAACTTCGGTTTTACTTTATCAGTTCCCCGTGTTAAAATGATTGCGTGTTTTTTATGTGTTTATGCGGTGTTAGACAAGTTACCTCCGCCAAGACATTATTTTTGCCCTGACAGTTTCTTTTTTATATTTTGAAGTTAAGTATTTTCTCAATCCCTTTTTTCCAGATGCACACTAGCTACTTACCGAGCCTATTTTTTTTGGCTCACCTAAAACAAAACTAAAACTAAACGCTGTACTATGTTCTAAAGCCAAAATCATCCCGATTCAGCAATAAAATCAGCGTATTACAATATATACCCATTTGACAATTCCCAAATATTTTTGTTGTCTATAATTTTGCCGCTTCCCAGTTGCCGCATGTATTACTATGAACTAGACATTACTGAAATAATCATATTAGCAACCTTCAGCTAGGATTAAATATCTTAATCCAGTTTTGATAACCAAAACTACCGTATATGGTGTGGTTAAAATTAGTGGGAGTTAAAACACTTGATTGCAGTGGCTTTAGCGTCTAAATAAATTAATCTGTGTTTAAAAGAGATAAATAGCCAACATATAGACTAACATATTTATTCAAAAATAAAGTCATGCTTTCTTTATATTTCCAAATAATTAGTTAGTTTATACCTGGGGTGATAGTTTTCAAAAGTACTTAGTAAATTATGGTAAAAATGCCGAATTGTTGCCAATCAGGGATTCGCGATGGCTCCGTCAACACCAAGGGCGAACGCAAATTTTTTCTGGCTACTGTGTCACCAATACTTTTGACAGTACTGTGCTTAATTACTACCTATCCTCTCAACGCCCAGGAGTCCCTAAAAACCACCAAATCAACACCCAAGTTAATCTCACAGTTACCTACACCTCTTTTAACAGGCACGGCATTTTCTGGTAATCAAATTTCCCTCAATGGTCGTACTCTACCAGGAACTTGGTTGCAGCAACCTGGAAAATCTGGTCAGGTGACAACTCATCTCAATGATGGGGCATTCAGGCAATTAATTGGAGTAAATTTCTTAAACAGTAGTAATTCAGCGAGGCAACCAATACAGTGGTTTTCGCCGATAACAACGCCACAAGTTTTAGCCGCTAGGCTAATAGGGGCATATCGCTATCTGGATATCACTAATTTTGCTCAAACATCAGGATGGCAAATCCAAGCTAATGGCAACACCTTGGAAATTGCTACCCCAAAAGCACAAGTCACAAATATTGTTCAGAGTCAGGAACCTCCAGAAGCAAGTGCCCCTTTGCAACAGACTCGAATTCTTGTCAATTTAGATCGTTCAACTCCCTGGCAAGTTGCACAAGGGTCAGCGATCGCCAAACTGCAAACTCCCTCTTCCGATCCAGATACGCCAACTCCCAAATCCACTGTACCGCCAAATAGACAGTGGACAATTACCCTGGATGGAATAGCTGACCCTGTTTTGATAGAACGCTATACCCCCCAGCCACCAGCAGCACCACCAACATTGCTGCCAAACCTGCTCAAACAATTATCACCAGCGACACCAACACAACCAATACTACCAGCCCCTGAACCACTGATTCAAAAAGTGGAGGTGATGAAAAACCAAACGATTATTAGTCTAAGCGTTCCCTTTGGTCTATCGCCTCAAGTTAGTACTGTCGCTAACCCCAATCGCCTGATTATCGATATTCGACCCGATCCTTTAGAAGAGCGGGATATTACTTGGGCCCCAGGATTGCGCTGGCGACAGCATTATGTCAACTTAGGCACAGAACGCTTTCCTGTGGTCTGGTTAGAAGTTAATCCCCGCAAATTTGGGCTAATTTTGAAACCTATGTGGGCTAGTCCTGATGGACTTGCAGGTACTGCTCCCTTAATTCAAACAGCACAACGTTACTTAGCAGTAGCTGGAATTAATGGTGGTTATTTTAACCGTAATAACAGATTGCCATTGGGTGCAATTCGTCGGGATAGTCAGTGGTTATCAGGCCCAATTCTTAACCGGGGTGCGATCGCTTGGAATGATTCAGGCCAATTTTACTTCGGTCGTCTCACCTTGGAAGAAACTTTAATTACAGCAAATGACCAGCGCCTACCAATTCTGTTTCTCAACAGTGGCTACATTCAAAGTGGCATTGCTCGTTACACCTCAGCTTGGGGATCAACTTACACACCCCTAACAGATAACGAAATTATCTTAGTGGTACAAAAAAACCAAATTACCAATCAGTTACCAGGCGGCAAAGTTGGTGAGACAGCAGTTCCAATTCCCCAAGATGGCTACCTGCTAACTTTACGCGCTAACGCTGCTAGTGCTGCCTCACAACTACCTATTGGAAGCGCAGTAAGTATTTCCAGCGCCACTACTCCAGCTGATTTTAGTCGTTATCCCTACATTATCGGTGCTGGGCCGCTATTAGTCCAAAATCGTCAAATTGTCCTTGATGCCAAAGGCGAAAAATTTAGTAATGCCTTTATTGCCGAAAAGGCTATTCGTAGCGGTATTTGCACAACAGAAACAGGCACAGTGATGATTACTGCCACACATAATCGTGCCGGCGGTTATGGCCCTAATTTGGCAGAACACGCCCAATTGATGCAACTCATGGGCTGTGTGGATGCCCTAAATTTGGACGGCGGTAGTTCTACCAGCCTTTATTTAGGAGGGCAACTACTCGATCGCTCGCCCAGTACCGCTGCTCGTGTTCATAACGGAATTGGTATTTTCCTGCAACCACGATAATCAGGGAATGGGGAATAGGGAATAAGGAATAAGGAATTCTCTTAATCACCAATGCCCCATGCCCTATGACCAATCCCCAATCCCTAGTCATTTTTTAAAGTTTAGAACAAGCTGTCATTTAGCTTGATGAAGACTTGGTGTAGACATCAGAGTTTTAGTAGTGATGGTTTACACCATAAGGTTTGATTTTGCTATGTTTATCAAAGTGCGACAAAATTGCTGATTTTTAAGGTTGCAAGATAGCGCCAGATTTTTTATCAATAATTAAGAGTACCAACGGTTTGTTATGTCTTCAAATGAGGTAACTATGGCTCGATATCAAGAAACTACACAGACTGAAACTCTACACCTCCCTCCAAACATAACTTCTAGGGGCTCTGCTGCAACTGAATTACGTCCTTGGGGTGCTTTTACAGTTTTGGAAGAAGGGCGCGGATACAAAATTAAGCGCATCGAAGTTAAGCCAGGACACCGCCTCAGTCTACAAATGCACCATCACCGCAGCGAACATTGGATTGTCGTCTCTGGTACAGCTAGAGTAGTTTGTGGTGAGAAAGAAGTCTTACTGAGTAATAATGAGTCAACCTATGTACCTCAATGTACATCTCATCGTTTAGAGAATCCTGGCGTGATCCCCTTGGTGTTGATTGAAGTCCAAAATGGCGAATATTTAGGAGAAGATGATATTATCCGCTACCAAGATGACTATGCCCGTACCAAAGATTAAAACCAAAAGAATGCTATTAAAGCTTTAATCTCAAAGCTGAATACATTTTTATGTAAACCGTCTTTGTAAACGAACTATTGCACCCCAGAAGTCCCTACCTTGTTAAGGTGGGGACTGAAGCATGTTAGTGTTATAAATGTAGTAATAGTGATCGTGCTCATGCCTTTGATGATTTGGAATTTTGCACAAGCAAGGGTCAACCTATCTGTAAAATGGAAGATGGGGTATTCAATTGCAAAAAACGAGTTCCATGATTCATCTGAGTCAAGCAGCCGTAAGTGAGATTGGGCGAATAAAGTCCAAGCAGCAAAATGTCTTATTTCGATTGGCAGTAAAACCAGGTGGTTGTTCTGGATTCTTTTATGATATGTCCTTTGATGAAGCAATAAAAGTCGGCGACCAGGTTTTCGAGTTGGATGAGATTCAAGTAGTCATTGATGCCACAAGCTTAAATTACCTTAAAGGTTTGAGGGTGGATTATTCAGAAGACTTAATGGGTGGTGGTTTTCGCTTCCACAATCCTCAGGCGATCGCTACCTGTGGCTGTGGCAATTCCTTCTCCTTGAGTCATTAGTGATTGAACATTAGTCAAAAAACAGATGTTCAATCACTAAGCAAAAATAACAATTGACATAAGACCGAAAAAAAAGATATAATCAGGATTTGTTAAAACTTAGACCATAAGCAGCTTTACGCGCTGTAACTCATGCCAACAATACAGCAGCTAATCCGAAATGAGCGCGAACAAGCGCGTCAGAAAACCAAGTCCCCAGCTCTGAAACAATGCCCCCAACGTCGGGGAGTTTGTACCAGAGTATACACGACCACACCAAAAAAGCCTAACTCAGCCCTACGCAAAGTAGCAAGAGTTAGACTTACCTCTGGATTTGAAGTCACAGCTTACATTCCAGGCATTGGTCACAACTTACAAGAACACTCAGTTGTGATGATTCGTGGCGGTCGGGTTAAGGATCTACCAGGCGTGAGATACCACATTATCCGTGGCACCCTAGATACAGCCGGAGTCAAAGACCGCAAGCAAGGCCGTTCCAAGTATGGAACCAAGCGTCCTAAAGAAGCAAAAAAATAGGATTAGGCGATTAATCGCATTTAACACGATTAATCGTCTACCTTGAAAGCGCTGAAGGGTAAAAGAAGGAGCGCCGTCTTTGTTCTAACAGTAGTTATGAAGACCGCCAAAGTCTGTTTCAAGAAATCAAGCAAGCTTACATCTACACTAAGCGAGCAAGTGTAGAAGTTCTGAGGAGGAAAATACTGTAATCTACAGCTAATTTCTCATCTGAACATTAAAGTTTATAATCTTGTCGCCTTGAGTATTTCGTTGCAGGTAGCAAGTCAAACAATTTTAGATTCTTAGATTTGCGATTTTGGATTGGTCGATCCCACAAGGGAATTAGGCTTACAGACTTTTGATTTGTTCAGATCCTTGGGATCGGAATATATACCGAAAACTTTTAATCCAAAATCCAAAATCAAGAATTGGCATTCAATTAAGTCAGTCTTGCTGCAACGGTCGAAAAAAATAGAGGAAGTCTGAGGGTTGGGTTCTACCGCTTTTAGTTTCCGGTGTCTGATAGCATATAATTTCGTTGCCAATTCCGAATTAAAGGTGAAGTATGTCTCGTCGTGGTGTTATTCAAAGGCGCCCAGTTCCGTCTGACTCTGTATATAACAGTCGCCTTGTGAGCATGATTATCAGACGGATCATGCGTCATGGCAAAAAATCACTTGCCGCACGCATTGTTTATGATGCATTAAAAACTATTGAAGAACGCACTGGTGCTGGTGCGTTGGAAACCTTTGAAAGAGCAGTGCGAAATGCCACGCCTTTAGTAGAAGTAAAAGCTCGGCGAGTTGGTGGAGCAACCTACCAAGTACCAATGGAAGTGCGTACAGAACGGGGCACTACCCTAGCACTGCGTTGGTTAGTGCAATATTCCCGGTCTAGACCAGGCCGGACAATGGCAAGCAAATTGGCAAATGAGTTAATGGATGCTGCCAACGAAACAGGCAATGCCATTCGCAAACGTGAAGAGACGCACCGGATGGCGGAAGCTAACAAAGCATTCGCACATTATCGTTACTAAGTAAAAAAGCGATATATCGCCTTGCCGAAGCGCTATATCGTGGATTTACAAAAAAAAGACGGTTTTCCGTAAAAGTATAGAATCTTAACAAAGAGTAATATACAAGATATCATGAGGCAAAAACTATAGGAGGTAGCTGTGGCACGCACGATCCCGCTAGAGAAAGTACGCAACATTGGTATTGCGGCGCATATAGATGCGGGCAAAACAACAACAACAGAGAGAATATTATTTTACTCTGGAATAATTCATAAAATTGGCGAAGTTCATGAAGGAACTGCCGTCACAGACTGGATGGAGCAGGAGCGGGAGCGGGGAATTACCATTACTGCTGCTGCGATCAGTACCAGTTGGAAAGATCATCAAATTAACATTATCGATACTCCGGGTCACGTAGACTTCACAATTGAAGTTGAGCGTTCCATGCGCGTGTTAGATGGTGTAATCGCAGTATTTTGTTCTGTGGGCGGCGTGCAACCGCAGTCTGAGACAGTGTGGCGGCAAGCAGAACGCTACAAAGTTCCTCGGATAGCCTTTATCAACAAGATGGATCGCACCGGAGCGAACTTTTATAAAGTTCACGACCAAATCCGCGATCGCCTGCGGGCGAATGCGATCGCCATTCAACTACCAATCGGTAGTGAAAACGACTTCCAAGGTATCGTTGATTTAGTACGGATGCGTGCGTATATTTACGCAAATGATCAAGGAACTGATATCCAAGAAACCGATATCCCGGAAGCATTGCAAGCGCAGGTAGACGAATTCCGCACTAAGCTAATAGAAGCCGCGGCAGAAACAGATGATGCTCTGATGACTAAGTACTTCGAGGGCGAAGAACTTACAGAACAGGAAGTTCGGACTGCCCTGCGTAAAGGCACAATTGCGGGGACAATTGTACCAGTACTTTGCGGTTCGGCATTCAAAAACAAAGGTGTACAGTTAATGCTGGATGCCGTTGTCGATTACCTGCCAGCGCCAAGTGAAGTACCGCCAATTCAAGGCTTACTGCCCAATGGCGATACTGTTGAGCGGCGGGCTGATGACAACGAACCCTTAGCAGCCCTGGCATTCAAGATTATGGCTGACCCTTACGGTCGCCTGACATTTGTTCGTGTTTATTCTGGTGTCCTGAAAAAGGGCAGCTACGTTCTCAACGCTAGTAAGAATAAAAAAGAACGGATTTCCCGCTTAGTTTTAATGAAGGCAGACGATCGGCAAGATGTCGATGAACTGCGAGCAGGTGATTTGGGAGCAGCTTTGGGATTGAAAGACACCTTGACAGGTGACACGCTCTGTGATGATGGATCGCCAGTAATTCTGGAATCCCTATTCATTCCTGAGCCTGTGATCTCGGTGGCGGTTGAACCCAAAACCAAGAACGACATGGACAAGCTGTCCAAAGCTCTGCAATCTCTCTCAGAAGAAGATCCCACCTTCCGCGTCCGCGTCGATCCGGAAACAAACCAAACCGTAATCGCGGGGATGGGAGAGCTACACCTAGAAATTCTAGTAGACCGGATGTTACGAGAATTCAAGGTGGAAGCGAATGTAGGTGCGCCGCAAGTAGCTTACCGAGAAACAATTCGGAAAGCTGTAAGCAAAATTGAGGGCAAATTTATCCGCCAAAGTGGTGGTAAAGGCCAATACGGTCACGTTGTGATCAATTTGGAGCCTGGAGACCCAGGTACTGGCTTTGAATTCGTTTCCAAAATTGCTGGTGGTTCAGTACCTAAAGAGTACGTTGGCCCCGCAGAACAAGGAATGAAAGAAAGCTGCGAATCCGGTGTTCTAGCTGGATATCCGTTGATTGACGTCAAAGCGACGCTAATTGATGGGTCATACCACGATGTAGACTCTTCGGAAATGGCTTTCAAAATCGCTGGTTCAATGGCGATGAAAGAGGCTGTGCTAAAAGCTTCACCCGTCCTCTTAGAGCCTATGATGAAAGTTGAGGTTGAAGTTCCTGAAGACTATATCGGGAACGTCATTGGCGACCTCATTGCTCGCCGAGGGCAAATTGAAAGCCAAAGCACCGAACAGGGACTTGCTAAGGTCGCATCCAAAGTTCCACTGGCGACCATGTTTGGCTACGCCACTGATATCCGGTCAAAGACACAAGGTCGGGGTATCTTCACGATGGAGTTCAGCCACTACGAAGAGGTGCCTCGCAGCGTAGCTGAAACTATCATTGCAAAAAGCAAAGGGAACGCTTAGTTAAAATAAGGAAATGAGCATTCATGGCACGCGCAAAGTTTGAAAGGAATAAACCCCACATTAATATCGGTACAGTTGGTCACGTTGACCACGGTAAAACTACCTTGACAGCAGCCATCACCATGACCTTGGCAGCTATGGGTCAGGCTGTAGCTAAGGGCTACGACCAAATTGATAATGCTCCAGAAGAAAAGGCACGGGGTATTACCATCAATACTGCTCACGTAGAGTATGAAACTGCAAGTCGGCACTATGCTCACGTAGACTGTCCAGGACACGCTGACTATGTGAAGAACATGATCACCGGTGCTGCACAGATGGACGGAGGTATCCTCGTAGTTGCTGCTACCGATGGTCCTATGCCGCAAACCCGCGAACACATTCTGTTGGCAAAACAGGTTGGCGTTCCTAGTCTGGTTGTCTTCTTGAACAAAGAAGACTTGATGGATGACCCAGAACTCTTGGAACTAGTGGAACTAGAACTAAGAGAACTGTTAAGCAGCTATGATTTCCCTGGCGATGATATCCCTATTATCAAAGGCTCTGGTCTGCAAGCTCTGGAAGCAATGACCAAGAATCCCAAGACCCAACGAGGAGAAAATCCTTGGGTAGACAAAATCTATGAACTGATGGATGCTGTAGATTCTTACATTCCCACACCTGAGCGGGATGTTGATAAACCCTTCCTGATGGCTGTAGAAGACGTGTTCTCAATCACAGGTCGTGGTACTGTAGCCACTGGTCGGATTGAACGCGGTGTAGTCAAAGTTGGCGATAACGTTGAACTAGTAGGTATCAGAGATACTCGCGCTACTACTGTAACTGGGATTGAAATGTTCAAGAAGAGTCTTGAGCAAGGTATGGCTGGAGATAACGCTGGCGTACTACTCCGGGGTATCCAGAAGGCTGATATTGAACGGGGTATGGTAATTGCCAAACCAGGTTCAATTAAACCTCATAATGAATTTGAAGGTGAAGTGTACGTCCTAACAGAAAAAGAAGGTGGTCGTAAGACTCCATTTTTCGCTGGCTACCGTCCCCAGTTCTACGTGCGGACAACCGATGTAACTGGTACTATCAAAGCCTATACTTCCGATGAAGGCAAAGAAGTAGAAATGGTGATGCCAGGCGATCGCATCAAGATGACAGTAGAATTGATCAACGCGATCGCGATTGAACAAGGAATGCGCTTCGCTATCCGCGAAGGTGGTCGCACCATCGGTGCTGGTGTCGTCTCCAAAATTATCAAGTAGCACCTTTTTGCTCATAACAAAGGAGCAGAGATGGTATGTATTTTGCCTCTCTGCTCCTTTCTCTTCCCTCTATAAATAAGGTAATAGGTTACAGGAGACAGGTGATAGTTTTCTGTAACCTTTACCCTGTAACCTTTAACCTGTAAATACTCCCCTAATTACGCAGAACCTGGAAAATTAAAGATGACAACTCTACAGCAGCAGAAGATTAGAATTCGCTTACAAGCTTTTGACAGGCGGTTATTAGATACATCTTGCGAGAAGATTGTAGACACGGCTAACCGCACCAACGCTACAGCTATAGGCCCAATTCCTTTACCAACAAAACGCCGGATCTATTGTGTGCTGCGATCGCCCCACGTAGATAAAGATTCACGGGAGCACTTTGAAACCCGTACTCATCGCCGGATTATTGACATTTACCAGCCCTCTTCTAAAACTATTGATGCCCTAATGAAATTGGATCTACCATCGGGTGTAGATATTGAAGTCAAACTTTAATTTAGTCATTAGTCATTGGTCATTTGTCATTAGCAAAGGACAAGGACAAAAGATAAATGACATTAGTATGAATTTTTACACAGCCCTGAAGAAATATATCTCAGGGCTTTTATTTAGCTAGGAAACAAATGATAGAATGTAGATAAAGTACGGGAAAAGCAGAGAAAAAGAAATTTTAAAGATTAAGTTTATCCCAAAGCAACAATGACATCATCTTCTAAAATTGCAGTTCGCGAACTACCTCTGTTCCCGTTACCCGAAGTAGTTCTGTTTCCTACCAGGCCATTACCCCTGCACATATTTGAATTTCGCTACCGAATCATGATGAACACGATTTTGGAGAGCGATCGCAGGTTCGGTGTTTTAATGTTCGATCCAGTCAAAGGTACAATTGCAAACACTGGTTGCTGTGCCGAAATCATTCATCACCAACGGCTGCCAGACGATCGGATCAAAATGATGACTTTAGGGCAGCAAAGATTTCGTGTATTAGAGTATGTTCGTGAAAAGCCATATCGCGTTGGCTTAGTTGAGTGGATTGAAGACCAACCACCTACTAAGGATTTGCGACCTTTATCAACTGAAGTAGACCAACTACTGCGAGATGTTGTGCGTCTGTCAGCCAAATTAACCGAACAAAACATTGAATTACCAGAAGATTTGCCCGATCTACCAACAGAGTTATCTTATTGGGTAGCCAGTAATCTTTATGGTGTCGCCGCAGAGCAGCAATTATTGTTAGAAATGCAAGATACTGTAACTCGTCTAGAGCGGGAAGCAGAAATTTTAACTTCTACTCGGAATCACTTGGCAGCTCGCGCTGTTCTCAAAGATACATTTAGTCAAAAGTGAGGAGTTAGGAGAGACGCGATTAATCGCGTCTGTACTGAGTTAGGAGTTAGAAAGAAATAACAAAAAATAAAAGATTGACAAATTATAATTTATAGTCTCTAACTAATAACAGATAATTCCTAACTTCTTAAGTAACGCCGCTGATCGGTAAAACATTGTAAGCGCCAAGAATTTTTAAAATCTCTGTGTGGATAGTTAATTCGGCTAAAGCAGATTGCATTTGTGCTTCCTTCGCATCTGCTTCTAAATCCATGAAAAACAAGTATTCGCCTAGCGATCGCTTTGTCGGACGAGATTCAATGCGGCTGAGGTTAATCCCTAGTTGAGCAAATATTTGCAAAGGTTTGACCAATGCTCCGGGTGTGTTGGCAGGCATACTAAAAGCCAGCGATGTGTGGCTGGCGCGTGTTGTTGATGCTTGATATCCAACTTCCGCTTCACCCTGACTTACTACCCAAAAACGAGTAAAGTTTTCTGGGTTGTCGTTGATGCCACTAGCAAGTATGGGCAGGTTGTAGAGTTGAGCTGCTCTACTAGAAGCGATCGCTGCTGTTGTTGTCTCTTGTTCCAATCGCTGTAGTGCTTCGGTTGTAGAATTGCTGGGAATAATCTGTACAGTCGGGAGAAACCGCTCTAACCATCCCTGACATTGTGCCAAAGCTTGCGGGTGAGAGTAAACAGTTTTAATTTTATCTAAATTAGATGCGCAGGAAATTAACGTATGGGCAATGGGTAATACCAAAGCCAACTGAATACGCAAACTGTCCAACTGCCATAGTGTATCCATTGTTGTAGTCACACTCCCTTCAATAGAATTTTCTACTGGCACAACAGCCAAGTGAGCTTGACCATTAGCAACGGCGTGCAGTGATTGAGGGATAGTGGGATAGGGGCATAATATAGCTTCAGTTCCCGTACTTTTGCTCAACCAGTTGACATAAAAAACAGCTGCTTGTTCTGTGTAAGTGCCGGGAGGCCCTAAATGTGTGATCGATAAAGTCATGCTTTTAGCCTTGAGTTGCGAGTTTAATGCGTAAACAGAGATTATGATATTTTGGTTTGGCAAATATATCCAACATCTACTCTTACTAAACACTGTTATCTCTAAAATTTACGCACTAAACGGATAGAACGAAATATGTATCCAAGAAAATCAGTCTTCTAGCAGATACATTTCCTAGGAGTTTTTTTTGCTAAATCCCTCTGAAGATTCAAGAGCAATTATATTGGTTTCTAACCAAACAAATAAGCATATTATTGATTTTTTGTCAATACTTAAATCCTAATCTATATTTATTGAACTAAAGATAGAATGAGCGTACCAACTTTTTGCTAATGATGTATACCTGATAAGCAACAATCGTTTTTATAGTCAATAAATTTTGTACTTTTCTAATAATCAGAACTAAGTTGTTAAAAAATATTAAAATTAAGAAACAGATATTTTTATCAGCTCATGGCTACCCGGTTTACTGCCTCCCAATCGGTTGAAATCGCTGTTCCAGAGCAGCCTATTCCCATTCAGCACTACTTGCGTCAGCCTCAACGTCTGGTTAAGGCTTTGGTTGACAATAGCCGGATTCAGCAACTTTCTGAGGAAGTATTTCGCTTGAAAATGCGTCCGCTGACTTTTATGTCATTGAGTATTCAACCTACTGTAGACATGAGAGTCTGGGCAGAATCAAATGGAATAATTTATTTGCGATCGCTAAACTGCGAAATTTTAGGTTTCGAGTATATTAACCAGCGCTTTGCTCTCAATTTAAAAGGGTATTTGTCTCCGAAAGAGTTTAGCACTGGCACTCGCCTGCAAGGAAAAGCTGATTTAGAAGTGCTGGTGGATTTCCCACCGCCATTTTCCTTCACTCCTAAGCCGATTTTAGAAGCTACTGGTAATGGTTTGCTTAAAAGCGTCCTGTTATCGGTCAAGCAAAGGTTATTAAATCAACTTTTGACTGATTATCGCTATTGGGTGATATCACAAACTAAAGATAGAGGACTTGACAGTGATAGTACTGAATTACCAATCCTGAATGCTGAGTAATTTTTTAACAAACAGAATTCAGGAGTCAGTCGCCAGAATACCCTTTCAGGGAAGCAAGCTACAGAATTGAATTCTGTAATTAGTAGAAGGTCTGAATCCCCGATTAATTCATTCTGAATTCTGTATTCTTCTTCAATCACTCAACACTCAGACCTTTGATTTGGCAAGGACGAAAAGACTGACGATGTAGGGGCGAGGGCCCGTATTGTTGCAAAGCCAGCAAATGCCGCTGGCTACCATAACCCTTGTTATTTTCCAGGTTGTACATAGGGTACTTTAATGCTAAATGCATTACCAGATCGTCACGCCAAACCTTAGCGATAATACTAGCAGAGGCAATAGCGAGCGATCGCTCGTCTCCTTTGACTATTGTTTGTTGCGGTAATAGCAAATCTTTGATTGACTGATTGCCGTCAATCAAGCAAAGTGCAGGCTGTACTTTTAACTTCAGCACAGCCCGCTTCATTGCTAACAACGTTGCTTGCAAAATATTTATCTTGTCAATTTCGGCAGTAGAAGCAAACCCAATTTTCCAGTCTATAGCCAGCCCACAAATTTGCTGCACTAGCTGAGTTCTCCGAGAACTAGACAACTTTTTACTGTCTTTGATTTTAGCTGCCATCAGTATTGGCAAAGCGCGATCTGGTAAGATCACTGCTGCCGCCACCACAGGGCCAAATAGAGCACCTCGCCCTACTTCATCCACACCTGCAACCAACCCTGGAATCTCTGACAACAAGGTAGAAAACTCCAACCAAGTGGATTGTTCCAAAAGTGTTGGCGATGTTTCTAGCATAAAGTAAATTAATTATCCTCAATCGCAGAGGAACGGCGGCGGCGACGGCGGCTGGCAGTGGCGCTGCTATTAGCTTCGCTTTCATCTGCGATCTCGTTCGCGGCGGTTTTCGCAGACAAGCGTCCCGAAGGATTCATAGTCAACTCCGATGGTTCAGTTGTCTCTTCGCTCAAAGATTTTTGTTCTGGCTCAATAACTTTTGGTGTCGGTATTTTGCTTGCAGTTATTTCAGGTGTTGCCTTTTGGGCAATAGTGATTATTTCAGGTGTTGCTTTTTGGACAATAGTTGATTCTGAGGTTGATTCAATTGGGGTCGTTGGCTGTTGACCGGGCTGAATCACATTAATAATCACAGATTTGGTATTTTTAACCTCTTGCTCTAACTTCACCAAGGGAGATATTCCCATCAAGGCAAATATATCCTGTTCTTGGAGGCTCATTTCTACAGTTCTAATCTCCGGTGGTTCTACCACTGGCTTAACTGGTTCTGCCTTGATAATTTTAGTGCGCTCTACTCTTTCACTCCAGCCTGGTTTACCAAGGGTGGGTGAAGGAATTTCTGGCGCAACTCCTAGTTCTGGTTCCATATCAAGGTCTAAGTCTGGCTCATTAACAAAAGCCAGAGGATTGGGAACAATCCGAGCTTCATCTTTCCCGTTTAATCCATTGACACCAATTCGACTGCGGCGAGTGCGGGTACGGCGCTTATCATTAAGTTCTTGATAACTAGGATGATTGATCAGATTGAGGTTGCTCAATTCCGAGTCGCCGTCAAATGCTTCCCCAAATCCATCATAGGTTTCTCGTGGTTCTGGGATGCGGGCAGATGGCTGACGTGGTTCTCGGTGAGGCAAGGATACAAAACGCTCGCGCTCTGGTGTCTCTGCCGGTATCGGTAATCGGTTTTCGAGTTCTCCAGGCAGACGCACGGTATGTCCTAAACCGCCACAGGTGGGGCAAGTTTCACCAAACAATTCATAAATATTTTGACCCTGACGTTTGCGGGTCAATTCTACTAGACCTAGTTCGGTAAGTTGGGCAATCTGGGGACGAGCTTTGTCTGCTTTGAGTGCTTTATTAAAGTGTTCGAGAACTTGCAGTTGGTCACGTCGCGATTCCATATCGATAAAATCAACGACGATCACGCCAGCGATATTTCGCAGACGCAACTGGCGAGCAATTTCTGTTGCTGCTTCGCAGTTTGTCCACAAAACTGTTTCTCTAGCAGTTGCCGATCGCGTGAAGGAACCTGAGTTAACATCGATTACGGTTAATGCCTCCGTTGGCTCGATGATAATGTAACCACCAGAAGGTAGGTCTACTCTCGGTTTCAGGGCTTCTCGAATCGCAGCAGTGATGCGGAAGTACTCTAAAATTGGGGAGCGATCGCGATGATGGTCAATCAACAATCCCTGCGGTGTTTGACCGCCACTCCAATTCTGCAAGTACTGTTTGACGCGCTTTAAACCAGTGCTGGAATCCACGACAATCCGATTGACATCCGCGCCGTACATATCCCGCAATACGCGCTGGATAAAGTCATCGTCTCGGTTGAGCAGTGCTGGAGCACGGGTGGAATGCGCTTCCTGCTGGATAGCCTCCCATTGCTTTTGCAGCAATTCCAAATCTTCCATAATCGCTTCTTCGGGTTTGCCTTCTGCTTCTGTACGCACAAGCAAACCCATTCCCGCCGGTTTGACCAAAATCGCCAGCGCTCGCAAGCGGTTGCGCTCACTTTCACTTTTAATCCGTCGGGATAAATTGACGCCCCGACCGTAGGGCATCAGTACTACGTAGCGTCCAGGTAAGGTAATATTACCCGTGAGCCTGGGTCCTTTTGTCCCCGTTGGCTCTTTCATTACTTGCACCAAAACTTTCTGTTGTGGTGCTAATAGTTCTGTAATTGCCGCAGCGGTACGCTTCAGCTTCAATGGCCCCAAGTCGGTAACATGAATAAAACCGTTGCGCTCTGGGTCACCAATATTGACAAAAGCCGCATCTATCCCAGGTAATACGTTTTCTACTACTCCTAAGTAGATATCACCTATTTGATGATGACCCGTAGCAACAACGAGTTCCTGTATTTGATCTTCAGAAAAAACCGCAGCAATTTGGTGCTGCTCCGCGATAATAATTTGTTTTGGCATTCAATTTCCTCAAAAATTGGCAGCACTTACAGGTTTGAGGTTTGTTGTATCAAGTCCGGTTAATTACTTAATAATTCAAAACTACTTGCGTCTTGGCGTTAGTTTTAATTACTAGTGTTTTCTCGGTTTGATATTATACTTTCGCTGCCCTCGCAACCCTCAAAAGGCGCTACTGATAATAAAAATCGCAAATCTGAGCTTCTAAGTTAAATAGCTATTGGCGCTCTTAAGAGCGTTTTTACGGCTGATTATTCCTGAACTGCTACATATCGTTTAAGCAATTAAATCAACCGTCCGTGGTTGATTTGTGATGCAATACCCTCAATCAAGAGAGTTCTGAGTTGAAAGTTCTAAATCCTGAGTGGGCATTTTAACTCAGGATGCTTTATTTGAGAGTAACCTACTGAATTCGTTAAGAAAAAGAAACTATTTCTATTTTCCATTCCCCGGATTTATCTTAGGGCTATACTCAGCTGCGCCAGTTGCTAACCTGTCTTGAGCCGCTCTAGCCTAAGACAAGCAGCGCTTTGCGCGTCTCGTATACGTCTACAAGTCGGCATAACCGACAGCGGTTGCTTTAACTCTAAAAAAGTAATGCACTAGCTCTTGGGCACTACCTGGATTAGACATTCAGCAGTTGTTTAAAAGCATGGATTTAGAGAAGCTAACCGAGCCTGCTGTTAGTTACTGATTCACAGGGTAGCTATAGAGAGAGTGTGCATTCTTTAATCTACTTTTTGATTTGTCTAGGATAAAATCCTAGAAGTTGCACTCTAATATCTTTGCTTTCGCCCCCAGAATACCAGGGTAGTGAACCAGCTAATTCAATGCAGCGCCAGAAAATTTCTCTTCACCCTATTCTAACGCAACCTTGCTAAAAATCAATTCCTGCAAACTGCCATCTTAGGACAAATACTAGCAAGTTGCCCTATAGGGATTATACCCCTAAAATTAGCCGATTGCGGTGGATGTGCAGGAGTTGAAATTCTACACCAGCCACCATCCCTAGCATAAACAGGATTTGTTCGGGACGCAACAGCAAACCGTCCTGGCGATAGCTACCTAGATAACGGATTACAGATGACATAGATTCTGCAACGCAGTTGTAGTTTTCTACTAACTCCAGTTCAAATAAGCGATCGCGCAGATTTATTAACTGGCTTTTGCCTGATTTAGTTATTTGCTCGTACCAAAGTTCCTCTTTTGCTTTGATTGTATCAATCCAGTTTTGCCATTGTATGGGTGTTGTTTCTGCAAGTGCTGCTACAGTAATTAAATACTCTGCGGACTCTAGCAGTTGGGTAGCGGCACTAGCTTTTAAATCTATCTGCTCTACATTATATATAGGTATGTCTGTGGGCATTTCACAAGCTAACTGTTCTCGGAAAGTATCAACTTCCACTGGCACTGTTAACTCAAAATCTGCAATTTCACCGCTGCTAGTAGCCCCTAGAGCCAAAGCAGTTGCTAGAGAAATCCGTGGCATTGGGTGAAACCCACCAGTAAAAGCAATTGGTAAACCTGCTCGCCGTACAACTCGGTCAAACAGACGGATTAAATCGAGATGGCTGATCAAAGCCATATTACCTTGTTTTCCAAACCAAACTCGCAGTCTTTGCGCCTTAGTTGTGTTGGGGACAAACTCGCCAGCAAATTTTGGGATAGCAGGTGATTCAATCACCACGTTATGCCCAAAGTCGGTGCCACAGACACCACAGTGAGAACAACCTTCAAAAGAGCAGTCAGGTACAATTGCAGCTTCTAGAGCGCGTTGCAAGTCTTCTTGAAGCCACTTTTTGTCAATCCCGGTATCAATATGATCCCAAGGTAGGGGAATATCGAGGGAGTGAGTGCTGAGTGGGGTATTCTCCTCTGCTCCTCTGCTCCTCTGCTCCTCTGCGTGAAACAAATTCCATTCGCCATTTTCTACTTGGCGGTATTTCCAATCTAAATCGGCTTGGACGATCGCAGACCCCCAAGCGCTAAAAGCCCGATCTAAATTTTCATACCAGGAATCCATACCTGCACCCAATTCCCAGGCAAGGCGGACTACTTTGCTCAAATTGCGATCGCCTCGTCCCACAAAATCTTCCATTGCCGAAATGCGGACATCGGTAAAATTTACCTTCACTGCCTTTATTCGGCGGAATTCTTGCCGCAACAGGTTTTGTTTTCGCTTAAATTCAGCGGTAGAAACTGAGTGCCACTGGAATGGTGTATGGGGTTTGGGCGTAAAGTTAGAAATTGTCAGGTTAAAGTTTAGGGGTTTTCTTCCCTTACCTCGACATTCTCGCTGTAGCCAGCTTACCGTTTCCGCAATGCCCACAACGTCAGCATCCGTTTCACCCGGCAAGCCAATCATAAAATACAACTTTATTTTATCCCAGCCTTGTTCCCAAGCGGTTTTTACTCCCCGCAACAATTCTTCATTTGTCAACCCCTTATTCACAATGTCTCGCATCCGCTGAGTACCAGCTTCTGGAGCAAAAGTTAGTCCACCTTGCCGTGTGCCTCCCAGGATATTGGCAATATTCTCATCAAATCTGTCTACCCGTTGACTTGGTAGAGTCAGAGAAATATTTTCATTTTTTAAGCGATTTTTGATTTCCATCCCCACTGCTGGTAGGGACAAATAATCAGAACAACTCAGAGATAGGAGGGAAAACTCATTGTAACCAGTTGCCCGCATACCTTGTTCAATTGCTTCTACAACCCGATCGGGTTCTACATCCCGTGCTGGTCGAGTTAGCATTCCTGGTTGACAGAAGCGACAGCCACGAGTGCAACCACGCCGAATCTCAATACTCAAGCGGTCATGCACCGTTTCTACATAGGGAACTAGACCAATGGAATATGCTGGTATGGGAGTTGCAACCCGTCGCAGAATTCGTTTTGGCACGTCTGGGCGACGAGGATGAACTGAGCCATTCTCTGCCATATCGTAAAACTGAGGGACATATACGCCAGGTATCTGTGCCAAATCAAGTAACAGATGTTCCCGACTCAATCCTGCTTGTTTGCCTTCTTCCAACACCAAACCAATTTCTGGCAGTAGTTCTTCTCCATCTCCAAGGGCGAAAAAGTCGAAGAAGTCAGCATAAGGCTCAGGATTCGATGTCGCTGTTTGCCCACCAGCAAAAATCAACGGAAAAGGAGATGAGGAGGATGAGGGTGGTATTGCTTCCTCATCTCCCGTTACTTCCTCATCTCCCATTACTTTCCCTGCTTTTTGCCTTTCTCGCCACGTCAATGGAATTCCAGCCAAATCCAACATTTCGAGGATGTTAGTTGCACCCAGTTCGTAACTGAGGCTAAAGCCTAAAATGTCGAATTCTGTCAGCGATCGCTTTGACTCTACCGCAAACAATGGCGTATTAGTTTCGCGTAGTTTGGCTGCCAGGTCTTTTCCTGGGAGGTAGGCGCGATCGCACAATTGACGCGGTTGCGCATTCAAGATGTTATAAAGGATGATGTGCCCTAAATTAGATGCACCGACTTCATATACTTCTGGGTAAGTTAAAACCCAATGTATTGCTGTCGTATCCCAAGGTTTGTGTACTGCTGACAGCTCGTTACCCAGGTAACGGGCTGGTTTTAAAATATCCGACGTTATTAATCTTTCAACTGCAACAACCACTGTGCTATCTTCTAGCTACCTTAATTACAGCTACCCAATCCCAACCTTAGCATTGAATTAGGTCTTATAACAGAATTTATCGTTGTAACTTACAACTCCTTTACAAAAACTCTACTTATTGCCCAAACCTTTGTGCTTTTATATAAAGTTATGTTTGGGCCAACTCAGCTTCAGCATCTAATATTTCAAATACCCTATCGAGTTGCGTTAGTTCAAAAATAATTCTAATTTGTGGAGCAACAGCACAAAGTCGGCAACTTCTTCCTAAAGTAAGAGCCTGCTTGTGTGTAGATAACAATGCCATCAACCCCGCGCTGTCTAACGATTCTACTGCTGCGAGGTCTACTACCAAGATGGAAATACCATTTTGCGCCAACGCTGTAGTCATATCTCGTTCAAATTCCAAGGCGTTTGCAGCATTTAAACACCCTTGGGGGCGAATAACTGCAATCTTGGGATAGTTAAGCACTGCCTGCATAGTTACATCCTATTAAGAATTTTGAAGCGTCAAGCTAAGGATTATTTGAACATAAACTCTATTTTGTTGCATCGACCATACGTCTTAGCTCTCTTTGCTAAATCTTTATTGCTTTAGTATGTCTGTTTAAAGATTGTTATAATTCCAGGTTAAAATGTGTTTATATATACTTTTTTTTTATGTCACTTCAAAAACAATCAACTATAGACAGCCATAGAGCAGACAAATTATCAGTAACTATGCTGATAAACCTTGCTTAGTCTATAACTAAAGCTAATTTAGCCAAGTCTTAACGTTAGGTTAAATCTCCCACTTTAGCGTTGCTGATGGCATACGGCAAAGTCATAGTGAATTATCTATCTAACTAATTAAATTGTGATATATATCACTAGCAAGTTAGTATTTGGATCACTCTTTATACTGAGGCTGATCTGGGATGATTAGTGCCATATTACAGTTGGATTATTACTCTATGAGAACTCAGTACGCTATTCGTAAATTGGTAGAAAAAGCTCTTGACATTAAAAAACTAACTCCTGAGATAGAGAATGAAATAAACTCAGAACTGACAGAACTGGGTTACATTTCTGATGTTGATTACGAAGCCCTAGAATTATTAATGGCAGAGATGGATGCTGGGCGAATCCAGTTGGTTCCTAGCCTATTTTAAAATAATTCATAATGACGCTCTCTACGAACGCGAACAGCGTGTCGCAGACAGAAGTTGTGTGTAGCTTGCTTCTCTGTAAGGATACGAGGACTCTCTAACGTAATTCGTAATTAAATTTAGCAGAGGGATACAAGGGCGATATCATTGCTAGTATTTTTCTATGAGGTTGATTATTTAAATACTTAAGGTGGCGTAAACTGTGCTAATGAACCTCTACATTGTGCATTCGTAGTAAATCTTCATACAGTTCGCTAAATGCCTAAAAAAATTCCTCCCAATCTGTTTGCTGAATTTGTCCACAAGCGGAATGAACTCGTTGCTAAGGGAGTTGATATCATCAATATGGCTACTGGCGATCCAGATAAACTGACTTCTAGTCATATACTTCAGGTGATGCATGAGGCGATTGACGACGCTGTTAACCACAATTATCCACCTTACCAAGGAACGAAAAAATTTCGGGTGCGAAGGATGTAGCAATCGGATTTCCCAGTATTCAACGCATGAAAGATGCTGGTATTCGCTACAGTTGAGGAAGAGACTGGAAATTAGGGACACTTCGGCAGTTCAGTGCATCGCTGGGACTGGGAAGATAAGGGGGACAAGGAAGACAAGGAAGAATTATTCAAGAAGTCTCTATGTTGTCTATTCCCAATGCCCACTTGCCCTGATCGTACCCCTGCTCTTAAAGCTTGCTACGCGTAGCGTTTCCAAGAGTTGCCGTTCGCGTAGCGTCTCGTAGAGAAGGGATGCCCAATCCCTAATCCCCAATCACCAATCCCTCTTGATATGCTTGCCAAAGTTGGTGAATAAACTGATTGAGTTGCTGCTTTGCGACTGAATCAGGTTCAGTTTTTGGTTCTTTCGCTAAAAGTTGGCTCAAGAAGGTAATTACTTCTGTGTCTAATGCTGGGCGAAATAAATTGGCAGGCCAAAGTAAGTCAGATGCATCTCGCAAATCGGTAATTAGCGGTGATTCTTCTATGAAAGTAACCATTAATAAAGGACGCACCCAGCATAGCTGGCGGGAAACTACAAATTGAATGACTTCTGCATACAGGTTCCTGTCGCCATACTCTAGAGACACAATTTGTCCCGCTTGAAGAAAATCTAGGCTCATGTCCATCTTGGGCAGGGGCAAGGATTATTTTGCTTGCAACTTGCTTAATCTTAAAAGTGAAAATGCGCTACTTTAAGAAAAGCTTCTGTAAGATTAGGGTAGCACTCTTATGGCAGGCATGTCTTAGACGTGTGCCTTATCTAAGTGGCTACGCAAAACTAATACAACCAATCCCTGGCAGCCAAAGGTTTTCCTAGCATAGTATCTGAGCAGAAATACTATAGAATAGGTAAATAACTGTTGAGCGATCGCAAAACAGAGATTTTGTTGTAGTGAAGTAACGAGAAAAGAGCAAAGAGCCGTGTCAGTTGAAACCATTGAAAAGCCTTCCACAACCCGCAAGCTCGCGCCTCGGTATCGCGTTTTGCTCCATAACGACGACTACAACTCTATGGAGCATGTTGTACAGTCGCTAATAGCCACTGTACCTAGCCTTACCCAACCCCAAGCTGTGAGCATCATGATGGAAGCCCATACTAACGGGCTAGCTTTAGTCATTGCTTGCGCCCTGGAACACGCTGAGTTTTATTGCGAAACATTGAAAAGTCACGGTTTAAGTAGCACGATTGAACCTGATGAATAGTCATTAGTCATTGGTCATTGGTCATTGGTCAAAATTTGGAGTATTGACTAGTGATTGATGACTTAACTTAGTATGAAAAAAAACCTTGTCCGTTTAGCTGAACGCCCTGCCCCTATTAGGCTGGGTGCTTTTATTTTGACTTTATTGTTGCTATGGTTGCCATTGGCTACACCAATATACTTACTAGTGCATGATTCAAATTTAGAAAGTATATTGACATTGGTATTGTTATATGCAGTATTTATTTTTATTCTGAGATTATGGGGTAAATATGTCTACCAGCAGCCCCAAATTCTGCAGCATTATGGCTTAGAATTCACGCGGCAAAACGGTGTAGATTTACTGCGTGGCTTGGCTATGGGGATAATTAATATTCTGATACTTTTTGGGGTAGAAAGTTTGTTGGGTTGGTTGGTGTGGCAACAACCGAAAGTTTTTTTGCTGAAAGTAATTTTAGAGGGTTTACTTGTTGGCTTGGGCATCGGTTTTGCTGAGGAATTGTTATTCAGAGGCTGGTTGCTAGATGAATTACAACGAGATTACAGTCCGCGTGTGGCACTGTGGACAGATGCAATTGCGTTTGCTACATTGCACTTTATTAAACCCTTGGAGGCAATTATTCATACACTGCCGCAATTTCCAGCTTTAGTACTGCTGGGGTTAACGCAAGTATGGGGAAAACGTTGGCGGAGGGGACGCTTAGGTTTACCAATTGGTCTGCATGGTGGCTTCGTATGGGGTTACTACATTATTAATGTGGGTAAATTAGTGAAATATTCTGGTCAAGTTCCTGATTGGGTAACTGGTGTAAATAATAATCCTCTACAAGGAGTGATGGGGGTGTTGTTAATGAGTGTACTAGCTTTGTGGATACGGGGAAGGACTGAGCGATCGCGTCATATATGAAAATAAAAGTATTAATCGTATCAGCTTTATTACTTACTTTTCTTTCTAGTTGTAAAGATTGTCAGGCTAAAAAAACTTCAAATCCGGCTCATGTGAAGCAGTTGCTAACAACTAAAAAATGTCCCAAGTGTGATTTAGGTGGTGCTGATTTAACAAATACTGATTTAGCTGAAGCAGATTTAAGAGAAGCTGAACTGACTAATGCTAAATTAGACGGAGCCAATCTACAAGGGGCTGATTTAACTAAAGCTGAACTAAGATGGCGAGATGATGTTGGCGACAAAGGGAAAATGGGTATATCAGAAATTGGTGATGATTACTGTAATGTTACCTATGAGGCTTCATTAAAAGGAACTAAATTGAAGGGAGCGAAACTTATTCAAACTGACTTATCAAGTTTGGATTTAAGCGAAGCTAATCTAAGTGATGCTGATTTGACTAATGCAAAACTAAACTGGGCAAAACTCAATAAAGTAAATTTAGAGAAAGCTAATTTAAATAGCGCTTTCTTAGAGTCAGCAGAACTAGATTACGCTAATCTAAAAAAAGCAAATTTACAAGGTGCGAATTTAAGTTTGAGTAGCTTGTATCATGCAAATCTCAAAGAAGCTAACCTTACAAATGCCAATCTAGATCACAGTTCACTTTTAGGTGCAAACTTGCAAGAAACACAGTTTATAAATGCTAATTTGGAAGCAGCTCTACTGAGCGGCGGTCATCTTGTTAATACTAATCTAAGTGGAGCTAACCTGAGCAGTGCTTCTCTAAAAAATGTTAATTTACAGAAGGTTATCTACGATTCTCATACTATTTGGCGTGGAGCCTCTTATAGCGAGCTTACACAGTTTCCTAATGAATTTAATTCTATAAAAAAGCAAATGAAATTTGAAAAGCTATTTATTGATAAAGTAAATATCAAGAAGAGGGATTAGATTAAAGACTAAATAGTAAAATCTTAAGCCCGTATGTAGTGGGCATTGTCCACCCTATAAATACTAGCTTTGTGGATACGATAGCAACCTGAGCGATCGCTTCATATATGGAAATAAAAATATTAATCGTATCAGCTTTAGTACTAATTATTCCACTAAACTTACTTTTTAGTGGGTGTAAGAATGAAGACGAAAATAAGGCAATGGATGAAAAGATATCAAGACTTGAGAAAGAAGCAGAAAAACATATTATATATAAGATTCGGGAGCAACAGAGCTACTTCTCCAAACACAAAACCTTTTTTAAACCTCCTGATGAACCAGGAACTAAATATGGTTCCTTTCCACCAATTTTCGGAACACAAATTTGTTATCGTTACTATACTGATTTAAATCCTGACGTTATCTCTAAGACAACTACTGATGCTGTTTATAGCTATGGCGTTCAAGACTATTGTAATGGAAAGTGGGGCTTTGAGCTTAAGTCGTATGTTGGAGCAGTCTTTGCTGTTCCCATTACTGGAGATAAACAACTGAAAACCCTAAGTATTGTTTGTAAAAACGTTGAAATTTATGGTCGTATACCCTCTCGACCAGAATACATAAACGGTGTAGTAAAATGCCCCAATAAGACAACGAAAGTATATTAACGCGAAGAAGGACTGAGCGATCGCCTCTCTGATAATATCAGCACTGGCTTACATACACACTTACCATTTGTGGAACCTATAGAAGAGCAATACTTAGTAATAAATGCCCTAGAAGCTCTAAATTTACTTGTTTGGAGATTAAATGATGAAGACACAGGGTATTGGCATATTCAAACTCCTAGCACTGTTTTACCCTTGGCAACGATATTACAAAACGGCGAAGTAGTGACCTTCGGATGGGAATAAAACGATGACGCAATCTAACACCATTAAACAGCAGCAAGCGCAAAGAATATTAGAATTATTTGCGATCGCACGTCAGCGATATTTGGATGCTGGAGGAGATCCTCGATGTACTCCACGGGGACTCAAAGGAGATGATTATATGACAGATGAGGAAAGGCAAGAAGCGCTGGTATTAGGAAGGCAAATTTTTCCACAAGAATATATTGATAATAGAGTACGCAGCATCAAATCTCCTCCCGTGGAAAGCTAGTCTATTCTTCACCACGGGCTTAGATAAGCTGTTCAACTTACAGCTTGTTAATCGATGAAATTGTGCTTTAATCCTGCCCAATGACCTATCAATACCTGTTAGACACCAACATCATTTCAGATTTGGTAAGGCATCCTCAAGGTTTGATGTTTCAACGACTCGCAGCCGTAGACGAAAACTGGATTTGTACCAGCATTATTGTGGTGTTCCTTGCTAGTCTAGTATATTATTCATCGCAGTCTGTATAAATTAACGCCTATTCAAAACGCAGCTTCCACAACTGTCCCCACCACACACGCTTTATTCAAATTAACGCCGTTTAAATTTGCACCTTCTAACTCTGCACAAAGCAAATTCGCCCCTGAAAAATTCGCCCCTGCTAAATTCGCCCCCCGCAAGTCAGCTTCTTCCAGGTTTGCTTCACTCAACAATGCCCCTTGCAAATCGGCACGACTCAAGTCTGTACCTTTGAGATTTGCTCCAGTCAGGTTTGCACCGCGCAGATCAGCACCGCGCAAGTCAACGCCTTGCAAGTTCACATTCATTAAATTAGCACCACTCAAGAAAGCACCCACCAATGACACATCACTGAGTCTAGCTCCCATCAAGTTAGCGCCACGCAAATTGCTACCCCGCAAGTCAGCGCCTGTTAAATCTGCTTGCATCAGGTTTGCTCCCATCAGGTTCGCGCGCAAATCAGTTTCTTGGAGGTTGGCTCCCATCAAATTTGCCCCCTCCAAATGTCCACCTTCGAGTTTGGAAGCCGCGAAATTAGTGCCGACAAGGGTAGCACCAGCAAGATTAATCCGGCTTAAATCCAGTCGGGAGAGTTCTTCGTCTTCTAAATTTGCCCCTGGAAGTTGTTTGAGTTTTCCTAATCTAATGGCTTCAATGTTCATGTAAAGTAACTACCAATCTGCTCACTTATCTTGCTGTGGCTATCCCATTGGGAATCAAGTATCCAGATGCCAGCGCTGAATTTGGGTGTCATCAAGGGTAAGTCAAGTCCCTGTTGTAAACCCATAACTAATAAAGCTAGGGTATCTACAAGTTTAGGGTCAAAGCGGGTAGATTGTTGCTGTCTGCACTCATCTAAAGCTTGAGTACATATCTGCTCCTGGCTTTGATTTGACGATTTTCGCTGATTGAGTCGCAACTGAAAGTCTGCCAATAATGCCAAAATTCTCGACTCTAGAGGTATTTCATCTCCAGCTAAACCTGCTGGTTCCCCTGTGCCATTCCACCACTCGGTTTGATGAGTAATAATTTGGGCAACTGCTCGCAGTCGTGGCATAGTTCGCAATACCTGGGCCCCTGGTACTAAGGGGCAAGTTAAGGGAGAACTGGGGGCATCTTCTTGGTAGCGTATGGATATACCACCAGTGAGAACGCTTTCTGCTTTTTGTAATGGATCTATGCGATGCAACAAAGCCGCTAGCCGCAATCTTTTAATCTGCCATGCGGGAAGATCCAAAAGCTGGGCGATCGCTTCCGCAAGAACTACTACTTCCGCAGCTGCCATTGGATTGTTGACATCTGCCATATCCATCAGTTGCGCCATTCGCAAAAAGGCTTGGATTTCGTTAGAAACCAAGTTGCGATCTAGGGTTTGTTTCTGAAGCGCTGTGGGGATGGATAAATTCTCTTGCCCAGTCTGGAGGTAATCTACTACACGAGAGACAACTGCACCTAAATTTTGGGATCTGTCCATTGAAGGTACAATTTGCTGTTTATCGGCTGTGAGTTTTTGTGCCAGTTCTGGGTTGTATTTACTGATGTGAGCGATCGCTATTTCTGCTGTCTCTTGCACTAACTCTGGCTCAAATGTCCACAAGCCATAAAATTTGCGCTCTAAGTCTGATGTCGGTACTCCAGCGTTGCCATAATCAGCCTCTGATAATTCTTGACAAATTACCATTGCTGTGTATTTTGGCGATAAAATAATTAAATGCCACTCTTGCGCTACTGGATCGCTTGGATCTAATCTTACTAAGTCTACATTGGGTAGCTGGCTGGTAGGATGTTCAGCAAAGCCGGATTCAGAGGCAGCCATGATGGCAATTTGGCGGCTGCGCTGGGCGATGTCTGCATATCGTTCAGCTTCTTGTAGATACCATTTACCCTGTTGGAAGGCTGTGATGACTAAGGGTGTACCGTCATCGGTTAAGATATGGTCTTCGAGAGCGTGGCACAGGGCAACTAAGGTGTTTTTGTAGTAAACACCGAATCGAATTGGCCTGGTGGTGTGGCGATGGGCTGTTTCTAGCTGTTGTAGGATTGAACCTTCTAACATGGGATTTGATAAAAATAACCGCAGAGGCGCAGAGGACACAAAGGAGGAAAATTATAATTCGTGTTTACTAGGATACACCTGCTAACTGTTTTTCTTTCGTTTCTAATGGTGCTGTCAGTGCTGCTTCTAAGTCAGCACAACCCAGCTTTTCTTCTAAGATTTTCATAACTTCGCGTCCGAAGTCGTTGGGGTTTTGTTGCCAAGCTTGCAAGCAGACTTCGCCGAAAAATGAACCAAGGGGTTCGGGATTCCAGAGAAGTTTTTTGGCTGTCCACGGCATCAAACTCATTGGATTGTACCCTGGTTTGAGGATGCCTTCTTTGAAAGCGTATTCTTCTAAATGGGTATGGGGTTGTAGTCCAATAAAGAAGATGGCAGGTTCGACTTTATCAGCGCCAAAAATCCGTTCTAGTTCGCGGTGGTAAGCGATGGTTTGGCGGATGGTTTCGGGACGTTCGTCAATCACGTTAAAGGAGTAGTTGACGGAAACTAAGTCGTTGAAACCAGCAGCTTTTAAGTCACGGCAGTTTTGCAAGACAGTTCGCAGATTGTACCCCATCCGCATTTTCCGCACAAGTTCTTGAGAACCACTAGTAATCCCGATTTCAAAATAGTTCATCCCGGTTTTCGCCATCAAGTCACACAATTCGGGTGTCAAATTGTCGGCTCTGATATATGCTGCCCAGTGGATATCTGTCATACCAGAATCGACGATTTTTTGCAATAGTTCTATGGCATCGGCGATAAATTTTTTCGCGGGGATGAATTGGGCATCGGTAAACCAGAAGTTGCGAATGCCGTGATCGTATAATTGGCGGATCTCAGCAACGACTTCATCTGCTGGGTTGATGCGTACTTGTTTGCCTTCGACGACGGTGTAGACGCAATAACAACAGTTGTGGGGACAACCACGTTTAGTTTGTACACCTATATAAAAGTCTTGCTCTTGTAAGTAATAGTTAAATTCCGGCCAGATGCTTTCGATGTAGTCGTAGTTACAAGCTGTTTTTTCTATTGGGGTAGGTTGTTCGTGAATTAGCCGTTTCCGTGGTTGAGTTTCTCCGGCAACGTAACAGCGTTCATCTCGAAAATCTCTGCCACTTAAAAGTTTTTCCAGCAGGGTTTCGCCTTCACCCACAGAAATAATTGTCCCTTGGGGTAAGCTTTTACCCAGTTGCTCGTAAAATACGCTGACTGCACCCCCACCGACAACTACACGAGCATTAGAATTATATTTTTGGGCACGTTTTAAACCGCGTTTGATTAAGCTTTGGTTGCGCCACAACTCTACATAGTAAGCGATGAATATTCGCAAACCGCCTAATCCGCCGCGTAGTTTCAATAGAGGATTCTTAGCGTAGTAAAATTCAAAAGCATTTTGCAGCGGGTTACCACCACGTCCGCCAACTGGGGCATAAATTTGAATATCCCGCCAAGAAAATACTAGTAGTGTCGGTTTAAATTCATCAATACAACGATCCAGAGCCGAACTGTAGTCTAAAGGTGGCACCGTTCCCAAATCAAAGATGCGCTGTTCAATATTAGGAAACTGCTTGTGGACATGATCGCTCAGGTAGACAACCCCTATAGGAAAGATAGGGTTACAAGGAAGCCGAACATAAAGAATTCGATTTTCTATCATCTGTGTTTTAACTTCCATCTTGCCAATCTGTGGAAAAAGCGAGAGAAACATCCAGTCTTAAAATATGTGCTTGTTTTATTTGGTTTTATCGGTCGCAATCGTGCTTGACATTTCAGCCGATTATTGGTAAATCCGAAGAAACTACCGTTAGCAACTGCGGAAAACGCTAAAATTTCTATGCATAAAACATACATAGAATCTATAGAGAGCTTTATGAAGTCATTTTTTCATATAGCTTTACCATAACATTGAGTTTATTCATTAAGCGATGATCCCCGTCGATTAATCCTGGGATAGATGAAACAGCAAAACTCACTTCCTCGCTATGCAAAAAGCAAGGGGATCGTTGTTATGTCAATTCCCTAACAATCTGTTTTAAGAGAATTGAAACTTTCATACTAGAAAAAAATATCAAAAACTTTTATCTATAGTGTATAATTCCGAAAAAGGTGTGAATATTTACAAAATTTTCATAACTAAAAATATATCTTTAGACAGAAATAATCTACAACTACTCAGTTGGTATTCGCAGTTACAGCAACTGGGGATCAGTGGGTGCTAGGCTTGGCTAGTGTAATGTAAAATTGTGGCGTAAAGCTCCTCAGCAGTTATGGCTCAAATATTAGATCCTCTACCACCTGAGCAATCAGGAAAAATTCTCTGCTGCTACATTAATGCCACGAGCAAAATACAGGTAGCTCGCATCTCCAATATTCCCAACTGGTACTTTGAAAGGGTTGTTTTCCCTGGACAACGTTTAGTTTTTGAAGCTCCGCGAAAAGGTCAAGTGGAGATTCATACAGGGATGATGGCAAGTGCAATTTTATCCGATAAGATTCCGTGCGATCGCCTGATGCTCGAAGAACCCAGTACTTATGAGTTTGATACAGACTCATCAGATGGAAAAGACCCTATTAATACCAAATTAATGGTGCAGCAAATTAATACAAAAATCGGAGATACTACAAAACCCTTGCAAATCCTTGGTTTAGCCTCGGTTGATTAAAAAAAACAATTTTATCTAAATTTAAGGGTTGCTAATTCAGCAGCCCTTTTTGTTTGTTATTTATTGGGCATTGGGCATGGGGGAAAAACTTACTGCAACTTCTCCTCTGCTCCCCTGCTCCTCTGCTCTCCCTCATCCCCCTCATCCCCTATCTCATCTACAATCAATCTTATGAATCTGCCTTCATTTCTTTGGTTGTGGAAAATAGCCGCCTGGTCAATGGGATTATCCCTGCTGGCATATCTGATGTTAGCAGTTACTGGCGTTTGGATGTTTCGGGCGAGAACTTCGCAGCAATTCCCTTTTATTACCCCATTTATCGGCGGTAATAAAGAGGTGCGATCGCTCCACTATACAATAGGCATCAGTATGGTAAGTTTAGTGCTACTACTGCTAGCGATCGGCATTGTTGGCACTTTCGGGCACTTTGGCTCTTTAGGTCACTCGTCACACCTAATCGCTGGGTTGGTAGTGGTAGCATTAGTTCTACTGTCTGCTTTTAGTGCGACCCAAATTAGTGTCAGACGACCTTGGGCCAGACCCTTACACATCGGCGTCAATATTATTTTGTTTATAGGATTTGCCTGGGTGTCCCTTACTGGTTGGATTGTAGTGCAAAAGTATTTACCGTGAACTACCACACCCCAACCACCAGGGAGATAGACCTACCCTACAATGAAGAAAAGCATTGTAATTGAGCCGTGACAGCAAACTCAGCCAATATCTCAGCTTCTGTTTTTCGTCTGTCTCCTTTGATTCGGATAACGTTGCTGAGTCTATACATAGCACTCACAGTCCCATTACCCTTCTTATCGCAGGTAACAGCTGCACCCGTATCTCCAGAATTATTGTGGATAGGGATTGGCATCGGTTTAGTTGCCTTGTACGCAGTATTAACTGAACAAGTAACGGTAGATGACGAGGGAATTCAGGTTACTTACCCCGCCTGGGTGCCTCGCTTTTTTCGTAAAGGCTGGTCTTTACCTTGGTCACAAGTTAAAGAGTTAAAACCCCGCACCACTGGTCAAGGAGGGCTAGTTTATTACTTCCTCAGCCAGGATGGAAAAGCTTATTTACTACCGATGCGTATAGCTGGATTTGCCCGTTTGGTGCAAATTGTCCAAGCAAAGACGAGCATTGACACCACAGATGTTCGCCCTTTAGCGCAGCCCTGGATGTACCTGATTTTACTAGTATTCACTCTGCTGCTACTATTAGTCGATGGCTGGGCGATCGCTACAGCATTAACTACTGCACAATTAACTTAAAATTGGGCATGGGGCATGGGGCATTGGTTATTTCTCCCTCATCTCCCTCATTTCCCTCATCTCCCTCATTTCCCCACTCCCCTTGAATACAGCAAAAGCCACACTCAGGCTAGAGCAAGTTAATCTGTTTACAAAGCTGAAAACCCAACTTCCCAGCAATCAGCAGGGATACCCCATATTGCAGGATATTTCCTTAGAGGTATTCCAGAGCGATCGCATTGCCATTGTAGGCCCAGTAGGCGCTGGTAAAACTTCGTTATTACGCCTCCTCAACCGCCTAATTGAACCCACGAGTGGTAAACTCTATCTAGAAAATCAAGAATATCGCCAAATTCCCGTTATCCAGCTACGGCAGATGCTTGTACTTGTATTGCAAGAATCAAAGCTGTTGGGGATGACAGTTGGGCAAGCCTTGGCTTATCCTTTAGTTTTGCGTGGTTTGCCCAAACAGACAATTCAGGAACGAGTCAATTACTGGACAGACCAACTGCACATTCCCAATGAATGGTTAGAGCGAACAGAGGTGCAACTTTCTGCAGGACAACGACAACTAGTAGCGATCGCTCGTGCCTTAGTCATCCAGCCTAAAATATTATTATTAGACGAGCCAACCTCTGCCCTAGATGCTGGTACGGCTATTCATCTAATGCAAGTCTTAACCCAGTTGAGTCAAAGTCATCAAACCACGATTCTCATGGTCAATCACCAACTGGAACTAGCCCAGATGTTTTGCACTCGGTTATTACACCTACAACAAGGTCATTTATTCGCAAATCAAACAGCCTCAGAGATAGACTGGATTGAATTACGAAAAAGCCTGATTCAAGCAGCAGCTCAGGACGATTTTGGATTTTAAATTTTGGATGAGACAGGAATCAGGAATCGTTTTCTTACTCCCCCTCACCCCAATGCGCCATTCACACTTGACTACTAGTAAGTGTTGAACGTTGATTATTAAATCTCTCTCTAGCTAACTTTGTTGTCTGTGACTGTGAAATATTGGTATTCAAAATTTCCATGTTAAAACGGTATCCAACATTGCGGATAGTTTGAATCAAATTGGGTTGCCGGGGATCTAATTCAACCTTTTTCCGCAGCGATAAAACGTGAGTATCAATGGTACGAGGGTTATCAATAGCGTCAGGCCAAGCACGACGCAACAATTCTGATCTACTTAAAGGTACTCCTCCAGCTTGTGCTAAAACGTACAGCAGACTGAATTCCTGGGGCGTTAAATCAATAAACTCCCCCTGAAAGCGGACACGACGCTGAACTAAATCGATTTGCAAAGTGCCATAATCCAAATAAGCTGGTGCCGTAGGTGTGCGCTTCCGGCGAATCAGTGCCTCTACCCGTGCCAAAAACTCTTGCATTCCAAAAGGTTTGCTCAGGTAATCATCTGCACCCGCCTTTAAACCTGCGACTATATCAGCTTCACTATTACGGGCAGATAGCATTAAGATTAGAGGCTGCTGCTGACGATGCAACCAACGACAAAACTCAATACCATCACCATCAGGCAGGTCTGCATCTAAAACTACCAGTGTTGGTTGATGGCTTAAAAATACTTCCCTTGCTTGATAAATACTGGCAGCTTGATGCACGCGGTATTCCAGTTGTTGCAAGTGCCAACCCAACAACGATCTCAGATGAGGATTCCCCTCAATGATTTCTATACAAACCGAACCCACGGTGGCAAGATCCCTTAGCGTCGATGACTTTCAAAGTAACAAGCCCATCTCTAAGGTTTTGTAGCCTTTGTTACTTCAATTGCGATTAACTTTACATTTCCTAATAAAATGAGTGTTAATATCTTTAACTTATGCCTTTATGCCTTGCCAATAGCCGATTATAAATATTATTAAATTTTTATTAAATTTTTAGAAAGTGTTGTTAGACTTATGAAAAGTTCTTTTAGCTTAACATTTTGCTTTTAGATGGGTGTTATATGACAAATATCTAGAACCCAATCAGCTAACCTTACTACAACAGCTTTTCAACCTGATGTGAAAGTCGATTTTTTCGCAAAAATTTTAGTGCTTCTATCAAGGAATATAACATCAATACAATTGGGCTGTTGATTGTGAAAATCAAAAAAATAACTCAACAGCTAACTAGAATCGATGTTTTCTGGAATAGGATTAAAGAAGCTTGTAGCTGCTATGAGGGTATTACCCAAAGTAGATGTGTTGACTTTGAGTTAATGCCAAAGTGAAATTACAGTTCACATTTGAGCGTGAATCATTTACAATTCTCATTCCAAAGAGATTAATACAGCAGTTATGCTCCAAGACACACAAACCATCCGCTATTACCAAAGACTCACCGACGCCTTCGTCGAGCTATGGAATCGCGGTTATCGCACAGATGATATGCGGATGTATTTGGATGGATATCTAGCCGCACTGCGACATAGCAACGTCATTGAACCTTTTCTGATTCATCGCCTAGAAGAGGAAGCCAGCCGCTACTTGTACGATGGATCGAACTTTGCAGTCCCGCAACCACAGCCACAACCCGATTACTACTAAGTACCATTTACCTGGTCATTGATAGTAACCGTTAATTACCGCAGATAATTATAGCATATTATCTGTATTGGTCAACGGGTTGTCGTGGTGTGAAATTTTGGAGATATTTATTGTATTGATTAAACGCATCCCCTTAGTCCTATATTGGTTTTGCCAATGCGACTGAGGGGATTGTTGGCTAGCTATAAAATTAAGTCCAACAAAGAGTATTTTTGTGAGAAACCGATTAAAAAACCCTTGAAAGGGGAGAGAATATAGTGTCTCTCCTTTCTTTCAAGGATATTAAAAACGGCACATTGCCTTGATTGCGAAGGGCAAATTCAGCAGCATATCCTTTAATTTGCGTAAAGAAAGATTAAGAAGCTAATGCTACTTCTACCTTTTGCTGCAATTCACCTTTTTGGTACAGTTCAATTAAGATGTCAGAACCGCCAAGGAATTCACCATTGAGATACACTTGGGGAATTGTGGGCCAGCTAGAGTATTCTTTAATACCTTGACGAATTTCCGGGTCTGATAGAACGTCAACCGTCTCAAAGGGAACTCCCAAGGTATTGAGAATCTGCACAACATTGTTGGAGAAACCACATTGGGGCATTAACTTGTTTCCCTTCATGAAAACTAAAATCTTGTTTTCTTGTACCAAGCTATCAATTTTGTCTTTGAGTTCTGGTGTCATGGTATTTATGTTTCCTATGTTGGATTCAACAGTGAGGAGTGAGGAGTGAGGAGTCAAAATTCATAACTCCTAACTTCTAACTCTTATTTACGAAGCTGCTGTTGCTTGCCAAGCTTCGGGAGTGTATGTTTTCACCGCCAAGGCATGAATCGCTTCAGTTGACATAGCTTGACCCAACGCACCATAAACTAACTGGTGCTGTTGCACTAGTCCTTTACCTGCAAAGTGCGATGAAACTACTGTCACCTGATAGTGGTCGCCGCCCCCAGTCAAGTCTTGCACCTGAACCTGTGCGTCTGGCAGTTCCGCCTTGATCATTTCCTCAACCTGTTGCGGACTAATCATCGCAATTCCTGAAAAAACTTACTTTTCTATTATTAACAGATATAGAGCAAATGCCTGTGCCAACTTCAGGCTTTGGCAAGGCTGTAGACAAAGGCACCTCTGGGGTGTATTGCTTGAGAACGCTGGGTCAAGGTTACGGCAGATAGCTCTATCCTAGCACTGGGGCGTTCCCAAGCAACTGCTTAGGAAAATGTAGGTAAAAAGAGGTAACAAAAATTTAATTTATTTTTTTGGAGATGAGGAGGATGAATTACCACCTTCTCTGGGATAGGGAGAATCAACAAAACCCAACTCAAACAACTGTTTATAGGCTTTTTTGCCTAAATCCCGCGTTGGGTTTTGACTCTTAATTATTTGAATCAACAATGGTACAGCTAATTCTGGCTGATTTTGTGCCCGATGTACCAATGCTAGCTGAAAAGTAGCTTCATCTCGCTTTTGGGCTGTTAATAGAGCTTTTTGACGCTGAGAATCAGAAACTCTGTTGTCAATTCCCGAAAAGCTAGAATTTAACTCTTGATAAAAATTAGATAGCTGATTATAAACTTGACGTGCTTCTTGCAGTTTCTTGGCAGCTAAGGGGTAGTTTTGAGCAGAAACGGCTTGTTCTGCATCTTTTACTAAGCGATCGCCACCTGCAATGCTCAAAAGGCTGTTACTTTCGGTTATGGGGCGGAGATTATTAGGAGCGTTGGGATCAATGAGTTGTGGTTGGCTGGTAGTGCCTGGTGACTGTGATACCTGAGCATTCACAGGTGATAGCAGGCTGAGGACTGCTATAACTGATAAAACAGTATGGTGCATCAAGGTAACAGCGACAGCAGTGTTCATGGGATCAATTAGTGCGACAACTATATAAAAGAGTTACGGAAACTTCGGGTATCTTAACTCTGTTTTGGTCTTGGACAAAGCAAAGTTACATCCTAAGTATCTCTGATTTAGACTAAAAATCAGTTTAATAGAGTTCCCATTACCCCTGTATACCAACTAACTTATATCGCCGCGATCAGTGATACCTACGGTGGAGTGCGTTACCATCTGTCTGACTACCGACTTTCTTCCCCAATAATTATCTCAGCTTAACTAGAATATTTGGCAGGATAATTTTCCCAAAGCACTGCTTGAAGTATTTGCGTAGGTTAGCAAAAACCGTAGGCATCGCACCAAACTAGTACCGCAAGGCGGAATTCAAAATTCAAAATTCAAAATTCAAAATTAATACAGCGTAAGCATTTCATTGGTTTTGAATGGGTGGTTTATTTACGCGGTACTGTACTAGTTCAGAATAGCGATATCCTCAGTCCGCGCTTCCCAACTTTTTACTTAACTGTCTGACTAAATAGTGAAAATATTTATCATCAAGCTATTCAGTAGTTTGCAGGCAATTAATTAGCTATTGCAAAAAAATGCCAATTTGGCTGAATATATCATTAATAGAGGGTAATCTATATATATACATACTCAAAGGTTGCAAAACACCACTAATCTTTTGTGACTTACTTAGGATGAATATAGCAGTTAGCAATTAGTGTCAAATATTGAAAAGGTGCAGTTTCTAAATTATGCACGGTCAATAATTATCAGGTTTGACTATATCAAGAATTAGTAATTTCTGCAAATGCGTGGTTAGTAATTTTTGTTTCTTGATGACTTAACTGTTGCAGTGCCTTTGCTAAATCAGTTGTAATGCTTTTGGCATCTTGTTTTATAGAGCCATTCATGTAATCCGCGACTTTGATTGGAGAGCCAATGTCAATACTTACATCTGTACCCCAATTGGGATAAGGTTGGCTGTAGTTAATGCCTATGGGTATAATTTTCACTCCTAGCCCGGAATGACTAGATTCAGCACTCAAAGCAAGACGAGCAATTCCTGGCTTCAATTGGTGAACTTGGCCATCACGAAAAATGTTACCTTCTGGAAAAATCACCAAGGTTTTATGCTGCTGAAGTAGCTCTACTCCATGTCGCAGCGTGCGGATTGACGGATGCTTAGAATTTACAGGAAACCCCCCCAAACGTTGGACAAACCAGCCTTGCAAACCTTGGCATTCGTCAATAGTCACCATAAACCGCAGGTCTTGTTCTCTGCGACAATCAGAGGTAGCGTAAGGTACGAGCAATGCATCCCAACGCGCCCTATGGGTAGGCGCAAGGATCACAGGCCCAGTTCTAGGGATATTTTTTTGTCCGGTTATTCTAATTTGTCCAAAGAATAATGGTAATAGGCAGTGACGCCCTAATAAATATGCCAGAGGACTTAACCAAGGAGAAACCCTTGAGGTAGTGCTATCTACCTGAGGATTTGTCGGGGTTTGCTGGCAGGTATCGGATGAAGAGTAAAATTCCATCATGACGGATGTAGCTGATTGACGGGTAAAATTTAACAAGATGCCTGATTAGTTACACCGTAGATTCTCTTGTGTGACTTGTGTCGTACTAGATGGACAGTTTTACCTCTGTCCGTTATTTTACCTGACGCCGCTTAGTAGCAAACCAAATCTGTAATTGCTGACGACAAGCTGACTCTAGTATGCCTCCGATTACCTGTAAGCGGTGATTAGAAGCAGCGCTATCGGGGATGTTAATAACTGTACGAATTGCGCCAGTTTTTGTATCGTCTACTCCATATACAAGTAATCCTAATCGTGATTGGACGATCGCACCTGCACACATCGGGCAAGGTTCGAGAGTTACATAGAGGGTGCATTCATTAAGATGCCAATTTTGTAAACTTGTTGCCGCTGTCTTGAGAGCGAGAATTTCCGCATGAGCGGTGGGATCTTTGTCGCGCTCTTTTCTGTTTTCTCCTTGCGCTAGCAATTTGCCTGTCGAATCAATGATAACAGCACCTACAGGGATTTCACCTGCATCACCTGCTGTTTTTGCTAATTCTAAGGCATAACTCATCCATTGTTGATGTATAAGATATTCTGTATACTTAGTTAGCATATTCTTATCAATTCGATATTCCTTGCCCTAAAGGTGGGCAAACTTGCAGTACAGTTTACCAACTCAGTACTGAGTGCTGAGTTCTGAGTGAAGAAAAAGTACTCGGTACTGATGTACTTGGGTTTTAGCCCCGCCCGCAAGTGGCGCGGAATCTTTTTTTCAGGAGGAGGTTGATACCCCACCCGCAAGTGGCGTGGTCTTTCAACTCAGCACTCAGCACTCGGAACTCAGCACTATTTATTGGCACAATGTCTAAGCTAGTAATGAAAAGTTTGTAGTAAGCACTTTAGTGCTTAGAAAATTAAGGACTAAAGTCCTTACTACGAACTTGCTCACCGAGCAATTTAAAATCCAAAATTGCCCAACATCACATCACCAAAGAAATTGTTGGGGGCTAATTTGATTTCTAAATAGCGGCTTGGGCTAAAAGGGGATCGAGTTGACTTTGTGTGTCTAATTGATAGAGGTCATCGCAGCCGCCAATGTGCTGGTTATTGATAAAAATTTGTGGTACGGTACGGCGACCTTTGGCGCGTTCTGCCATTTTAGCTCTGGCTGCTTCGTCACCGTCGATTTTGTATTCAGTAAAATTTACACCTTTCCACCACAGCAGTATTTTGGCACGAATGCAGTAAGGACAAGTTTGCCAGGTGTAAAGTTCGACGTTGGCTTTGACTCGCTCTGGATGGCGATTTAAAAGGGGATTAAGAAAGTCCAGCATATTGATCTTAAGCAAGGTTTTCACTATGTCTCTAGCCTAGATCATTGCTTACCGCATCGGCGCAGGAACCCACTTTTGGAAACTCTCTAAATGATTCCAGTAAGATAAATATCCAGTCAATGCCCAAATTAGAGCGGCTACTATCAGCACTGCTACGCCAATTAGCCGCCAAGTTCGGTTGGTTTTCCAATAAAGAGTTGGTGCTGCAAAAATACCACCTAACCCAGTTAATATAAAGCCGATTCCTGATAAAAGCGGTTGCTTTGTCAAATTCAAGTTGATGATCCGGATACCCACTACGATCGCAACTACACCAGCAAAAAAGCCGTAAATTGCTATTGTCAATAAATCCCAACCTTGAGCCAGGGCGAGCGCTGCTGCAATAAACAAGATTCCAAATAAGACACTTGTTTCACCGAAGGCAATATTGAAGCTACCGATGACTGGCCAGGTGAAGCTCATGTGTAAACCAGTTGTTAAGGCGATCGCCCCAGTAATTCCAAATCCCGGAATCCACGGTTTTTGGTTAGAATTATCTATACCACGATACACATAGTCAGCGAGTAGAAATAACCCAGCTACCATATTGATCAACATGAGTGTGATGTAGTCGATAAACACGATTAACCTCTGAATTTGACAAGCTTTTTACTCTGCGCTTCGTTTTTTAGTTTTTAGTGAATTCACCAGATTTTTTTCTTTATTATTTTATACCTAAAGATAAACACTCAAGAAAAGCAATGTTCTAGAGATACACTGCTAGCCATTTGTGCTAGTTCTTATACCGTTTCTTTGTAAAGCTGCATATATTTACCCCTGGCTACGCCGTCCTCCCTTACTAAGGGTACCGTGTACACACAAGTCGAATTTCTTCTTAAATCCCAAAGATTACCTACTTAATCGCAGTGATGGTTAGGGTGGGGTAAAACTAAAGCTAAAACCTTAGTAAAT
>NZ_JABXKF010000069.1 GCF_017115165.1 Nostoc sp. LPT | reverse complement strand
TCACTGGTGGATTCAATTTGGAGTTTAATCGTAACTAATTACCCGGACATGATATGAAAGATTCATATCATTTACAAACTTATGACATACGTCTATTGGATAGTTAAATTGTTGATTACCCGATGAGGATTTTCAAGTGAATAAGTTCGCTAAAGCTTTACTTTTGGCTGTATTTTTTGCTGCACCTGTAACCGCTTTTGCATCTCAAGCTCAAGCTAAAACTATCCATCATACCAGCGTAAAATCTGCTAAAGTTCATCATACCAAACATCACAGACATCATGCTAAAAAAATAGTTCATAAACATTTATAAATAGTTACTATTAGTTGTAAAAGTTTCTAGTAGCTCTGTAATTAAGTTGAGTGTTGGTTTCTCTGAAAAAACTGTATTATTTAACCCCGCTGGAATCCTACCCTAATCAGCGGGTTTTTTTTATTAACTTGCTCAAGGGTGTGATCGTATAAAAATCAAAGTTCAAAGCGATCGCCTAATTTTACCTACCACCATCCAATTTAGTCTTCAAAACATATATGAAAGCAGACTATTTATTAGAAGAATCGCTTCTTTGCGAGTTGGAGGAGCGTTTGCTTCAACCCGATGTCCGAAAGTCAGCTAAAGATATCATGGATTTACTTGCTGACGAGTTCATTGAGTTCGGAAGCTCAGGGCGTGTTTTTAATAAACAGCAAATTATTGAGAGCTTGCAGAATGAACCCATCGAACCCCTGACTCAAAGATTGATAACAGAATTCAAAACGTTAGTTTTAACAACAGGGGTTGTTTTAGTAACTTATCGTATAGTCAGACATATATCTGGCGAACAGCCTGTTCATTCGCTGCGAAGTTCCATCTGGAAATTAAACGACGATCAATGGAAAATGATTTTTCATCAGGGCACTCTGGTTAGAGAATCATCAGTACGGTATGATAAATGACTGCCTGAAATTATTTAGAGTCAAACTTTTGTATAAAAAAGGCTCAAGCATTGCTGCCTGAGCCTTTTCTAAATTCAATTAAGCTACTTTCGTCTATTTAGCTTAGTAGCGGTTGTTGCTACGGTTGTAGCCGCCGCCACCACCACGGTTCCCAAAGGAACCACCACTTCTGTCTTCTTTGGGCTTGGCTTTATTTACTTTGAGGTCGCGACCAAGCCATTCAGCACCATCAAGAGCTTCAATAGCTTTTGCTTCTTCATCTTCTGAACTCATTTCCACGAAAGCAAAGCCGCGTAAACGACCTGTTTCACGGTCAGTGGGTAGTTGAACACGCTTTACAGCACCATATTCTGCAAATACAGCACTCAGCGCATCTTGTGTAACATCATAGGAGAGGTTACCTACGTAAATTGACATCAAATGTCTCCAAAATCATAAGTTTGTAGAGATTTAGATTTCGGAGAGAAGTCTGTAATACCAAAAGGGAAAAGCCTGTCAATACTAAAAACAAACACTGTCGCCGAATTAATTCTCATTTCACTTCCCATGATGACATAACAACTAACTTTCTGGGAAAAAGGTTTAAAAAACTGTTATAAAAAGTTATATAAGCGGTTAATAGCTAGATGCTGGCTACTCTTAAAACGGATGAGGCTCTAGTGAACCGCACCCACGAGATCAACTAATCCACTCTCTTTTCTAAATATTGACCAATCATTAACTGCTCGCTAGCACGGGAGATAACAGTTTGTCTGGTGCGGTATTTGCTGCCAATTAGCTTTAACTCTTCTTCAAAGACTGAACCGTTGTACTCAGTTCGTAAACACATTGTTTTAGGGTTGGAGAAATAATACTGAGCGGTGACTGGTTTGGATATGGCAAAACCGCGATCGCGATACAAAATGTTTCCTAAAGCTCCAAATATCGTTGAACCTTGCGACTCTTTCCTTGACTTTAGTACATCTGTACTTTCCCATATAACTGCTGCACCACAGATCAAGCTACCTATATCCGGCAAATCGTGCATCTGAGCTAGGTTTTGCAATTCATCACAACCCTGATCTAGAAAATTGATCGTAACTATACTCTCCATCTCCTTGGTTTCTCCCTCTGGTAGGGTGTAGTAGCGGCGTTGCGATTGCCACTTACCCGCCGATTCCTGGAAAAATTCCGAAATCTGGGCTTCATCAGCAGTTTGTGCAATTTTTAGCAATGATGTCACTTGTAACTTTCCTGACCTAATATTGGCGGCTGTAATATATATCGCCCTTTTCTTCGCTGTTTATGCGATCGCCCGATCAAAATACTACAGCGTTAAAAAAAGCAACTTATGTTTACTCTTTTTAATATATTTGATCGAGCGTAAAAATTACTAGGCATTTTGCTATATTAAATCTGGTTATGTCAGTCTAAGTATAATTACTTAATAGTGCCCAGATTAGAAGTAGGGGTGTAAAAGTCCCGTATCTTCAGTAAATACAAGTCTTCTACTAAGGGCAGATTGCAAGAAATTTAAAAATATTTATACTGAGTTAATAATTGCATCGTCAGCTAAAAAGCGGGCGACTCAATTTAATGAGTTAAAGTGGTGAGAATTTTTTTAAATAAAAAGTAATTTTTGATACAAAATTCTGCAAGAAGATAGCCAATTGACTCTCGCCGCTTTTCACTATTCATAATGTCTCAAAATTACTTGGTAATGCACGGCTGTTTAACCCAAAAAGCTCCCCAAATACGAGAAAAATAAATGATTTTGGACAGAAATAAGCCGCACAAGCAGGCGAAAATCTCACCTTTGGCAGCCGCTAACCAGGTAATTAATACCCAGTTAAATTCAGTTATGAAGACTGATGTGGCTGTTGCAGATGTAAAAAATAGTTTTGACACAAAGGTGTCTTCCCCTTTTGCATCTATATTATTGATTCCCTGTTTGCTAGGCATCGGACTGCTGACAGCGAATTGTGGAGCGCTACCCAAGGAAGAACCGGCTGATGCACAATCTCAGAGTCCTGGTAGTGGACAACGTGTTAGTGCAACGGCTGTAGATGTAGCGATCGCTCGAACTGATACGCTACAAACACAACCAGAATACACAGGTAATACAACCCCCTTCCGAATTGTGTCACTGCGATCGCAAGTAGAAGCTCGGTTGTTGGCTTTGAACCTTGATGTCGGCGATGCAGTAAAGCTTGGGCAAAACGTCGGGCAGTTAGACGATGCCATACTTTCGACCGAATTAAAGCAAGCAGAAGCAGAGTTAGCAGCTCTCAAATCAGAAGTAGCTAGGGCAACAAATCAGGTAAGCAATGCTCGTGCAGACGTTGAACGAGCGCGGCTAGAAGTAGTACAAGCTCAAGCAGACTCAGGGCGGCAGCAAAAACTCTTCCAAGCTGGAGCGATCGCTGAACAAACTGCCCAGCAAGCACGTACCCAGGCAAAAACAGCCGCCCAGGCACTCCGGGCAGCCCAAGAACAAGTTCGCACAGAACAGCAAGCCGTTGCTGCCGCCCAAGGTAGAGTACTTGCTCAACAGGCATTAGTTGCCCAAACCAAAGAGCGCAGGTCTTATACTCGGCTGGTATCTCCGATCACTGGCGTAGTCACACAAAGGGTGACAGAACCAGGCAACTTGCTGCAAGCAGGTAACGAAGTCTTGAAAATTGGCGACTTTAACCGTGTCAAAGTCATCGTCCAAGTTTCCGAATTAGAACTAGCACAAATTCAAGTTGGACAGTCTGTACAAGTCCGTTTAGATGCCTTTCCCAAAGAAGCATTAATTGGCAGAGTTACGCGCATTTCCCCCGCTGCTGATGCCACAGCTCGCTTGATACCTGTAGAGGTAGTGATTCCCAACACTCAAGGTAAGATTGGCAGTGGACTACTGGCGCGAGTCAACTTTGAAAACCAGACTCAACAGCGGGTAGTAGTGCCGCAAACAGCTATTCAGAAACAAGCAGGCAGTAAGAACTCCAAGGGTACAGGGGAGACGCAAACAAATGCACAGCAGAACTCTTCCCCACCTAACACATCTGGTACAGCAGAGGCAAAGTCGCAAGACCAAAGTGGGACAATATTTGTCGTCAAAGACATAGAAGGCAAAACGAAGGTAGCAGCACGAGCCGTAATGATGGGAAAAAGGGCTGATGGCAAAGTAGAAATTTTATCCGGTTTGCAAGTGGGAGAGCGCTATGTTGTTCGTAGTGGTAAGCCGTTAAAAGAAGGTGACACTGTAAGTCTTTCAATTCTTTCAGAAAAGTAATAGTAGGGTGAGCAATAATCACCATACCAAAAAAAAAGTACTCAGTAGTCAGCATTTAGCACTTATCACTTAGAATCATGCAACAGGCAAATAATAATGGCAATAGCGGATTTAGCCTTAGTGCGATCGCTATCCGCCAACACATTGGCACACTCATGCTCACCGTGGCAGTAATTGTCATTGGGGTATTTTTTCTCACAACGATCCAAGTCGATCTGCTACCGGCTATTACCTATCCGCGAATTGGCGTCCGGCTAGAAGCCCCTGGTATTTCGCCAGAAGTAGCAGTAGATGAAATCACCAGACCTTTAGAAGAAGCTTTACGGGCAACCGAGAATGTAGTGCAAGTTTTCTCCCGCACTCGTGAAGGACAGGTAAGCCTCGATTTATACTTCCAACCAGGGGGCGATATTGACCAAGCTCTAAACGATGCAACTGCTGCTTTTAACCGAAATCGAGGACAACTACCAGATACAATAGAGGAGCCGCGCTTATTCAAAGTCGATCCTTCTCAATTGCCGGTTTATGAATTGGCGCTGACCTCTGCTTCATTGCCAGGTAAAGAGTTACGCGTATTTGCTGATGAAGAGTTAACCCGTGAACTCAGTGTCGTGCCGGGAGTCGCTTCCGTTGATGTATCTGGTGGCGCAGAGGAAGAAGTACGAGTGCTTGTTGACTTAAACCGATTGCAAGCTTTGGGTGTGGGGTTAAATGATGTCTTAGATGAATTAACAGCCCGTAACCAAGATACTTCTGGTGGTCGGATTCTGGGGCAAAATTCTGAGCCATTGACTCGGACTGTCGGACGCTTCCAAAATGCCAAGGAAATTGAAAACCTTTCCTTGGAAGTTTCTTCTCCTGGTAGTGCTAATACCAGTAATAGCAGTAATACCACTACCACTACCACTACTACTACTACCACTACCCCTGCACCTTCGCGCCGCGTTTATTTGCGAGACTTTGCTGAGGTAATTGATGATACAGAAGAACAGCGAGTATTTGTTTATCTGAATCGTCAGCCTGCGGTAAAATTTTCAGTCCAAAAGCAGCCTGAAGCCAACACAATCACAGTTGTAGATGCTGTTAAGCGGCGAATTGAACAATTACGACAATCGGGTTTAATTCCAGCAGATATGACTTTGAGTCCCACCACAGATGAATCTGTCTTCATCCGCAATTCTTTAAATGATGTCATCTTTTCGGGGATTTCTGGAGCATTATTAGCAGCAGCAGCAGTGTTGTTATTTTTAGGATCGTTCAGGCAAACATTCATTATCAGTTTGACGATTCCGCTGTGTACTCTGGCAGCGATCGCTTTAATGAGAATATTTGGTTTAACCTTGAATGTGTTTAGTTTGGCAGGTCTGACACTAGGAGTCGGTCAAGCAATTGATACATCGGTTGTGATCTTGGAGAACATTTCTGAAAAAGCGGGGATGACTCCCAATCAAAGAGAGATGGAGGCAGGGGAGCGGGGGAGCAGAGGAGCAGAGGAGAAGGGGAGAAATTCCAAATTCTTTATTGACAGTGCGACTACTGCTTCCCAAGAAGTAGAATCTGCTTTGGTTGCTGCCACAGGTGCCAACTTAGTTTCTGTAGTGCCATTCCTCTTAATTGGTGGCTTTATTGCACTGCTATTTAATGAACTGATTCTGACAATTAGCTTCGCAGTCGCAGCATCGCTTGTGGTTGCGATCACAGTAGTGCCAATGCTGTCTTCTCGACTTTTAGGAATTCGCTGGTCTAGTCGAATTAGTGAATTTTGGCTGCTTAGACAGTTTAATCACCGATTTGAAGATGCTACGCGGGGATACAGTAACTTCTTAACCAAGGTCTTACGCTATCGGCTCCTCGTAGTAACTGCTGCTTTAATAATTTTAGGTGGCAGTAGCTTCTTCATGTTTGGTCAAATTCCCCAAGAAATTTTACCCCGCATCAGTACCGGACAAGCTACCTTGAGAGCACAGTTTCCTCCCGGTACACCTTTAGTAACTTCTCAAAAAGTTATGCAAATTGTCGATGACATTTTGCTCAAACAACCAGAAACCGAGTCTGCTTTCACAACAGTGGGTGGTAATTTATTTGGCAGCAGTACTACAGAAAATCCTTTACGTGCCAGTAGTACCATCAATCTTAAACCAGGCACAGATGTCGAAGCTTTCGTCAAAAAAGTAACTCAAGAATTTAACAAACTCAACTTAGCAGGAATTCTGCTGCGCCTCAATCCTGGTCAGGTACGGGGTTTAATCTTGAGTAATTCTCCAGTGCAAGGGTCAGATGTTGACGTGGTTCTGCAAGGTGAGAACGAAGAAAACTTGACGCAAGCAGGGGCCCAAGTCCTGCAAGCATTACAAGAAAGGGCAAAATTAGCGACATTCCGACCAGATGCCGACCCTCGACAACCGGAAATCCAAATTCGCCCAGACTGGGAAAGGGTTTCAGCTTTAGGATTGAGTGCTCAACAAATTGGTGCAACAGTTCAAACAGCAATTGAAGGTTCAGTTCCCACGCAAATTCAACGCGGTAATCGTTTACTTGATGTGCGGGTGCAACTAAATAAAGAAGCGATTCAGCGTCCTTCCCAGTTAGAGCAATTACCGCTATTTACAGAAAACAATCAACTAATCCGCCTTTTTAATGTTGCGAAGATTCAAGAAGGTCAAGCGCCTGGTGAGGTGCAACGGATTAATCAGCGCCAAGCTTTTATTGTCGCAGGAAATCTCAGCGAGGGAGCTAGTCTTGGTGAAGCGATCGCAGAAGTCAACAAGGTACTCCAAGATGTAGACTTACCTAATGGTGTTTCCATTGTGCCTAGTTCTGCCCAAGAAACGAATCAGCAACTTCAGGATGCTTTAAAAACTTTGGGGGCGTTGGCGACGTTCTTAATATTTGTAGTCATGGCGGTACAATACAATTCGCTGATTGACCCGTTGGTAATTATGTTCACCGTACCACTAGCGTTAGCTGGGGGAATTTTTGGACTTTACATTACCAAAACTGCAATTGGCGCAACTGTAATTGTTGGTGTCGTCCTGCTGGTGGGAATTGTAGTGAACGCAGGGATTCTGATGGTGGAACTAGCAAACCAAATTCGGGATGAAGTTGGTTGTACTCGCCAAATTGCGATCGTGAAAGCTGCTCCTCAACGTTTGCGCCCAATTATCATGACTACAGTCACCACTATCTTGGGACTGTTTCCTTTGGCATTGGGCATTGGTGAAGGTTCTGAGTTTTTGCAGCCTTTAGGGATTGTAGTTTTCTTTGGGATGGCGATCGCAACGATGCTGACACTATTTATCATCCCCTGTTTTTATATTCTGCTGCACGATTTGCTAGGTGGAAATTGGGCGAAGCCAGTGTTAACCCGATTGCGTGGAGTTACGAAAAAACTTATCAGCTAATGAGCATTTAAGTTGCACATAGCGCAATACCGATTTGCTGGCGATCGCGATTGCTGTTTCTTTCTGGAGTGGTTATAAATAGACAGACGTTTGCCATAGTCTCTAAACCTTATAACCATTTCAGATATCCACTTAGACATCGCCCCTGTTCTAACCAAGCCAGCTTTTCCCAATGCTATAGCAAGGAACTGGGGAAAGTGGGGCCCCCTCTGGGGATAAGGGGTAATGGGGACTGGGCGAAAAGTCTTTTTGTGTCTAAGTTTTATCATCTATCTATGTCCTAATCACCAAGGCTTTTGCTATAAAAACTTGAAAGCTTATGCTGATCCGCCCCGCCACAATAACTGACGTACCCGCAGTTTTACCAATGGTTGCCAAAATTTGTGCTTTGCATGAGTCTTGGGATTCCGCCAAGTATGGTTTTCTACCGCATCCAGAACAGCGTTATGAGCAATGGTTGACGCGTTTGGCAAATAACGAGCGCAGTATATTTCTAGTATCCGAAAATGAAGGGCAAATTATAGGGTTTTTGGTGGCAACAGTTGAGCGAGAAATACCAATTTACCGATTACAGGAATTTGCTTTTATTCATGATATCTGGGTCGAGGCGGAATATCGCCAAAAAGGAATTGCGCGGCAGATGGTAATGCTAAGTATTGAACGCTTTCATCAGATGGGCGTCAAGCAAATTCGTCTAGATACAGCAATTGCTAACGAGGCTTCACGGCGGTTGTTTGCATCTTGTGGTTTTCGATTCAGCATTATTGAAATGCTGATTGAATTGAGTCATTAGTCATAAGCAAATGACTAATGACAAAAGACTAACTAGCTAACAGAGTTTTTTCTAGAGAAGTCCAACGGAAAGAGCGATCGCCCCCCCTCTCAATGATTACTCTCACTCGTGGTTCTAGTTGAGGCAAATTTGTCAAATACTCAAGTTCCTCATTGGAAAGAATATGCCCTTCAATAATCCACAAGACCAGCCCCTTAGACTTTGGTGGTAGCTGTTCTAAATGAGAATTGAGAATTGGTGGAAGATAGTACACTTGACCTACTGCCGCCCCGCTACCAGTACTTTTTTTACCAAGATGAGGAGGTCTGACTCCATGAATTCTTGTGAGATACGCAGCTACATCACCCAGTCCTTTAGCAGTAATGTGGAGGGTAGTATACCCAGCTGCCCGTAGTCGGCGCTGATATCGACCTTCATAACCCCCTTCTAAAGGTACATACACTCCCAGAGCGCCAAACTTTTCCAGATCGCGGATTAAACCGTTGCCAGTGGTAATTAGTGCCATAGATTTTCGTCTTATCCCACTTAGATATCTCTATTATTTACCCTGAACCAATAGATTAAAAGCATTTTTTTTGGGCATTGGGCATTGGCAAGAATTCTTCCTAACTCCTAACTCTCTTACTCAGCACTCAGCACTTAGCACTCAGCACTCCTGAAGGGCATTGGGCATGGGGCATTGGGCATAGTTATTCTTCCTTGTCCTCCTGCTTCCCTCACTCCCTAAAAATAGCTCTATAAATTACTGGACAAACATAAATAAATAATTTATATTATTAGATTGTGACCAAACAAGCAAATTAGGTTGACTTTTTACTGTCATTCTGAGGTAGTGTTAGCATCAAAAGCTAATGACTTAATCCAAATTGGATAATTTAACTCAGAGAGATCGTAGACTGGTAAACTAAGAAAGCTTTCAGGTCAACATTAGAGCTTATGGAAGAATAACCAAAGTTAATCCTAAGCTCCAAGGTACGTTTACTCCTATGCCTCTAAAAAAGCAGGCAAAAGCTTAAACAATAGTTTAAGGTGTTTAAGGAAGTAAAGACTGAGCAGCAATGTTGGTTTCATGGCATTACGTCAGTCTCAGTTAACGGATACTGGGCGGTAATAACCGCTTAAGTCCAACTGCAACACGGCAGTAGCCAATCTCCGGGAAGCCGCCCTTCGGGCGTGTAAAAATCGGAAAACCCGCCGACAGCGCTGCCTCCAGAAAGTGCCAGAGCAATTGCTTGGACGAAAGCATTGCTGCACACAGCTTAAAGCTGTAGCGCCTTGCATTGATTCCAGAAGTTACTCCTTCCCAACGGGAAGAGACTTGTGGCTGTTCTGGTGATCTAATGAGTGAAGCTAAACAGATTCATCAAGCAGTAAGGAGACGGTTTGTTGTGTCCGAAAGCATTTGGAGCGGTTTACTAAAGCCATTCTAAATTTCGCAGGCTAACCTAGCCTAAACTGATGCGTACAAAGCGTGTCCTCTAAAGTCCAATTCCAAGGTCAGCAAGTAGAAAGGAGAACCAGTTACTGTGTCTGTAGGTATTCTCGGCACCAAGCTGGGCATGACTCAAATATTTGACGAAGCAGGAGTGTCTATTCCTGTAACTGTCATTCAAGCAGGGCCATGCACCGTTACACAAGTTAAAACGAAAGAAACCGACGGTTACTTTGCCATTCAAGTTGGTTATGGCGAAGTTAAACCCAAGGCACTAAACAGACCATTATTGGGTCATTTGGCTAAATCATCTGCCCCAGCATTGCGTCACTTAAATGAATATCACACCGATCGCTCTAGTGATTATGCTTTAGGTCAAGAGATTAAAGCAGATATTTTTAGCGCTGGTCAAATTGTCGATGTCGTCGGTACAAGCATCGGTCGCGGCTTTGCCGGAAACCAGAAGCGCAACAACTTTGGTCGCGGGCCAATGTCACACGGTTCCAAAAACCACAGAGCACCCGGTTCTATTGGTGCTGGTACAACACCCGGTCGTGTCTATCCAGGTAAGCGGATGGCAGGGCGTTTAGGTGGAAAACGTATTACAATCCGCAAACTGACCATAGTGCGAGTTGACCCAGAACGCAACTTATTGCTAATTAAGGGAGCCATTCCTGGTAAACCAGGCGCTCTAGTAAGTGTTGTGCCTGCAAAAATAGTGGGATAGTCATTAGTCATTAGTCATTGGTCATTAGTCAATTGGTTAAAAGACAAAGGACAAATGACACAGGACAAATGGCAAAAGACCAATGACAAATGACAAAGGACAAAGGACAAATAACAAAGATGGTTGAAAGCGTAGTTAAAAATTGGCAAGGAGAACAGGTCGGCGAGACGACCTTCGAATTGCGCGTTGCCAAAGAAGAAACAGCGTCTCATATTGTGCACCGCGCCTTAGTACGGCAATTGACCAATGCTCGTCAAGGAAATGCCAGTACAAAAACTCGTTCGGAAGTCAGAGGTGGCGGTCGTAAACCTTGGCGACAAAAAGGTACTGGTCGCGCTCGTGCAGGGTCTATTCGTTCACCATTGTGGCGTGGCGGTGGTGTGATCTTTGGGCCAAAGCCCAGAGACTTCGACCTGAAGTTGAACCGCAAAGAGCGACGTTTAGCACTGCGGACAGCATTTGTCAGCCGGATTGACGACTTGATCGTAGTAGAAGAATTTAGCACCGAGCTATCTCGCCCCAAAACTAAAGAATTAGTGGCAGCACTTGCCCGTTGGGGAGTAGTACCAGAAAGCAAGGCACTGTTAATTTTGTCTGAAATTGCGGATACAGATAACGTTTATTTATCAGCCCGCAACATTGAAAATTTAAAACTAATTGCAGCCGACCAGCTAAATGTTTTTGATTTACTGCACGCTGACAAGATTGTAGTAACGGCATCAGCCCTAGAAAAAATTCAGGAGGTCTACAGTGCCTAGCTTTGACCCCCGCGACCTTGCCGACTTAGTGCGTCGCCCAATCGTCACCGAGAAAGCGACCATCTTGATGGAGCAAAACAAGTACACCTTTGAAGTAATTCCAAAGGCATCTAAGCCAGAAATCAAGGCTGCGATCGAAGACTTGTTTCAGGTCAAGGTCGTAAAAGTCAACACTATCTTACCACCGCGCAAAAAGCGGCGCGTTGGTAAATTTATTGGTTATAAGCCCCAATATAAGCGAGCGATCGTCACCGTCGCACCTGGGGATGAAGACAAGATTAGACAAGTTCTATTCCCAGAAGTCTAAAAAAGTTGTGAGTTAAAAGTTAAGAGTTAGGAGTTACTAAGCTCAAAACTCAGCACTCAAAATTTTAAACTCAGCACGGGCTAAACGCCCCGCTATCGCTAACAGCACTCAGCACTTAAAAATATGGGTACTCGTTCTTATCGCCCTTATACCCCCAGCACTCGCCAAGTTACAATCTCTGACTTTGCGGAAATTACCAGATCCGAACCAGAAAAATCCTTAACAACCTCGAAGCATCGCGCCAAAGGTCGGAATAATCACGGACGGATTACTAGTCGTCGCCGGGGTGGCGGACACAAACAGCTTTATCGGATCATCGATTTTAAAAGGGATAAACATAATATTCCTGCCAAAGTCGCAGCAATTGAATACGATCCTAACCGCAACGCCAGAATTGCCCTTTTGTATTACCAAGACGGCGAAAAACGATACATCCTTCACCCCAACGGGTTGAAAGTTGGAACAATCATTATTTCTGGGCCTGAAGCTCCCTTTGAAGACGGTAATGCCTTACCGCTCTCAAAGATTCCTTTGGGTACTAGTGTTCACAACGTAGAATTCACTCCTGGTAAAGGTGGTCAAATTGTACGTGCTGCTGGTGCTAGCGCCCAAGTGGTGGCAAAAGAAGGTAATTATGTAACTCTCAAATTGCCTTCAGGAGAAGTCCGCTTAATTCGACGCGAATGCTACGCCACCATTGGGCAAGTAGGCAACACCGACGCGAGAAACCTGAGTGCAGGTAAAGCCGGACGAAATCGTTGGAAAGGTCGCCGTCCTAAGGTTAGAGGTAGCGTCATGAACCCAGTGGATCACCCACATGGTGGTGGTGAAGGTAGAGCGCCTATCGGTAGATCGGGGCCTGTTACACCTTGGGGTAAACCCACATTGGGTGCGAAGACACGCAATCGCAAGAAACTTAGCAGCAAGTTGATTGTGCGTCGTCGTCGTAAGTCTTCTAAACGCGGTCGCGGTGGTCGTGAGTCTTAATCAGTAATGAGTACCGAGTAACGAGTGCTGAGTGGAATTCTCAAGCTCAACACTTAAAACTCAACACTTAAAACTCAAGACTTCTAAACTTGAGACTCGAAACTTAAAACTCAAAACTCAGCACGGGCTAAACGCCCCGCTAACGCTAACAGAACTCAGCACTTAAAAAATATGGGTCGTTCTCTAAAAAAAGGTCCTTTCGTTGCGGATCATCTCTTAAAGAAAATTGAAAAGCTCAACGACAACAACAGAAAAGAAGTTATTAAAACTTGGTCGCGAGCTTCGACAATTTTGCCTCTAATGGTAGGGCATACCATAGCTGTTCACAACGGACGCCAACACGTTCCCGTTTTTGTAAATGAACAGATGGTAGGACACAAGTTGGGTGAATTTGCCCCGACACGCACCTACAGGGGTCATGGAAAAAGCGACAAAAAAGCAGGTAGGTAGTTATTAGTCATTGGTCATTTGTCATTGGTCATTTGTCATTGGTTATTAGCTTTCGACAAAAGACAAAGGACAAAAGATAAAGGACGAAGGACAAAATTGGAGAAAATTATGGCTACTAATACTACTGAAGTAAAAGCGATCGCTCGTTTTATCCGTATCTCGGCCTACAAGGTGCGTCGGGTACTCGATCAAATCCGCGGGCGATCGTACCGAGAAGCGTTAATCATCCTGGAATTTATGCCCTATCGCGCCACTGAACCCATATTGAAGGTTCTCAGAAGCGCTGCTGCCAATGCCGAACACAACGCTGGGTTAGATCGGACTCAACTAGTGATTACTCAGGCTTATGCGGATCAAGGGCCGCCGTTGAAGCGGTTCCAGCCAAGAGCGCAAGGTCGAGCTTACCAAATTCGCAAGCCGACGTGTCATATTACTGTGGCTGTTGCAGCCGCCCCAGAAAAATAAGCTTTTTTTACAGAAATAAATTGCGTAAAGTCAGAAATTTTAGAGGAAGCATTCGTGGGACAAAAGATTCATCCAGTTGGTTTTCGCCTGGGTATTACACATGAACATCAATCTCGTTGGTTTGCTGTTCCTGATCGCTATCCAGAACTTCTCCAAGAAGATCACAAACTGCGTCAATACATAGAACAAAAGCTGGGTAGACAAGCTCAAAACAACGCCGGAATTTCCGAAGTGCGGATTGAGCGCAAAGCTGACCAAATCGACTTAGAAGTACGCACAGCTAGACCTGGGGTAGTAGTGGGTCGCGGTGGACAAGGTATTGAATCCTTACGTACTGGACTCCAAGGATTGTTGGGTAGTAATCGCCAAATTCGCATTAACGTAGTTGAAGTTCAACGGGTTGATGCTGATGCCTACCTAATTGCTGAATACATAGCTCAACAATTGGAACGTCGGGTTTCCTTTCGGCGGGTAGTGCGGCAATCGATTCAACGCGCCCAACGGGCTGGTGTCCAAGGTATTAAAATCCAAGTCAGCGGTCGGCTCAACGGTGCAGAAATTGCCCGGACAGAGTGGACTCGTGAAGGTAGAGTACCTTTACATACCTTACGCGCTGACATTGACTACTCTTATTGCACAGCAAAAACTGTTTACGGCATTTTGGGTATCAAAGTATGGGTGTTTAAGGGAGAAATTATTCCTGGACAGGAAGAAACACCCCTACCACCAGCCAGCCGCGATCGCGAACGCGAACCCCGCGAACGCGAACGCGAACCCCGTCGCCGTCAACAACAACGTCGTCGCCAGCAATTTGAAGACCGCTCAAATGAAGGATAAATCGTCATTAGTCATTAGTCATTAGTAAATGGCAGATGGCAAATGACAAATGACAAATGACAAATGACAAATGACAAACCATGTTAAGCCCTAGAAGAACTAAATTCCGCAAACAACAGCGCGGACGGATGGAAGGACTAGCCACCCGTGGTAGTACCCTCAACTTCGGTGATTTTGCACTCCAAGCGCAAGAACCAGCTTGGATTACCTCGCGGCAAATCGAGGCTTCCCGTCGGGCAATGACTCGTTATATTCGTCGGGGTGGACAAATCTGGATTCGGATTTTCCCTGATAAACCTGTAACCATGCGTCCTGCTGAAACCCGGATGGGTTCTGGTAAAGGTAATCCAGAGTTTTGGGTAGCTGTAGTCAAGCCAGGACGAATTTTGTTTGAAATCGGTGGGGTTTCGGAAGAAATCGCCCGTGAAGCGATGCGTTTGGCTTCATTTAAACTGCCCATCAAAACTAAGTTTATTGTGCGTTCTCAACCACAGGAGCAGGAGTAGCTTATGCCTCTTCCCAAGATTTCAGAAGCTAGAGAATTAAGTGACGAGAAGCTCTCTGATGAAATTGTCGCCATCAAAAGACAACTATTTCAGTTGCGCTTGCAAAAAGCCACCAGACAATTAGAAAAGCCCCACCAGTTCCGACAATTGCGCCACCGCCTAGCCCAATTGCTGACGCTAGAAACAGAACGCAAACAGGCAGCAAGTCAATCGGCTAAAGAGAAAAAGTAGGAGATTATGGCAGTTAAAGAACGAGTTGGCTTGGTAGTGAGCGATAAAATGCAAAAAACTGTGGTAGTCGCCATAGAAAACCGCGCTCCTCACCCCAAGTACGGCAAGATTGTGGTTAACACCCAACGATATAAAGTTCACGACGAAGAAAATCAGTGTAAAGTAGGCGATCGCGTTCGCATTCAGGAAACTAGACCCCTGAGTAAAACCAAGCGCTGGAAAATCACAGAAATCCTGAACGTCAAGCCTACTTAAACCTCATCGTTGTTAGACACTAACAACATTACAAGGGAGAATAATTGTGATTCAACCCCAGACTTACCTGAATGTCGCAGATAATAGCGGCGCCCGCAAACTGATGTGCATCCGTATCTTAGGCGGAGGCAACCGCCGCTATGGTTTTATTGGCGATAAAATTATTGCAGTTGTCAAAGATGCTACACCCAACATGGCTGTAAAAAAGTCTGATGTTGTGGAAGCAGTAATTGTTCGGACTCGGAAAGCTGTAAATCGTGACAGCGGTATGAGTATTCGCTTTGATGATAACGCCGCTGTAATTATCAACAAAGACGGTAATCCCAGAGGTACACGGGTTTTTGGCCCAGTTGCACGGGAACTGCGTGATAAAAACTTTACTAAAATTGTTTCTCTGGCTCCGGAGGTGCTTTAATGGCAACCAAACAGGGTACGCCCAAAGTATTCCACAAAATGCACGTCAAAACTGGCGACACCGTACAAGTGATTGCTGGCAAAGACAAAGGAAAGGTTGGTGAAATTATCCAAGCACTTCCTCAACTGAGTAAAGTCATCGTCAAAGGTGTCAACATCAAGACCAAGCACGTCAAACCCCAGCAAGAAGGGGAATCAGGGCGAATTATTACGCAAGAATTCCCGATTCATAGCTCCAATGTGATGCTTTATTCCACCAAGCAAAACGTTGCCAGTCGTGTTGGTTACACCTTTACCTCAGAAGGCAAAAAAGTCAGAAAACTCAAGAAAACTGGCGAAATTCTGGATAAATAGTCATTAGTCATTGGTCATTAGTCAAAAGACAAAGGACAAAGGACAAATAACAAAGGACAATAAAAGTTCCCTGACCAAGCCCAGGGATATCAGGACAAAAAACTATGGCGACAACAAGACTCAAAACCTTATATCAAGAGACAATCGTCCCCAAACTGATCGATCAGTTTCAATATACCAACGTTCATCAAGTACCGAAGTTGGTAAAGGTTACGATTAACCGAGGTTTGGGTGAAGCAGCTCAAAATGCGAAGTCACTAGAGGCATCCATCAACGAGATTGCCGTGGTAACAGGTCAAAAACCAGTGGTGACAAGGGCGAAAAAGGCGATCGCTGGCTTTAAGATCCGTCAAGGAATGCCTGTGGGGATCATGGTGACACTCAGAGCCGAACGGATGTATGCCTTTTTCGATCGGCTAGTTAGCCTGTCACTACCCAGAATTCGAGATTTTCGCGGCGTTAGCCCTAAAAGCTTTGACGGACGCGGTAACTACACTTTGGGTGTCAGAGAACAGCTAATTTTTCCAGAAGTCGAATACGACAGCATCGATCAAGTGCGTGGGATGGATATTTCCATCATTACCACAGCAAAAAACGACGAAGAGGGACGCGCCTTACTTAAAGAATTAGGAATGCCCTTTCGCGATCAATAAGTTCATCTATAGAGGGAACGATGGCGGCTAACGACACAATTGCAGATATGCTGACGCGCATCCGCAATGCCAACCTGGCGCGGCATCAAACTACACAAGTGCCAGCGACAAAATTGACTCGGAGCATTGCCAAAGTGCTACGGGAGGAAGGCTTTATTGCTGAAATCGAAGAAGCAGAAGAAGGGGTAAAACGCAATCTGGTGATTTCCCTGAAATACAAGGGTAAAAACCGTCAGCCTCTGATCACCGCCTTAAAGCGGGTCAGTAAGCCTGGCTTGCGTGTTTATTCCAATCGAAAAGAATTACCAAGAGTACTAGGCGGCATTGGCATTGCCATTATTTCTACATCCAGTGGGATTATGACTGACCGCGAAGCGCGGCGTCAGAACTTGGGTGGCGAAGTACTTTGTTACGTTTGGTAGTCATTGGTCATTAGTCATTGGTCATTAGTCATTTGTCATTAGTGAAAGACAAAGGACAAAGGACAAAGGACAAAGGACAAATAACAAAGGACAAAAAGTCATGTCTCGTATTGGTAAACGTCCAATTACTATTCCTGCCAAAGTTCAAGTGGCGATCGATGGTACGAATATTGTGGTGAAAGGCCCGAAAGGAGAACTTTCTCGCACTCTAGCAGCGAATGTCTCACTCTCCCAAGAAGGAGAAATATTACAGGTAAACCGTCGAGATGAAACTCGTACCTCAAAGCAACTGCACGGCTTGAGCCGCACTTTAGTTGCAAATATGGTCGAAGGAGTTTCCCAAGGTTTTCAGCGCCGTTTGGAAATTCAAGGTGTTGGTTACAGGGCACAAATTCAAGGGCGTAACCTAGTTTTAAATATGGGTTACAGCCATCAGGTGCAAATTGAACCACCAGAAGGAATTCAGTTTGCCGTAGAAGGTCCCACTAACGTCATTGTTAGCGGCTATGACAAAGAAATCGTCGGTAACACGGCCGCCAAAATTCGTGCTGTTCGTCCACCAGAACCTTACAAAGGTAAAGGCATTCGCTATGCCGGTGAAGTGGTAAGACGAAAGGCTGGTAAGACTGGTAAGGGTGGTAAGAAGTAGAAATGAAACTTACTCGTAGAGAATCAAAAAACCGTCGTCATCGACGCGTTCGTGGCAAAGTGATTGGCTCCCCAGAACGTCCGCGTTTAGCGGTATTTCGTTCTAATGAGCATATTTATGCCCAGATAATTGATGATACTCAGCATCAAACCATCGTGGCCGCATCGACTGTAGAACCAGAGTTGAAATCTAGTTTAGCGTCATCTGCAAACCGCGATGCATCGGTACAAGTTGGTAAGTTGATCGCAGTGCGATCGCTAGAAAAAGGCATCACCAAAGTAGTCTTTGATCGCGGTGGTAACTTATATCATGGTCGTGTCAAAGCACTAGCTGATGCAGCACGCGAAGCTGGTTTAGATTTCTAAATTGTCCTTTGTCATTTGTCCTTTGTCCCTTGTATAAGAGCTAATGACTAATGACTAATGACTAATGACTAATGACAAAAGAGGCAGAAATTATGGCAACAGAGCGTAAAAGTAGAACAAAGCGTGCCAAAAAAGAAGAAACCACTTGGCAAGAGCGGGTTATCCAAATCCGACGCGTAAGTAAAGTGGTCAAAGGTGGTAAGAAACTCAGCTTCCGAGCGATCGTTGTCGTTGGTAACGAACGCGGTCAGGTTGGAGTTGGCGTAGGCAAAGCTTCAGATGTAATTGGTGCCGTCAAAAAAGGCGTAGCCGATGGCAAAAAACACCTCATTGATATCCCAATCACCAAATCCAACTCCATCCCCCATCCCATTGATGGTGTCGGTGGCGGTGCAAAAGTGATTATGCGTCCAGCCTCACCGGGTACTGGGGTAATTGCTGGTGGTGCTGTGCGAACTGTGTTGGAATTAGCAGGAGTTCGTAACGTCTTAGCCAAGCAACTAGGCTCCAACAATCCGCTCAATAATGCTAGAGCCGCAGTTAATGCCTTATCTACACTGCGTACCCTTTCTGAAGTCGCCGAAGATCGCGGTATTCCTATTCAAAATCTCTACATCTAATTTAGTCATTGGTCATGAGTCATTAGTGAATAACAAAGGACAAATGACAAATGACAAACGCCCCTCCGGGTGACGCTCCTACGTCGCTACCGCTTCGCTAACTCCAGTTACTCATGGGGGAGACCCCCTTGGCGCTAGCCTCTCCCTTTGGGAGAAGACCGCACTGGCTCACAAATGACAAACGACAAATGAGAACTTGATAACTTATGAGACTCCATGATGTTAAGCCGCAAAAAGGCTCAAAAAAACGCAAGCGCCGTGTAGCCAGAGGTATTTCTGCTGGTCAAGGTGCTAGTGCCGGTCTAGGTATGCGGGGTCAAAAATCTCGTTCTGGTAGTGGGACTCGACCAGGTTTTGAAGGTGGTCAACAGCCATTGTACCGCCGCTTACCTAAGCTGAAGGGCTTTCCGATTGTTAATCAGAAGATTTACACTACGATTAATGTAGAGAAGCTAGCCTCCCTTCCCGCGAATACGGAAGTAACTTTGACCTCATTGAAAGCCGCAGGTATCCTGACTGCTGTCAAAGGGCCATTGAAAATTTTAGGTAACGGGGAATTGAGCATTCCGCTCAAAGTACAAGCGGCAGCTTTTACAAGTTCAGCTCGTAGCAAAATTGAGGCAGCTGGTGGTAGTTGTGAAGTCTTATGAGTGAGCCGGAACAGCGCACTTAAATGCAAGCCAACTCGCTGCCAGTGCTTGGTTCACTATAAAGGTAGCACTCTATGATCAGTCGAGATAAAGCCCCAACGGCTCAAGAAACTTTTATGCAGATGGCACAGGCAGCTGGCCTCAGAGGTAGGCTGCTTGTCACTGTCGGTATTTTGATTTTGGTTCGCCTGGGTATCTTCTTACCGGTACCAGGGATTGATAGACCGAGATTTGCCGAAGCCATATCGGGCAGTAATTCCATATTTGGCTTATTGGATATATTTTCCGGGCGAGGACTTTCGACTTTGGGAGTCTTTGCTTTAGGGATTTTGCCCTTCATTAATGCGTCTATTATCATCCAATTGCTGACTGCGGCGATTCCATCTTTAGAAAATTTACAGAAAAATGAAGGGGAAGCCGGTCGGCGAAAAATATCGCAAATTACCCGCTATGTGACTTTAGGTTGGGCAATTCTTCAAAGTACAGCTTTTTCGGCATTATTCCTCCAGCAATTCGCCGTAAAGCCAGGGCCAATCTTTGTAGCTGAAACTGCGATCGCTCTGACTGCTGGTTCAATGTTCGTCATGTGGGCATCAGAACTGATTACAGAAAGGGGCATTGGCAACGGAGCATCATTGTTGATTTTTGTCAACATTGTTGCCTCATTACCAAAAGCTTTAGGCGATACCATCGACTTGGTACAAGTCGGCGGTCGGGAAACAGTGGGTCGGGTGATCGTGCTGATCTTAGTTTTCCTAGCGACAATTGTTGGTATTGTGATTGTCCAAGAAGGAATGCGCCGCATCCCAATTATTTCGGCTCGTCGCCAAGTAGGTCGGCGAGTTTTAGCAGAGCAACGTAGCTATCTGCCCTTGCGGTTAAATCAAGGCGGCGTAATGCCAATTATTTTTGCTGCTGCCATCCTCAGCTTGCCACTGCTGATCGCCAATTTTACTAAAAATGCCGAATTGGCGAATATAGTTAACACTTATTTGAGTCCAGGCGGTTCTAGCTCCTGGGTCTATGCTTTGGTCTACATGATTTCCATCATTTTCTTCAGCTACTTTTATTCTTCGTTGATTCTCAACCCAGTAGACGTAGCGCAAAACTTGAAGAAAATGGGTTCTAGTATTCCTGGGATTCGTCCCGGCAAAGCAACTAGCGAGTATATCGAACGCGTGTCCAATCGACTAACCTTTTTGGGTGCGATCTTTTTGGGCTTCGTTGCTATTATCCCCACCGCCGTGGAAAGTGCTTTGAATGTGAAAACTTTCCAGGGAATAGGTGCGACCTCTTTGTTAATTTTAGTTGGTGTGGCAATTGAGACAGCCAAACAAGTCCAAACTTATGTAATCTCTCAGCGCTATGAAGGAATGGTGAAATAATAGTGACGCGATTAATCTTCTTGGGGCCACCTGGAGCGGGTAAAGGAACACAAGCTCAAACCTTGGCTGAACACTTGAATATTCCGCATATTTCTACTGGTGAAATATTAAGACAAGCCATGAAAGAGCAAACTCCTTTAGGAATTAAGGCTCAAAGTTATGTTGATAGCGGCGAGTTAGTACCCGACCAGCTAGTGCAGGACTTGGTACAGGAACGCTTCAATCAACCAGATGCCAAAAATGGTTGGATTCTTGATGGCTTTCCCCGAAAAGTGACCCAAGCAGCTTTTTTGGAGAAGTTACTGGAAGCAATACATCAAGGTGGCGAAAGGGTAGTCAATTTAGATGCACCAGATGAAATTGTGATCGCGCGTTTGCTTGCTAGAGGACGAAAAGATGATACCGAAGAGGTGATTCGTCGTCGTTTAGAAGTATACCGCGCTGAAACAGCACCTTTAATTGATTATTACGGCGATCGCAAAAAACTCCTAACAGTCAATGGCAATCAGTCCCAAGAAGATGTCACTAGTGAACTGCAAAAGGTAATCGCTGAGGATGGGGGGATGAGAGGAGATGAGGAGGATGAGGGTGATGAGGGTGATGAGGGAGCAGGGGAGGAGCTACAGTAATTCTTTCCCCAATGCCCCATGACGGCAGTTGCTCCACTTGGGGAAACCCCATCGCCCTTGGCGTCTCCCCGCAGGAGTTGACCGCACTGCCTCCCCCATGCCCAATGCCTCCTCCCAAGAAAAAGATCAATTTTAGCTAAGATATATTAATAAAGTGTTGATATATTTCTTAAAATGTGTTTTTTTGCAGATGAAGCGCTGCAACTGAACACGAAATTGTTGAGTTGAGGAAAAAACAAATTGTCTAAGCAAGATTTGATTGAAATGGAAGGCACGGTTACAGAGTCCTTGCCCAATGCGATGTTTCGCGTTGACTTGGACAATGGCTTTAACGTGCTAGCACACATTTCCGGCAAGATTCGCCGAAATTATATCAAGATTTTGCCCGGCGATCGCGTCAAGGTGGAGTTAACCCCCTACGACTTGACCAAAGGCAGAATTACCTATCGACTACGAAAGAAGTAAGTATATGTAAATAATTTTACCATAAAACCATTTTTTTGACTGTGTTACTAGTCATTTAACTGGATTAATTTCCCTAGAAATGCTATAATCTTATATTTGGAGTCAAAAAATAAAAGGCATGAAAGTTAGAGCCTCAGTCAAGAAAATTTGTGAAAAGTGTAACGTGATCAAACGTCGTGGTCGCGTCATGGTAATTTGCGTGAACCCCAAGCACAAGCAACGTCAAGGATAACACTCTTACCAACAGAGTTGTAACACGCATATCATCATTAAAACGAAAAGACGGGATTAATCACGTTTTTCTAACCAACAGTAATTGCGAGAACAATAGGGAGAGTTCATTGTGGCACGTATTGCCGGAGTAGACCTTCCACGCGATAAGCGCGTCGAGATCGGTCTGACTTACATCTACGGAATTGGTTTATCACGTTCTCAAGAAATTATAGCGGCTACTGGTGTGAACCCAGACACTCGCGTTAAGGACTTAAGTGATGCCGATGTGACAGCCCTACGAGGGGAAATAGAAACCAACTATCAAGTTGAAGGCGACTTGCGGCGCTTGGAGTCTTTGAACATCAAGCGCTTAGTTGACATTGGTACCTACAGAGGTCGTCGTCATCGCATGGGCTTACCAGTCAGAGGCCAAAGAACTCGCACCAATGCCAGAACCCGTAGAGGCAGAAGGCAGACAGTGGCTGGGAAGAAGAAGGCTCCAGGGAAATAATTTTGCAATTGCTAATCCGAGCAAGTTTTACCTTAAATCAACTAAACAAGTATGGCGAGACAACCAACTAAAAAAACCGGGAGCAAGAAGCAGAAACGGAATGTACCCAGTGGAATGGCCTACATCCAGTCTACTTTCAACAATAGCATTGTCACCATTACCGATCAAAATGGAGATGTCATCTCCTGGGCTAGCGCTGGTTCTAGCGGTTTTAAGGGAGCAAAAAAGGGGACTCCCTTTGCAGCGCAAACCGCAGCTGAAAGTGCAGCTCGCCGAGCTATAGATCAAGGAATGCGCCAAATCGAGGTAATGGTCAGTGGTCCAGGAGCAGGTAGAGAAACTGCTATTCGGGCACTCCAAGGAGCAGGACTGGAAATTACACTGATTCGGGATATTACCCCGATTCCTCACAATGGTTGTCGTCCACCCAAGCGCCGTCGAGTTTAAATACCAAGACTTGGGCAGTGAGGACGGAAAGTTACAGCCAGCAATGACCGCTTGAGCGTCTAACGTGCAAACTGTCATTGATTCAAAGCTTGGGCGACCAGAAGCACGTCAGATTTTCCCGCTGGAAAAGCTGTTAAGCTTCGGGCTACCCAAAATATTATTAGCGCCTGCAAGCTAAATGGGAGTGTCAAACTATACCGTAATTATATAGTAAAAGTTTGATATACCTATAATCTACAGGACATAAATTCAATTCGGGAGGCAATTGATTTGTCTGCTAGCAGCACCTTAGAAAAAGGGAGGCTCATCCGTGGCGCAGTTTCAAATTGAATGTGTAGAGTCGAATACCGAAGAAAGTCGGAACCATTACAGTAAATTTGTTCTGGAACCTCTAGAGCGTGGTCAAGGAACAACTGTTGGCAACGCACTGCGGCGGGTTTTACTGTCTAACCTAGAAGGTACAGCAGTTACAGCGGTGCGGATTGCGGGCGTTTCACACGAGTTCGCCACAGTTCCAGGCGTGCGGGAAGATGTACTGGAAATCCTCATGAGAATGAAGGAAGTTATCCTAAAAAACTATTCTTCGCAGCCTCAGATTGGTAGATTACTCGTTAGCGGCCCAGCAACAATCACTGCGGCACATTTTGATTTACCCAGTGAAGTAGAAGTCATCGATCCTACCCAGTATGTAGCCACCATCGCCGAGGGTGGAAAGCTGGAAATGGAATTTCGGATCGAGAAAGGCAAAGGCTATCGCACCGTAGAGCGAGGACGTGAGGAAGCCACATCGTTAGATTTTCTCCAAATCGACTCGATATTTATGCCGGTGCGAAAAGTCAACTACAGTGTTGAAGAATCTCGTGGGGAAGGCTTGATTCCAAAAGATCGACTACTGTTGGAAGTTTGGACAAATGGCAGTATTTCCCCCCAGGAAGCACTATCTTCGGCCGCTGCGATATTGGTAGATTTATTCAACCCGTTGAAGGATATCTCTCTAGAACCAACAGACACAGGTTCGGATATTCCAGACGACCCAACTGCCCAGATACCCATCGAAGAGTTGCAACTTTCTGTGCGGGCATATAACTGTCTCAAACGGGCACAAGTTAACTCTGTGGCAGATTTGTTGGATTATACCCAAGAAGACCTCTTAGAAATTAAGAACTTTGGGCAGAAGTCAGCAGAAGAAGTCGTGGAAGCTTTGCAGCGACGCTTGGGCATCACCCTGCCAATGGAAAGAGGCTCTAAACACCCTTAAGAAAAACCGTTCATAATTCATAGTGCATAATTATGCGTCACCGTTGTCGCGTCAAAAAACTCAGTAAACCAGCCGATCAACGCCGTGCTTTACTGCGATCGCTCGCCACCGAGCTGATCCGTCATGGTAAGATCACCACCACTTTCATTAGAGCGAAAGTTCTACGAAGTGAAGTGGAAAAAATGATTACCCTAGCTAAAAATGGCTCCTTGGCAGCACGTCGGGAAGCTCTTGGCTATATCTTCGACAAACAACTGGTTCACGCTCTATTTGAGCAAGCTCCAACTCGATATGGCGATCGCCAGGGCGGTTATACCCGCATCCTGCGTACCGTACCGCGTCGGGGTGATAATGCAAAAATGGCAATAATTGAATTGGTTTAAGTCATTGGTCATTGGTTATTGGTCATTAGTCATTAGTCATTGGTCATTAGTGAATAACAAAGGACAAATGACAAAGGACAAATGACAAAGGACAAAATCTGTATGTTAGAAAGCCACCAGCCTACACAAACTCATCGAGTAGCCTTGGTAATCCAATACCTGGGCACTCATTTTCATGGCTGGCAACGGCAAAAAAACCACCGGACAGTCCAAGAAGAAATCGAAATTGCGATCGCTACTATTCTTGGGCATCATGTAACATTACACGGTGCTGGGCGAACCGATTCGGGAGTTCATGCTGCTGCTCAAGTAGCCCATTTTGAAGCTACAGGTTTAATTCCGCCTCACAAGTGGGCAACAATCCTCAACAGCTATCTGCCGCCAGATATATTAATCAGGGCTTCAGCTAGTGTCGATAACCGTTGGCACGCTCGCTTTAGTGCAGTCTATCGACGGTATCGCTACACAATATATACTGAAGATCGACTTAACTTGTTTGTAAGACCTTTCAGTTGGCATTATTATTATGCACCCCTGGATGAATCTTTAATCCAAGCTGCCTTGAAACCTCTCTTGGGAAAGCATCACTTAGCTGCCTTTCACCGTGCAGGCTCAAAGCGATCGCATTCCTGGGTAGAGGTGCAAGCAGCAGAGTGTCGTCGCAGTGGGCCATTTATCCATATTGAAATACAGGCAGATGGATTTTTGTATGGCATGGTACGGCTGTTGGTAGGGATGCTAGTACAAGTAGGTTCTGGACAACGAACACTTTCTAGCTTCACGCAACTCTGGAAAGAACAACGCCGGGAAGAAGTGAAATATGCCGCACCGCCTCAAGGCTTATGCTTGTTGCGAGTCGGCTATCCCGATTTTCCCTTTCCAAAAGAGATTTGGTACGACACCTTGCCAAAGTTCGTCACTAGTCAAGAGTCATTAGTCATTGGTCAGTAGAGACGCGATTAATCGCGTCTTTACAATGGTCATTAGTGAATAACTAAAGGACAACTGACAAAGGACAAAGGACAAATGACTAATGACAAATTAAAAATGACAAAGGACAAATAAATGACAACAGTTAAAACATACCTTCCTTCTCAAGCATCCCTTGAGCGTGAGTGGTACATAGTAGATGCCACTGATAAACGTCTCGGTCGCCTCGCTAGCGAAATCGCTCAGGTATTGAGAGGCAAAAAGAAACCCGAATATACACCCCATCTAGATACAGGTGACTTCGTAATCGTCATCAATGCCGAGAAAGTAGCAGTCACAGGCAAAAAGCGCACTCAAAAGCTTTACCGCCGTCATTCTGGTCGCCCCGGTGGGATGAAAACGGAAACTTTCGCTAAACTGCAAGAGCGCATACCAGAGCGGATTTTAGAACAAGCTGTTAAAGGTATGCTACCTAAAAATAGCCTCGGGAAGCGGTTGTTCACCAAGCTGAAAGTTTACGCGGGGCCTACGCATCCCCATGATGCTCAAAAACCTAAAGAACTACAAGTTAGTACAATTCCTGGAGAAGAAAATTAATGGTAGTAGCAGATGCTAATAGCGGTCGCGCCGTATACTGGGGTACTGGTCGTCGTAAGAACGCAGTAGCAAGGGTGCGCTTGGTTCCAGGCACCGGTCAACTGATTGTGAACGGTAAAGATGGAACCTTGTATTTCCAATTCAACCCCAACTACTTGGGAGTCATCAAAGCACCCCTAGAAACTCTGGGATTAGAAAACGAATATGACATTTTGGTAAAAGCAGAAGGCGGCGGCTTGACCGGACAGGCTGATTCTGTTCGCTTGGGCGTTGCTCGTGCTTTGTGCCAACTAGACCCAGACAACCGCCCACCTTTGAAAACCGAAGGTTATTTGACTCGCGATCCCAGAGCAAAAGAGCGGAAGAAATATGGTTTACATAAAGCTCGGAAAGCGCCTCAGTACTCTAAGCGTTAAGCGATTAGGGACTGGGTACTGGGTATTGGGTATTGGGTATTAAGAAAAGTCCGTTTTTTATCTCTTTCCCAGTCCCTAATTCCTAGTCCCCAGTCCCCAATCCCTAGCCCCAATTGAAGGCTGAAAGTTATAATTGATATAGATTCATCACAAAAGGAACAATGGCTAAAGCTGATATTCACCCCAAGTGGTATCCAGATGCTAAAGTTTACTGCAACGGTCAAGTTGTTATGACCATTGGCTCTACCAAGCCAGAATTGCACGTAGATGTTTGGTCTGGAAATCACCCATTTTACACTGGTACTCAGAAGATTATTGACACTGAGGGTCGAGTAGAGCGCTTCCTCCGCAAGTACGGCATGAGCAGCACTCAAACATCTGGCGACGATCAAAACAAAAAGTAGCGGGTTGGCTCTGCTGTTAACGACGGCCCTGCATCAGCTGGGTCGATTTTCATTTATATGCTCGAGCCAATTTGTTATTTTTTTAAGGAGCGATCGCACTCGTCATGGCTGAATCATACTTACTGGACAAACTAAAATCCGTTGAACAAACCTTTAATGAATTAACACGTCGTCTTGGCGACCCCGATACCGCTAGCAATCCTGATGAGTATCAAGAAATTGCTAAGTCTCGTTCTTCTTTGGAAGAGGTAGTGGATACTTATGAAATTTGGAAAGCAGCCCAAGAAGACTTGACCGGAGCGCGTCAGGTTTACAAAGAATCTGCCAGTGACCCAGAGTTGCAAGAAATGGCGGCACTGGAAGTAAAGGAACTTGAGGAAAAAATAGAAAACTTAGAGTCTCGCTTGAAAGTCTTACTGCTACCACGCGACCCCAATGATGAAAAGAATATCATGTTGGAAATTCGCGCAGGTACTGGTGGCGATGAAGCAAGTATTTGGGCTGGTGATTTGATGCAGATGTACACCCGCTATGCCCAGACTCAAGGTTGGAAAGTTTCTCTAGTGAGCGAATCTCGTGGAGAAATGGGTGGCTGGAAAGAGGTCATTCTCGAAATTAAAGGTAATGACGTTTACAGCCAGTTAAAGTTTGAAGCTGGAGTGCATCGCGTGCAGCGCGTACCGGCAACTGAATCTGGGGGACGGGTTCATACTTCCACAGCTACCGTGGCGATTATGCCAGAGGTGGATGATGTGGAAATTCATATTGACCCGAAAGATATTGAAATGACCACAGCTCGTTCTGGCGGTGCTGGTGGACAAAACGTTAACAAGGTGGAAACAGCCGTTGACTTGATGCACAAACCAACGGGAATACGCATTTTCTGTACAGAAGAACGCAGCCAGTTGCAAAATAAGGAACGGGCAATGCAAATTCTGCGGGCGAAGTTGTATGAAATCAAGTTAAGCGAACAACAAGAGGCTGTAACTTCCATGCGGCGATCGCAAGTTGGTACTGGATCGCGATCGGAAAAAATTCGCACCTATAATTATAAAGATAACCGCGCTACCGATCATCGGTTAGGTCAAAATTATTCCCTTAACCCTGTTCTGGAGGGTGATTTAGAGACGCTTATCCAATCTTGCATATCTCTAGACCAGCAAGAACGTCTCGCGGAGTTAGCGACTTCTGCCGCTAACTAATTTTTGTAGTTAAATATCCTGTAAAACCACTTTTTGTGCAGTTGCTTTTAACACACATAAGTGGTTTTCTAATATTTCGTGAAGTGCATCTTCCATTTCACTGGGATAATGGTAATAGGCAAATTCGTACTTCATAACGTAATTTAGCTTTGCCCATTCCTTCAGGGTTTGGCAGGTATAAATTAACTTTTCTGCTTCTTCTTGCCAACGCGCAAAAATCCGGTAGCTAAAAAAGCTGCTGCATACGTTACCTTTTGCATCCCAGTAAGAAATACATACCTGATGTTTCAGGCGATGGATTTTCTTGATCTGCTTCACGTCATAGCCTTTAGCTTTCAGGGCTTCTTTCGCTTCAGCCTCCGAAATGTGCCACTGTTCTGGTTTAATTTTATTAGTGGCTATAAGGTTTTTACCTTTGTGGCGATATTGATTAAGTTTGCGTGGCTTGTGAAACATGATGCACCGTCTTCGTATATTGATTGGCAGTAATGCCCTTACTAGCTTCCTTGCCTTAGCAAACGAAGTCTTTTAAGCTAAAAATTAGTGGGTTAGCAGTTCCTGCTTTCTTACAGTTACATATTAAATATATGACTAACAGGGGTAGTTAGTCTATATTCACAAATTAGAACGTTAGATAAATTCATACAAACTAATAAACGTATAAGTAAACTTGTAAATACAGTTGAGTAACTACCAAGCCGTGAATACAGAAGGTAGAGAGAAACTGGTAGAAATCGTCAAAACAACTCGTGGCTCCATGAGTCAGAGAGCCTTTGGTAAGCTTTTGGGAGTTTCTACTACCGCTGTTCAGTCGTGGGAAAGAGGTGACAGCGTTCCAGATACTGAAAACTTGGCAAAAATTGCAGCAAGAGCCGGTTACACCTTAGAGCAGTTACTCGGCTACTTAAATGGCAAGCCACTACCAGAAAACTCAGATTTGAGCCTGATTCTTAGACAAATCAAGTATATGCCTCTGAGTCAAGTGGCTCAAATTGTGCAAGCTGCGGCAGATAGATTGGCTGCTGTGGCTGAAGCATCCGGGGATGAAGCTAAAGCAAGTTGAATATTTGTTTAGGATTGAATTTAAATTATCAAACTAGCTCGTGGTCGTTGCTGGCAAGATTTAACTCTATGGACAAACCTTTTTTGTATGAACAAGACTTCTATGGCTGGACACAGCAGCAGGCTAAAGCATTAGAGCAGAAGCTAGTTATGGAACTAGACTGGCAACACCTGCAAGAAGAAATTCAAGCTTTGGGGAGACAGGAGTATCGGGAACTCGTGAGTCGTCTGAGTGTATTACTCGGTCATCTCTTGAAGTGGGAGTATCAACCCGAACAACGCTCTCGCAGTTGGTTTTTAACAATTCGAGAACAGCGCCGTGCCATCCATAGGCATCTGCGACAGAACCCCAGTTTAAAGTCTCGAATCGAAGAAGCCTTGTTAGATGGCTTTGAAGCGGGAGTGGATTTGGCGCTACGAGAAACTAACTTACCATTACGAACTTTTCCAGAGCATTGCCCTTATTTATTTGATGATGCGATTGCAGACAATTTTCTGTGCGATACTCGTCAAGAGTGGGAAGGATAATTTCTGCTATTTTTATGACGTTCATTTGTTATTTGAAGACGCGTTATATTTGTCAATAAGTAATAGAAATTAACCTTTCAAAATCTTGGTAATTAAAGCTTTGCCAATTTTTACCATTTTTAAGATAGTTTACCTTATTATCTTGAAATTCAAAGAAAGTGCCTGATATAGGTAATTGTTCACCTTTAAGTCTAAAAATTATTGTATTCAGTTTATACTTACCATATTTATTAATAAAATGAATAAAGCTCTTAAAACTTCCATTAACAGCTTTTTCAAATTCTAGGATGTCCTTCTCTAATATATTAGAACTTTGTAAGATTAAAGGTGGTATATCCTCAATATTATTTAGATAATTACTTGTAAATACTTTGTCTTTCTTTGTATATGCGATAATTTCATGATAATTATATAAAACACCTATTTCTGAACAAGATTTTTTTAGGTATCTTTCAATCTGCTTCTCATGATTCTGTAAATCTTCTTCTTCTCGCTTCACTTCCACAATCATCAAAGGAGGTTGATAGGGGTTAAAATTTTTATTTTTGACAGTTCTATATAATTCTATATCATGATTATTAGATTCAACTTTGATATCAATTTCATTCGCAAATAAACCACTTTTATTTACTAAAAAGTAGATAAAAAGTTGTCTAACTTTTTCTTCTGGTCTTCCATCAATAACAATTTCCCTTCCTCTAATCAAACACTTTGTGTATTCTGCATAGTTTCTCTTATATATATTTAGTTTTATAGATATTTCTTCATTTAAGCTAGTCATAATTAAGCAAGAATTTAGTTAAAAATGATTGTAGGGACGCAATTTTGATACGTCCCTTTGTGTTTATCATGCAATTTAAAATTTATTTTTATCTATATTTCTCCAAAAAAGCTTAATATTTTAACAACTAATTTTTTCCAATACTTTACTGCTTGAGTCTCTAAAAATGTATTTAAGCTTTGCTCCTTTTCAAGTTCACGCTTCAAGGTCTGACATACATTATCTGTATAGGTTTCACCTGGAGGTCTTACCTTACCTTTTTCCTTAATCAGAGCCTCCCAGAATTTAGAATCTTCGCTTCGAGGTGACAGTTTCTTTTCAGCTTTCTTTTGAATCTCTTTTCCTACTTTACTTATAAACTCGTCATACAATGAGTTAAATTGTATAACTAATTCAGGGATAAATGTTTTTAAAGATTCATTTGCAAATGTCAAGTCATTTAGAATATTTTCTAATTCCTGTTTTGGTTGTTTAGTAAACTTCTTCAACATTTCATCTTCATCTATTCCCTCAGCAAAAACTCTCTATATCGTAATAGATATCTATATTCCTTAGTTTATAGTAACCAAAGTTGCTATGAATAGCGTGTTTAGTATTCCATGCTGGATAAACATTATGATAGTATTCAACATATTTAGTAACAAAACCTTTATCTCGACCTTTGTCTTGATAAAGAAAACTTTGTACTCTTTTACTCAAATCCTCTAAATCTTTTATTTTCTGAATAGCATTTTCAATCGCCTTGATTTCTGATCCTGTCAAAGCATCACCATTTTTTATTCTCGTAAAGCTTTCTCGGATATTTTTTATTTCATCTAATAAAATATTTTGCCTACGTTCTACTACATCGGCTACAGCTTTGATAAAATCATCTTTATCTGCCTGTACATCTTCTTTACTGTAAATATCAGTATTAAGCTTGACTATATCATCACGGTAGTACCTCAAAGCATCATAGAACAAAATATTTTCTGGGAAAAATTCTAAATTTGAATTCCTAAATGTAGAGTGAATTTCTTTTTTTCTGATTTGAATTCCTATATCATAATCTCCGTCACATTCATTCACTTTTTCAGGTTCATTTTTTTTAGGTAATACCAAAGTTATAAATCTATGATGAAAATCTTTAGATTTAGATGCAAGATGATAACCTATTAATTTACTAATATTAACTTCAGGAGCAGCATTAAAGGAAGTTACAAAGAGACAGATAGTATCCTGATTCTCAATATATTTCTGTAAGTCTTTACGAATTGGATTTTCATCAAGTCCTTTAGTATCAACAACGGAATCGAACTGAGACAAGTTTGATCCAGATAAAACATCATAGCTCACATAAAGATATATTTTTCTGGGGATAGCGAACTCCTTAAACTCAACATTATTAATAGCAGCGAAAGTATTTTTTACCCATTCTTGTTCCTTCTTTTTATTATCAAATTCAATCTTATTCGTAGTTCTAGATTCTAGTCTTGCATTATTCAAAGCAAGTTTTTTGAATTCATCTAATCCTAATTTTTCAAATTCTTCCTGAGCTACATCTATTTCAGTTTTCTTTTTATCAACCTCAGAAATTGTTTGATACCGTGACTTCATTTCTGTAATATTCCTAATAGCTCTTTCAACTTCTTTAGAAATAATTATCTTCTGATCTGCTTGAGGATTGTCTTTATATTTATCTGCAATATAGTCGCAGAATTCAAAAATAAGATTTTCCATCTCATCAACTGAATAAGGCTCTATCTCTATGTAAGTTTTTTCCGCAGCTTTGATAATTACTTCACATATAGTAGTTCTACCTCCTCCGGTTGATAGCAACTCTTTGGTTTCGATTACGTTTCTAGACTTATTAGCAATAGTTTTGGAAACATTGAAGTCGCTTATTAAGTTAAAAAGATGGCAAATAGCTGTTGTCTTTCCTTGACCAATAGTACCTATAAAAGCAATTTTATATATTTTGGCTTACAAGTTTCCCACAATGAGTAGGGAGGAGATGGAGCAAATGTTTGGCTTAAGCGAGTTAAAGCAAACCAGATTTTATCAGGAAGCCTTTCAGGAAGGTGTTAAACAAGGTGAAGTTAGAGGTGAGGTTAAAGGGAAACTAAAAGCAGTCCCAGCAATGTTGGCAGCAGGGTTGACTGTAGAGCAAGTAGCAGAAGCCTTAGATTTAAGTGTCGAAGAAATTAGACAAGTAACACAAAGCCAGCCTTGAGATGGATGTGGTAAATTTTATCCGTGGCTCAAGCCAAATTTGGTTTGCGGCTTCCCAACTTGATCGCGACGAATTTATAGTTAATTTTTGTTAATATTAGAGGCGGTGTTAGTACTTCGTCCTCAACCACCCACTCCCTACCTGAGAGAAACTTAATGCTGCGACTAGAACATATAAGTAAAATTTATCCCACAGGCGAAGTTCTCAAAGATATCAACTGGGAAGTTAAACCAGGCGATCGCATTGGCTTAGTCGGTGTCAACGGTGCTGGAAAATCTACCCAACTCAAAATCATCTCTGGTGAAATTGAACCCACCGCCGGCGAAATTATCCGTCCTAATAGCTTACATATAGCCTACCTCAACCAAGAGTTTGAAGTAGACCCCACCCGCACCGTTAGAGAAGAATTTTGGACTGTCTTCAAAGAAGCCAACGAAGTACAGCTATCTCTGGCGCACATACCACAAGAGATGGAAACGGCTACCACAGAGGAACTGGATCGGCTGATCGACAAGTTGGATCGCTTGCAGCGCAAATTTGAAGCCTTGGATGGCTACAACTTAGATGCACGCATCGGGAAAATTTTACCAGAGATGGGGTTTGGGCTAGAAGATGGCGATCGCCTTGTCAGTGCCTTCAGTGGTGGTTGGCAAATGCGAATGAGTTTGGGTAAAATTCTCCTGCAAAAACCCGACTTGTTGCTGCTGGATGAACCGACTAACCACCTGGATTTAGAAACCATTGAGTGGTTGGAAAATTACCTCAGAGGGCTAGTTACGCCGATGGTAATAGTCTCCCATGACCGGGAGTTCCTTGACCGCCTCTGCACCCAAATTGTGGAAACTGAACGTGGCGTTTCCAGTACCTACCTTGGTAACTACTCGGCATATTTGTCACAAAAAGCTGAAAGTCAATCAGCACAACTGAGTGCTTACGAACGCCAACAGAAAGAATTAGAGAAACAGCAAACCTTTGTTGATAGATTCCGCGCCAGTGCTACTCGCAGTACTCAAGCAAAAAGCCGGGAAAAGCAACTCGAAAAAATCGAGCGCATTGAAGCACCTATTGCTGGGGTAAGAACTCTACACTTCCGGTTTCCGCCTGCGCCTCGCAGCGGACGCGAGGTCGTAGAAATTCAAGATTTAACTCATCTTTATGGTGATAAAATCTTGTTTTTGGCAGCAAATCTCCTGATTGAAAGAGGCGATCGCATTGCATTCCTTGGCCCCAACGGTGCTGGAAAATCTACCCTTCTGCGCGTAATTATGGGTATGGAACCACCCACAGAAGGTAGCGTTAAATTAGGCGATCATAACGTTATTCCCGGTTACTTCGAGCAAAATCAAGCTGAAGCCTTAGACTTGAAGAAAACTGTCATGGAAACTATCCATGATGAAGTTCCCGACTGGGATAATCAAGAAGTCCGCACGCTTTTAGGACGCTTCTTATTTACTGGTGACACAGTATTTAAGGCAGTTGGGGCATTAAGTGGAGGAGAAAAAGCTCGTCTAGCGTTGGCAAAAATGCTCTTACGTCCCGCAAACTTACTAATTTTAGATGAGCCGACAAACCACCTAGATATTCCAGCGAAAGAAATGCTGGAAGAGGCGCTACAAAACTATGATGGCACGGCAATTGTAGTCTCTCATGACCGCTACTTTATTTCTCAAGTAGCAAATAAAATCGTCGAAATTCGTGATGGAGAATTCCGGGTATATTTAGGAGATTATCATTACTATCTCCAGAAAATTGCCGAAGAAAAAGAACAGGCAAAGTTAGCTGCAATAGAAGCCGAAAAAGCAGCGAAAAAAGCTGCTAAAGCTGCTAAAGCTTCCACGAAAAGGAAATGATAAACTAGAAAAGGACTTAGTAGTAGCGCCGAAAATGCTACTACTAAGTAACAACTCCTTATTAGCGTTTAAAAACATCACAGGAAAATTACTAAAATTAAAAAAATATTTCAAAAGACTGCAAGTCCTTCATAAAAGAAGTTAATAAGCAAAAATTCACTTGCAGCGTGGATTAGCAGTGGTATCATTCGGGTATTACAAAAAGTAAAGGGCAATTTTACTATGACCAAAGCACCTGTTGCTCCTGTGGTGCTAGTCATTTTAGACGGATGGGGCTACTGCGACCAAACGCGAGGAAACGCCATTATTGCTGCGAAAACTCCCATCGTAGACACTTTATGGGCAGCTTACCCGCATACCCTCATCCACACATCAGGAAAAGCCGTAGGGTTGCCAGAAGGTCAAATGGGCAACTCGGAAGTTGGTCATTTGAACATTGGTGCTGGGCGAGTGGTACCGCAAGAACTTGTACGCATCTCTGATGCAGTCGAAGACGGTTCTATTGCCTTAAACCCAGCACTTGTCAAAATTTGCCAGGAAGTTCGTTCTCGGAATAGCAAGCTGCATCTAGTCGGGCTTTGTTCTGAGGGAGGGGTACATTCGCATATTACCCATCTATTCGGACTACTTGACTTAGCCAAAAACCAGCGAATTCCAGAAGTTTGTATTCACGCCATCACCGATGGTCGTGACACCGCCCCAACTGACGGTGTAAGAACAATCGCGCTGCTACAAGATTATATAGACCGCATAGGAATTGGGCGCATAGTTACCCTCAGCGGTCGCTACTACGCGATGGATCGCGATCACCGCTGGGATCGGGTCAAACGCGCCTACGACATGATGATACAAGATAGTGTTGGTAATGGTCTCAAGGCTGTGGAAGTCTTGCAAGCATCTTACGACCTGGGGATAAAAGATGAATTTGTCAACCCAATCCGAATTGCTCCCGGCGCAATACAACCAGGGGATGGGGTGATATTTTTCAACTTCCGCCCCGATCGCTCCAGACAACTGACTCAAGCTTTGGTCAGTCCTACGTTTAAAGGTTTTGAAAGACAGCAAATCACACCGTTGTCCTTTGTCACCTTTACGCAGTATGATCCAGACTTACCCGTGGCTGTAGCCTTTGAGCCTCAGAATCTCAGTAACATTCTGGGAGAAGTAATAGCCAATCACAGTTTGAAGCAGTTCCGCACCGCCGAAACAGAGAAATACGCCCACGTCACCTATTTCTTTAATGGGGGTCTAGAAGAACCTTTTCCCGGAGAAGATCGGGAACTAGTAAGCAGCCCAATGGTAGCGACTTACGATCACGCCCCAGCGATGTCAGCAGCAGCAGTTACAAATGTAGCGAGCGCGGCGATTCAAAAGGGTACGTATTCCCTAGTTGTAATTAACTATGCCAACCCAGACATGGTAGGGCATACTGGTCAAATCGACGCTACCATTACAGCAATCGAAACAGTCGATCGCTGTTTGGCACGCTTGTTAGAAAGCGTGATCAAAGCCGGCGGTACAACAATTATTACTGCCGACCACGGCAACGCTGAGTATATGCTAGATGAAGGGGGTAATCCCTGGACAGCCCACACGACTAATCCAGTCCCCTTCATCTTGGTGGAAGGAGAGAAAGTCAAAATCCCTGGATATGGTACAAATGTCGAACTGCGAAGCGATGGTAAGCTATCCGACATCGCCCCCACAATTCTAGAGATTTTACAGCTGCCTCAGCCACCAGAAATGACCGGGCGATCGCTACTGAAAACAGCAGAATACGAGTTGCAACGTACTCGCACCCCCGTGCAAGTAGGACTGTAAAAGATTGCTGAGTCCTGAGTTAGGAGTTCACTAAAAACTCCTAACTCCTAAATTCTGTTTTTTGAAACTTTTTATAAATGAGATTCCTACCATGACAGTTACTAATATCGTGCAAGGCATTTGGGCATTTTCCGCTACTGGTTTGATTATCTTAGTTTTACTGCATAGCCCTAAAGGTGATGGCATTGGGGCGATTGGCGGACAAGCCCAGCTATTTAGCAGTACCAAAAGCGCAGAAAATACCTTAAACCGAATTACTTGGGCATTAACAGTAATTTTTCTCGGTTTGACAGTAGTTTTAAGTGCTGGTTGGTTGCCTAAATAAGGATAGGTAAATGGGGAAAAGAACCCAACACCCGATATTTAACACCCTAATAAATTTAATTTCACGACGGTTAATTACAGCTCTTGCTTTATTTATTGGCACAGGGCTGTTAATCGTTTTTATTAATCTTCAGTCGAGTAATGGGTTTACAATAACATCAAAATATGGATATTCAGACTTAATAATCTCTTTCCCTCCACCATCTCCCCTAAAATCCCATCCCTTACCGCCCAAACTTGCACAGTGGCAAGATAGCACTAACAGTGGTGACTACTTCTCTCAAGTCACAACAACCCAAGTAGGTTATTTAATTTGGTCACAATTTCCCATTAGCGTTTACGTAGAACCACCAAAAGCCATCAGTGAAAAACAAGCTCAAGCATGGGTTAATGGTGTCTTGGAAGGTGTACAGGAATGGAGTACTTATTTACCTTTAATAGTAGTCGAACAGCCAGAAAGTGCTAATATTACGATTGTGCGAAAAGCGCCACCTCTACAAATTTCCCCTGTTAGTAATATACCCCGTGCGCGATCGGCACAAACTACTTACGAGTTATACACCAGCAACAAAGTTTTATCCCACCGCTTCACCATCTTGCTAAGTCCTACTCAAACAGGTGAGTATCTCATTGCAGCAGCCCGCCATGAATTCGGTCATGCGCTGGGAATTTGGGGTCATAGTCCGCTACAAACTGATGCTTTATACTTTTCTCAAGTTCGTCAACCGTCGCCTATTTCTGTTAGAGATGTGAATACTTTAAAGCGGGTTTATGAACAGCCAACCAGTTTAGGATGGTCTTTAATGGATAATTCAGCGACTTAATTTTATGGTGTTGCTGAGTTAAAATATGAATATGTTTTATGTAAAAAATCAAAATTTAAGATTAAGGCAACCAATTTTTATCTAAAATTTGCTCTAAGGTATAAGGACATAATTCAGGTAAATTGGTTAAATTTGTTTTAGTTTTAACATAATCTAAGGCATTGCTATAAATTATGCTGAAATTTTCCTCTAAATAATTGCGTAAATTGGCACTTAAATCTTCATTTACTTGGTTCCGAAAACTAATAATTTCCGCAGCCCAATGATTAGCATTTCTTGGCTTTTCTATATCCCAATATTGATAAAGTAATAAATCTTTAATAATCTGTTCCAATAAACTTCTTACTCGTCTTTTTTCATTTTTAGCCAAATCTTCCAATTCTTCTATTAAGTTTTCATAGTCAACGTCTGCTAATTGTCGATTTTTGAGACATTTAATAGTCTCCTCTAACCATTGCAGGTAATTGGATTTATATAATGTTTTTAGATCAATAATTGCAGTCATCTGTTGATTTTATAACTAGGATTGTTTATTATTTATTTCATTTAGCTTGTGTAGACTATCAGCAACTTTTACCGCTTATTCAAGCATCTGAATTTGCCAGCTTTCTTGTTCCACACACAGACTGATCGCCTCTGCTGCCAACTAGGACTGACTACGCCGTGTACTCTAGGCAAGGGTATCAAGCTCCGCTTTAATCTCTGGAGTTAGTCGAAGAGTCACCACTTTGCTTTAGGACATCAGGATTTCTGCTTTTATCAGTCATTACTAACGTTGTATATACAATCTATTTTATATGTGTTGCTTGATGCGAGAGTTAAATTATGGATGGCGAAGAATTGATCCAGCGATATGCCTCTGGGGAGCGAGACTTTAGCAGCGCTGATTTGAGAGAAGCTGGGATTTTCAATGGCAGCAAAAGACTTTTCTTTAAGGATGCCATTTTCAAGGGTGTTAATCTGAGTGGGATTACCGAATATCGCATTGATTTCACTGGAGCCGACCTGAGCAATGCCTGTATGCAAGGAACTGACATCAAGTATTCCAACTTGAGGCGGGCTAACTTGAATGGTGCTAATTTGAGGGGTGCTAATTTGGCTGAAACCGACCTGAGTTTTGCTGACTTGAGGGGTGCTGATTTGACTGGAGTTGACCTGAGTCGCGCTAACCTGACTGATGCCAACTTGCTGGGAGCTAACTGGAGTTCCATTATTCGAGAAGGAACCCTTTTCTGTAATACCACTATGCCAGATGGGAGTATTTATAGCGATCCTACCAGGGTAATTAAGGTTGAGGAATTGCTCCAACGTTATGCCAGTGGGGAGAGAAAGTTTTACGACGTAGTTATCCATCGTGCCAAACTCGAAGGATCTGATTTGCGCGACATTGAACTGGGTAGAGCTATCTTGAGTTACGCTAACTTGAGGGGTGCTGACTTGGAACGGGCTAATTAGAATTACGTCAATTTCTGGGGTGCTAACTTGAGTGGTGCCAATCTCTTTCTCACTGAAATGAACCATGCTGACTTGAGGGACACCGACTTGAGAAGTACTGACTTGAGAGGCGCTAAGATGGTCGCTGTTAACTTGAGTGGTGCTAACTTGGAAGGAGCTAATTGGGAAGACGCTTGGCTCTTGGATGCAATATTGTGGAATACTATATGTCCCAATGGTGAAGTCGTTGTTGAACGCTGTTCCATTGGTACTCAACGCCGAAGAAGTCTCTGTTAAAACAGGTATATATTCTTCACTGGCTAGAAGAGATGCTGTAGTGGGTCGTTCTTTTAAAGCATTCCTAATATTTTCATCACGAATATTAGATAAGAAATTAAAGCGAACACTCTGAAGGGGTGACAAGGAGGCGGAAGCATGAGAAATAGTGGAGTGTAGCGATTTT
>NZ_JABXKF010000168.1 GCF_017115165.1 Nostoc sp. LPT | reverse complement strand
TTAATGAGTCTTTGAACTCCATTAATGAGTCTTTGAACTCCATTAATGAGTCTTTAAACTCCGTTAATGAGCCTTTGAACTCCATTAATGAGTCTTTGATATTAAATACGTTACGTAAGCGTTAGCGTAGCGTCTGGTAGAGAAGCTCGTCATAGACATCACACCTTTGCCAAAACCTACCAGCTAGCCGATGATCGGATCACAATCAGCCTCAGTGCCCTACTAAACAAAACGCACACTAATTGTGATTAGTGTGCGTCTGCGGTTAGATTTTAGAAATTCTCGAACTTAGCGATCGCATCCTTCATCTTATCCACTACCTCATCGACAGGTATAACTCCCAATTCCCCAGAGGCGCGGGTACGGATACTCAAGGTGTTGGTTTCCACTTCCTTAGCTCCTACCACAGCCATCACGGGTATTTTTTCTTTCTCTGCATTGCGAATCTGTTTACCCAAGCGATCGCCACTGGTATCAACTTCTGCACGGATGCCTAACGCTTTCATTTTCGTCACCACATCTTTAGCAAAGTCTAGCTGTGTATCACCCACTGGAAGTAATCTAGCTTGCACCGGCGCTAACCACAAAGGGAAATCACCTGCATATTCTTCAATTAAAATCCCAATTAGCCGTTCCAGCGAACCAAAAGGCGCACGGTGAATCATCACTGGGCGTTTGCGAACACCATCTTCGGCAACGTACTCTAAATCAAAGCGTTCTGGCAAATTGTAATCTACTTGTACAGTTCCTAATTGCCACTCCCGTTCTAGGGCATCACTAACAATAAAATCTAGTTTGGGCCCGTAGAAAGCTGCTTCTCCAATCCCTTCAAAATGCTCCATCCCCAAGGTTTCAACTGCACGGCGAATAGCATTCTCAGCCTGGTTCCAAGCTTCATCGGAACCAATGTATTTATCACTAGCTGGATCGCGGAAACTCAGTCGTGCTTTGAAATTCCCCAATTGCAAAGTCTTAATTACTGACAATATTAGATCGACTACCTTGAGGAATTCGCTGTCTAACTGTTCTGGGGTGACAAATATATGGGCATCATCTTGAGTGAAACCCCGCACCCGTGTTAAACCGCCCAGTTCCCCTGATTGTTCGTAGCGGTAAACAGTACCAAATTCTGCTAGCCGCATCGGTAGTTCCCGATAGGAACGCAACTCACTCTTATATATTTGGATGTGAAAGGGGCAATTCATGGCTTTGAGAACAAAGCCTTGTTCCTGTGCAACAGCTTCCTCATTTTCTGCCATCATCGGGAACAGATCGTCTTTATATTTCTGCCAGTGTCCAGAGGTTTTAAATAAATCCACTCTCCCAATGTGAGGGGTGACAACCTGCTGGTAGCCACGTTTGATCTGTTCTTGCTTGAGGAAGTCTTCTAAAGTACTCCGCAACAAAGTGCCTTTGGGTGTCCATAAAGGTAAACCCGGTCCCACTTGGTCGGAAAATATAAATAATCCCAGTTCCTTACCCAGTTTCCGGTGATCTCGCCGCAGCGCTTCTTCTTTGCGTCGCTTATATTCAGCGAGTTGTTCTGGACTTTCCCAGGCGGTGGCATAGATGCGTTGTAGTTGGGCTTTAGTTTCATCTCCACGCCAATAAGCGCCAGCAACGCTTTCTAGTTCAATTGCTTTCGGGTTTAATTCACTGAGATTTTCCAGATGAGGCCCCGCACACAAATCCCACCATTCATTCCCCACGTGGTAAATCGTGATTGGTTCCTCTTTAATATCTCCCAGGATTTCTAGCTTGTAAGGTTCCTTAATTTCCTGAATCCGGCGTTCGGCTTCTTCGCGGCTGACTTCTTCCCGAATTACTGCCAACTTGCGATTGATAATCTTCGCCATCTCTTTCTTGATGGCTTTGAGATCGTTTTCGCTAAATGGTTCTGGATTATCGAAGTCGTAGTAAAAACCGTTTTCAATCCAAGGGCCGATTGTAACTTGTGCCTTGGGAAACAGCTTTTGTACTGCCATTGCCATAACATGGGAAGCAGTGTGGCGAATCTTTTTTAAGTTCTCCGATTCGCTGGTACGCGGTAAATAAATTTTTTCAACTTGTTCTGACTGTTCGGACTGATTCGATGATTTTAGCGACATTGGCTGCTGAACCGTTGGCGAAATGATTACAAAAGGTGATTTATCTAAATCTGTAGGCTTATTCAACTATAACGACTTTGGTTTTTGCCAGTTAAGCTTTATCAACAAAGAATTCACAATAGTCAGAAGTCAGAATAAATTTGAATTCGACTAGCGTAATAAATAAAGGGGTTTAAGACTCCGCTAAATATATTTTCTTTAATGGTGTTTCTAGGTGGCGGGTTTGAATTCCCCACTATTTTGATTCTGAGTCCTGAATTCTTCTTCAATCCAGAGATAAAGATAAATTTTTGCTTTTTTAGCTGAGTGTCAAATTCAGGATTGCCTGCGATCGCTAAATTATCTGATGAATTGCAACTTGATGTCATATATACCTATAGTCGTCTCTCCAAAGGCACTGTACAAACCAGATATCAAGACTATATAATAAATTTTGTACTCTTTGTTACAAATTTTTACATCTGGAAATTATGAGAAAAACCAAAAAAGTGTTAAGAAACGTAAATAACGTTAATATTAGTAAGCAAGTTTGAAATATACCTCTTATTTATGCCAGACTCAAATTTACCAGGGACAGAGTTGCTGAAAACGGTTTTAGATCCGCTGCTGGAAGATTTTCAGCATTGGTTTACGCGATCGCGCCATTTACTCGAAACTGAGGAACTATCATTTATGAGTCACCAAGAGCAATCTGACTTGCTCTTACGGGTCAAGCAAGCGCAGGATGAACTAAATACGGCGAAGATGCTATTTAATGCCACTGATAAACAAGTCGGCATTGATATGGCAACGTTAATGCCTTGGCATGAATTAGTAACAGAATGCTGGAATGTTGCAATGCGTTTTCGTCAAGGACGTGAAGTCTAAGTGCTCAATTTCGACAAACTACTTAGTGATATCTTTTGACCAGCCAAGGAAGCGTCTAGACAAGATGGTAAATCAATCGTTAAAAAGATAGTATAAAACTCTTAACAATTTCTTAACATTACCAGGATTAACAAAAGAATGTATCATATGCTACCGTTAAGTAAAATAACGGTTGACAAATAGCTCCATATAAATGTAAGTGCATGAAAAGTGCGGAGAATGTTCGTCTTAACTGTGAGTCATAGTATCGACGAAACAAAATGTTACAAAATAAAGTTTTAAAATTACTGTTCTGGAGGAAAATACAATGTTACATCTGCTTTACATTCTTGCTTTTACAATCCTTGCATTTATAGCTGTTGGCAACTTAATTCGTAACCTGATTATGTTCAGTTTTGATCGGGAGCGAACTTACCCGACAAATTCCTCATCAATGAATAACCAAGGCAATGGTTATTATTCATCAAAGAAACAGTTTGTACCCCATCCAGAGTTATTAGATAGCGCGGGTAACTTAATTAAAGAGCCACTTTTGGTAATGCGTTCAATTAACGTTGAAGATGCGCGTCAACATCTCGATGCACTTTACGAAGCATCTCCAGGACATAAGAGAGAAAATTCCGAAGAAGCATAACAAATAAAGGTTAGAAGTAGAGACGCGATTAATCGCGTCTGTTAGTAGTTTGGGTGTAAATTATTGTTGTTTTTACATCCTTAACCCTTTGATTAGCAGAAATTTATTTCCATATCAATCCAGTGAATGTAGATTTATTGCATTTTGTTAAAAATACTTAATTTGTGGACGATTGAACTCATCATTACAAGGACTGCGATCGCAAGCAGATACAATTTTCATTCTTGAAGATGTGATTGAGGATTTGAAACGAGTAGCACTGTTGTTAGTATTTTCTGGTTATCAGCCATTAGTCAGTGCTTAGATCGAAATCAAAGACTCAAAAATAATCTTGAGCGACTTAAGGATAATACTGTTTCTATTTAACGAATTTTCAATTCTTTTTTCGCATTTTTCAACTGTCTCCAGAGGATGTGAATTTGTTTATAAGCCTCTTCTGGGGAAAGTTTAGCACTAGTTTGGAGGCTACAAATGTAGTTTACCCATTGAGAAAAATCTTGAAGATTAGCGTTAAATATTAGATACTCTGGTTTAAATTGCCCATAATATGAACTACGAGGATATAGAAAATCGCATAGTTCGGATGGCAAATCAGATTGTCAGTTCATAAGTATTTAGAGTATTACGGTTTAGAAATTATCTAATTGGAAAATTTTAACAAAGCTTTCGCCGACCCTTTTGACAAGCATTACAAAAAGAAGTTTGAGGTTCAAAGTCAAGACAGCCGAACGCTTCCTCAGAACAAGCTTTCATTGGATGTACAGTACACTTAAGGCGATGGTCGTTAGTGAAATATTCACAAGCATGACAAGGAATTTGATGTAGCTTTTTTAAATGATTTATCCCTTGTTTTAAGGTAAACCAGATACTCAAAATAAAGAAAATCAAAGTAGCCCAAGCAAATGAAGCGCAAAAAATTGTAGCTAGCATAAGTTATCCTCCTAATTAGAAAAAAATGCCCGCAGTCAACTGCTTTCAACGGCAGGCATGAAATATTATTTAGCTGATGTTGAGTGAAACTAAATTAATTGAGTCAGTAGGTAGACATAAATCAATATGTCATTACCTAAGGAATCTAATTATTAACTTGACGTAATGAGCGCTAAGAATGCCTGGAGATAGCTGAAACTTTTAGACTTGAATAAACGGAATCTGAGTGATGTGGAGATTGCCAGAAATCAAAAATCTATTTTGCGACAAAAGTCGGTTGAAAGAAGCGAAAAAAATGCTGTCCTTGTTGACATTCCTAATAGCGATCGCCTTTCATTAAATAAGGTAGCCATCCTTGCAGAACCTGGCGTACGATGATATCGTCAGTGCTACCACAAACCATTGAAGGTATAAAATAGCTCGGCAGGTGTAGCCGTTTAAACAAAGAGTGAGGCGACGAGCAATCTAAATCTTGCTCTAATTTCTTGTAAAGACGTAGAATGCTACGTCTTTACATCATGGGTACTAAATCACTAGATGATTAAATCGAGTTGATTGCGATCGCACCGAATAAAGCAACACTAGTCAATAGCAGATAAGCGAAGATTGCTCCACCAATTCCACCAATCAAAAAGCCCTCAGTAAATTGACTCCATTCGGCGACAGTATTGATACTCTGTGGCACTTTAGCAACTGTTGCAACCGAAACCGAGCGTGAATAGATTTCCTGTTGTCTTTCGTAGCTAGTAGTGCCATAAAGCGAAAAACCAATTGTCAGGATGATAATCAAACTGCCTGTGGCTAATAAACCAACCAAGCTGCCCACATTAGAATTGCGTAATAAACCTAATGAACCTAATGTCGCAAAGGGGCCAACTAGCCAGTAACCATGAGCCATGCCAATTTCTAATCCCCGCCACAAAGGAGATATACCGGGGCGGTAAATTGGCAAGTATTTGAGAAACTTCAGCGTCAGATCAGAAGAATTGACTGCACTTACCTGATTACTCGTTTGGCGCTCTACCCGTGGAGGCTGAACCATATCACCATTTTTAAAATCAAATCCGCCTGCGATCGCACGAGCGCGGAGAGCGTGCCAAATGTGACCTAACAGAAATATGAGCGCAAGGACAAAATGGAAAGTTACCAACCAACCACGAGCAGAAACTATACCAGCAGAAGTTTCTATAGCTCTAACTGGGCCATAAAAAACTTCGGGATAAACAGTGTTATTGACTGATGCAAAATATGCTGCTAAAAAGCCCATGTATGCTACAGCACCAATGCTGTAAGATAAATACGCTTCCCCTGAGTAAATCAAAACTCGGCGTGCCCAAGCAAATGGCTTAGTCAAGATGTGGAAAATACCACCGCCAATTAACATCAAACCAACCCAGATGTGACCGCCAACAACATCTTCCAAGTTATCAACAGCAGCCAATCCCTCTGGTCCCCAAGCCCCAAATAGGTAGCCAAAGATGCGGAATGGGTTAAGTGTCGGATGATTGATTACCCTGACATCTCCACCGCCAGCAGCCCAAGGGTCAAACAGTCCACCCCAAAACATCGCCTTGGCAACTAAAGCCAAAGCACCCAAACCTAAAAGCGTTAAGTGAATGCCCAAGATGGTAGTCATCTTGTCCTTATCTTTCCAGTCGTAGCCAAAAAAGCCAGCCCAAGTGGGATTATCTTCTAACACCTCTGGCCCCAGCAGAGAGTGATAAAGACCACCAGCAGCCAGAATCACTGAAGGTATCAGATGTAAAACGCTGATTACAAAGTAGGGATAGGTATTAATAACTTGCCCACCAGCACCGACACCCAAACCTAGAGTCGCTAGATGAGGCAGTATGATTAACCCTTGCTCATACATTGGTTCATTAGGGTTGAAGCGCGACAGTTCAAACAGTGTCATCCCTCCAGCCCATAACAAAATCAATGCAGAATGGGCAACATGAGCGCCTAGTAATTTTCCTGATAAATTAGTGAGACGAAAGTTACCAGCCCACCAACCAACATCAGGTATCTGTTGCTTATATGGGCTATCTTCAATTACTGCTGTCATTTCTAGTACTCCTTGAGAATTTTTAGCAATTTTGTTGAGCTTATATTCAAGATAATTGCAAACATATTGCATTAAATTGAATTTAGATAATTGGTTGCGGAATTACCGCCTCCTGACTCACCCTACCCTTGCGAAAATCGAACCCACGTGCCCGCAAGGCGTGCCAGATATGACCTTGGAGAAAGAAGAAAGCTAACCAAAAATGGGCATTAGCTAACCAAGTCCGAGCAGTTACAAGGTCAGGGTCAGGTGATGAAAAGTACGGCACGATATTCTGTCTAACTACAAGCGCCGGTCCATAAAAAACTTCAGGATAAACAGTGGTGTTTACCGATACAAACAGAGTTGCAATAAAACCCATCAGTGCCAAAGCGCCCAGACTGTAAGAAAGGTAAGCTTCTCCAGACCAAACAAATAGTGGATGCGTCCAGGTAAAGGGCTTAGTAGCTATGTGGAAAAGTCCACCAATAATCAACATTGCACCAACCCAAATATGTCCACCAACCACGTCTTCTAGGTTGTCAACGCCAGCGATCCAGAATTTCCTAATTGCGCCAAACAGATAACCAAAAATGACGGCTGGGTTTAATGTCGGATTTGTAATTACCCGCACATTTTCAACATTTGGGTCGTACAAACCCCCAAAGTACATTGCTTTGGCAACTAACAAGAATGCACCACAACCCAGTAAAACCAGGTGAATACCAAGGATTGTGGTCATTTTACCCGTGTCTGACCAGTCGTAGCCAAAGAAAGGAACTCTACCTTCCAATTTTTCCGGGCCACGTAGGGAATGAAAGATTCCTCCGAAACCCAAAAAGGCTGAGGAAATTAGATGCAAAGCTCCAATTACAAAGTAGGGATAAGTATCCAAAACTACACCCTCTGCACCTACACCCCAACCTTGTGTAGCTAAGTGAGGTAACAAAATTAAGCCTTGCGAGTACATCGGTTCTGCTGGATTAAAGTGGGCTAGCTCAAATAAAGTCATAGCTCCTGCCCAGAAAACGATCAGACCAGAATGAGCGACGTGAGCGCCTAGTAATTTCCCTGATAAGCTGGTGAGTCGGGCGTTACCTGCCCACCAAGGCGAGTCAGTAAGGTCTTGCTCCACCGACAGCGGACTTGTAGAAATTGTCATTTTACATCTATTTCCTATTGAGAATCTTACTCAATAGTTATTAAAAAAGAGTCTACACTAAAATCTAAATTAATGAAAGAAAGTCTCATTAATAATTTTGAATGCAAATGAAAAATTACTTACACCTCAATAGGTTCGGTGTTGGTGATATTTGACTCTGGAAGATTCCCCTAACCCTATCAGTCAAATCTGACATCATGGATAATTTGTCAATAAGTAATAGTGCTTAAACTGCCTATCGTATTATTTATTGGGTTGAGGAAGACAAGAAACAGTAAGCATTGCAAGGTTCTGGCACACATCAAGATTCAGTCTTGAATTGTAATTGTAAACTTTTACAAAAAAGCGTATTGACAACGTAAATACATCTTGCCTAAACTATGAGGAATGGATGTGTTTTTCGTGCTTAATGGTGTCACCTTCGTTTGGAACGAGGAGAAAGCTCGGATTAATCCCAGTAATCATGCCGACATAACATTTCAGCAAGCCGTAGAAGCTTTCTTCGCTCCGTTTCTAGTAGTGGTTGATCCAAGCGGCAATGATGAGGAGCGAGATGCTGTGATTGGCTTGGACAGACGATGGAATCTTCTGTACGTCGTCTATATTGAGCGTGAAAACGACATGATTAGGCTCATATCGGCTCGGAAAGCGACGCGCAAGGAACGTGAATACTATGAAAGCTGAAGATTTAAGAAAGCGACTCGATAAAAATCGTCCAATGACAACAATTACAATTCGTATTCCCGAAGATGTGATTGAGGATTTGAAGAGAGTAGCACCATTGTTAGGGTTTTCTGGTTATCAGCCATTAGTTCGTGCTTACATCGGACAAGGACTCCGAGCTGATCTTGAGCGACTTGAGGGTGATACTATTTCTACATTGATTGCCAGCTTGAAACGGCATGGTGTGAGTGATGAGATAATTCGTGAAGCACTCAGCGAAGCTATTGCGCCAAGCAGCAACAGTTAGTAACGGCAGTATTCCTCTGTCATGAGTAGCGGGAGTTATCTGCTTGTATTCAAGGTTAGTAACATAAAATAACCTATGATCTATTATTTAGAAGTGCATTGACCAGATTTGAGTTCATAGTAGATGGGCCACCAATATCACAACAGACTCGTAAGCGTGGTAAGGATAATCGGCTTGAAGATTGGAAAAAGACAGTGCGACAAGAGGCTGAAAAATACTGGTCTTCCGAACAAAAAACAGCTACTGGGTGGGTTATGCTCCAAATAACCTATTTTTATGATTCTGATCAAATGGATGTAGACAATATAGTGAAGCCTATTCAAGATGCAATAAAAAAACTAGCCTACGTCGATGATCGTCAAGTTAGCGATCTCCTAGTTAGAAAGAGGAATTTGTTAGGTAACTTTAGAATAGAAGACATGACCCCGACATTGGCGGAAGGCTTTGCTCGTGGCAATGAGTTCTTACATATTGTCGTAATTGATGCTCCTAACCAGGAGGTAGTTATTTTATGACAACTTCAACCACAAACTTAGAAAGAGAGCGATTGCTGAAACTAGCAGAGGAGTATCGCCAGAAGGGTTACGAAGTTTTTTTTCATCCAAATCCAGAAGACTTGCCTGACTTCCTTAATAACTATCGCCCTGACATGATAGTACATCGGGGAGAAGAAAATGTAGTTATTGAAGTCAAGTCACGCTCCTCACTTAACTCTTCTTCTAATCAAGACTTACGTAATTTAGCTCAAGCGGTAGAAAAACATCCTGGTTGGAGATTTGAATTAGTAATGACCAACCCAGAGGATATAATGTATTCTCTGAAAGCAGAGGGTTCTCTTCAAGAACATGAAATAGAATCACAGTTGCAAGTAGCAAAGCAACTTACAACGCAACATCCAGAATCAGCTATCTTATATTCTTGGTCTTTGGTAGAAGCAACTTTGAGACTTATTGCCCAAAAGGAAGAGCTAAGTTTACAAAGATTTGATCCACTCTACTTAGTGAAGCAATTAGCAATTGAAGGTGTAATTTCAAAATCTGAGTATCAGTTACTAATGAATGCACTCTTATTACGTAATCCTATTGCTCATGGCTTCAAAACTACACAAATTACGCAAAATTCTGTATATGAATTGATCGAGCTTACAGAACAACTCTTGAGAACTTTACACACTGGCGATGAAGCAGGCTAACACTGCGGTGGTTGGAGTGGATGGCACTGCGCGATGTCTACGACGGGCTATGCCTACGCACCAAGCATATCAGCCTAAAATAGGGAGTGGTGAATTTCCTACTCCCTACTCTCTTCCTATGCTTCAATAACTACCCGTAAATTACCCCGTTTTCTTGCAACGCGACAAGCAGTCGTAGTCCCAGAACGCTCAAATTCCAAATCGAGGATGGTGGGGCCGACTCGCAAATTATGAAATGATAGGCGATTAATCGATTCTGGCAAAGCCGGGTCGATTATTCGCAAGCAGTTATTTTGAGCGTCAGGCACCAAGTTGACCATCATTTGCAGTAGTTGGAAAATACTACCAGTAGCCCAAGCTTGGGGAGTGCAGGCAACTGGATACTGCACAGGGGCATTATCACCGTTCCGTTCGTAGCCGCAGAAAAGTTCTGGAGGACGTTGATAGGGTTGCTGCTGAGTCATATCGAATAAACCTTGGAATATTTCTAGGGCTTGATCGATAAGACCGAGCGATCGCAATCCCATTGCAATCAGAGCGTTATCATGGGGCCAAACTGAACCAATGTGATAACCCATCGGATTATAAGCGGGTGACAAACTACTTAGAGTCCGAATACCCCAACCATTAAACATATCTGGTGCCCGCAACCGTTCTGCGACACTATGAGCTTTTTCGTCTGTGAAGAGTCCCAAATGTAGACAATGACCAGGATTTGAGGTAATACTGTCTACTGGCTTGCCATCTCCATCCAAAGCCAGAGCGCAGAAATCTTGATCTTCTACCCAAAAATCTCGATTAAAACGAACCTTAAGATTTCTGGCCTCCTCTTGCCAACGGTCTGCCAAATCAAGCCGCTTTTTCATCCTAGCTATTTCTGCTAGACGCATTTTTGCAGCATAGACGTAAGCTTGCACCTCACAGAGGGCAATTGGGCCGTTGGCTAATTCTCCCTTACGGTCTACAATACAGTCGCCGGAATCTTTCCAACCTTGGTTAACAAGACCGCGTTTGGATCTACGGAAGTAGCTGAGGTAGCTGGTTTCTTTGGTATTGCGATCAATCCACTCCATTGCAGCTAGAGCATTTGGCCAAAGTTGCTCTAGGAGTTCTTGATCGTGAGTCCAAGCATAATGTTCGGCATAGAGCAGCAGCCACAAGGGAGTGGCATCAACTGTACCGTAGTAAGGTGTATGGGGAATTTCTTGACAACGAGCCATTTCTCCCAAACGTAACTCGTGCAAAATCTTACCCGGTTCTTCTTCGCGCCATTCGTCGTCAATTTTACCTTGGTATGTCGCCAATAATATCAGAGTTTCCTTAGCTATTTGTGAATTTAACATCAGGCTTTGAGAAGCTGTAATCAGCGAATCTCGCCCAAATAATGTTGAAAACCAAGGTACTCCAGCAGAAACAGTCTTATGCTTACCAAAAGACTGGCGCAACAAATACATATCTTGTTCAGCCCGCTGAATCACCCGATTGAAGGTACTCTTATCTGAGCTAATGCGGGTAATTTGTTGTACCCAGTGTTGCTCCTCCATCCACTCAGCAGCTTTTGCCTGTCCTAATGTGGTGGCGGCGCTCACGGTTGAACTGGACTGGTTATTCCTCAACATATTCACTCGGTAGCCCAGCTTTTGAGTTTCGTGAGAAGCCAACTCAAGCTGCCAAACCGCAGTGTAACCTTTGAAATAGTCTGGTTGGTGATGCTGGAATAGAATCCGGGATTCCATCACTGAGCCGTCCAAACCTTGATAGGCGAGTGTTAAGGATTCTTCTCTATAGACAGATGGCTCTTTAGGTACTGGTGCAACACCATCGATGTGAGAAGATGTTCCTTCCTCAGTCGTCGGTTCTACTAGGCGTAAAAGCCGACCTCGTTTTTGTCTGTCATAGCCCCGGACTTCAAATAAATCAAGAAAATCCGCATCAAAGCTGATGGTTAGTTCAAAATTGACAGTAGTTGTGCTGTAGTTAGATACTTCTATTTCTTCAAATAATGCTCCATTTAGCACGATTTCTCGGCGAATTCCTACAGTTTCGGCTTTTAGGCGATCGTCAATTCTGGGATTGGTACACAAAACTGAGAGTGAAAACCCTTTTTCAGCAGTACTACTGAGGAGTACAGGCGATCGCCCTTCAATTTGTAACTCCAAGCGATTGAGAAATCTCGTATCACAACAAAACAGTCCCATACTGGGATTGCCATCGTTGAGGGAACAGCCAGAAATATTCCCGATAGTATCTGTCACAAAAAATAAATCATCATCTTTAACCGTTAGTGTCGGTTGCGATCTTTCAGCCACAACACAAGGCCACTCCGGAATCGGTAATTGTTCGGCAGGAATAAAAGTTTTTCCATCCAGAAAAATTTTTTCTGGGGTGATTAGCGTATCCGGTGTCATTAGACAAAGTTCCGTGTACAGGTCTATATTTTTGTGGTCTTTTGAGTAGAAGTCTCTTACCCAAGAGGCAGAGGGTAAAGAAGAAATACCCTTTTGCTTTGAGACAGAGCGTCGCAAAAAGAAAGATTTGTGTCGAGACACGTAGTTTAAATAAAGGACAGCGTATCGTAGACAGACAGAAAGTGCAAAGTCAGATCAGCAATCTTGCCCTGCTTTTACAGCGCTTTTCAAGTAATTGAACTACACTACTCCCTACTTTTTGTCTTAGTCTTGGTCTAAATACCTGAAAACCTCTGTAAATATGCGGTTTTCTCTTTGCCCCATCCTCTCTGCTTCTTGTTCATCCTCACAACTTCCGAAAAAAGACGCTCTTTAAAACTCGTTTGAGCTATTCGAGCCAAAATAATCCTGACATATTGCTGACAAAATAGCAGCGCTCATATCCATATAAGCATAAGCAAATCTTATTGAAGGAGGCAGGAGGCAGACTCCCCTCAGCAAGAACTGCCTTTGTCGATAAATTTATATTTTATAAGTGTGAGGTCAAGACTGAAAACTGAGGGTTTTGAGATAATTTATTAGCCGTTGAACTTTCAAAGACACAAGGTATATAGTATACTCAGTGAAAATGTGAAGCTTACGGTTTTTGTTGGACATAGAGAAAATTTATTCTTTACTAGAATACGATTTTGTCTTAAATATCTTTGGTATTTGATTAGACTAATTTATGATAATTAATTAATTAATTGATTAAGTTTAATTACTAATTATTGATTAAGTTATGTGAATGTCACAGTCATGATTTTTGGGTAAGAAAATTTCTTTAGCAAGCATAAATCAACGTCGGCAAAGTAGGCGATGTCTACGACAGGCTATTTTGCCGATGCATGGACTATAAATTGATCGTCTGTGGTTATTAGCGAACACAGTAGTTAAAACCATACAATAATTAATATTTTATTACTTACTCCTGAAAGATTTTATCTGTGCAAGCAAAAGCATCAGTTGTCGAGAATGTATATTGGGCGTAATAGGTTGTCAAAAACTAGGGGTGTAAGGGTGTAAGGGTATGGGGGTGTAGGGGAAATAATTAGTATTGGCTCTGAACCCACTACTAAATTAAAGACCACAAAACAAGTAAATTTGGTGTTGGCTCTGAACCCAAATAGCTCCTATTGTGGGGTGTACAACAAAGAATGATCCTCTGTTTGACCCTACACCCTTACACCCTTACACCCCTTTCTTGGTCAATCAACAAATCAAGTGTACCCACGCCACTTAGTTGGTAACAAAATGTTGCGACTGCTTTGGCGAAAAGCGCTTTTTAGCGTTCTTTACATATTGCAGCTGTCTATTTAACTTGAGAGTCCCTTGGAATTTGTACAATGCAGCTGTGACGTGGATCTGATCGAGGTTGAGCGTTTAACAATAATTCATGAGCATTTCGACTTCTGTGCTGAGTGATCTGCTAAAGTCCCTACCCTACTTGCGGCCCCAGCTATATTTTAAGGCTTCACTAACGGCGCTCTCCCACGCGATGGAAGATCAAGTTTTGGCTGCGACTTTAGCACAACCCCTTGTAATTGCTAGTTTCCAGCGAGAGCGATTCTACCGCCAAGAAGCTCATCGCTACCTGCGACTAGCCTTGCGGAGTAACCAAATATACGTATTATCTGCTCCAGAAACGGATTTCACCAACAGTTCGGAACAGTATGAAAAAGTGGCTTTTGAGCCAACGGATGGCTTAAGTCAGGAGTGGCATTTGGTAGTGATCGCTGACAATTATGCTACTTGTCTGGTTTGCCGAGAAAACCTTGGTTCTCTTGCTAAAAACAAGCAACTACCGGAACTAAGCCCTAATCTGGATATAGACACAGCCCGAAGATTTGAGGGAATTTGGACATCAGAAAGGGGAGTTAGCCTCAAAGCAGCCGAATTGCTGTTAGATAGAGTTTTGGTTTACAGACCAGAATTGACAAATAAAATTCAACAGGCACGTCAGAGGTTTGGCATCGGGGAGCCGCGAAACCACTCTGGAGCCGAACAGTACAATGAATATGCCTGTGACATTGATACAGATCCCTTTGTGCAGCGCTTAGTAACTTATTTGCAAGCTAGTCAGTACAAATTGCACAAAGCTTACCGTTCTCTTGCTGCCCAAGCACGAAAAGAACGATTAGTCAACTCAATTAGTACTGCCATTCGGCGATCGCTCGATCCTCACGAAGTTCTCCAAGTGGCGGCACAAGAATTAGGGCAACACCTAGAAGCTTGTCGCTGTTTAATTTACCGCGCTCAAGCCACAGATAGCCAAGCGATAATTGAACACGAGTTTTTGACCCCTGGTGTTTTATCTGTTTGTGGGCAAACCTGGGAGTTAGAAAAAAATTCTCTATTTCGGGACATAGTGGAACAAGGCGAAGGTGTTTGTGTCAGCGATACGCTGAGTGACCCTCGCGTTACCAAATCGTCAGGACTTTCCACGATTGCCAAAAAGTTTGCCATTCGTTCTTGGCTGATGGAACCAGTATTCTATCAGGGGCGATTATTGGGGATTGTAGAGTTACATTACTGCCGGATGCCACCGCACGAGTGCCAACCTGGAGAATTGGATTTGGTAGAAGCGATCGCTACCCAAGTAGGAGCAGCTCTTATCCAAGCGGAAGCTTACGCTAACCTAGAAGAACTTAACCAGCAGCTAGAAGCCCTAGACCGCACCCGCAGCAACCTCATAGCCATCACCGGACACGAATTGCGTACCCCCCTATCCACAATTCAAGTGTGCCTGGAAAGTCTCGCTAGCGAACCGGATATGCCCTTAGAGTTGCAGCAGGTCATGCTCAACACCGCTCTTTCCGACTCGGAACGGATGCGAAAACTGGTACAAGATTTTCTTACACTTTCCAACTTGGAAAGCGGCCGGGTGGAATGGCATCCAGAATCCCTCACCTTACAAGAATGTGTGGATTTAGCACTCAGCCGAAATCGCACGCGTTCCTCAATGGAAAAGCCGCCCCAAATTAAGACTCAAATTGCCGAAAACCTACCTTTGGTCAGAGCTGACGGTGATTGGCTAGTCGAGGTACTGGCAAAACTCATGGACAATGCTTTGAAATTTACGCCACCCCAAGGAGAAATCACGATTAAAGCGATTTACAACAGCCGTCAGATGGTCGAGGTGACTGTCGCTGACACTGGACGTGGCATTGAACCAAACCGTTTAGAAGTAGTTTTTGACCGCTTCTATCAAGAAGAGGGAGCACTGCGCCGCACCACTGGCGGGACTGGACTTGGTTTAGCAATTTGCCGTCAAATTGTGAATGGCTGGGGTGGGGAAATTTGGGCAGAGTCAGCTGGCAAAGACCAGGGTAGTCAGTTTCACTTCACCATCCCGATTGTTCGGACTAGCCAAGAGGAAAAGCGGACAAAAGTCAAGAGTAAATAGGTATTAGTCCTTTGTCATTGGGCATTGAGCATGGGGGAAGCAGTGCAGTCTTTTCCCAAGGGGAGACGCCAAGGGCGATAGCGAAGCGGTAGCGAGTCATCGAGCGTCTGGGGTTTCCCCAAGTGGAGCAACTGCCGTCATGGGGCATTAAATTTTAACAATTGGACTTTGGACAAATGACAAATGACAAATGACAAAGGACAAATGACTAAAAACTGTTACAGTCTATGACGCGATCACAATATGATCCTGGTTGCGGTGTTAGGATTCCCTAAAAACGTTGAGAGAATCAATCTTTATGGCAGAAACACTCTCTGGACAAACCCCGCTATTTGCTGGCAGCACTGGTGGCTTGCTCAGTAAAGCAGCAGTGGAAGAAAAGTACGCTATCACTTGGACTAGCCCGAAAGAGCAAGTTTTTGAATTACCTACAGGTGGTGCTGCTACTATGCGGCAAGGTGAAAACCTGCTGTATATAGCTCGTAAAGAATATGGCATCTTTTTGGGCGGTCAACAACTCCGGAAACTCAAAATTACAGATTACAAAATTTACCGGATTTTACCCAACGGAGAAACCACTTTACTTCACCCAGCTGATGGTGTCTTCCCCGAAAAAGTGACCGAAGGTCGTGACAAAGTGCGTTATGTAGACCGCCGTATCGGACAAAACCCCAGTCCCGCTAAACTTAAGTTTAGCGGTGTTTATACCTACGACGCTCCATAACTAGCTGTTAGTAGCTAATGGGTAATTAGTAATGGGTAAATGGTAAGAGAATTACACATTACCCATTACCAATTACCAATTACCTTTGAAAAATAATGATGTTTCCAGATTTCTCGCAGTTTTGCACCCTAGCGCAACAAGGCAACTTTGTCCCGGTGTATCAAGAATGGGTAGCTGACTTAGATACGCCCGTATCTGCTTGGTATAAAGTCTGTGCGGGTCAGCCCTATAGCTTTTTGTTGGAATCGATAGAAGGCGGGGAAAAGCTGGGACGCTATAGTTTAGTGGGCTGCGATCCGGTGTGGGTTTTGGAAGCAAGGGGCGATTGCACGACTCAGAAAAACCGCGATGGTTCGCAGGTGGTTTTTACAGGCGACCCTTTTACAGCTTTAGCTGAATGTTTAGCACCTTATCACCCAGTAAAATTACCACAGCTACCGCCAGGAATTGGCGGTTTATTTGGCTTTTGGGGCTATGAATTGATTCAGTGGATTGAGCCACGTGTGCCCATTTATCCACCAGATGAGCGGAATATACCTGATGGGTTGTGGATGCAGGTAGACCACCTATTGATTTTTGACCAGGTGAAGCGGAAAATTTGGGCGATCGCTTATGCTGATTTACGCGACCCGAAAGTAGATTTCAAAGCAGCATATCAACAAGCTAGCGATCGCGTTACCCAAATGCTCGAAAAGCTGTCTCTACCCCTATCGCCACAAAAAACTCGATTGGAATGGAAACCGCCAGGGAGCAGAGGAGCAGAGGAGCAGGGGAGCAGAGGCGCAGAGGAGTATCAGAGTAATTTTACCCGCCCTGATTTTTGTGCCAGTGTTGAAAAGGCGAAAGACCATATTAAAGCAGGTGATATTTTTCAAGTAGTAATTTCCCAGCGACTATCAACAACATACACAGGCGACCCTTTTGCCCTTTATCGCTCCCTACGTCAGATAAATCCTTCGCCTTACATGGCTTACTTTAACTTCCAAGATTGGCAAATTATCGGTTCCAGTCCCGAAGTGATGGTGAAAGCCGAAACCGATTCAGATAATGGAGTAATCGCGACGGTACGCCCAATTGCTGGAACGCGTCCACGAGGTAAAACCACTAAGGAAGATGCAGCCTTAGCTCAAGATTTACTTCAAGATCCCAAGGAAATTGCCGAACACGTGATGCTTGTGGATTTAGGGCGGAATGATTTGGGGCGTGTTTGTCAAAGTGGTAGTGTCAAAGTTGATGAATTAATGGTGGTTGAGCGCTACTCCCATGTAATGCACATTGTTAGTAATGTTGTGGGTAAATTAGCAGTTGGTAAAACAGCATGGGATTTACTGAAAGCTTCCTTCCCAGCAGGTACGGTAAGCGGCGCACCCAAGATTAGGGCGATGGAAATTATCCACGAGTTAGAGTCTAGTCGTCGGGGTGTTTATTCGGGTGTGTATGGATATTACGATTTTGAAGGACAATTAAATACTGCGATCGCAATTCGCACAATGGTAGTGCATGATAATACGGTCAGCGTACAAGCCGGTGCAGGTTTGGTAGCTGATTCTGAGCCAGAGAAAGAATACGAAGAGACGCTGAATAAAGCTAGAGGTCTATTAGAGGCGATTCGTTGTTTGCGTTAAAGTGGGAATTAGTTAATAGTTAGTAGTCAGTAATTATCGGAAATCAAAGGGTTTAAGACCCCTACCTCTACAGGTAGCGCGGAGTCGGAGCCACTCCGCCTCCGATCATTATCAGTCGGGGTTTAAATCCCCGTCTGAAAATGTCTTTAATTTTGAATTTTGAATTTTGAATTTTGAATTGTTATTCTCCCCCTATTCCCTCATCTTCCTGATCTCCACAATTCCTTTTTCTGCCTGTATAGTTACTCTCGCATACAATTAATTGCACACTGGTTTTTGTTGCTTAATTGTAAAACCGGGCTTTATATAAGTACAGTAACAGTTCGATCTGCGGTATAAGCATCTAGACCAGACTTTAAAAGTTGATGTACCAATACCCTCCTATTTTGAATTACATAGGTTTTACTTTGAACAGCAAGATGTTTGGAAACAATTTGTGCTACTTCTAAGCCCACGTATCCACAATACTGTGACAAATTGGGAAGCTTTATAAATCCAATCAACATCAAACTTTTTCCAAAGCTAAACAGAGTTTTTTAAACTTATTTAAAATTTAAAATAAGTCCTGGTATCCAAATCCAAGACCTCTGTTGAAGTTACTACACACTAGAAATGAACAAACTTGCTCATCCTAATTGGCTGAAGTAAATCGCCCAAAGAATTCCAGTTACTCCAATGGCAATTAAAAGGTTAGTGAAAAATCTCCCAAACTCAATTTCTTGTCCCAGTCCTTTGTCATCTTGACCGACAGTAAAAAATAATGACCAGGCTTGATTTGCATTGATAGTTTCAAAGTTGTTGAAATCAGGTCTAAAAATAACGGGTCCAATTAAATTCTTTTTGGGATAATCAAAATCAGTTTTCATAAGTAAGTTTGCCTCTAAATTGTTTTATTCGTCAAGTGAAGAAAATTAATAAATCTCACAGTGTCTTCTTTAAAAGCTGGTTAGCCATCCAATCAAACCGTGTCCAGTGATAACTTCTACAGCTATGAGTGAAACAAAACCAATCATTGCCAAAGGGCCATTGAGTTTTTCAGTATATTTGGTGAATTCTATCCGTGGAGTTTCATCAACATAAACTTTGGGTTCAATCGCAAATCTGTTGGGTTGACCGCGTTCGTTAATCGTAAAACCTTTACTTGTCATTTTTTACTCTTTGTTTTTGCTTTTTGTAAAGAAATATTAACTATTGTAAATATTTTTTGCAACTACTTGACATAAAAATAAAAGTAGTGAAAACCGTACTAAATAAGTAGGGTATTTTGGATTTGTGCGAGAACTAGGCGATGTCTACAGTCGGGTGTGATGCTCGATAGCGAAGTATCTTTAAGGATTATGAAAATTTGATGCCCACAAAAACGTGCGATGTCTACGACGGGCTACACCTATGCTTTTAAAAGTGAATGCACACAAAACCACCTATTGAGTTAAATCTAACCTCAGTAAAACTTATAATTTATATAAGCATAAATTATCAATATATAACTGAGAAAGGTATTGCTTATTTGTAACGAACTTGTTATGTTTCTTTACATAAAGATACAAGAGCAGCCTCAATGCGTTAAACCACTGTTAATCAAGGCTTTCTAAATAACTATGCAGTTAAGCCTGCAATGTGCTTTGCCAAGTATCTAAACTCAATGGCAACAGCATCACTATGCCTTTTTTAGAGCTATGTCTACAACAGGCTATCTAGTGATGCCCAAACTACTGAGTGCCTTTATTAACACTTAAACGTATTTCTCTTCTGTCTTTGCACATTTGATTTTTCACATTCGATAGAACTGTAATTTTCTTTTTGGAATTTCTGTTATGTCTTTTACCATCCAGTCGGCTCAAAGTATTTTTCCCGGCACCCTAGTTGCTGACGTTGTTCCAACCGTTATCGAATCATTCTCTAAGCTCAATGCTGAAGATCAACTAGCATTACTTTGGTTTGCCTATACCGAAATGGGTAGAAGTATTACGGTTGCGGCTCCTGGCGCAGCTAACATGATCCTGGCACAAGGCTTAATGGAACAAATTAAGCAGATGCCTTTTGAAGCTCAAACGCAAGTCATGTACGATTTGGCTAACCGTGCTGACACTCCTCTGTGCCGTTCTTATGCATCCTTCACAGTGAACATCAAGTTGGGCTTTTGGTATCAGTTAGGAGAATGGATGGCTCAGGGAATCGTTGCTCCGATCCCACAAGGTTACAAGCTTTCTTCTAAAGCTGCCGATGTGTTACAAGCCATCCGCAATGCAGATTCAGGTCAACAAATTACCATCCTACGCAATACCGTAATTAGCATGGGATTCGATCCGAATGCTCCTGGTAGTTACAAAAAAGTCTCAGAGCCGGTGTCTCCTCCCATTGCACCAGCATTTCGGACTAAAGTCACCATTGAGGGCGTCAACAATTCTACAGTGTTGGGCTATATCAACAACATGAATGCCAATGACTTTGACGCTGCGGTTTCTCTGTTTACCTCCGAAGGTGCCTTACAACCTCCCTTTGAAAGACCGATTGTTGGTCAGGAGGCAATCCGCGCTTATATGCGTGAAGAATGCCAGGGACTGAAGATGATCCCAGAGCGCGGTATATCTGAGCCAGTGGAAGATGGCTATACCCAAGTTAAAGTTACAGGCAAAGTCCAAACCCCTTGGTTCGGTGCTAGCGTGGGAATGAATATTGCATGGCGGTTTTTGGTAGATCCCCAAGGCAAAATATTCTTTGTAGCGATTGACTTGCTGGCTTCTCCTAAAGAATTGCTGAACCTAGTACGTAAATAGAGAACTAGATTAGTTGCTGCTTAAGCGTGGATGAGTAAACGAGCGTAGTACGATGTTTAAGCTAGTAATGAAAAGTTTGTAGTAAGCACAAAGCGTGCTTAGAAAATCAAGGACTAAAGTCCTGACTACGAACTTGCTTACCCATCAATTTAAACTTGACAGACTAGTAAGCCTAGCCCGTCGTAGACATCGCTACCTCACCACGCTTAAGCAAAAGAAACTGATAACGGCTTTTTTGGTATCTTCATGCTGCGATCGCCATTGAAAACAACCGATTCCATCGGCGATTTTGTAAAAGATTGTTAAATAGTTTTAAGGTTGGTGCTGAGTTTTTAAAGTCTCATAATATATGAAATTGTAATCAGTAGTATTGACTTCTAGAACCTTTCTCGCTTAAGAGCATCTCAACTATTCTTTACTTGTTTATATTTAAATAACAATATATCTTTTGATAGAGTAATAATTTATTCATCTACCAAGAGTAATAGATTCTCAATGACTTTTTTCAATTTCTCTGAGCCGCTTCTGCGTGAAAAACAGCAAGAGCTAGATTTTCAAGATATTCAAGGTCTAGTCTGTCTAAACTACCAAATTGGAAATTTCATCCTCTTTTCAAAGTTTTATACTCGCGTCGATCAAGCATTTATTCTCTGGGGACTAATTTCATCTGGGATTTTCGTAACCGCCCAGTTTCTACCCATTAGCTGGAGTAGCCAAGCGATTTTGTGGTCAGTGCTTACCTTATTCGGTGCAGCCGGTATGGTAAGTTTAACTTGGTTTTGGGCAACTGTAGAACAGCTACGCTGGGTTGTTTATAGCTGGGCGATTTTAATCATAATGGGTTTAATCTTGACCGATCTGAGCATTTTTTTGGGATGGGGAGAGGTCTTGATGCGTCTGTGTCCACTGTGGTTAGGATTAAGTGCCATCGGCTACTTTTGCACCGGGGTAGGAATGCGTTCGCGCACATTTATTCTGATGGGGTTTATTCATTTGCTGGGAATTTTAGTTTTGCCGTACTGCGGTGTCATGCAGTTTCTCTCAACAGGGCTAATTATGACCGTTAGTTTACTGTTACTAGCAGAATTACAATGGGATATGCAATCTTCAAGTGATTACAACCAATTAACACCACAACAAAAGCAGTTTAACCAAGCACAGTCCCAACGACGTAAAATGAGTAGCTAAAGTTATAAAGAATTAAAATCTTACTTTAGACAAGTTTGTATAAACAATATAGCTATATCTCTTGGCTAGGTAGTGTTTATACTTGGGAGAGAGAGTTTTCCACCCAACTGTTAGCTATTCTATATTTATGAAAACAAACAACACTGTATGGGTGTTATGCCGCTGTGACCCAGTATTGGACATCGAAGGAGAGCGACCGCAGATGTTTGAACAGTGTTGATTAAATGCGTTGACGGTGTGGAGTTTTTGTCGCTTCCTCCACTTCATTATCAACCAAGGGAAGATTAAACTCTTCATCAGAGCGGTCTGAGGTGATAAACGTCTTGTGTTTTTTACATTACAACTTTATTTTGGCACTTCAATCTCCTTAATTCATTTTGAACTAAGGAGGTTGAAGTGTCACGATTAGTGCAACTATCTGTTAACTGGCGTTTGTGTGTCAAAATATTCACGCCAACGACTAATTTGACCATCCCTGAAATCTACAACAATTACATCATCAGCTTTATTACGACGACCTGTCGCCTTTTCCGTATCTTCGTAGTACCACTCTACTGCTACCTGATTTGCTCCAATGATAATCCGTTGGATGTCTATTTTGATATCTAAATACTGTTGTTTAAAATGGGTAAGTTCTTCTCGAATTCTTTCTTGCCCACGCCAGCATTGACCAGGCACGATTAGTTCTCCATCAACTGTAAACAATTGTGCAAGAGCATCGACATCTTGAGCAACCCATGCATCTTTGGCTTTCTCTATTAATATCTGGATATCTTGTTGGTTCATAGAATGACTGGCAAATAAAGGTGTGCTAAAAGTTAAGCTAACAAATATAGTTCCTAACACTAGCCATTGAGATAACCAAAACATCTAGATTTTTCTACCCTCTAAAGTATCAAGCTATAGAGCATTAGTAATATTTAACCAGAAGTTGTGTGGAGTGCGATCGCACCTGCAAAAAATCAGGTTTTTATTGGATGCAGAATGTTTATAGCGCTGATGTTAATTCTACAGCCAAAACTGGCGATCGCCATTCAGCGAATTTGGGACAATACCTTGTAACCGCCTATAGGCTATACGGTCATATCCATACAGTGGAACGGGTAAGCGTGGCTCTTTCAGCGCTCCATGATGGAGCAAGGTGAGTTTCAGCGTTGCTTCTATTACATCCTCAATAGGTGCTTGGTGTCCTTTCTCATGTACTCTCAAACGTAGAGGATAAGGTAAGCCCATATTTTCAGAGGGTAATTTAGTAGTTACCAAAATCACTTCACGAGAGGACAGACGAAGTGCTAGCCCTTGTGTGGGTGCTTTCACAACTGACTGATAATAGTTATATAATCTGGGAATACCAGACTTAATACACTCTACGAGAATAAACTTAGAATTAATTGCTTTGGCTCTTTCCTGCAAATATTCAACTTCATCACCACAAAAGCGTCCGTCACGGTAAATTAGTACAGTTTTTTCGCTGATATCAGCAGATGGGAGAAACCTTTCTAATGTTTGTTTATCAATTTCTTCACCTTCTGTTGAAACATCTTCTAACCTATAACGAATAAAATCCCCTTGTTTGCCGTACAAACGAACACTTGCACAGACATTTCTGCTACCAACGGTTTTCTTTTTGGGTTTTCTGGAAATATCCAAGCCGATAAAATAATCAGCAATCCCCAAAGGTTCAGCTAGAATAAAAGGCGAATTTCCTAACTTTGCTAAAATTCCTACTATTACTTGATTGAGGATATTTTTATAATTGCTAGGATTTTTCAAAGTATCCTCATAGATTACTTGGCTTACTATCTCAGGGTTACTACGTCGGAGTAGCCTTGAAGAAACAAAAGTATATAAGCTCCCATCATCACTATTATCAGTATGGCGATCGGTCTGTGGTAAAAAGGTCAAAACAATATCAGTAGGGATAGCTATTAAATCATCAAGGGCTTTCTCCACTTTAGCTCTGGCTTCAGCACTGCTTAAACCATTGATTGAAACGGCTTTTCTTCTATCCTCATCAATCTCAAGGCTTTCAAAGTCATAGTCTTTTAAGCGTTGTCGGAGTTGCTTAAGAAAAGATATATCAACTTTAAAATCGCCTATTTTAAGTGCTGCAATGCGAATTTTTCTAGAAGTATGTTGATAATCTTTGTGACGGCGATAAACGCCACCTGTAGATAGTCCCTTTAAAACCTCATTTCGCTTTCGGGTCATATTCTTGCCAAATTGAAGTAATGTGTCTTCAAGTTTGAAGGTAGGTACTAAGAATAATTTTGGATACTTCCCGTTGTTAATACATTTAGCTGCTAACTGAAAACCATAGACAGCTAAAGCATTTGTAGCTTCTTGTTTGGATGAAGCTAAACGATTTTGCCGTTCTTGATAAGGAATTTTAGTTTGCTTTCGTAAATCACTATACTTTACTTCAAATAAGTCAGCAGTTTCTTCTGTAACACAGGGAATTAAAGCAGCCATTGGATATGGATATTGTTGTTTATCCTTACCAAATTGAATAGTAACTACAGGTTGGTCATCTGGTGCTGCTTCAGGTTCAAGTTTTTGTTTACTAATAGCTCCAGTCGCTTTTTCAAAAAGTTCTTCTCTACGCTCTCTAAAAATTCCTGCAAGAGCCACAATTGTAGCAGAGCTTTTTTTTTCAATATCTCTAACCTTTAAGCCAATCAAAAGCTTATTTGGATCTTGTCGATAGGGATGATTTTCGTAAAACTCAGCTAAATCACCTTTGAAAACAAAAGAACTGTGAATTGTAAAAGCGATCGCAGGATGTAAAGTATCTTTTATTTCTATCGTTTCTGCCCAAAAATCTACTTCACGTTTGACTTCCACCTTATTTTCAGACCAAACAGTATCAGATGAAAAAGGTCGTCTAACTTTCAAGACCCTTACAGCTAATTGAGCCAATATAGAAGCTGTTATTTGTGGTTGGCTTACCCACTGAATTGAGTAAGTGCGATCGCCAATATCTTTTTTCAAGTCGTCTTGAATTTCTGTTAAAGCTTTTCGCCATTCATCTAAATTTGGCATTGGTTGATCGGGTTTAGCTAAAACCCAAAAATTCCCATCTGAAAAAATGACTATAATATCAGGGAATTTCTGACTAAACCGCCAACTGAAGCGATTACCTATTTTAGTATCGACTCGGGGAGTCAGTCGAAAGCAAATTAAGTTAGGTTGAGGAATATTTAGTAAAAATATTTCCGACAAAAATATTGGGGATATATTAGTTTTTAAAGGCGATTGAAGCACACCAGCAGTCATGTATAAACCTCTGATATAGTAAATTCACAAATTGAGTTAAACGAACAGTAGCGACAACTTATACCCGGATTTTGGGGAAATATTTGACTGAAATCAGCAGAATTTTTACGGTAGCGTCTCAAATCTTCTTGATATCGTTGAGCTATTAAAGCGAGTTCTATCTGAAAAGCCTTAAGAGTGTTAGGTGTTGCGCTGATAGGTTCTGACCAGTTACCATTTTCTAAGTTATAAAAAGACGCTACTGCTTTTTGCTGGGGGTATCGGTAACTAGCAGCTAGTAAATAAATATACCCTTGTCGCCGATCAAAATCAGAGTGGCCAGTTTTGAAATCTAAAATGTGCAAAGTATCATCTTCTTCGGCAAAAATGCAGTCAATCGCAGCAAAGAAGTTAAAAGATTGATTACCCTGCTTAATCAGAATTGGTTCTGGAAAACCCTCATCACCTCGGCTAAGTTGAATAATTTTCTTCTCAGCAAGAATTGGATTTTGCTGGTAGTTTGTCAGTATCTGAAGTACTCGCTGCTGAACCAAATCTGACTCTTTCCGCAATTCCAGAATCTCTATCATTTGTTCTACAGCGTCTTCCTGATGTAACATCGGGGAGTTTTCATGAAACTCATAAACTCCCTTTTGTGCTAGTAATCCAATTCGCACAGGAGTGCTATCACTTGCCAAGATTGCTGCAACCGCAGGTTCTCGCGATCGCGCTTTTGTAAAACCTCGTTTCATGTCACAGTGCAAGTGTTCTTTCCCTACGGGTGGAGAATACTGCAACCATAGGTTGTAACTGGCAAATGGTAGCCAATTTTGGCTCATTGATGTCAAGTTCCAGAATTTAGCAGAGAAAAAGTTTTACTTGGTTAGGATTTCGTAGATTGCCGTATATACACCAATCTCTGTTGACATTTCCAAGGTACGCAAGCCTTCTAGCATCTGTTCCGCAGCCTTTATTAGTTGTGGATTGCGGCTTGATTTTTGAATTTCTTCAAGCAGAACTGGTAAAGGTCTACCAACAGAAAAGGACAATTGTTCAAAAGTTACAGGTTGTTCTTTCATAAAATTGAGTACTCCTGTTCTAGATATGTATAATTTAAATCTCAAAAAAACTGAGAATTTGCGATCGCACAGGTTATGCGATGAGTTATACTGAAATTATTGCACACAATGACCATGTTGACCAACTTAATCAAGTTTGTCAAGATAGCTGAGGAAATTTTGGGAAGACTAAAGTGAGTGGAACTTTTGGCCATATTATTCGTACAGCCCGCAAAGAAAAGGAACTCAGTCAGCGTGAAATGGCTAAATTGATAGGTGTGGATTACACCTACCTATCCAAACTAGAGAACGATCATGCTGGGTATCCTCCTAGTGAGGATGTTATTCATAAATTAGCCCTTCACCTAAATTTGAATGAAGAAGAATTAAGACACCTTGCTGGTCGAATTACGCCTGATGATGAGAAAGTTTTTCAGGAACTAGTCAAAAAATATAAGCAAATGCCTGTTTTGTTGCGCCGGATGCGAGACGAACCTGATTTTGCCCAAAAATTACTCAGGGAAACAACACAATCAGAAAGTAAGGAGAAAGAGAGTTGAAGGTTATCAAACCTTATTGTTTCCTTTCCAAAGAGGAAATTGAGCGTCAGGCGGTGGATGTTCTTATGCGTGTGCAAGCAAAGCGCAAGCGCCCTCTAAAATGGCCAATTGACGCTGGTCATTTAGCAGAAACTCTAGACTTAGATATGGATTGTGGGTATATACCTGCTGATGAACAAGGCGCGATCGCAGCGATGATTCTACCCACTGAACGTAAAATTGTGATGAATGAAAACAATTTAGATTTCCCTAAAGGGTTTGAAGAATCCTCAATAGCTCATGAAATAGGACATTGGGAACTTCATATAGACAAAAACGCAGTTTTTCAGTTTGTAGAAAAGCGAAAAATAGGTATTGAAATACCAGTAGAACCATTTCTATGCCGCAGTGTTAGTAGCCAAAAAGGTATTGAATGGCAAGCACAATATTTTGCTGGTTGTTTATTGATGCCTATATTTAAATTAGAACAAGTTCAAAAGGGGCGTGATTTGACAAAATGGCGACACCTTTATGCAATGAGAGAAGAGCTTGGTGTTACGATTTCTAATTTAACAAATCGCCTACAAGACCTTGGTTGGATTAACATTCCCAAGGGTTCTAAGCAAATATATCCCGGTAAAGCTGCACCGAATGGGTAGACAAATTTATTTAATAGGTAAAGTGCGATCGCACTCGATTATCTCCTGGCAGCGATCGCACCCTACACAGCACTACACTAGAAACTAAGATGCTCAGAATAGCCTATGGACGCCACAACAACCACTTTACCTTCTACACTCAAATTGAAAATTGATTTGAGCGATGAACAGTTCTTCCAAATGTGTCAGAAAAATAGTAATTATAGATTTGAGCGCACAGCATCAGGGGAAATATTAATTATGCCACCTACAGGTAGTGACACTGGCAGACGTAATGTTAAAATTACCACTCAATTAGATATTTGGAACTCTAAGAGTAGTTTAGGCGAAGTTTTTGACTCTTCAACTGGTTTCACCTTACCTAATGGTGCAGAACGTTCCCCTGATGCTTCTTGGGTGAAAATTGAGCGATGGAATGCTTTAACCCCAGAACAACAAGAAAAATTTGCCCCGATTTGCCCTGATTTTGTAGTAGAGTTGCGTTCTCGTACTGACTCCTTGAAAGAATTACAAGATAAAATGCAGGAGTATATCGAAAATGGCACTCAATTAGGCTGGTTAATTGACCGGAAAAACAAGCGAGTAGAAATTTATCGTCCAGGTAAAGATGTAGAGGTATTAGACAATCCTACTAGTTTATCAGGAGAAAATGTACTACCTGGATTTGTGTTGGATTTACAGCAGATTATGTAGCTTTATCGATTAGGATAAATATAGCGCATTTCAAAGCGACTCTGTTGCCAAAGTGGTAGTAAAGCCTGTTTAGCAGCATTTAACTGAGCTTGTGAAAAAGATATTTTACCATTTTCTATAATCCAAATAAATATCCGAGTAATTAAATCTGCCTTGAAACTATTTTCGTATTCACTATTATTTATTCTTACTACTTGGCGATCTAAGCAATCTATAGCATATTTAAAAGTTAAGTTTTTCCAATCTGTGGAATTGCTATAATTTTCTTCTGGCGTATTTTTCCACTCAACTCTCCGCAAATTTCCGAAAATATAGTCTATGCCTGTTATCGAAGAATCTGTGTTACGCACTAAATTTGTATAGGCTTGGTAATATGGTTTCAATAGCAAAGCTGCAAGATTTTCCACATAGATATGTAGCCAAGATTGGATGTCGCGAAGATAAGGTACTAAATCTCTGATATTATCAATTTCTTTAATCAGCACACGTTCATTGCTGTAATTTTTTATTTTTGCTAGGAATTCAGCTTCAGATAATTGAGACTTTTCTGAGTAGTAATTAATAACTTTAGGAATATATTTATCTAATAACCACTGTTTGGTATATTTAGCTGTCCAAGTTCCTCTTACTCCAATATCTTGTTGCCATAAGCTAAATTTAGCTGTTTCAATAGATTGTAAATTGATATCATTTAGTTCGTAGATTATATTAACTTGATTGCTAGGTAATAAAGATAAATTACTGTAAAATTTGGGGAAGATAAATGCATGATCGTGAATTCCTCGACTCACTCGAATTGATATATCTTCTCTATGAAATAGATGCCAATCTGACTTGCCTTTCTTATAATCAAATTCCTTAGCGAACTGCTGCATCAACTCCCATAATTCTTGTCTAACAGAAAAAAGGATAAAACCGCGAACTTCTGAAAACTTTACGAATTCAAAATCCCATGTTTCTAGAGCATTCTCAAATTCAATAATTAAGTTTTGATATTCTTGACAAATTTCATCAACACACAAACACAAGTCTGTTGCTTCTAACTTTGATAAAATGACTGTTATTTGACCCAAATTTACTGTAAAATTATCTTTATCTAATTCTTTCAAAAAACGACGACAACCCCAAACTGGCTGGGTGTATAATCCAGTCATTAATTGACCTAAAATATCTTGATGATTTAAGTGAATTTTTAGACCTTTAAAAAGAATACTACTGAATTCTATTTGACAATTACCTTTTCTAAAAGCTTTGGGTAAATTACAGGCGATCGCTACTTTTGGTTTAACAACAACTAAGTGGCAGCCTTCTCGCGTTATAGAAGGCTCAAAATCACATTTTTCTAAAAAATACTGTAAATCTGGATTGCCTACAATTAAGTTTTCTATGAAGTTAAATTTAGTATATTTCAAAATACTGGCTGTATTTTTATCGATATTTTTAACTAAATCAAAATTGAGTTGATTATAAAATTTTGAGGCGACATTGTTATTTTTTAAGGTATCTATATTTAGATCAAATACTAATTCTTCTCGATTGTAATGTAGATGCTGAAAAACCTTGATTTCATATCCATTAGTGATAATAAAAAATAGTGTTTTAAAATGATTACTATAAAATTTAGCTTGCTCAATAGCCTCATTTAACTTAGTTTTTTGTGGTTCTATCGCTTCCACAAAAATCAGTGATGTATTTGTATTCTGTTTCTTAAAATCATCTGTTGCAAAATAAATCTGAGCAATTTCTGGATTATTGGCATCGGTTTCTGATTGATATGTTTTCAAAGAGTATTCACGATGACATATCTCTGGATAGCAGAGATAGTGAAACATTGGCAAAATCAACTTTTCTTTTACATCATCTTCATTTCGTAAAACACAATGGTCAAAACCTTGTATCCATATAATGAATTTTTTAATTGACTCTGGAATAGTCATCAGATAATCTACCTGCTTGTATAAATTTGCTATGCCTTATTTTGTTCGTGTAATTAGCAATTTATCAAGTCAGTTTGGATTATGTCGTGATTGTAGATACTAGAATGGAAGCATTCGGCTTAAACTTAACCTTGGCAAAACCTACACCAATAAAAGTTACTGCTGTTAGAATTAAACATCTGGTTAAAATGAGGTAGGCAAAATTAATTAATTGTGTATAATAATAATTTTGGGCAACGCATAATGAATTTCTGGAGATGTCTATTAGACAAGAAGGAGTTAGGAGTCAGAATATAGAATTTTCCTGACTCTGTGAACTTCTGATGCCCAATATATCTTTTTATTCTCTTTGGGTAGCGATCGCTAATTTAGCTCCCGGAACTTGACGTACCCGATCCATCACCGCCACCACCCGACCATAATCAACTTTTTCATCAGCATTAATAATCACTAATACTTCTGGGTTAGAACCAACTAAAGTCCGTACTTGCGCTGTTAAATCATCAACTGCAATTGGTTTACGGTTCAGGCTTACCTGTTCTTTTTCATCTACCGTAATGGTAATTTTAGTAGGAACTTGCTGTTGTTTAGCTGTGGCGGCCTTCGGTAAATTTACTGGCAAACCTTCTGAACGTGTTAAAAACAGAGTTGACATAATGAAAAATGTCAAAATTGCAAAAATCACGTCAATCATCGGCACGATGTTGATCTGTAGCGGAAGCTCTGGTTCATCTGGTAGACGCATACGTTTTTTATCCTCGTTCATAGCGACGGCGGTAAAGTAATTCTAGCTGTCCCCCATACTCCTGAATTAGTGCAATTTGCCGTTGGTACAATCCCCGGAAGGTATTGGCAAACATGAGTATGAATATAGCAACTATTAATCCTGATGCTGTTGATACTAGAGCCTCACTAATCCCAGCGGTAACACTTGCCGTTTTGCTACCTCCCACATCACCAAGGTTTAGAGAGGCAAAAGAAGCTATCAATCCTAATACTGTGCCGAGAAGACCTAACAGTGGCGCCAGACTAATAATTGTCTCGAAAAGGTTTTGGAAACGTTTGAGTACAGGTATTTCAGCCTGCGATTCGCTTTCTAACGCCAAACGAAACTCCTCCGGGTTTGGCTCCTCTAATTCTAAAGCCGCCAGAAAAATCCGAGCGAGTGGCAAATCTGCGTTTTTCTGAAGTTTATCCATTGCACCGACAATATTATCGAGACGGTAGAGATTCAACACATCTCGCACCACCCGGTTTTGACGCTGATTGATTCTTACCCAAAACCTAATCCGCTCGACGATCAGTGCCACACCTACTACCGAAAACGCCAACAGGGGCCACATGACGATACCACCTGCTGCAAACAAATTCTGAATTCCCATGTTCTTAAAACGTGATCAACAATACACAGTAAGACTACCAGAATCTAGAGATAAGCTGAAACTTTTTCTCAATAAAGTTTAGAATATAATGAGAAATTTTTCAAATCAAATCATCATAATTTTGATTTACTTTAGGATTTATCCCAGAGTCATATTTTTTTTAGTAAAAATTGTCCAATATCAAAGGGAGCTATTACCTTAAAAGGGTTTTTCGACTTCATCTCTTTGAGGCTTATACGGGAGCAAACGATGTCTACGACGGTCTACGCCTATGCTGCTTTCTCATTACAAATGTTTGACAGCTACCACTTTTTAATTCATTCACACTAATAATAGTCATTAGACAAGAAAGAGTTTGCAGTTAAGAGCCAGAATATAGAGTTTCCGTTAATTCTGGCTGCTAGTGTTGTTAAAATGGTTGGTGAATTTGAAGCAAGCGATTTTAATGGATGGAAAGATTTTAACCTGGGTCAAAACATTTTGAAGTATTGAGATAAACAATATATATATACTTCTTATCTTTGGGTAGCGATCGCTAGCCTTGCACCCTTCACCTGACGTACTTGATCCATTATCCCCACTATTTCACCGTGCAAGACTTTTTGATCGGCATTAATAATCACCAATGTATCTGGGTTAGAACCAACTAAAGTCCGCACTCGCGCTGCTAAATCATTAACTGCTATTGGATCGCGATTTAGGCTTACCTGACCTTTTTCATCTACAGTGATGGTAACTTTAGTGGGAATTTGCTGTTCCTTCGCCGTGGCTGCCTTCGGTAGATTTACTGGCAACCCTTCCGATCGTGTTAAAAACAGTGTTGACATAATAAAAAATGTCAAAAGGGCAAACATTACATCAATCAGAGGTACTACATTTATAAATGGTTGTAAATCTGGTTCATTATCATCTAGATCCATAGGACTTCTCCTGTTGTTCGTAGCGATCGAGTTTGTCATAACGGTCAAGGAACAGTATTTCTAGCTGTCCGCCGTACTCTTGAATCATTGCTATCTGCCGCTGATATAGTCCCCGGAAGATGCTGGCTCCTAAAAGCACAAAGATAGCCACAACTAATCCTGAGGCGGTAGCAACTAAAGCTTCACTAATACCAGCAGTAACTGCACCAGTTTTAGTACCTCCGACATCACCGATATCCAATCCAGCAAATGAGCGAATTAATCCTAAAATTGTGCCGAGAAGTCCCAACAGAGGCGCTAAACCGATAATCGTGTCAAATACAGCTTGAAACCGCTTGAGCGTAGGGATTTCTGCTTGTGCCTCGCTTTTCAAAGCCAAACGAAATTTTTCTGGAGTCGGTCTTTCTAACTGTAGTCCAGCCAGAAAAATGCGTGCTATAGGTAAATCTACATTTTTTTGCAGCTTATCCACAGCACTAACGAGATTATCAAGTCGATAAAGATTTAAAACCTCTCGCACCACCCGGTTTTGACGCTTACCAATCTGTATCCAAAACTTCGCCCGCTCAATCATTAGTGCTCCTGCCAACACCGAAAACGCCAGCAGGGGCAACATGACCACACCGCCTGCTTCAAACAAATTCAGAATTCCCATGTAGTGCCTCTAAACGTCATCAACAATACAAACTCAGACTACCAGAATCAAGCGCAAAAATGAAACTTTTTCTCAAGAAAGTTTAAAATATAATGGTAATTTTTTCAAACCTAATTCTCATTATTTTTATTTAATATTTTTTTATTTTACATAAATTAATCTAATTGACGGATAACACAAAAATTAATTTTATCTAGAAATCGTCATAATCAACAGTATATTTCAAAGAAAGATGTTTTTATTAATTAAGTATACTGTTTATAACACTGCCGGAAATAATTTTAATTTTTTACTTGATATTTGCAACCATGCATTCTAAGATGACTAAATTAGTGAGAATAGGTAGCAATAGCTATGAGCTTTTCCGGCACTACTGTCGAGCAACGTTCCAAAGAAGTTGAGGCTCTCAAGTCTTTTCTGACTTACAGTCTGATAGGTTCACTGGCGCTGCATATCGGCGTACTGTCCTCAGGCATAAGTAATTATTTGACGAGAGTGCCCACAGGAGAAGAAGAACCAATAGAGGTGGCGATTGTTGATGCTCCGACTGCGGAACCAGAAAAACCACTTGAAAAAATTCCAGAAGAACCCAAGAAAGAACCAGAAGTTGTTCAAAAACAGTCTATAGAAACTCCGCCAGTACAAAAACCAGTACAAGAATTGATTGAAAGACCAAAAATTCAGCCAGTTCAAGAACCAAAACAAACTACTCGAATTCAGCCAGTTCAAGAACCAAAACAAACTACTCAAAACCCACCAGCAACAAATAGGCAAATTGCTTCTAAGCCAGAAGTCCCTGTAAAAACTGTTGCTCCTGAAAGCGGCGGTGGTGGCGGTGGCGGCGGCGGCGGTGGTAGTTCAGTCTTGACAGATAATTCTGGTAGTTCTGGCTCTGGCGTTGCTTTAAGTACAGGTTCAGGTTCAGGTACAGGTTCAGGAATTGGCTCTGGCTCTGGCAGTGGTAGGGGTTCAGGAATTGGTTCAGGAATTGGCAGTGGTATAGGCTCAGGAATTGGCAGTGGTAGAGGATCAGGAATTGGCAGTGGTATAGGCAATGGAATTGGCAGTGGTATAGGCAATGGAGTAGGAAACCGTCCGACAGTAGCAACAGCACCAACAGCGCCAACACCTCCAAAAATTAACAGTTCGGGTAATGGTGATGATAGTGCAGCCTGCCGCAAATGTGGTTTCAAGTATCCAGAGTCATTTAAACGGCGAGGAATTGAAGGCCGTACAGGTTTGTCTTTCGATACTGATAATCAAGGCAATGTCACTAATGTGCGGGTAACCAGCTCCAGTGGAAACCGTGAATTGGACGAAGAACAGGTGAGACAAGCGCGTGAATGGAAGTTTAATTCAGCACAAGCTGGCAGACAAGGGGTGCGAGTCAACTCTTCGGCTTTTAAAGAAAATTCACAGCAGTACCGCCAATACCAACAACAAAGAAAAAGAGAAGTAGAAGAGAGAACCCGACAAGCAGCAGTTGCCAACTCCACACCAGAAAATCCAAGACGTAGGCGTAGAGAGTTGACACCTCCATCTAATGAAGCTACAGCCACAAGACCAGCAATATCTGGATTGAGTAGACGGTTGGAACCTCAAAGAAGAGAAATGATTACCTCCGGCTCATCATCTGAAGCGAGGATAAATCGCACTCAAGGAAGTGCAAGAGAGTCCTTACGCCGCATCCGGCGTGAGCGAGCGGCTACCAATTCATCACAACAGCCACAAACTACCACAAATCAGCGGCGGCGAAGAGGTAACGATAACACTAGCCAGAACAAGTTGCGGGACTCTTTGCGCGGTTTACGCCAACAACGTCAATCGCAACCTGCTGCACCGTCTACTGCTCCTAGTCAGCAGTAGAGGGACAAAACAAAACTTACTGGAATCATACTTTGATTAGCGATCGCACACCGCCTCCTGTTTTTAGGAGGCGGTTGTTTTTTAGATAGAAATAGCATAGAAATAGCTACGTTAAGCATCATCCCTCTACCATGAGGAAGAGGGGTTAAAAGTGGGGTAATTTTATGATAGGCAATTAGACACACTGGCGATCGCTTGATTTGCCAATCAATAGTAGTGAAAGTAAATAATCCTGCACTTTCCCCTACCCATTTTTCTAATCGGGGCAATGTAAATCGCTGTCCCTAAAGAATGGTAGTAGTGTTTGCTCATCACCAATTATATGCTGAAAGAGTAGTCAATAGCTAACTATCAAGTTGCTCATCTGCAATTTATGCTAAGCGTCAGATTGACTGATTTCAATAAAACTTCTACATAAACACACACTGATGCGGTTTGATTTGCTTGAATAGCTATATTGATAAGACATTGATCCGACGGCAATTCACAATTCCTGATTATGGCAAGTAAATTCATTGATGTTAGGGAATATACTGTCAGGGCGCACAAAAGACAGATTCATACTCGTGTTTTCCAGTTTGTCTGTAAAGAGTGTAACGATCTGACAAAGCGCGAGACTTTCGGCCCTCGACCTTTATATTGTGAGAGATGTCGCCCTCCCCAACCGCCTAAGAAATCCCAACCAGGATCTCACAAAGCAAAACCCAGAGCAATGTCTTATAAAAGTGACATGGATTTAAATTGATTAAAGCCCTATGACTCAAAATGGACAATTAGAACCGCCTCCGGGCAACTTTCTCTCACCATTGTTGGAATTACGAGACTATTATGCTCGCCTGACAGAAGAGTATGAACGCCTCTTTGTGCAGGCGCGATCGCAGCTCGATCATGTAGAAGCGTTGTTGTCTAACTGGTCTTTTTCTGATGCCAACAAGCAGATATCAAGATTAACGACGGCTGATGAAACCTCAAATCTTTCTCCAGAAGGTTCTCTGCGGTTTTTATCACCCCTTGATGATATTGAGGAAATCAACTTGGTGGAGTCTTTAGAGTCAGTACAAAAAGACTCAGATCAAGTTGAGATAAATAATTCCTTTTCTGCTGCTGTTGATACAAAAGAGAGTCAATCTCTAACGACATCAACAGATCCAAAGACCGCCCCAGAGAACAACGATAGTTCAACGAAGGTAGTGGAAATTCCGATGCTACCTCAGTATCAGCACGCTATCTCGCGAATGGAAGCCATAAAACAGCTATTGCAAGAACAGATAGGTACTGTTTGTCATATCGATTTTATCGTGCGATCACTTTATGGAGAGTTAGATTCCCATCTATTCAAAGTAGTTAAAGGTAGAGTGCAATCTTCCCTCACCCAAGGCAGAGAAAGGAATTACTGGGTAACTATTCCCGATGAGCCAGGTTGTTATACTCTAGATTTAAGTTTGGTAGCTCCAGGTAATCGCAATGGTGCTTCTAGGAGTATCAAGAACAAAAATAAGAAGCCTTTCGTTCCCCCGACAAAAACAGTACCGATGCTCAAAGCCTTTGAGGGTCAATTCTTAATTGATGCCCTCACCTCTCTGTTAAAACAAAATCCAGGTAAAATTTTCAGCGTTGCTGAAGTCATTGCCGGAATTTATGGAGAACTAGATTCTCAGCAAATTAGAGAGATCAAAAATAAGGTGCTGAATGAACTATCTAGAGGCTATCGGACAGGTAGATTCGCTAGGGTTCCTAATCAAATCGGCTTCTATACTTGGGACTCAAATCTGATATTGAAAGGGAGTTCTCGTTAAATTGGGCATTGGGCATTGGGCGTTAGGAGTGCTGAGTGCTGTTAGCGGAAGCGGGGCGTTTAGCCCGTGCTGAGTTAGGAGTTAAGAGTTAGGAGTTAAGAGTTAGGAGTTTTGTTTGTCTCCTTGTCTCCCTCATCTCCCCAGTCCCCAGTCCCCAGTCCCCAGTCCTCTCCTATCCCAAAAACAGCTTGTATGCCGGATTCTTATTCTCATCCCAATAACGATAGCCCAAGTGGTCGAGAAAAGCTTGCCAATCTTTCATCTCGTGAGGGGGAACCTGGATACCGACAACGATTCGTCCGTAGTCTGCACCGTTGTTGCGGTAGTGAAAAAGACTAATATTCCAGTCGGGACTCATGGAAGTCACAAATTTCATCAATGCGCCGGGACGTTCGGGAAACTCAAAACGATAGAGCAATTCATTGTTAGCTAGAGAAGAGTGTCCGCCCACCATGTGCCGCAGATGTAGTTTAGTTAGTTCGTCGTCTGTTAAATCAAGGGTTTCAAATCCATGAGCTTCAAAGGTTTCTACCATCTTGACAGCATCAGCACGGTTTTGAATTTGCACGCCGACAAAAATATGGGCTGTTTTTTCGTCGGCAATGCGATAATTAAACTCGGTCAGATTACGGTTGCCAATACATTCACAAAACTGGCGAATACTTCCCCGTTGCTCTGGAATTGTGACTGCAAAGATTGCTTCACGACGTTCGCCCAACTCTGCGCGTTCTGCCACAAAGCGGAGGCGATCAAAATTCATGTTTGCACCACAGGCGACAGCAATTAAGGTTTGTCCCTCGATTTGTTCTCGTTCGGCGTAGGCTTTGGCAGCTGCGATCGCTAATGCACCAGCTGGTTCTAAAATTGATCGCGTATCCTCAAACACGTCTTTAATCGCAGCACAAGTATCGTCTGTACCCACCAAAATAATTTCATCTACATACTGCTGACATAAACGGAAGGTTTCTTCACCTACTTCCCGCACCGCCACGCCATCAGCAAATAACCCCACTTGGGACAAGCGCACCCGATGTCCGGCTTTGAGTGATTGAGACATGGCATCAGCATCTACTGGTTCAACACCAATAATCTTAATTTCGGGACGCAACCGTTTTACATAAGCCCCAATCCCAGAAATTAATCCGCCGCCTCCAATTGCCACAAAAATTGCATGGATGGGTTGCTGATATTGCCGTAAAATTTCCATCCCAATGGTTCCCTGTCCAGCAATTACATGGGGATCGTCAAAGGGATGAATAAAGGTCAATCCTTTTTCTACTTCTAATTCACGGGCATAGCTATAAGCATCGTCATAAGTGTTTCCATGTAACACCACTACTCCGCCCCTCATTCTCACCGCATCTACCTTGACTTGGGGTGTGGTTATTGGCATGACGATAATCGCTTTGGTTCCCAAACGATTGGCTGCAAGGGCGACTCCTTGAGCATGGTTCCCCGCAGACGCTGCAATTACACCCTTTGTCAATATATCTGGCGATAGTTGCACCATCTTGTTATAAGCACCCCGCAGTTTAAAGGAAAATACTGACTGCATATCCTCGCGTTTCAGCAGGAGTTGATTATTCAGCCGCGCAGACAAATTTGGAGCAGACTCCAGTGGTGTTTCCTGGGCAACATCATATACACGGGCAGTCAGGATTTGGATCAGGTAGTCGCAAAACATGGGCGTCAAGCTGTTAGCAAATGCTGGATGGAAATTAATTTTACGTTACAAACGATCGCACTGCTTTTATTGAATTGCTCTCTTTGAAAATTTTGATTGAACAAAATTTAAAAATTACTAATTAATACTCTTTGAAGAGAAATAAGTTCAGTTATGGAAACTTTTTGATGACTGCAAATTTCATGCGATCGCTGCTAGGTTGATTTGAAACTAGTTTTGCCAACTATCTGAGTACTTAGATCGACAGATTAAGTATAGTCTTACTTAAGAACATAACTTCTCTATTTATGTTAAAGTATGCGTGGAAGATGAAATTCGGCTGTACAGTTTGTTTTTATATATACTTGTATTACAGACCTCTCCGGATCTAAATCTCTACATCCTCTGATTCTGGAGACATTCTATGTCAATTTACGTCGGTAATCTATCTTATGAGGTTAAGGAAGATGACCTCCGGCAAGTCTTTGCAGAATACGGAACTGTAAAAAATGTTCAATTGCCTATCGACCGAGAAACAGGTCGGATGAGAGGTTTCGGCTTTGTGGAATTGGAATCAGACGCCCAAGAACAAGCGGCAATTGATGCCCTTGATAATGCTGAATGGATGGGTCGAAGCTTAAAAGTTAATAAAGCCAAGCCCAAGACAGACGGCGGTTCCTCAGGTGGTAGACGAGGAAACTATGGCGGTGGTGGTGGTGGTCGCTATTAAGGTCTAAAACCAAAAATTTAACTCTAAGGTCTTGAGGGCAGACAAAGTGTCTGCCTTTTTTGTGCTTCGGTTAAACGAAGAAAGGCAGAGAGAAAAATTATTTTCTACAACCTCCTGCCTCCGACTTCCGACCTCCTGCCTTTCTTTGATGAATGATTTCGGACTGCTATATATGCCTGATAATTAATAAGGCAATCTACAAACAGCAAAGATGCAGACTCTCCAAAAACTCTCCCTCCCAAGCATGGGCTGCGGCACTTGGACCTGGGGCAACCAACTGCTTTGGGGATATGACGAAAGTATGGATGAGCAGTTGCAAGCGGTCTTTAACCTTTGTGTAAGCAACGATGTAACTTTATTTGATACAGGTGATTCTTACGGAACTGGAAGATTGAATGGTCGGAGTGAGTTACTTCTGGGACAATTCAACCCCCTGACTATCTAATTAGTATTTAAGAGCTTGAGACTCAAGCACAGCGAGAAGTT
>NZ_JABXKF010000103.1 GCF_017115165.1 Nostoc sp. LPT | reverse complement strand
GTTTATTGAATTCGGGCGGTCGTTTATTGAATTCGGGCGGTCGTTTATTGAATTCGGGCGGTCGTTTATTGAATTCAAGCAGTGGTTAGGGTGGGGTAAAACCCAGATTCTTAAACAACTTCAGACTTGTGTGTACACCGTAGCCTTTTAGGAGAGGGAACTGGAAAAAGAGGCAATTTAAAGCCTATCTCCTCGCAGGAGAGAGATCAAATATCAAATTTTCACTTTGAATTCAGGAGTAAAATCAATGCGTAAACCGTCTATTTACAAACAACTGCTTGCTTTCTTTATCGCCGGAATTGTAATTTTTACCACTTTAGGTGGTTGGATATCAGTCCAAGCAGAAACAGAATCACCGATATCGCCAAATACAGAACAGCTGAATTTGGTAGGGGATGGTAAACCCTTTAAACCGGCTGATCTCGAACAGTCGGAAAAACCTTATGAAGGCGATCGCGGTATCCCCAGAGGCATAGATAACCGTATGCCTATGCTAAGTAGATATTATCCTTGGTCAGCGATCGGACGAGTGCAAGGAACAACAGCTGACGCTAAAAGCTATTATTGCACGGGCACATTAATTGCTGATGATATTGTTTTAACCAATGCTCACTGTGTAATTGATACTGAGACTCATCAACTCAGTAAAGAACTTCGGTTTATACCCAATGTTATTAATGGCAAACTCCAGAGTCAAGAAGATATTGCCAAAGTACAGAATGTTACAAAAAATGTGTGGTACGGTACAGATTTCAAGAATGGTGGTTTCGATAACGTCAAAAATCAAAGCAAAGACTGGGCATTAATCAGAATTAATCAGCCCCTAGCCCGCAAATATGGTCGTTTAGGATGGAAGTCTGTACCTAGTTCTACTTTGATTAAACAAAAGCAAGATAAATTATTCTTTGTTGGTTACTCTGGTGACTACCCAGATCCCACCAAAGAAGGCTATGAATCCTACACCGCCGGTAAGGGATGGACTGCGGGTTATGAAGATAATTGCAGTATTGTTGGTGAAGAATCAAATCTTTTACTTCATGATTGCGCTACCGCAGGCGGCGCTTCCGGCGGGCCAATCATTGATTGGATTGACGGTATGCCCTATATTGTCGCCCTAAATAACGGTGAAGTTACAATCCCTAGCACAGGGCAAGATATTATCAACTTTGCAGTAAAAATGGATTTCTTAGATAAGTTGACTGGTAGAAAGTAAACCAGCGATCGCTGTAATTTAATGTAGAGATGTTGCAATTGCTAGTCTCTACACACCATAAAACCCTACATTATGAATAATATTTCGACAAGCAATAATTGGGACACTTCCCTTTACGAAGATAAACACGCCTTTGTCTGGCAGTATGGCGAAGACTTACTGAAATTACTAAACCCTCAGCCAGGAGAATCCATTTTGGATCTTGGCTGTGGGACTGGACAACTCACAGAAAAAATTGCCCAAGCTGGTGCTGAAGTTATGGGGGTTGATTATGCACCCGCGATGATCGAAAAGGCCAGACAAAACTATCCCCATATCCGCTTTGATATTGCTGATGCTAGGAACTTTCAAGTAGATAAGCCATTAGATGCTGTATTTTCCAACGCTGTATTGCATTGGGTGAAAGAAGCAGATAGTGCGATCGCTTCCATACATCAATCCCTAAAACCCGGAGGGCGTTTTGTTGCAGAATTTGGTGGTAAGGGAAATATAAAGGCGATCGCCACAGCTTTATACAGTGCTTTAGAGTCCATTGGTATCCCTCAGGCACAAGTAGAGAATCCTTGGTATTACCCCAGTATTGGCGAATACAGCAGCCTACTAGAACAGCAAGGCTTTGATGTCATTTATGCTATCCTGTTTCCTCGCCCAACTCCCCTAGCAGAGGGAGAAGCTGGCATCGCAAACTGGATTAAAATGTTCGCCAGCCCTTTTTTAGCAGGACTTTCACTTGAGCAACAAATACAAATAATTTCCGTCGTTGAGGAATATCTGAAGCCAACACTATATCAACAAGGAACTTGGACAGCAGATTATCGAAGAATTCGCATCGTTGCTATTAAACTTTAATTTGTGCGAATTTTAACTTGTGTCTTGATGACGAATTATGAATTAGTATCAGTTATGTATATACCTAAATTATGCGATCGCCCTACAGCCCTTCTCCTAAAGGAGACGCTACGCGAACGGGCATCCTACGGCAGGCGTTGGCGCAGCCATCGCCAGACATCATTTTCATTACTACTAACTCTTAGCCTCACCACTTTACTAGTCCCGCCTTCACTAGCACAAACCCCCTCAATCCCGTCGCCTTCTAGTGCGCCTTTAGAACTAGACTTATTGACCAAGCCAAAAGACTATATAATCACAGCTACCACCATTCATCCAGAACGATTAACCGTTCCCAGTTTATGGTGGGCACAACAAAATTCTGAGAAAAAGCTATTGGATAATTGGATCGCATATCCAGCTTCTAACAAAGAACCTGCACGAGTAGACTTGATCGTGAATCAGCAAATTTGGAGCTTACTAGACGATATACAGCGCTACGACTTCGTAAATCGCTTGGGTAGCGCTGCACGGAACTTTGGTTACAACGTCCGGGTATTTAATTATCAAAAAGAACCCTTGGCAACCTACACTTGCAACTTTAGTACAAGTCCAGCTTTATGCAGTATCCAAACCACTATTAACAACAAGATAGGGTTACAGCCCTGACTATCTAATTAGTATTTAAGAGCTTGAGACTCAAGCACAGCGAGAAGTT
>NZ_JABXKF010000154.1 GCF_017115165.1 Nostoc sp. LPT | reverse complement strand
ACTCATCTTTGCACTCACTACTTTTATCGTAAGCGATTATCCGGACATGATATAATCGACCAGCATCAATAATCAAGGCATCTCCCATGTCATGACCAAGGGTGTCGTTAATCTGTTTTAGTCCATCTAAATCAATGAACATAACCCAGCAAAACACTTTCATGCAGTGAGCAATTTTCAACTGCTGTGCAGCCATTAGGAAGAAACCACGTCGGTTATACAAACCTGTGAGTTCATCAGTCAGCAATAATTGTCTTCCTTCGATCTCTGCTTGTTTGCGGTTGCGAACTTCCTGAATGAGTTCCATTTGAGCGATCACCTGACGACTTAGGCGGCGCAGTGCATCTAACTGCTGGTAACTTAAGTGATGAGGAATGGTATCTAGAACACACAATGTCCCAATTGGAAGACCATCAGCCGTAATTAGAGGGACACCAGCATAAAAACGAATTTTGGGATTACCTTTGACTAAGGGATTGTTATTAAAGCGATCGTCTTTGATGGCATTGGGAACCACTAATATATCCTCTGGTTGAAGAATGGCATGGGAGCAAAAAGACCCATCTCTGGGTGTTTCGCTACTTTTCAGTCCAACCTTAGATTTAAACCATTGGCGATCGCTATCAACTAAGCTAATTAAAGCAATTGGAGTCTTACAAATGTAGGCAGCAATAGCAGTTAGGTCATCAAATGCTTGTTCGGGTAGGGTATCTAGAATATTGTAGTCTGCCAGCGCTTTGAGCCTTTCTGCTTCATTGTCAGGTAGAGGAACAGCTTGGGTTTTCACAGATGAGTGTCTAAGCCTTAGCCAGGAAAGTCTGGGATGCTGGAAATTTCGGAACAACCGCAGCATTACCTTTTTAGCAACAAGGCTGTGTGACATAAACATCTCTGCAACAAAAATCAACATTCGGTTGAATATACAGAAATATTTTATTAGATGATCTTCTTCATGCCTTTGGTTTGCTCTGTTGTTCATGTCACCTAACTTTCCCTGTCAAATTCCCTAAGTATCTACATACTTACAAGGTCTTTTGCCCAAAGGAAGCTTGAAAAATATCAATATTAGCTAAACAGTTATCAAAACTTATTATATTGTTAGAGTTCTTGATTATGTATTAATGTTTTTGATACCACTAATTTGTTTATACACCAGATTGCAAGTTAATGAAGTACAAAAATACCCCTCCTTAACCCTCCCCGTATGTATTGGGGAGGGAACTAGATTGGCAATTTCCCCCAATACATCGGGGAGCCACTGTGTTGCGGAGGTTCCCGACGCTCGAGTACTCGCTAACGCTGCGCTATCCGTTATAGCAAGTGGCGTGGGATTAAGGGGAGTGATAGAATGTACTTCATTTAGATGCAAAATGCTGTATGTATATAAGTTCCGAGGGTTAGAAACCGATTCGGAGAACTTCTTCTCACAATTTGCTTGAGCGATCGCTTAACTTTGCAGCACAGTCTTGCTTATCTCTGCACGTCTACGCAGAGATGATATAAGCAAGGTATTGGGGAATGAAGGGAGAGAAAAGAGGCGATCGCTCACACAACTAACGACCCGTAACAATCTTTAATGGCTTGAATATCGATAATGTTTACGTCACGGTCGTATGGAACCGATGCATCCCTAGATTCCAAGAGAATTTGATTTATGAATGCACGTTTTTTAGTTTCGTTCGGGTCGTTGAACAATCCCTCACAGTCATTAAGTGGTAAGGAAACTCAAACCTTAGAAAGCCTAGTAAGCTTTCCAAGGCTTGAGGTTTGATTAGGTTGAAAACAAACTATAAATCGGTTAACCAAGCAGAGTGTTACACTAGGCGTTTTAGCTTTTAGAGGCTACTTCCACTTAGGGCTTTAGCAACACCTTTTGCACCTTTAACACTCTGCTACTGAAGAATAATCCTACTGTATTGTCAGCCATTACTTAACTTGACAGTGCCAAACAGCTTTCTAAGCCAATATAAAGTCTAGGCTGAGGACCACCGACGTAGGATTTTGCACATACGCAATCAAACTACCTTGATACAAGATGTCCGTTCCTTCTCCAAACGGCTTCACCGAGTAGTCACTCAAAACGCCAGTAACTTGGAATTTGTCACCTTCCTGCCAGGAGAAATCTGTAATTGTATCATAATAACCAAATCCTGAGTCAAGAACGAAAATGTCAGCTCCTGCTCCACCGGTTAAATTGTCATAGCCAGACTCGCCCTTCAGTATGTCGTTACCAGACTCGCCCTTGAGCGTATCGTTGCCAGTATAGCCAAGCAACGTGTCGTTGCCACTATAGCCAAGCAACGTGTCGTCGCCCGTCCAACCATCTAGCTTGTCATTGTCCTCCCAACCATCAATGTAATCATTTCCTTCACCACCGAAAACGTAATCATCACCCTCGTAAGAATATATATAGTCATTTTCGAGAGTTCCGTAGAGACTATCATTTCCAGATGTGCCATAGATGTTTGCCATTTTCAGTTACTCCTTTTTTCCAAGGTGATTGTTATAGTTAGGATCTGTCTGCAAACTACAAAATCGATGATTCTGAGCTGCTAACGATTAATACGTGCTACGCCTTTCTTTTATGCAGGGTATTTGAAAGAACTCTAGCTAATGCGACTACTAAGGTTAATCTTTGTTTTATTCGGCTGATAGTTAAGAGACTTGCATCCTCTCCTTAGATGTCAAATGGGTTCTATAAGCAACAGATACCTCGAAGTCATGTTGAAGTACTTGAAAGTCGTGTTGAGGTACTCCAAAATCGTGTTGAGGTACTCCAAAGTCGTGTTGAGGTACTCCAAAGTCGTGTTGAGGTA
>NZ_JABXKF010000126.1 GCF_017115165.1 Nostoc sp. LPT | reverse complement strand
ACCAATGCCGTCCTCCCTATACCCTACACCCTACCCCCTATACCCTATTAGTGACCAAGAAATCACAGTTCCAGTCGTAAATGAGCCAGAGAAACAGACATATTACGGAGCTGTAGACTATCAAGGGAGGACAATTACTGCTGAAAGCTTATGACAAGGGCAACTCACTCTCATACTATTGATTATCTCCGATATCTGCTGAATGAGTCTCCTGACCAAGGATTGCTGATTTTGTGCGATGGTGCTACTTATCACCGCTCCAAAGAGATTCAAGATTTCTTGGCAGAGGTTAATCAAGGCTTGGCAGCCGAACAATGGAAAATACACTGCGAACGCTAAAGCTCCTAATTGTCCAGAACAAAATCCGATTGAAGATATTTAGTTACAAGCCAAAACATGGGTAAGGCGTTTTTGTGCGTTGATACCAACATACTCGCATTTGAAGTGGATGTTTGAGTGGTTTCTTCGACACACAAATGAGTGATTTTGCCACTCTTGAGATGTACGGAATTTGTTCAAAACTCAAATAGGATTCCTATATTTGATATTTATTAAGTTTTTGTATGATAAATATTTCAGCCGTTAGCATTAATTAATTATAGATGTATAGATGTTCAAATTTACTTGAATTCAATATTCACCATAAAAGCACCGAAAAAACCAAAAATCCAAATAATTAAATTGTGCCAAGTATTAGCAAGTTATGTTGCTGAAAATCGGCACAATTAAGATTTGAATATTTTGTAACTTTAAGCAAGGAAACCCGCAAAAAATTCTAGGGTTTCTTTCAGTGCTTTGATGAAAATATCAATTTCTTCGCGGGTGTTGTAGAAAGATAGACTTGCTCGTGCGGTTGCAGCAAGACCTAAGTAACGGTGTAATGGTTGAGTACAGTGGTGTCCAGAACGGATAGCAACGCCTTCTTGATCTAATAATGTAGATAAGTCGTTGGCGTGGACTTCCCCGGCTGTGAATGACGCAAGAGCGGCTCTACCTTCACCTTTAGCATTTGGTTTGGGGCCGTAAATTCTAATTTGGGGAATTTGCTCTAATTGTTGGAACAAATAAGCTGTTAATTCTGCTTCGTAGGCGTGGATTTTATCCATGCCAATACTGTTAAGATAATCTATCGCAGTACCAAGCGCGATCGCTTCTCCAATTGCAGGTGTACCGGCTTCAAATTTATGTGGTAATTCTGCATAGGTGGAATGGTCTAAAAACACCTCTGCAATCATCTCACCACCACCAAAAAATGGTGGCATTGATTCCAGCAATTCCAACTTGCCATACAGAAATCCTATCCCAGTTGGGGCGCACATTTTGTGACCGGAAGCTACCAACCAATCACAATCTATCTGCTGCACATCAACGGGGAAGTGAGGGACACTTTGGCAAGCATCAACTAAGAATTTAGCACCGTATTTGTGAGCGATCGCACCAATTTCTTCCACTGGGTTAATGCAACCCAAAGCATTAGAAATATGCACCACCGACACTAGTTTTGTTTTGTCGGAAATCAGTTTTTTAAACTGTGACAAATCAAAAGTTTCTTCTGGTGTTAATTCTACAAATTTCAGTACTGCACCCGTTTTTTGTGCCACCAATTGCCAAGGCACAATATTACTATGGTGTTCCATCACCGAGAGAATAATTTCATCTCCCGGCTGCAAATTATTCATTCCCCAACTGTAGGCTACTAGGTTAATCGCCTCACTAGCGTTGCGGGTGTAGACGATTTCCTGACGGGATGCAGCATTGATAAATTTGGCAACTTTATCTCTAGCACCTTCATAAGCATCAGTAGCTTTAGCACTCAGCGTATGAGCGCCGCGATGCACGTTAGCATTATAGTGTTCGTAATAATCCCGTAGAGTATTTAACACCAACAAAGGCTTTTGTGATGTCGCAGCATTATCGAGATAAACCAGGGGTTTACCGTTGACTTCCTGATGCAATATCGGGAAGTCAGCGCGAACTTTATCGGCAAGGGTTTTGGTAGGAGTGAAAGTCATTGGTAGATTAATTATTAGTTATTAGTCATTAGTCATTAGTCAGAGACTTAAGATTATTGACTGTACTTAACAGGATTTCTCGTAGAGAAGGAACTGGTATTTGGTTGATGATTTCGGCGGCGAAGGCGTTTATTAACAATTTACGAGCATCGTTTTCATCAATTCCCCGACTTTGCAGATAGAATATTTCATCATCTTCCAATTGGCTAACGGTAGCACCGTGGGCGCATTTGACATTATCTGCCGTAATTTCCAATTGGGGTTTGGTATCAACTCTGGCTTTGGATGATAGCAGCAAGTTGCGATTCAACTGGGCTGCATTTGTCAACTGCGCTGGTTTGGGTACAAAAACTTTACCATTGAACACCGCATGAGCGCGATCGCCTACAATACATTTATGCAATTGGTCACTTGTACCGTGGGGATAGTTGAGTGCGATCGCACTGTGAGTATCTGCCAATTGCTTACCAGAAATCATCGTCAAAGCATTGAGAGTAGTTTCTGTCTGCTCACCAGTTTGCAAAATCTCCAAATTGTGCCGTGACAACTTCGCACCTAAAGTTATGGCATGACTTGTATATCGACTATCACGAGCTTGGGCGATCGCAGTTTTCCCAATATGAAAAGCCTCTGCACCTTCTCGCTCAACCCTAGTGTGACTCACTTTTGCATTGTCAGCAACCCAAATTTCCGTAACCGCATTGGTGAAATATACTCCCTCTTTCTTTGCGCCTTGGTGGTTCGTATACTCTTCAACCAACGTTACCTGCGAACCACTTTCTGCCACCACCAAACAACGCGGCTGCGAAATCATTGCCGTCTCACCCGCAACCGAAATAAACACCAAATGAATTGGCGTTTCAACTACCACATTCTTCTTCACCCACACCACAGCAGCATCAGTTATCCCAGCCGTGTTGAGAGCAGTAAAAACTTCCTGCGCTCCCTCAGCTTGAGCTAAATACTGCCGTACACCCTCCTGCTCAACCACAGACAAAGCAGCCAAATTACTCACCACAATTCCAGATGGTAAATCTGAAACTGCGGATAACTCCGGTGCAAAAACACCATTAACAAATACCAAACGACTGTTAGCCGCTTCTGGCAAAATATCAAATTCTAGAGATGCAAAATTTACCGTCTCTAGATTAAATTGCACCTTTCGCAAAGACGACAAATCAGTAAATCGCCATTCTTCCTCGCGGGTAGTTGGGATAATCGAGTGACGTACCCAATTAGCAGCACTTTGGCGTAATTCCTGCAACCAACCTTCTGTTTTCGTTGCCGTTACTTGATTTAACAACCCAGTCAGATAATCATCTCTATCTAACAGAGTCGATGTCAAACTGACTACATTTGAATTAGGAATAGGACTAGGAGATACTTGAATACTCATTACACACCCACCTCAGCAGCTGCAAATTCTGCCAGCACCCAATCATAACCGCGAGACTCTAATTCTAATGCCAGTTCCTTACCGCCACTGGTAATAATCTGCCCCTGTGCCATCACATGCACAAAATCAGGCACTATATAATCGAGTAACCGCTGATAGTGAGTAATCAAAATTGTGGCATTTTCTGGACTTGCCAGTTGATTTACCCCATTCGCTACAATTCTAAGTGCGTCAATATCCAAACCCGAATCAGTCTCATCCAAAATTCCCAACTTTGGTTCCAGCAGCGCCATTTGCAGAATTTCATTCCGCTTCTTCTCACCACCAGAAAACCCTTCATTCAAACTCCGACTGAGAAAACTGGAATTCATCTTCACTACATCCAGCTTTTCCTCAATCAAATCGTCAAAATCAAAAGCGTCTATTTCCTCTAAACCTTGTGCCTTGCGACGAGAATTGTATGCCACCCGCAAGAAATCCAAATTGCTCACACCGGGAATTTCTAACGGATACTGAAACGCCAAAAATACACCACTTCTTGCACGTTCCTCCGGTTCTAACTCCAGAAGATTTTGCCCCTGAAAAATCACCTCACCACCAGTCACCTCATACGCCGGATGCCCAGCCAAAACCTTAGAAAAGGTACTCTTACCAGAACCATTCGGCCCCATAATCGCATGAATTTCACCCGATCGCACCTCCAAATTCACACCCTTAAGAATCGGTGTCCCATCAACATTAGCCGTCAGATTCCGTACTGACAGCACAACTTCACTATTTTCAATAATCATTTTCTCTCTTCTCTCTACTTCGCGCTCTTGGCGTCTTCGCGGTAGCCTGCGGCAAGCCCTCCGGGTTCAGCAGTCGCTCATGGGGGAAACCCCCAAGACCGCGCTGCTTCCTTCACCGCTTTGCGTCTACGTTATTCTTCCTAAAGATAAACACAGAACGCGGATGTCTCTGTGTTTATCCTTGCTTCCATTTAGCCAACACTGCCTTCCAACTTCAAACTCAACAATTTATCAGCTTCCACAGCAAACTCCATCGGTAGCTGATTGAAAACATCCTTACAGAAGCCGCTAACCATCATCGAAATGGCATCTTCTGAAGAAATACCTCGTTGAGCAAAGTAGAACAGTTGATCTTCCCCAATCTTAGAAGTAGAAGCTTCGTGCTCCACCTTCCCAGTATTATTTTGCACCTGGATATAAGGGAAAGTATTAGCATGGGCATTATCCCCAATCAGCATTGAGTCGCACTGGGAATAATTTCTCGCCCCTTTAGCTGTCGGGTTGACTTTCACCAAACCCCGGTAGCTATTACTAGAATTACCTGCGGAGATTCCTTTAGAAATAATTGTACTGCGAGTATTCTTACCTACGTGAATCATCTTTGTACCCGTATCGGCTTGCTGCTGATGATTTGTCAGCGCCACCGAGTAAAACTCACCCACAGAGTTATCACCCACCAACACACAGCTAGGATATTTCCAAGTAATTGCCGAACCTGTTTCTACTTGAGTCCAGGAAATCTTAGAATTTACGCCCTGACACAAACCGCGCTTGGTGACAAAGTTGAAAATACCGCCTTTACCATTAGCATCTCCAGCGTACCAGTTTTGCACGGTAGAGTATTTTATTTCAGCGTTGTCGAGGGCGACGAGTTCCACAACAGCGGCGTGCAGCTGGTTGCTGTCATACATCGGTGCGGTGCAACCTTCGAGGTAAGAAACATAACTACCTTCTTCGGCGACAATCAAAGTCCGCTCAAATTGTCCCGTGTCACCAGAGTTGATGCGGAAGTAGGTAGATAGTTCCATTGGGCATTTCACGCCTTTAGGAATGTAAACAAAGGAACCATCGCTAAATACGGCGGCGTTTAAGGCGGCAAAGTAATTGTCAGCTACAGGAACAACGCTACCCAGGTATTTTTTAATTAGTTCTGGGTGTTCTTGTAACGCTTCCGAAATTGAGCAGAAAATAACGCCGTCTTCCGCTAGCTTTTCTTTAAATGTAGTGGCGACAGAGACGCTATCGAAAATCGCATCGACGGCGACGTTTGCCAGTCGCTTCTGTTCAGATAGGGAAATGCCTAACTTCTCGAAGGTTTCTAAAAGGGTTGGATCAACTTCGTCCAAGCTGTTTAATTTTTCTTTCTTGCGTTTCGGCGCTGAGTAATAAATGATATCCTGATAATTTATTGGCGGATACTTGACGTTTGGCCAAGTTGGTTCAGTCATTTTTTGCCACTGGCGATAAGCCTTGAGGCGAAAGTCCAGCATGAACTGCGGCTCGTTCTTTTTAGAGGAGATCAAGCGAACAACGTCCTCGTCTAGTCCACGCGGAATAGTGTCGGCTTCAATATCGGTGATAAAGCCGTACTTGTAGGGTTGGTTGACTAAGGTTTTGACAGTGGCACTCATCAGTAATAATCTCTCTTGTTCAGAACTCTTTTAGGATGGGAGGCGGGCTGTGGCTAACCGATTCCCATATCACGTTACGGAATGGTTACACGGCTGCTAGAATAGTGGTGGATAATAAAACAACAGCTATGTTGTTTAACTTATCTTCATTTTACGCTATATTAACAACAACAATGTTGTCAAAGTCAAATTTTCAAAGAAATTTTTGGGACGTTCGCTGAACGTCTTGCACCAACCATAAGATGGCGACTACCCACCAGTCCTCAACCAAACAAGATATCCTAGAATATCTGCACAAACACGAAAAAGCAACGGCTTTGGAGCTAGCTGAACTTTTAGACGTTACCCCCCAAGCGATTCGTCGCCATCTCAAAGATTTGGAGACGGAGGAGCTAGTTTTGTATTCATCGACAGTGCAGGCGGCGGGGATGGGGCGTCCGCAGCACCTTTATCAACTGAGTCGTCAGGGACGTGATCGCTTGCACCGAACAATGAGCGATCGCTTTGGTGATGGCCATGGAAATTTTGCGGTTTCGCTGCTAGACACCTTAGCCGAAACGGTAGGACACGAGCAATTCAAATGGATTTTACAGAAACAGTGGGAGCGCAAAGCACTAGAATACCGCGATCGCGTGGGTAATGGTTCACTGCGAGAACGTGTAGCCAACTTAGTCGAGTTGAGAAAAGCGGAAGGCTTCATGGCGGAGTATCACCCTGTTGATGTGAATGACTGCTTCGAGAGCGATCGCTTTATCTTAATGGAGTATAACTGCGCCATTTCTAACGTTGCCGAGTCTTTCCCCAGCATCTGTGGTCACGAATTAGAAATGTTTGCAGCCGTCTTACCTGATTGTACCGTAGAACGCACCCACTGGATTATTGATGGTCAACATCGTTGTGGGTATTTAGTACAAGTTCGCCATTAATCATTTGTCATTAGTCATTTGTCATTAGTCCTTTTTTTAATAACTAATGTCCAATACCCAACTAACTTTGAGATAGCATTTCATTTTTTCATTTATGGACGTACCACCACAGCAACCATCAGCACAATTTTTAACTCTAGAAGAATCAGCCAAAGTAGATGCTGCCTTGTTGTCTTCCCCAGAAAAGTTTTTAACAAGATTGACAATTTCATCACTTAAGCTTTTGAAGCATATCGCCCAAGAGTACGGTGTTGATATTGAAGATTTGACAGCACAGCAAGTAATTGCCTGGTTTGAAAAAGATGGCAAAATTCGACGCGAGCAGGGAATTGAAGGTTCATATCTGAAATGGTGATTTGCAGTAGTAAAATTTTCGTTGCATTTATAGTAACCGTCTAGTCGATTAGGACGTAAACTAAAAGTATTATCATGATCTGCTATCGTCTGATTTGCTATGGCAAAACCCTACAGTTACGATTTCCGCTCTTATGGTGATCCAATCGATTGAGTTAGATGGATTGAAGAAAAGTGAAGCCAGTGAACTCTTCAATATCAGCCGCAACACGATCAACCTATGGTTGCAGCGCAAAGCCGAAACTGGAGATGTTCATCCAAAGCCCAACCACCCATCTGGAAACAACCACTTGCATCACAGACTGGGAGCAATTTCGGGCTTTTGCTAAATCTCATGGTGATAAAACCCAGGTAGAGATGGCTCAACTGTGGGAGGGCAACATTAGCGATGCCTACGGCGAGCTACGCTAACGCACAATTGCAAGAGCGTTAAAGAAAATAGGGTTCACGCGAAAAAAAGACCTATGGCTATCAAGAGCGCGATGAAATCAAACGGCAAGGATTCATAGAACAGTTGACAACCCAAGCAGATGAAACGATTGTTTATGTCGATGAAGCGGGTATGGACAATCGAGAAGATTACGGTTATGGCTGGAATCAGAAAGGAGAACGGTTTCATGCTCTCAAATCAGGACGAAGGCAACGCCTGTGTTAATATGATTGCGGCCTTGCGTAACCACCAACTAATGGCTCCTTTTACAATCGTTCGCGTAGCGTCTCCGATAGGAGAAGGTTCCTGCAACCGGATTGTGTTTGAAATTTGGTTGGAAACCTGCTTAATCCCTTTGCTTGAACTGTTTGGCAGGTGGTAGTCATCGATAATGCCACATTCCATAAAGGCGGTCGCATTGAGCAACTGATTCAGCAAGCAGGTTGTAAACTGCTGTACTTACAACCTGTTTCACCGGATCTCAACAAGATTGAGCGATGCTGGTCTTGGCTCAAAAGTCGCATTCGCAAGCAACTTGACCAATATGAGTGTCTACGGGATGCGATGGAGCATATCTTACATCTAGCGTCCTAACCGTTATGGCGGATGCTATACTTAGAAAAAATAACCATAAAAATATCGCGCTTTTAAAAAACAGAAATGTTTCTTAGAAGCGCGATATTCACAGATAAGCATTTTTGCTTAAAGTCTAATATTGGAGCGAGAACCTTTTAAGTACTTCGCAACATAAAGCATAGTATTAATTGTCGGTTGATGACCCTGATGCACTCGGACAAACATCTTGGCAACAGCAAAATTAATTGGACGCTACAAACGCCAAGCTTAAATAATAAACAAAAAACACCTTTTTTAAGGTGCTTTTATTTAAAAATAAATAACATTTGATTTTTCAAACAATTATTTAAGCATTGTAAGTGTTAGTCCGAGGACTACGAGCGCCAGTTACGGCTCCAATCATTGAGGCTATTAAACCCAACAAAGAACCAAACACAAACCACCACAATCCCGAACGTATATTAGCTGCCGTTTCACGAGCTTGTTGGGCACTTATGTTTGCTTGTGGTACATTAACACCACCTTGCTGTTGTACTTGGTTTATGACTTCCCCTGCGTTAGAAGCAGCAACACCAAAAGCACCAGATACTCCGCTTGCTAAAAGCCATGAGCTAACTGCCAAAGTCGTTGCCCAAAGAATTGCGCCGTTAAGAAGAGCTGTATTGCGGTTCATCGGACCACAAGCACGAGCTGTAACCCAACCACCAGTAAATAGGGAAATTAGTAGAGCGATAGTTGACCAAAGCCCCGCATTACCGGCAGCGTTAGGGGCAATTGTTCTAGGTGCACCTGAACCCGCAACTGTGCCTGCCGCAACCGCAGCAATGATAGAACTCAAAATTAATTGTGTAGCCAAAGAAACCAACAAACCAGCAATAATTGGTCCCCAGCGAACACGATCATGATATTCAGCTACTCTACCTGCTACCCCAGTATCAGTAGATATAACGTCATTGCCTGTCCGATTTACGTATGACATCGCTTATGTTCTCCAGTGCTGTTTCAGCAAAGTTCCTGCTCGGGTATATTCATCTTTATGCTTCAAATTAAATAACTAAATGTTCTGTTTTAGTCTCTATCAATAGAAAGATTTAATAGGTATATCTTTAGCTAGAAAAAATAAATTTAAGTTAACAATTTTTAATATAATAGTTTAGGATTTATTTATGTCTTATTTTCTAAATTTTTTATATAAAAATTCTTAACTTAAAATCCAACTATTATCTAGCTATCAGAAAGTAGCTTTAATTATGTATGCAATTAGACTTAATCTAATTAAAACTTTCTAATGTATTGTCAAAAGTAAAAATCATCAAAAACTAACGCATCCTCACAGCAGTGCCTGTGGCAGTAATCAGCAAAAGCACTCCTGACTGGTCAATATTTATTGTGCCAGTATCAATTTCAATCCCAATTACAGCATTTGCTCCTAAACGTTGTGCGCGTTGTTCTAATTCTTCTAGTGCCTTGCGTTGACCCTGCTCAAATAGACGCTCATAGCTAGCAGTGCGTCCACCGATAATATCTCGAATACCAGCCAAAAAATCCCGCAAGAAATTGCTGCCGTAGACTACTTCTGCTGTCACAATGCCTAAATATGACTCAATCACGGCTCCTTGAATTACATCAGTGGTAGTTATAATCATAAATTAACCTCCTATATGGTATATATCTTGATATTTATTAAAGTGTTTTGATAAATACTTTAATAATTGTAATTATTATTACAGAATACAGGCTTATAAACATCCTCTCACACAATTTGAAATTGCGCTTTGGGTTTTAGTATTGTCCTAAACAGATTAATGGAGCATTTTCCAGTTTAGATTTATCTTACCTTTGAATGAGCAAAAAAGCATGTAAATGCCTGGATGATAACTTCTCAAAGGGTACTATCAAGGATTAAAAATGTCAGAAAAATTGGATACAGAGTCACTCGCTTCTCTACGAGACGCTGCGCGAACGCTCGAATTCAAAATTCAAAATTCAAAATTCACGCATTCAATCCCACGACTTAAGCCGTAAGCTCTGGAACTCTTGACGCCTTGCGCCTCTCTACGAGACGCTGCGCGCCTCGGAGGAATTCTTTTTTAAAGTGGGCTTGTATTCCACAACTAAAGTTTTATTCGTAATTTTCCATTTTTAATTTTTAATTTTCTATTTTTAATTGTTTTGTCAAAGGCTATAAGCTTGCTGCATCAGAATCTAGGATTAAGTCAGATACCTGTTGAGTTATTCTGAGTAACACGTATAACTACTGATTAAAATATGTGTTGTTTTGCTATAGTACTGGTTTATATGTATAGTACTTTCACCTGCTCCTCGATCGCTGACACTTCATCCTTCAGTAAAAACTCTGTTATGTAGTGCTAAATGTAAATGAAAGGAGAATGAACTATTAACATCTTAATCAATACGAAGAAATACAGTTTTCAAAAGTCCATATTTTTGTTTTAATGTACAAGAAAAAAGTCCTTTAAAATTTCAGGAAATTTACTGTGTACAAGCCGACATCATTCGTGTTTAGTGTGGTGTTATTAGGATGTTTTACTTTCACCATACCTTCAGTAGCTCAGGCTCAGGTATTAGTGGCGCAAGCCAAAAACTCAGAGTTAAAGCAATTACTGGAGGAAGGACGGAGGTTAGTGAATGCCGGTGATTATGGTGGTGCGATCGCTGTTTATCAGCAAGCAGCTAGTATAGATCCCAAAAATGCTAAAATTCATTCAGGTATTGGGTATTTATACGCTCAACAGGGAAATTACCAGGCAGCATTAACAGCTTATCGTCGGGCGATTGCTATCAATCCTAACAATAGTGATTTTTACTATGCTGTGGGTTACATCAAAGCCAATTTGGGCGACACACGTGGGGCAAAGGAAGGTTATCGTCGTGCCATACAGCTCAACCGTAACAATGTCAATGCCTATTTAGGATTGGCTGTGACGCAATCGCGTATGGGAGACTATACTGCTGCTACCTGGGCATACCAACAAGCAATCGATTTGGATAAAAACAATGCCCAAACTTATGAGTTGATGGGTTCGATGTATAAACAGCGACGACAAGCCAAACAAGCAAACAGCTTGCTTCAGAAAGCCCGTAACTTGTACAAGCAGCGCAAGGACTCAGATGGCGTAGAAAGGGTAGAAGCCATGCTGCGGCAGTTAGGAGGATGAGGTTAATCTAACTGGCGTCCCGTTAATTCTACAAAAATATCTTCCAGATTAGAGGGACGCACCATCATTCCGGTTTTATCGGGCTGTTCATTCAAGTAGATATTTGCTGCTTCCAAGGATGGGAAAAACAGATATTCCCAATTACGAGCGCCATCATCTCCGACGTTAGACACACCTAATTGTTTCATCACCAAACCTTCACCGTGAGCAGAACGCAGCTGTTGTAAAGTTCCCAAAGAAATCAGCTTACCGCTATCCATAATACCGATGCGTCCTGGCTTGGTAGAACCAAAGGCATCGCACAAAAATTCGACCTCATCCATATAATGGGTCGTCAGTAGCATCGTCATCCCTTGTTTATTTAAATCCCGAATAATTTCCCAAAGGCGTCGCCTGGTCTGGGGGTCTAGTCCTACCGTTGGTTCATCTAAAAACAAAATTTGTGGTTGATGCAATAAAGCTCTCGCAATTTGCAATCGTCGTTTCATACCCCCAGATAGGGTTTTTACCAAATCATCACGTTTTTCTGTTAGCTCAACATACTCTAGCCATTGATTTATCAATTTTTGTCGCTGCGGGTTACTAATGTGATGTAGTCTCCCGTGCAGTTCCATATTTTCCCAGACGGTTAAATCGTTATCCACACTGACCTGTTGCAAGACTACGCCAATACTCTGTTTTGCCAACGTTGCTTGGCTCATCACATTATATCCACCTACTTCTATGCGTCCTTGGGAGGGTTTGGTGAGTGTAGTCAGCATCCGAATTGTAGTTGATTTACCCGCACCGTTCGGGCCAAGTAGAGCAAATATCTCTCCCGCTTCAATTTGGAATGACAGGTCATTGACTACGGGTACATTGTTGTAAAACTTGTAGACATTTTCTAAAAAGACAGCAGCAGTCACGTCGCTTCGCTCCGAATTAAAAATTAAAAATTAACAAGCTCATAAATAAATTTAGTTGCTTTATATCCTTTTCTGTTTCGGTCATAGATAAATTTGCTCTTAATAAATACTACCATTCTGATTACATCAAACTAAATATATTTTATTAACCCTTAGATAACTCAATCTTTACTTGTTGACATAACAACGTGTGGTAAACAGTTATCCTGTAATACTTTATTTAGTTTAAGGTTGCTATTATTTAGTATGGAATCTCATCACCCATTGAAGCTTAATCGGCGTCACTTTTTGCTACGTTCAGCTATCACAGCCGGTGGAATTATTTCCACAAACCTTGTAACCAAATCACCAGTTTTTGGCGAAGCACCTGCAATTATCACCTCTGATAAAATGCGTCCTGACATACCTTATGGTGTAGCTAGCGGCGATATATCTAACGATAGCATTGTCATCTGGAGTCGGAGCGATCGCCCCGCCAAAATGATCGTAGAATATTCTACCAGCGAATCTTTTAAAAATGTGCAGCGAGTTGTGGGGCCCAATGCTTTAAAAAATAGCGACTTTACAGCACGACTTTATCTGAGGAACCTGCCACCAGACCAAAAATTATTTTATCGGGTGATTTTTCAAGATTTAGATTATCAACGCACCTACAGCGCTCCTTTTTATGGTACTTTCCGAACTACCCCCAAATCTGGACGAGATATATTCTTTGTTTGGGGTGGCGACACCGCCGGTCAAGGATGGGGAATTAATCCTGATTTTGGTGGGATGAAAATCTACGAAACTATGCGCCAACTTCATCCCGACTTTTTCATCCATTCTGGCGATAATATTTATGCTGATGGCCCGATTCAATCAGAAGTAACTTTAGACGACGGCACAATTTGGAAAAACATCACCACACCAGAAAAATCCAAAGTAGCAGAAACCCTCACAGAATTTCGTGGCAACTATATATACAATTTGCTTGATAAAAACATCAAGCGTTTCAATGCTGAAGTTCCCATATTGGCGCAGTGGGACGACCACGAAACAAGAAACAATTGGTATCCTGGGCAAATTATCCTCAATGATGACCGTTATACAGTTAAAAATGTTAACTTGCTAGCCGAAAGGGCAAGACAAGCGTTTTTAGAATATCTGCCTATCGGATATGAGAGCAATAATCCAGATAAAGCGAAAATTTATCGCTCTTTCAACTATGGCCCATTATTAGACATTTTCATGCTGGATGAGCGCACCTATCGAGGACTAAATAGTCCCAATAATCAGCCAGTACCAAGTAAAGAAACAGACTTTTTAAGCAGAAAACAAGTGCAATGGTTGAAAAGGCGATTGCTGTCATCAAAAGCAACATGGAAGGTGATTGCTAGTGATATGCCTTTGGGGCTGATAGTTCGAGACGGTAGCACTGATTTTGAAGCTTGGGCTAATGGAGATGGCCCAGCTTTAGGAAGAGAATTAGAACTTGCCGATTTACTACGATTTATCAAAAACAAAAATATCCAGAATGTTGTTTGGTTAACTGCTGATGTACATTACGCAGCAGCCCACTATTACAACCCCGCCAAAGCCCAGTTTACCGACTTCAAGCCTTTTTGGGAGTTCGTCGCCGGACCGCTTAACTCTGGTACATTTGGGCCTAACCAATTGGAAAATACCTTTGGGCCACAATTAGTATTTCAAAGCCTTCCTCCAGATACAAAAGCAAATCGACCGCCAAGTGAAGGTTTGCAATTCTTTGGAGGAGTTAAAATTGATGGAAATACAAAGGTGATAACGGTAACATTGCGTAATTTGGCTGGAAAGGCTATTTATAGTGTAGATTTACCGCCAGAAAAATAAATCCTCAAAAGCATAGTGAGATGTAGCCAGTTAGATACAGTAATTACGCATTTTTTTACTTTGTCTGCTGGCTTTGCTGTTTTTTTGCTGAGATGTTGAAGAAGAAAAATTTTGTGCGATCGCAGATTCTCAGTCGGTGAAGACGACGGAAAAAAAGGGAAGGTCTACGGTTTCGATGGTGATGAAGAGTGCTGAGTTCCGAGTGCCTCGGCTTAGAGTTATAGCAAAGTGCTGAGTGCTGAGTATAAACCCAGTTAAATCAAGGCTTTTAGCAATCAACATTGTCCTAACCTATGTGGCTACGGCTATAAAAAACCGCCCACTAGGGGCGGGGCTAATACCTACATACATAAGTGTTAAGCAAGTCTTAATTTACTCAAATTTCAAGACTCAGTACTGAATTTGGTAAAAAGGTTAAAGGGCGTAAGCGCCGTATAGTAGTAGATTCTCAGGGGTTGTTGACTGGTATTTTAGGCAAAGGACGCAAAGGACACAAAGAAAGAAAGAAGTTAAAAAGGCTTGGCGCAGCTTCACGAAGAAATGGTTTTAATCGTGAATAAAAAAGTAGGTAGTCATGCTGAAGGCAACAATCATCACAAATTTCCGAATTAGGTGGGGTTCAAGTTTACGAGCATAATGGGCACTTAAATAACCACCAAGAGAGCCACCGACTGCCATCAAAATAGCTTGATGCCAAGCAATTACACCTGCAAAAATAAATGGAACGATCGCAATACCATTGATACAACTCCCTAAAAATGTCTTAAAAGCATTCATTGTGTGAATACTTTTGATACCTAAAAACGTTAGAGTTGCCAGCATTAAAATTCCTATACCTGCGCCAAAGAAACCGCCATAGATTGCGATCGCTAATTGAGCCAGTACCAAATTAAACAAGGGTACAGATTCCGGTGATGTATTCTGGTTTCGACGCTGCAACCACTTTTTGAACGGTTCACCAAAGGTAAAAACAAGTGTTGCCAGCAGCAACAGATAGGGAATCAACTTTTTAAAGACATCTGGCGATGTATATAACAAAGCTATGGAGCCAATCATGCCACCAATTAAACTGACAACACATAGAAGTAAAAAATCTCGCCGCTCGATACCTAAATCTTGACGATATGCTCCAGCACTTGCTAGAGCAGCCACCCAAATTGCGGTATTATTCGTGGCGTTAGCTGCAATCGGCGGTACACCCGTAAAGATGAGAGTTGGAAAGGTAATAAAGCTCCCACCACCCGCTACAGCATTTAAGCCGCCTGCAATGAAAGCAGTACTAAACAAAAGCAAACTATGGATAAACGTTAATGATGGCGGCATTATTTTGAATTACGAATTACGAATTATGAATTACGAATTACAAATCTGGGAATATCACTTGGAGAATGGGCAATCAAGTCAGCACCATGAGCTTTTAATTCCTCCTCAGTTCCATAGCCATAGGTGACACCAATTGAGGCGATTTGATGGCACTTGGCTCCAATGATGTCATGTGAGCGATCGCCTACCATCACCACAGTAGAAGATGAAAGATTTTCCGTCACTAATATGTAGTGAATCAAGTCGCCTTTCATGCTCCGCGTTCCGTCAAGTTCGCTACCATAAACACTATCAAAAAGCAATGATAAACCAAAATATTCAATAATTTGTGTAGCATAAATATATGGTTTAGAAGTTGCAACAAAAGTTTTATAACCAGCAAAACGAATGGCTTTTAGGACTTCTGAAATTTGGGGATAAAGTGAGTTTTCAAATAATCCAATTGTGGCAAAGCGATGACGATATAGTAAAAGAGCCTGTTCAAGTACTGTGCTATCCAAGGTATTGAGTAATTGCGAAAAGCTATCTTTCAGTGGTGGGCCAATACACCAATTTAATTCATCAGCATTCGGTGGTTTGTAACCGAGTTCAGAGAGCGCATACTGAATGCAGCGAGTGATGCCAAGTTGAGGATCTGTCAACGTTCCGTCTAAATCAAAAAGAACAGCGTCAGAAAGCATATATTGATATTAATTCGTAATTAAGAAAGTCGATTTTAATCTGGGTTTCTAGGTCTGCATCTGTAGCTTTCTTTGGGATAATTGGTATTACATAAAGTATTCTAAAAGTCCCCAATGCCCAATGCCTAGTTACTAATTTAACCCCTAAGTTTGAGCGATTTAATAAAGCCTTCTGCACTAAGTAAGGCGATCCCCAATGTGACAACACCAATCCCTACACTCTGAATCACGTTTAAAGTTTCGTTAATCGTTATCCATGCAACTAACGCTGTCAATGCTGGACTGCTAGAGCCGATTATGGAGGCGGTAGATGCGCCAACCATCCGAATCCCTACATTGTTTAAAGTGTGTCCGAGAAAGCTGACAAGACCCGAAAATATGCTACCAATCCATAGGGGTGTCCAGTCAAGTTGGGCGTTATTAGCTGGCCAGAACAGTAAGCTAATACCGGAGAGCAGTAGAGTGGAGGCAAAACTGATCCAGGTAAAGGGAACTGGATGGAATTTTTCTAAACATTTTTGGGCAATGATACAATAAAAAGCGTAAACAATTCCAGCGCCAAAACTAGCGAAAATGCCGATCGCAATGGTATGACTGCTGTAGGTGTCCGAAGATTGGGGAATGGTGAGAGCGCTTCCCACCAGAATAATAGCCATTACTAGCCAACGGAACAATGTGGGGCGATCGCCAAAAAACCTCCAAGACAGCAGAGCTGTAAATACGGGATAGGTGAAGAAGAGGGTCAAGGCAATGCCTGTGGGAATCAAGCCAATAGCAATGTAGAGTGAGGCAATATATACAAACATCAGTACCCCACAGCCAAGAGCTTGAATCAGAACATCCCTACGCTTGCGGGTGAACAAGTTTTGGAGTTCTGTCCAAGCAGATGGATATAGCTTAAATGATAGAGATGCCATGAGTGGAACCACCAGCAGCATTCGCATGAACATCAGCAAGAAGGAATTCTGCAAATCCGGTTTAACGTATCCACCGAGTAAAAATAAACCTAGTACGAGATGTTCTGAAAACAAAACTCGGACAGTAACGTTGTGAAACGTCAAAACAAAGGAGGATAGAAGAACCGTTAGGATGCCCAACACGATAAAAAGTTTCCTTAGAGACGACTTGATTGTATTGTTAAAACCACTGGAATAACAAACTAGATGAAGTATTGAGGAAATCAAAGCCGTCGCTTCAAAAACACTGCCAGTTGTTCAATCAAAACTATGCCAAGGAACCGACGCCCACAGGTTCAGGAGCAGTCTTTGTAATGAACTGGTTCACCGGACGAGGCAAACCAAGATTTTCGCGCAAAGTACTACCTTCATACTCAGTACGAAATATTCCTCGGCGTTGCAGTTCGGGAATTACCAAGTCCACGAATTCATCTAAACCCCCAGGTAGCCAGGGCGGCATGATGTTAAATCCATCAGCCCCACCATTAACGAACCAATCTTCTAACTGATCGGCAATATGTTGTGGTGTTCCGAGAATCGTTCGATGTCCCCGCGCTCCTGCAATCCACAAATACAGTTGTCGGATTGTTAAGTTCTCTCTGCGGGCAAGATCGGTGATCAGCTGCAAGCGGCTTTTGCCAGCGTTGGTATCTGGCAGATCCGGCAGCGGCCCATCTAGGGGATATTTAGACAAATCATGGCCACCCACTAGCCCAGAAAGCAGCCCTAATCCGACCAGGGGATGGATCAACTCCTGAAGTTGCTCATATTTATCCTTAGCTTCCTGCTCAGTCTTACCAATTACCGGGAACACCCCTGGCATGATTTTGAGATGGTCAGGGGAACGTCCGTATTTAGCTAATCTCCCCTTGACGCTGGCATAGAACGTTTGAGCTTCTGCCAATGTCTGTTGTGCAGTGAAAATCGCCTCTGCTGTTTGGGCAGCTAAATCCTGTCCAGCCTCAGAAGATCCAGCTTGTACAATTACTGGATATCCCTGCGGTGGACGCGCCACATTCAACGGGCCGCGCACCGAGAAATATTTGCCCTTGTGGTGGGGAATATGCAACTTTTCTGCATCGAAGTAAATACCTGACTCCTTATTGTGGAGAAAAGCATCGTCTTCCCAACTGTCCCAAAGTTTGGTGACAACATCCACAAATTCCCTTGCCCGTTCATAGCGTAGCGAGTGTTCTAGGTGGTTTTCTTGGCTGAAATTCTGCGCTGCGGCTTCAGCAGCAGAGGTTACAAGATTCCATCCGGCACGACCACCGCTGAGATAATCTAGTGATGCAAACTTGCGGGCGAGATGAAAAGGTTCATCATAAGTCGTTGATGATGTTGCCACCAACCCGATATTTTCTGTCACCACAGACAGAGCCGACAACAAGGTTAAAGGTTCAAAGTGGACACTGAATTGTCCCGAACGGCTGAAAGCCTCAGTCCCTTGCCCTCGATCCCAGACGGCTAAACCATCTGCGAGGAAAAGCATATCAAATTTACCCCGTTCAGCTGTTTGTGCCAGCTGCTTGTAATGTTGGAAGTTTAGACCTCCATCAGCCGGGGTGTTGGGATGTCGCCATGCTGCGACGTGATGACCACTACCGGGTAAAAATGCTCCGAGTTTAAGTTGTTTTTTTGTACTCATGTTTGTATTTGCGAGGGTGTACTTATGCTTTTTTCGTTCTCTTGTTTGGAACAAGAAAATGTTAGTTATTAAGACTCTGGTCTTGTTGCTTGGATGGAGGGTAGTTTAGAGAATTCATCGTACCAATGAGCAAGTTTTGGATATTTCTGCCGCCATTGGAGATTGGGAAGACGGATCTCTAGTCCCAGTGCAGAGGCGAGGGTTATATGAGCAAGTTTTGGAGTTTGGTCGAGTTTATCTGATATCTTCTCGAAATAGTCCAAAATTCTCAACGCCCGCTCACGCTCAAACTCGATCACCCCAGGTGATTGCTCACTGTGGGGACGCCTTAACTCCCTTACCCAGACAGCAATACCATCTATGAACCCACCAGTCATACCTTCGAGTTGCTGTAAAAAGCCATTAGAAATGTCAGCAACTAGTTTAATTTCAGGATTTAAGTGATTCAGATAGACGCAAATTATACGTGTTTCACTCAAGATAAATCCGTCGTCAGTCGTTAGAGTTGGTACTTTACCTGTAGGGTTGTAATTAAGTAGGTCGTTGTTTGGATCTCGTGCAATGACTTTTTGCGTTTCGATGCGATTGCACAGATTCAGTTCTAGTCTTGCTACCCGTGCAATGCGTGCATAGGGTGAGTTAGGTGTATAGAAGAGTTTCATAAAAAAGCGCGATCGTCATTAGATACTGGATTCAAATGTCTATCGTTTTAACATTTGAAAAAATCTGGTTAAGAAATTAGGAAATGTCTGAAAGATATTTCAGTGGCATTTACTAGTTTGTCAAGTTTAAATTCATAGGTAAGCAAGTTCGTAGTAAGGACTTTAGTCCTTATTTTCTAAGCACTTTAGCGCTTACTACAAACCCTTTTGTACTACTTTGACAATGCATTACTTTGAGTCTCCCCATTGGTTCAACTCAATTAGTAGTTCGTTTCGGCGCTTTGGTGATGTAAATGCTACCTTGATCGCATTACGAGTTACGGCAAGCAATTCGGCTGGAGAAAAACCGAGGGCATGGGCTACTGTATACTCCCGCCCAATGGTGGTACAGATTTGGACAGGATCATCTGTACAAAGGGCGATCGCAACACCAGATACAAGCTGCCGAACCGGATGCTCTGTATAAGAAGCGACGGCTCCCAAGACAACGTTACAAGTAAGGGAACACTCAACGGTAACGCCGCTCGTTGCCAGCAGTTCTAACAAATGCGGGTCACGAACAGCCTGTGTTGCATGACCGATCCGCGTCAGTCCAGGGACGCACAGGGCAGCAGCAATATTGGCGGTGGAGAATTCGCCTGCGTGCGCGGTAATACCTAGCCCCACCGCAGCAGCCCGTTTTGCGATGTGATAGGCAGTTGTCCAATCTGCCTCGGTGTCATACGGTTCGTATAGGAAATCTATACCGCTTAGTCCCTCATCTGCTGCCTGAATACAACCTTGTAAAAGTTGCTCCAGGCGATCGCGATCGTATCGACCTAGCATGAACACGAAAACCGCCTCAGCACAAAGCCGGGGATGTCGCGCCTGGACGCGACGCTCGGCTTCTCGAAACAATGACATAAAGTCGGGTTGTAGTACCGCCTCTTTGCCAAAACGCACTTCTACCAGGATGGCTCCATCTGCTGCTGCCTCATCCAGCAAATCCTCAATCCACGCTACGAAGTTTTCTGCTTCAGCATCAGCGTCTCGCGCAGCAGGGAAAATTCTACCAAGCTGCTGGAGGCGCGGCATTCCAGGTGGTGTTTCAGTCATCAACTGTTCAGCCCAGTGCCGCCAATTATAGGATGTCCGCCCTTCGCGCCGCGCTAACACTCGGTCAAGGCGCGGCGACCATTCCTGATGGATGTGTAAGTCTGCCTTGGGAAGTGCAGCAATAATTGGATTTGACTCTATTTCAGCAAGCGGCATAATGAATGCAGTCTCCACCTAACACACCCAGTCTTAATTGTTTCTTTCTCGTACTCATTCTCTTCTCATTCTCCTGTTTACAGTGTGTCTTAATTACGTTCGCGTAGCGTCCTGAACGCGAGTGCATCTCGTTGGCGCAGCCTAAGAAGAGAAGCTACGGTGTACACATGACTTGCAATGCCATTGTGTTGGCTGACAATGCCATTGTGTCGGTTGACAATACCATTGTGTCGGCTGACAATGCCATTGCATCGGCTGACAATGCCATTGCATCGGTTGACAATGCCATTGTGTCGGCTGACAATGCCATTGCATCGGCTTGTAAAAATTAACCTACCCTACGTTACCTAGCAACTCTAAAAGACTTGTGTATACACAGTAGCGTAGAGAAGCGGGGCGTAAGCCCATTACGAATTAGGATGATTTGCTCTGAAGAAGAGAATCGGTTCTGCCAAATTATTGTTTTTCAATAAAGCATCGGCATACTGCACAGGATTAGATTCTGCAAAATAGATTCGTTGTGCGGCATGGTATCGCTGACGATATAGACGAACTGCGTTTTCCCAAGACCCAAGCCGTGCTGTATCTCTGTCTACCCCACGCTGCTCGGCCACATCAAAATCTGTATCTATATAGATACGATAGTCAAAGTAAGAGACAATCTCTGGTCGTAGCAGAAAACTGGCAGCAAAAAGAAAAATATCTCCAGGATTGGCTTTATTAGGTGTCTCTTCCACTGGAGCATCTATTTCCAAATCGAACCCACGTGCCTGGTAGATTAAATTACCCCCAGGCCCGAGTGGTTCAAGCACAAGCTTTTTGAGCAGCGGATAGTTGTAGGCATCAAAATAGTAGCCTTCAGCCGACTCACGACCTCGGCGATGGCGCAGATCGCGTGGGTTATGAAAATCATCCACTGCAATGTGAACAGAACTTCTTCCACGTCTGGTTAGTATCTGCGCTAGCTCCTGTGCCAAAGTGGATTTGCCACTAGCACTAATGCCTGTTACCGCTACTTGCAGAACACGAGAAGGCAGAGCCTCAGCACGCTCGATTAAAGTATCCGCTATTGTTTCCAAAACAGTAGCGCGTGTATCACCCATGCATCGCTCCTCTGCCCAAGGATGGAACTTGCTTTACTACCAATGAAACTTCTACTTCATAGAGATTGTCTAGCTGGTATTTTATTTTTACGCTAGTCCTATTACGCAGTTACCGCTTCACGTCGATTGTACTCAGAAGCATCTCCTTTGATCGCTTCACTTTGTTTACCATCGATGCCAACGGGGAGGTCGCCGACAATTGTGACTCGTTGAACATGGCGGGGCTGGTCGCCGTAATCTGCGATCGCATAATGTTGAGTAGCCCGGTTATCCCAAAAGGCTACGTCACCAACTTGCCAACCCCACCGGACTGTGTTCTCAGGACGTGTAATGTACGCTTGCAACAGCCGGTGAATGTCATTTGATTCAGTTGTTGATAAACCACGGAACTGGCGCACAAATCCGCCGATGAATAGCCCACGCTCCCCAGATTCGGGATGGACGCGTACAACTGGGTGCAGAGTCTCGTATACAGTCGAGGTGAAGACAGCCCGGTAAGCCTTGGCATCTTCAGGTAGGTCGAATGCAGTTGCATAGTCGAATTTATTGCTGTGTACTGCCCAAAGTTGATCCGCTAGATTACGCAGATGGGTAGGTAAATCTTCGTAAGCAGTCACGGAGTTTGCCCAGATTGTATCGCCGCCGGTTGGAGGAATGTCAAGCGCTCGTAAGATAGAGCCGAGAGGAGGACGGTCTACAAATGTTACATCAGTATGCCAGCTATTGGCGCGGGAAGTGGTACGCCCATAATTCAGGTCTAAGACTTCTGGATTTTCTGGCAGCGATGGTACAGTTGGGTGGGCTGTAGTGACTTCACCAAAACGACGAGCGAAGGCGACCTGTCCATCAGCATTGAGTTGTTGCTGACCACGGAAAAAGATGACTTTGTATTTGACTAGAGTCTTGCGAATGTCACTGATGATGTCATCGCTGAGGTTAGAACTCAGATTAACACCAATAATTTCAGCACCGATACGTCCTGCTACTGGTTTGATATCAAAGTATTGAGAACCCATGTTTTTATCTCCAAGAAGTTTATGTTTTTACAACAGTAGAGACGCGATTTATCGCGTCTGATGAATCGCGTCTCTACTGTTAAACACCAGGGGTAGATCCGCCATCAACGATAATCTCTGTTCCTGTAATCGATGCAGCAAGATCAGACACCAAAAATAGCGCCAGCGCGGCAATTTCTTCTGGCTGGGCGATTCTTTTTAAAGGAATACTTTGGATGTTTTGTGCCTTCACTTGCTCGACGGTGATGCCTTGCGCTTGGGCATTTTGCCGAGCTAAAGTCTCGGCACGCTCAGTAGCTGTAGCACCAGGGGAGATAGCGTTAATGCGAATCTTGTACTCGGCTAGCTCTTTAGAAATGCCCTTTGTGAAGTTCAGCAAAGCAGCATTGCTTGTACCACCAGCTAGGAAGTTCGGACGAGGTGTCCGTCCTGCACCACCGACTATATTGACAATCCGTCCATCGCCACGACTTTTTTGATGGGGGACGACGGCTCTAACTAAGCGGATATAGCCCAATAATTTTAAGTTCCAAGCATCCAAAAATAAATCATCAGTGGATTCTAGGAAAGATCCAGCACGAGCTGAACCTGCATTATTAATCAAGATATCAATCTGACTAAACTGGGCCAATGTTGTGGAGACAACTTTCTCAACATCCTCTGCTTTAGTCAAATCGGCGCTGATGGCAATAACTTTCGCCCCTGGTGTGGGTAGGGACTGGATGTCAGCTACAGCCCGATCTAAGCGTTCTTGATTGCGGGCTGCGATCGCAATATTCACACCCTCACTATAGAGTGCTTTGGCAGTAGCTAAACCAATGCCCGCACTTCCTCCTGTAACGATCGCTGTTTTACCTGATAGTTTTAGTTCTAAACTCATACACAGTTACCTTCAAAAATGTAATTTACTTGCGAACCAACAATACTGCTGATTGAGAGCCTATATTGTGGATGTCCAAGATGACTTGGCTTTCCTCAGATGTACAACCTAGAAGTATGTTGATTTCTGTATCTCGCTTTTCCAAGTCAACACTACAAATGACGGCAATGACTTTTTTGCTAGACAAACTACCTATCCAGACATCAATATCGGCTCTATCTCCAGAGCGAGTATTTTCCAAGTATCCATAGTCCAACGGATAAACAAAGGATGGATAACGTGGATGTGATGTCCCTTTTGGGCGATCTATCTTGAGATTACTAATGATTACAAGCCGATCTAGTTTGAACCAGAAGTCAGTACTATCCCTCATACCATCTGCTATTGCTCAGTTTGAAAGATGCAACACAGCCTTACCAGGAAAACGCCTATCGAGTAGTTGTTGGGCCACGTCAGCTATTTCTGTCCAAGAAGCTTCTAAATCAATGTGAGGATGTAACTCACCTGCTTCTACTAGACTCAAAAGCCGTTTTAGACCGACTGCTGCTGATTCAAATCTCAATTCATCAAATAGACGTAAACCATACAGGCTCACGCTACCAGTTCCAAAAAACTGAGCCGCGTTGAATGTCACTTCAGCTCCCCCAGATACTCCATACAGCACAGTTTTCCCATCCTGTGCCAGTAAGCCAAGGGCTATCCCCAAAGTCTTGCCACCTACTGACTCTACAATTAGATCGTAGGGGCCGTACTCGCTGGCGGGTGAGAGGTCTTCGCCAATCACCACCGATTGCGCTCCTGCTTCTCTAACTAGAGTTTCATAGCCAGCTTGACGAATATGTGCCACAACTTGCGCTCCTGACAATTGCGCCAATTGGATAGCGAAGTAACCAACGCCTCCTGATGCACCTGTAACCAGAACTGTCCGACCCAAAAGTGAACCACCTTTTAAGAGTGCATGGTATGCAGTTAAACCTGCTACAGGCAGTGTGGCAGCTTGAGCAAAAGATACCGATGGCGGCACTACTGCTAAGGCGTTAGTAGAAACAGACACGAGTTCTGCCCAAGCACCGGCGCGACGCAAGCCAACTACACGCGCCCCTTGGGGAGGCCCCGAACCATCGGCGGCGGGGATTTCCACTACACCTGCTAAGTCCCAACCAGGCTGCCAACCAGCCTCAGCAGTGGTTGAACGTTTTATCTCTCCCCGATTGAGGGAAATTGCCGCTACCCGCACTAGAGCTTCATCTGGGGCAGGCTTTGGTGCAGTCACTTCACTCAGTGCCAAACGCCCCGGCACATTGGGATCGACAATTACAGCACGTATTTTGCTCATAAGGTTGCCCTGGCTTAGAGATTAATTTCTAGTTCGTTGGTTCGCAATGTTATACCTGCAATAAATAATCTCGATAGATTAGCTATTTATTTTTAACTGCAAATCTTTGCAACTAGGTTAACGAAATTTAATAAACAACGGCATCTTGATAAGTTTACAGTATTTTAGGTTAGTAATAAAGAAAATTATCACAAACAACCAGAATAATCAAGCACCTGTCAAAATATTTGTTTCATCTATTGCTGCATTGTCAGCTAGTCGTGTCAACCTCCTAGCTTACTCTATGACCAGCCTTATGTAGGGCATCTATGGATTTTGCTATGCAGTATGGGAAAATTTAAAATTAATAAATTTTATCTCTTTTATCTGATCAAAATTAAGCTTTATTCCCGGATAAGTATTTTAACCATCACTGCATTATTATTTACTAATCTGCTAGTAAAAAGTCAGCAATATGTATCATCAAATATTCTATTGAAAATATTTAAAATTAGTACTTTGGTAGTAAAAATTCCCAGATAATCGATTGAGTCTGTAATTTCTCAACTGCGGGACTATTTGCAACAACAGGTGGGTGTGATGATTCCGTTAATTGTCACGGCATCTGGAAAACCTCACTTCTATTTCTCTCTCCTAAAAGGAGAGAGACTTTGAATTTTCCCCCTTCCCGCCACGGGTTGGGGGTTAGGGGGTTAGGTTTTTGGTGGACTTTTCCACATAACGTGAAAAGTCAGGTGATGATTCTGTTAATTGTCACGGCAGGTATTTGCGATCAATGTCAGTGCGATCGCATGTTGGCAAAAGATATCATTACAGAAGCAAAAGCAGAGGTTGGTGAAGCAAGAATGAAATCGGCTGAACCGACAGAAACTTAATCAGTGAGCGTAGACCTAGCCCATCGTAGACATAGCTTTGCCCAAACGATAACGGAAAAAGTTAGCTCTCCATAACCCTTTTTCTCTCGTTCGGCTGATTAATTTTTCTGGCGACCCCACCATAATAAACAGACATAAAATAGCCAAAAGAAAAACTCGTGACTGAAGAATTAAAGAAAGGCGATCGGGTAAAGTGGAATACATCACAGGGTGAAACTACTGGCAAAGTAGAAAAAAAATTAACTTCACCCATAGATATAAGTGGACATCATGTTGCTGCCTCAAAGGATAATCCACAATATCTAGTGAAAAGCGACAAAACTGGCAAAGAAGCTGCTCATAAATTCGATGCTCTTGAAAAAATTGAAGAGTAATGTAGCGTTATGAGTAAAGATATCAAATCAGTAATAGATGAGTTTTATTCTTCAGTCAACATGACACCAAAAGAACTAGCATCCTGGCTGGAAACAGAAGAATCTCAATCTGTTGGACAAAAGAAAAATGACGATGAATCAATTGGACACAAATCAGGTAAGCAAATCATCGGTTTGCTGAAAAAGAAAAAAGATACTTATACAGATGATGATTTATCAGAGATGAAAAAAGTCGTTAGTTACATTCATCGCCACTTAGCGCAGCAGCCTGAAGGCGATGTTGAACATACACGTTGGCGCTACTCACTAAAAAATTGGGGACACGATCCGATTAAAAGTTGAGAGTTAAAGTGTAGCCTTGGAAAGCTTCGCCTCCAGTTATAGCGGTTCTCGAATGGATGCAATACACTTTGACCTCACTTCCATTCCTCTCTCCTAAAAGGAGAGAGGCTTTGAGTCTTACTCCCCAACGCTAGTAGGGAAGGGGTAGGGGGTTAGGTCGTATTGCACTCAACCCAGAAGCGCAATAAAAGTCGTTTTAATTTTTTACAAAGAAAAGGGTGTGGGGTTGCAGGTTTGGGTGTGGGTTGTAGAAATAAAAAATTTTAGTTCTGGGTCTGAAGCCCAGTAAAAAAAAGATGTATAACGAGTGGCGCAGCGCGAGAAATACAGCGCAAAGCCGCTTTGCCTCCGGTCATTGCTTCAATCTCACGTTTTTAAACGTGGGGGTTCCCTACACTCTACACCCTATCCCCTACACCCTCTGAACTCTTCACTGTTGACAATATGTATAGACTTTAGTCTAATTTTCTCATCATTGAGCTACCCAAATATTCAAGAATTGACATCTGATGAAATTAATTATGCGTTATTCAGAACACATAATTAATTTCACTAGCAGATGTTTAATAAATAGCTAACGAACCGTTCCCCGCAGGACTTCAGTATCAATTGGTTTGATGAGGTAAATTAACAGCAGATTCCAAACAATTGCTGCAATCAAAGGTAGTTTGCGAATTAGCTTCACCAATTTCGGACTAGAACTGCCTTCAATCTCTGCAATTTTCAAGTTATAACCAGCACAGCGTTGCAGACGTGGGAAAAACTTGGGATGTTCGGTATTCAATATTACAGGAAAAGCCCGTCCTGCGGTTTCATTGGTGTTGCGGACAACTTGGATATCAAATTCTGTGGCATCAAGTCCCAATGATTTGTAGAACCCGGAACGTTCATGAACTGTTAGAGTGTGAGTAGCAAATACTGATAGCAAGAAAAAGCGACTCCACAGCCTAGATTTCCAGGTGTTCCAAAGTTGCGGTTGAGAACGCAATAATGCTTTGAATATGTCACCGTGGCGGTTTTCGTCCTGACACCAACTCTCAAAGTAGCGGAATATGGGGTAAAACTGGTTTTCCGGGTGCTTTTCTAGATGCCTGAAAATAATAATGTAACGCCAGTAGCCGATTTTTTCTGAGAGGTAAACGGTGTAAAGTACCCATTCAATCGGGAAAAATGTATAAGTGCGGGTTTTAGTAACAGTGCCTAAATCAAGGGAGAGTTTAAAATCGGCCATTGCTTTGTTGAGAAATCCAGCGTGGCGGGCTTCATCACGCGCCATCATTTGAAATATTTCCGCTAACACTGGACTGCGATTTTTTAGCTTGCGGGATAATTCCTTGAATAGCAAGAAGCCGGAAAACTCAGAAATGCAAGAGCGTTCCAAATACTCTATAAATGCCTGCCTTGCTTCACCGCTAATATGTTCCCAAGACTGCTCAAACGCTTCATCACGAACAAAATGGTGGCGGTTGTAGTCTGTCCGCATTTCTGTCAACATCGCCTGCAACTCCGTTTCCTGAGCAGACAAATCTAGCTTGGCTGCGGTTTCAAAATCTGTAGTGTAAAACCGGGGGGTGAGTACAGTTTCTTTGCTGGGGGTTTTAATTTCTGGCTTCGGTAGGGTGTTAACCATGAGTAATGAGGCGATCAAATCAATAGTTACATAACTATCAAGTTATGACAAATGCAATTATTTTGCTAGGCCTCTTTACAATCCTTGAGTAAAGTCGGCAGGCAGGGATTTCCAATAAATAAATTAACGTGAGTTCGATGGATAGAAAAGCCCAAAAAGGTTGCTAGATATGAATTTGCTCAACTAGGCAAGCTATGAGTCATTCTTTCATTCAAGGCTTTTGAAACTTGTTTTATGCTGTCTTGTTCACCGCAGTAATTCCTCAACTTGATGTTGGCTCCACAAAGTTCTGTATAAACCCTGTTGTTTTAAAAGTTCTAAGTGATTTCCAACCTGCACAATTTTTCCCTTTTCCATTACCAAAATTCGGTCAGCCGTCGCCGCCGCTGATAATTGGTGCGTAATAAAAATTACTGTTTTACGTTTAGTACCACTGGAGAGATTTTTGAGGATTTGCGTGGCTGTTTGATTATCCACACTAGAGAGAGCGTCATCCAAAATTAACACTGGAGCATTAATCAACATTGCGCGAGCCAAAGCAGTACGTTGCCGTTGACCGCCAGAAAGATTAATCCCGCGTTCACCAACAATAGTTTCATATTGCTGCGGAAAATTCTGAATTTCTGATTCAATTTGGGCAAGTTTAGCGACAGATTCTACCTGCTGTTGTTCGCTAACTGGATCGCCGTAGCGAATATTATTTTTGATTGTAGTGCTAAATAGAAAGCTATCTTGAGGAACGTAGGCGATCGCACCTCGTAAAGAAGTCAAGGCGATCTTAGTAATATCTAGCCCATCTAAAAACAATTGTCCTGATTCAACATCCAACAAGCGCGGTAAAGTATTAGCCAAAGTAGATTTCCCCGCACCAATTGCCCCAACAATTGCTACAGTTTCTCCAGGAGCAATGGTAAAGTTAACATTTGCTAAAGCTGGAGTAGTGGAAGCAGGGTAATTGTAGGTAAGATTTTTAGCTGTCAGTTCGCCTTTAAGTTCAGCCACTGGTAAATGTATGGCATCAGCTGCATCTTTAATTTTTGGTGTGACAGAGAGAATAGATTCAAGCCTATCGATACTAACTTCACCGCGTTGGTAGGCAGTAATTGTGAATCCTAAAAGGGCAGTGGGAAAAACCAGGCGCTCTACATAAATTAACAGCGCTAAAAAATCGCCAACCTGAAGCGTCCCAGCAGACATCCGTGCCGATCCTAGCCAGATGATTACCAGTGAACTGATATTAGCTAGCCCGCCAATTAGCGGAAACAGTGTATTGCGGAGTTTTGCCAATTCCAGGTTAGCAGTCAATAGCTGCTGATTTTTCTTGGCAAAAGCTCGACGCTCGTTTGCTTCTTGAGCATAGATTTTAATTAAGGCAATGCCACTGATATCCTCCTGGATGAGTTCGCTGATGTCAGAGAGTTGCTCTTGGACTGCTGCTTGTTGTTTGCGTAAGCGATCGCTAAACAGACTCACCAATAAGAGCATAAAAGGGTACACTGCTAGGGCGGCTAGGGTGAGATCCACACTAATTGCCAGCATTACTGGCAGTGTCAGGGCGTAGGCAAACACCGTATTTGCCAAACTCAAGACCGCAAAACCCAATAACCGTTTGATATTGTCCACATCACTAGTAGCCCGACTAATCAAATCGCCAGCAGTATTACTGGCAAAATAAGCAGGCTCCAGCTTCAGTAAGTGTTCAAAAATCCGTTGTTTCAGGTCAAATTCCACCTGACGTCCCACCCCAAATAGCCAAATGCGTGATGCCATCCGCATTAACCACATCGCCGAACTGAGCAGGACAATGATTACTACATAATGTAGTATTTGGTTCCAGCTGAAGGTTGTCGAGAGTTTGTCAACACCAGCACGAATCAACCAAGGGATATAAACGCCCAGTGCATTGACAGACAACAAAGCGAGAATGCCCAAGGAGGCTTCTTGCCAATGGGGTCGTAGGTAAGCACTGAGTTTAGCGATTCGTCGAGATTTTGCCATTAAAGCAATTGTGCAACTTTATCATCTAGATTAACTGCTAGTCCAAGAAGGCAGCTATGCAGAGGAAATACCGCTTGTTATAAATTCAGCTTTTGTTACCTGTTTTAACTGGATAGTTATTGCCGTTTGGTACTAGTAGTCCATTACAGCAACTTTAATGAAGAAATAAGTTCGTAGTAAGGAGTTTAGTCCTTTGATTGAGCGCTCAAGCGCTGACTACGAACCAAGTATTGTTCTCTTGCCTGATTAGCGCTGAACACGCAAGAACCTGTAAACTTCAATGAGATAACTTTCCCAAGTTCTTGTCGTCAATTGCAACGTTTCCGAATTTGGTACAAAGTCTTCAAGTCGTAAACCGCGGGTGCGAATATCTTGAGGACTTCCTTGTAATAAATAGGGAGGTACTCTCAAATTATAAGAAAGAATGCTATCCCCCGTCACATCCGAGATGTTCGCTGTGGTGGGTTGCCCTAATGCCACCAGTGTCCCCGATGTTGGTGCAGCAGTTGCTACATATCTTTCACCTGTCATTGCTAGTGGCGCTCTATAAAGGAAATAGGCGACTGCTGGTGTACTTGCCAACAGCAAAATCGTCAGTGCCCAACCAATCAAGTATCCTCCTGGTTTGTCTATTCCACCTCCTTTGATTTTCTGAGCGGCAATAATCATCAGTAAAACAGAGGCTCCTAGAGGCTTGAGTGGAAAAGATAGCATCCTCCACAACGACGCCACAGCAGGTTCATTGGGGTTAAGAAATGATAGGGCTACGATTACCAAGATAACGACTAAGATTAATCGCCCGACAAAACTTCCAGAGGGATAAAATCGCTGGAACAGAGAATAAACGATAGTGCCAATCAGTAGCCACAGCAGTACCCGGCTTAACAATAGAAACATAGACTAACTCTCAAATTTTCTGGTGCAGTGAGCCAGTGTGGTGGAGAGGCAGTCCGTTTCGATCGGGGTTGCCCCCAGAAAAGACTGCCATGCATGGTTTCCCTGTATAAAACAACTGGCGAGTTCTTACTGATAGCGACGTTAGAAGCGTCACCCGTAAGGCTCAACCTAGAGGTTTCGGGAAATGGATTTATTTTATTGTCAAATTGTAATCGTACTGTTTGACTTAAAATTTCTCAAACCTCACACCCAAAGACTACCGTCGTAGTGATTTTAGTGCAATTTTTTGACACTGCGTCTATTATTTATAATTTTCCAGAAGAGTAATATGGCACCGATAAACTAAATTAATTAAGTAATCGACTTAAAAGGAAAAACTATGTCGCCTGAAAAGCCTACTATTCTGGTAACGGGAGGAGCTGGATATATTGGTTCCCATACAGTACTTGCTTTGAAGAAAGCGGGTTATAGCGTTGTCATACTTGATAATCTGGTCTATGGACATCGCGATTTAGTAGAAAAGGTTTTACAGGTAGAACTGATAATTGGGGACACAAGCGATCGCGCCTTGCTCGATCATCTATTTAAAACCCACGATATTGCTGCGGTGATGCATTTTTCCGCTTATGCCTACGTAGGAGAATCGGTGACTGATCCGGCCAAATATTACCGCAATAACGTCCTTGGTACTTTGACCCTGTTAGAAGCGATGCTGACAGCATCTGTAAAGAAATTTGTCTTTTCTTCTACCTGTGCCACCTACGGGGTACCGGAATTCGTGCCAATTCCAGAAACCCATCCCCAAAATCCGATTAATCCTTATGGCGCTACAAAGCTGATGGTAGAAAGGATTCTCTCTGATTTTGATGTCGCTTACGGTTTGCAATCAGTGCGTTTTCGCTATTTCAATGCTGCTGGTGCTAATCCCAATGGCTTACTGGGCGAGGATCACAACCCAGAAACCCATTTGATTCCCTTGGTGTTAATGACAGCTTTAGGCAAACGAGAAGCCATTTCAATTTTCGGCATTGATTACCCCACACCCGATGGTACGTGTATTCGAGATTATATTCACGTTAATGACTTAGCAGATGCCCATATTTTGGGATTGGAATATTTATTAAAAGGTGGCGATAGCGAAGTTTTTAATTTGAGCAATGGCAGCGGCTTCTCCGTCAGAGAAGTCATTGCCGCAGTCGAAGACGTGACAGGAATTTCGATACCAGTAGAAGAACGCGATCGCCGTCCTGGCGATCCCCCAATTCTCATTGGCACCAGCGATAAAGCCAGAACAATCTTAGGCTGGCAACCTCAGTATCCATCTATCAAAGATATTGTCGTTCATGCGTGGCAGTGGCATCAAAAGCGACATCGGTAAAAAAAGTCAAAAGTAGATAAGTACATGTGCTGGGGGAATTGCTACCTCCAACACTTGTATATTATTAACCAGATTACAAGGAAGGCAGACTGAAAGGGTAGACATAAGGATAACTCATCTATCTAAAGACAGATTTGAGAAAACTTAAAAGTAAATATGCTGTTAGTAGTATACGAAGTTTTGTAATATTTTTTACTTTCTGCGAAAAAGTTGAGTTTTGGGAGCATGATTATGAATTCGACAAATCCCCCTAAAAACGTGATTAATTCTTTGCAGGCTATCTTGGATGCCACTACTACGGGAAATTACGAACTTTTTCTCACAGTCGGTGATTCAGACTACAGGACAGATATTACCAAAGAAATTTTTGACCAAGTTAGCTCCCCACTAATTCCACGCATGTCTGAGGGTTATACAATTACTTACTTCGGTCATCTCAAACAAGGAGAAACTCAGACGTATTTGTGGAAGCTGAGTTTTGCTGATGATGGACATGAATTTATAGTACGTATGGGGATGAAGGGGGAGAAAGTTAATCTCATATGGATTACTTAAAATATACGCATTGTTGAAATCAAGACCATCCCGATTGAAGATATGCTGTGGGCTTCGCAGCAAAAGCCATTGGTGAGGCAATTGTGGCAGGAATGCTAAACGGCTACCCTTATAGTTCTCGGTGGATGCCCTTATCCAATGCTCTGAACTACAGTGCACAAAGGGAGACACAAAGAAAATGTCTCCCCACTCTTTTATTCCCTACCGCCTCTCATACTTTGCAGTACAACAACTAAGATGCCAATAAATCCGAGAATTGGCAGTGCGATCGCCCAAGTTGGTAATTGTTGAGATTGACCCTCTACTAAATCACCATTGACATCTCGCAGGTTTTGTGAATTTTGTGTAGATCCGCCTCCTGCCACAGTTACTTCAAATTTGAATTCAAAGGGTTTGAATCTTGCCCCAGAGACAGGTTTACCATTTAGTTGCAACTCATAAAGACCTGGTTTGGGAAAGACAACTTCTGCACCTGGGATGCCTCGATAACGTTCGGCTGCCACAGGTTTTAACTGTGGTTCTAACAGCGGTGGCTCTCCGGCTGCATAAGGTTCGGCATAAACAGCCAACTGACAATTACACTGTGACAGAGGAATCACTTTTCCACCTCTGCGGGTAAGTGCAAACCAGGCTTGGCTTGGTTCTCCAGCACGGGGATTATCATTTGGTTCAATGTGGAGAGTGCCACCAACATCTGAGGCTACTTCCACCTTATGAGCAAAAGCAGGGTAAAGATTAGTTATTGATATAACTAAGCAACTCAGGAATAATAAATACTTTATCGTTCCTTGATTCTTCCAGAAAATGCCTTTGAAGGGGTAACGCCTCTGTTTTTGACTCGTTAGAATAGAGCCAGAAAATAAGGATGATTTACCGCGATTTGGTTGGGGGAACATAAAACTTTTCTACGGCTAACTTTGACCAAAAAAAGCGCGATCGCACTAGCAAGACACTGACAGTAACAATTACCATCAGTACTGCCGCTAATTTATTTCCCCAAGTTGATTGCAAGGAACCCAGGTAATGGGAACCAATCAACACAGTATGAATGGCACTCAAGAGCAAGGCTGGCACACCCAATAGATGAATCTGTCGCCAACGCTTGCCCAAAGATTTTTGCAACGATTCCCAACTTGTAAAAGCGGCGGGGGACATTAATACCAATGCTACAGCACCCGCAGCCATCCCCCACTGAAATTCTGGCGGCAGAAAAGAAAAGGCGGCAAAATTCCATTGCAATGAGTGTTCTATCATGTGGAAGGTGTGAACCACAGAAAGCACAAAAGATCCCACTCCCAAGCCGCGACGATAACGCAGTGGTGAAGCCCACAAGCCACTAATTGGACGGGCAATTAACGCCAAAATTAAGCAGATTAAGGCGGCGTGTCCGGTGTAATCTACCATTGTGTCACCAGTCCGCAGCAAGGTGATGACGCCAATGGTGAGTGTTACCCAACCGCCTAATCGAAACAACTGACTGCGCCTGTCTTTACTTACCAATGATGTGGAAACGCCTACACCTATCATCGTGGGCAAGGTTCCCAAGCCAAAAGCCAGCATAGTAGCTGTACTCATCCATAAATTGCCAGTTTCAGCGGCTTTAATTTGGGCAGCATACAGAAAACCACAGGGCATTAAACCCCAAGTCATGCCCAAAAGCATTGGCGTCCACCATTTGGTTTTTAAGGAAAGTTTAACCATTCCTGTGCTGAGGCGATCGTGTAAACTAGCTTGCAATAGGGGATGTAACACGGGAATACGCGGTAGTAAATCGGGTTTTACTTGTCCTAAGCCAAACCAAATCAACATCACACCAGTCAGAATTGCCATCCAGCGCCGGAAGTCGCTGCCAACACCCGCTAGCTGTCCACCTTGCAGTAATACCGAACCTAGCGCCCCAATGCCAGCACCGACTAGAGCATAGCTCAACATCCGCCCCAGGTTTAGCAGGATATGAAATTTTAATTGCTGTTGCCAAGTATCGGGTTTTTCTAAGGTTAATGTCCGTCCCAAGGAGACTGTTTGTGGACTTTTTGGCTGATGAGACAGAGAAAATGCCACTGTTAGCGGGCCACACATCCCAAAGCAATGTCCAAAACTCCCCAGGAATCCCAGGATTGCGATCAGCAACAAATCTACCATAAAAAAACCCTGAGTCATGAGTCCTGAGTGTCCGAATAAAGATGTTGCAGAAGTAATAAGAAATTTTTTTCTTTTCTTCTTTACTCAGTACTCAACACTCCTCTAGTGCGGAACTGTAGGTGAAATTGCGATCGCTGTCAAAAGACAAAGCGTCAAACTTGATGTTTTCTCTAGGAAATCTAAACTTTTGCTGACAATTGCCTAAATTCTGTTATCAAGCGCTAAGTAGGTATAGCGGTTCTTAGTTGAGTGAGATACAAGAACCCCACCCCCAACCCCCTCCCCGCAAGCCTACGATGTACACACAAGTTTTGGCGCAGTGTATCTATCCCGCCTCGGAATCAATTCCGAGTCTCATAGCGCAAGTCCTCTTTAGAGGACTCAAAGAGAAATTCCATTTAGTCCACTTGAGTGGACTTTAGCTATTAGCCTAGAACTTAAGTTCTAGGCGGTATCAGGGTTCAGCATGAAAATGTTGGACTTGTGTGTACACCGTAGCCTTGTAGGAGAGAGGTTAGAGTGTATTGCATACAAACGAGAACTTTTATATTCATAACACCATCATTCGACCTCAGAACTAGAAGATTCTCCTTTGCAGCAAGAACATTCTCACTGGAAACAGGAACGTTCTCGTTTGAAATAGAAACATTCTCGTTTAGAACAAGAACCTTCTTACTGGAAACAAGAATACTTTAGCTGAAAACAGGAACATTCTCGTTTGCAACACAAAAGTTCGGGTTCTGAACATGAAACTTTGAGTTCACAACAGGAAACTTGGAGATAAAAGCTAGAGTGATGAGGTTGGGAAGGTAAATTTTCGTCTTCTCATTAGAGATGATCGCGCAAATTTGCTAAATTCTCACGCACTCTCACAGTATTAGGATGATTCCCTCCTAAACTGCGCTCGAAAATATTCAAAGCTTGGAGATACAGGGGTTGGGCTTGGTCGTACCTTCCTTGGGAATAGTAGAGTTTAGCCAAGTTGTTGAGACTGGAGGCGACATTGGGATGATTGTCTCCCAACAGACGTTTATAGAGTTCTAGAGCTTGGAAATGCAGGGGTTCGGCTTGGTCGTACCTTCCTTGGGTGCGGTAGAATTCTGCCAAGTTGTTGAGGCTGGTGGCGACATCGGGATGATTGTCTCCCAGCAGGTGTTGACTGAGTTCTAAAGCTTGGAGATAGAGGGGTTCGGCTTGGTCGTACCTTCCTTGGGAATAGTAGAGTTTAGCCAAGTTGTTGAAGCTGGTGGCGACATCGGGATGATTGTCTCCCAGCAGGCGTTTATAGAGTTCTAAAGCTTGGAGGTACAGGGGTTCGGCTTGGTCGTACTTTCCTTGGGATTCGTAGAGATTTGCCAAGTTGCCGAGGCTGGTGGCGACATTGGGATGATTGTCTCCCAGCAGGCGTTTATAGAGTTCTAACGCTTGGAGAAGCAGGGGTTCGGCTTGGTCGTACTTTCCTTGGAATTCGTAGAGATTTGCCAAGTTGCTGAGGCTGGGGGCGACATTGGGATGATTGTCTCCCCGCAGGCGTTGACTGAGTTCTAAAGCTTGGAGATATAGGGGTTCGGCTTGGTCGTACTTTCCTTGGAATTCGTAGAGTAATGCCAAGTTGTTGAGGCTGGTGGCGATATGGGGATAATTGTCTCCCCGCAGGCGTTTATAGAGTTCTAAAGCTTGGAGAAACAGGGGTTCGGCTTGGTTGTACTTTCCTTGGTAAGTGTAGAGTAATGCCAAGTTGTCGAGGCTGGTGGCGACATTGGGATGATTGTTTTCCAGCAGGCGTTGTCTGAGTTCTAAAGCTTGGAGATACAGGGGTTCGGCTTGGTCGTACCTTGCTTGAGAATAGTAGAGATATGCCAAGTTGCCGAGGCTGGTGGCGATATCGGGATGATTGTCTCCCAGCAGGTGTTGTCTGAGTTCTAAAGCTTGGAGAAACAGGGGTTCGGCTTGGTTGTACTTTCCTTGGAATTCGTAGAGTAATGCCAAGTTGTTGAGGCTGGTGGCGATATCGGGATGATTGTCTCCCAAGCGATTTTGCGCTGTTGATAAACACTGTGTTCTCCAAGGTTCGGCTTGGGTATATAACCCTTGCCCTTCATAAAATCTACCCAAGCCGACGAAAGGCGAAATTACATCTTCATCACTGACGTATTGAATGAGATTGTTTGCTACTTCAGCTATGTGTGGTATGGCAAGGGAAACAGCGTTAATTTCCTCAAGGGTAGGAGTCTCAGGAATTTCTTTAGCAACTGCTATCATTACACCGCAAAACCATCCCTTAAGTTCCTCGGCTTGCTCTAAACCTGTAAACTTAGATTGGAAAAATTCCCGCAGTAGGGGATGTAGTTGATAAATTCCCTCACTTTTGCGCTGGAGTAAATGCAGATTCAATAACTTATCATCCCGAATTTCCTCTAACTCATCCTCATCTTTCTCTGTTAAGCACTGTTCTACTAATTTCCAGGGTATGGGTGCGGCGGCAAATAAACTGAGTACACAGCCTAATAACCTATCATCCTCTGCTAATTCCTGCCAACTCAACTCAAAGGCGGCTTGCACTCCCAATTGTGCTGTCATATCGGCTTCTGGGTTCACAAGTGCAAGTTGTTCTAGTGGCTTTTCCTTTTCCTTTAATCGCCCCATCATTTTCGATATAGACAAATCCTGCTTCCGCGCCAGATATCGCCCCACCAACTCTAAACCCAAAGGCAAATACCCCAGCCATTCGCACAATTGATTTGCTATGTCTAATTCTCTCTCAATTCGCCCTGGTGTTTCTGCCAACAAAGACCGTAACAACTCCAACGCTGCATCTGGTTGTAATACATCTAAAGATAATTGCTTGATAGCTGCACCCAACTTTTTGCGCGTAGTCATTAACACTTTAAATCTGGAAGATGCGCCCTGTAGGTAAGGTTTGACTTGCTGGTAATCTGTGAGATCATCCACCACCAGCAGCACATTACCCCCACGCCAATTCCGCCAGCAGTATTGTACTTGTGCAGGTAAATCAAATTCTTCTGGTGGCTTTAAATCAAGCTGAGTTCTGGCAAACCGCACCACTTGAACGCCAAAATCCTCAACTTTCGCCTGTAACCAGCACAGTCCACCTTTGTAGGTTTCGCGCTGAGTCATGGCATATTGCAAGGCGAGTTCTGTTTTACCCAGTCCACCCATTCCCAAAATAGCCGCAATGGCTACTTGGTTATTTTCCTGCAAAAGTTCATGGAGTTTTTGCAGTTCTTCATCACGTCCCACAAATTTCACTACCCCACTCAGGGGTAAATTTTGCGGTATTTCAGGATTTGACTTTACCCGTTCCTGTTCGGGCGACTGTAGTCAAAAGTTCTGAGTACCAATAAAAGTATTTCCCTGAAAGACGTTTTTAATAGATTCAGCTAACTTTGCATTATTGATCGCACCTGCTGGTTGTGAGTTGAGGTCATTTGCTAAAGCCTGAACTTTTGCTGCTTGTGGGTCAACGTTTACAGCTGCTTCTACTTCCCGTACTGATTGAGCAATTTCGGTATCTGTATCGGCTGCGGCTTTCAATTCCAACACAGCTTGACCATAATCTAACGCCTGCTGTGTATTTTCCTGTGACGTATTCGCTAAAAAGGGCAGCTTATTTTTCTGGCGTAGCTGTGCGATTAACTCGTTACTTTTTTCTAATGCAGCTTCCCCCAGCTTTTCGCCTGTTTTTTCTAAAGCCTTAGTTAAAACTATAGTAGCGATCGCAGTTCCTACGGCTGTTAATGTTACTGCTTCCATAAGTTAACAATAATATTACGAGATTATACTTATTTTTCTCAGCATAACAGTTTCTCAACAGAGAAAAAAGCACAAATTATAACGGTTTGCGGTTGAATGGAATACAGACCTAACCCCTAACCCCTTCCCTACATTCGCGCAGCGTGTCGAAGACAGGGAAGGGGAATAAAACTCAAAGCCTCTCTCCTGGTAGGCTACGCACATCTACTGTATAAGTCCCCTCGCTGGGCTGTTGATTTAAGTATGTATACAGTGATTGGGTTTTTCCCACAAGGCGACGGTCAATGCGCGCTCTGACCAGCACATGATTGTCGTGATTTGGGACTGTGGCAAATTCCTCATACATATCGCTTTCGCGGTCGGCGATGTGAGTCAAAAATAAATGAGGCTAAAACCCTTTTATCTCCTGACTTCTACTTTCTCCCACGGGGAGACGCTAAAAGCGATCTGCTTACTGCCTCATTCCAACAACAAATATTTATGCCGACCTACTGATTAAGCCGTAAAAAAATAATACAGAATAATCTTTTTTGAGATATTTCATGTTTTTATTTCCTAAGAATTACCACTAGCGATCGCTACATTGATAATGTTGTACCGAAAGCCAATAAACAAGTTACAAAAATTCATCCAAAAACAAAGTTATTTGCATATAGGGATTTTTCTGGCAACTCTCTTGAGCATTATATTTTTCAGTTGGGTAGCACTCTCGCAGCAACCAGTTACCCTGAATATATTAATGACTGCTCCTGATGCCGAACCTTGGAGGAAGGGTTTAATTAGAGACTTCGAGGCTGAGAACCCTGGTATTCGCATTAACCTAGTTGAAGGGCCGAATGCCACAAATTTGCTCGAAGACCTGTATACCTCATCTTTTATCTTAGGTGAATCCCCTTACGACCTGATCAATATGGATGTGATCTGGACATCCAAGTTTGCTGCTGCTGGATGGTTGCTACCCTTAGACGATCGCATTTCTAAAAAAGAGTTGGCAGCATTTTCACCCCAGGATGTAGAAGGGGGACGTTACCAAAACAAGCTGTACCGCATACCAGTGCGTTCCGACGTGGGAATGCTCTACTACCGGGAAGATTTAATTAAACAAGCAGGGTTGAAACCGCCAGAAACCTTTGATGATTTGATTAGAATTTCCCAAGTTTTGCAGAAGAAAAACCAGGTAAATTGGGGCTATCTTTGGCAAGGTCGCCAATATGAAGGACTTGTGGCGATGTTTGCGGAAGTCCTTGATGGCTTTGGTGGCTTCTGGGTTAATCCCAAGACGCTCGAAGTTGGACTAGATCGACCAGAAACATTACGAGCCATTGAGTTTCTGCGTAGTACCGTTAAAGAAGGCGTTTCTCCTCCTGGAGTCACGACTTACCAGGAAGAAGATACCCGACGCTTATTTCAAAGTGGTCAAGTAGCGTTTTTACGCAGTTGGCCCTATGCGTGGCCTTTAGCCCAGGCAGAAAATTCGCCAATCCGGGGCAAAATTGCGATTAAACCGATGGTTCATGCTCCTGGTAAGACGGGAGCGGCTTGTCTAGGGGGCTGGGGTTTAGGGATTGCGAAATCCTCTCAACATCCAGAAGAAGCTTGGAAAGCAATTCAGTATTTTACCAGTCGGGAAGCACAGCGGCGATTTATTTTCAGTGCAGGCTATGTGCCTAGTCGCCGGGAATTGTTTACTGACCAAGAGATTGTTGCTAAATACCCTCACTATCCGCAGTTATTGGAGGTCGTGGACAATGCAGTTTTACGTCCGCCGATCGCGCAATATCCTCAGACATCAGATATTTTGCAGCGTTATCTCAGCGCCGCCTTATCTAATCGGATGAATCCTGAACGAGCAATGCAAGCTGCTGCTGCCGAAACACGCCGACTGCTGGGGGCAGGGGGAGGGGGCAAGGGAGTTAGAAGTTAAAGCATTGGCTTAAAGACTCGTTCATCCACCTCAAAGACTCATTAATGGAGTTCAAAGGCTCATTAATGGAGTTCAAAGGCTCATTAATGGAGTTCAAAGACTCATTAACGGAGTTCAAAGGCTCATTAACGGAGTTCAAA
>NZ_JABXKF010000036.1 GCF_017115165.1 Nostoc sp. LPT | reverse complement strand
GTTCGCCGAAATAACAAATGAGTTCGCCGAAATAACAAATGAGTTCGCCGAAATAACAAATGAGTTCGCCGAAATACCAAATGAGTTCGCCGAAATACCAAATGAGTTCGCCGAAATAACAAATGAGTTCGCCAAAATAACAAATGAGTTCGCCAAAATAACAAATGAGTTCGCCAAAATAACAAATGCGTTGGCTAGCAAGAACCGCAGGCATCGCCATGATTGCAACAATTTAGCTTTGTCACGCCAGCGTAACGCACCCTTCTCCTATGCTCTATGTGCCAAAAAATATCGGGGGTTTTGTCAAAGGTATAAACCAAAAGCAAAACCAGCCAAACTTTCTTGCTGGGGAAGTAAGTTGCTGGCTGGCCATAAAATTAGCCGGAATAAGGGTAAGCACAAATGCTCACCTGGTCAACTGACACTTTTCGCGCAGTGCCAGGTATCGGAATGCCCGCAAGTGGCAGAAGTTTTAAAGAAGTTTGTTCTAGCTAATAGATCGTTTGACGTAAGTTGCATGAATGAGGTATGATACGTCATTCACCGCCTTGACCGGCCTGACCTCCTACATAAAAGTCTAGTCCACTAACGTTCCCCCGGCCTCAGCTCCTACATAAACGTCTAGTCCACTAACGTTAACGTTCCCTATACTTTCCACGGTTGTACCCTTTAGTCCCTTGCTTTGCTGCTTTGAGACTTTTTCTTCTTCCGTTTTTTCTTTTAGCTCCTCATCAGATCCTGATAGCTGTAGCTCCTCATCAGATCCTTCATTAGATTTTTGCTGTTGCATATACACAATCCAGTAGTTTGTTTTCTGTATTGTATGGCCATAGTAACGCCTGCATGCGGGTTTCGGGATATTTAAGCTATACCCCGTCATGGCGAAGGTATTGTTAAATAAAATAATAGCTTATACCCGATAATTTTGGCGAAGGTATTGTTAAATAAAATAACATCACAAGCGTCTTTCCCCACTTTTAATTTACACAAAAACGTTTTATTTGTTAACTGCTTTTTCTTTTTTCTTTCTTACTTCCACTTTTTTTACATACACACACATACACATCTTTAGCTAAAGCCCCAAGCGGAGCGCTACTCAGTACCATCCACCCGTTACCGCGAGCGACTAAGGCTATCTTTTTCTCACACCGATAATAATAAAGGGGATAGATGACATTCGCGCTGTGGCGAAGCACCCATCCCCGAATAGCTGCCCAGATGATCAACCTGGAATCTATAGTCCGGTATCTAATCATCCCAGTATCGGCCGATATATGTCGATTGTCACTGGGATATTATTTGGCAATCCGAAAGCTGCTCAAATGCGACGCAGTTTTTTCTACGATTTCAGTAACTATGGCACTTATGACCAATTGACTGTTGATGGATTGACTCAATGGCATCCGGCTTTTCTAGAACTGGGTAAAACTTTAGATAAATGTGCCACAAATTCGATTCTACAGCTGTTTGACGCTTGTTAACTGCTTTCTGACAATATCCTACTTATCCTACTTATCCCACTTTTCCCACTTTTTTACAATAAGTTTTTCTACACTAGTGAAAACTCACACCGATAATTAATAAAGGGGACAGATGACATTCGCGCTGTGGCGAAGCACCCATCCCCGAATAGCTGCCCAGATGATCAACCTGGAATCTATAGTCCGGTATCTTATCATCCCAGTATCGGCCGAGATATGTCGATTGTCACTGGGATAGATACTGATTTACGAAATACCTACGAAAAGATAGTTACAAAATTACTTTTGTTCACCCATCGCTAACAGCGCTGTCCCGTAAGCAGCTTCTGTATACACTGATGCTACAACAGGAACCTGCAAATAACGCGCCCTAATTGCAGTCCAAGTATCATTAGCCGCACCACCGCCAGCAGTATAAACCCTGCTCAATTTGTCTGCGCCCATCTGCTGTAATAATTCATACCCTCGCGCTTCTATGCGGGCAATGCTTTCTAATAACCCATGCAAAAATTCCACTGGATTATCTGGGCGTGGTTCCAAACGTGGCGGTAGATTGGGATCGTTAATCGGAAAGCGATCGCCTACCTTCAACAACGGGTAATAATCTAACTCACTGGCTTTTGATGCATCAATCTCCTGGCTAAGGCTTTCTAACTCAGCGTTTGTGAAAAATTGCTTTAGTACTGCACCTCCAGTATTAGAAGCACCACCAGTCAGCCACAAATCCCCCAGGCGATGGCTGTAAATCCCATATCTGGCATCTTCTACACGGGTACGACTTAACAACTTTAGTACCAACGTTGAACCAAGGGAAGTCACGGCTTCACCAGGTAATTTTGCCCCACTGGCAATAAAAGCGGCAATACTATCAGTTGTACCAGCACACACCAGACAATCACGGCAAAAACCGAACTTGTCCGCAATTTCAGGACGCAATTCGGCAATGGGAGTCCCAGGAGTTAAAACTTTGGGTAGCTGAATCGGTATTTGCAAATTTTCTAGCCATTCTGGGTATTTCAACTCTTCTACGTCATAACCCAGCTTTAAAGCATTATGGTAATCGCTAATACCCAACTGTCCATGTAGGAGAAACGCCAGCCAATCTGCTTGATGCAGGAAATATCTAGCTTTGCTAAAAGATGGTAATTGCCTCATCCACAAAAGTTTGGCCAAGCTGGAGGTGGCACTTAACACGGTATGATTGGGGGGTGCGATACTCCTCAAATGCTCTAGCACTAACGATCCCCGCGCATCGTTATATAGCAATGGTGCATCTGTTGGATTGCCAGCAGCATCGACCAGCAAGACGGTGGAAGAAGTACCATTAATTGCGATCGCTTTAATTTCTCGCCGCAATTGGTCGGGTATTTGTTCTACCAACGCAAACAAAACCTCCTGCCAAATTTTTGGCGTTACGGCATCTGATGAGCCGTGGAAGGGATATCGCACCTCTGCCTGAATACAAGAGGCTTCCTCGTCAATCACCACACCGCGTCCGCCAGATGTGCCGAAGTCGATACCCAGATATAAATTCATAATTTTTATAAATTTTTTTAATGGAGAATAATTGAAGAAGGCAGAAGGCAGAGGGCAGAGGGCAGAAGGTTCTTTTCACTTATAGGATTCAAACCCCTCCTGAAAACAAGCCACCAAATTTTCAATTTTGTTACGGGGTCTTAAACCCTTACTCCCAAGGCGTCGTAGCAGAGGGCAGGTTTTCAGTTTTCCCTTCTGCCTCCTGCCTCCTGCCCTCTGCCTTTCTTGATAAGGACTACTGACTAATAACTGCTTTTGTTGCATCTTGTAACAAGATATTCCACAATCTTGGCAAAACAAGGAAAAGTAGTAAACGAACTGTTCAAAATCTATTCAGGTTAGGAGGTTTTTAGCCATGCCTATCTTAGATACTCTGTACATTGCTCAGGTGTCTTCCATCTCAGATACTCAAGTCTACATCGCTCTAGTTGTAGCCTTGATCCCAGGAGTTCTAGCTTGGCGATTAGCCACAGAACTTTACAAATAACGCTCCGATGTGACACAGTTAAAAAGCAAATAATCCTGGCAATACGGGGTGCAATTTTTAGAAGCTTGTGGTTTCATGCCATAAGTACCTAGAAACCTTGCACTTACGTAAGCCAGGTTATTTTTTAACTGGTGCAACACTTGTAGCTATTTCAAAAAAATGAAGTAATATGACAGCTAAATCAAGCATTCAGGAGTGCTGAGTGCTAATTCAGTTCCGAGTATCGAGTGCTGAGTGCTGAGTGAAATTTCCAACTCAGCACGGGCTAACCCCCCGCTACCACTAACAAAACTCATAACTCAGCACTTTTGATAGTGCTTCCCTTCACTAAGCGAGGTTATCTTTTAGCATCATGAACGCGATTCAACCGTCGAGACCACCGTCACAACCTATACAAAAACGCCGAGTCACTCCTCGACCAAAGCGGCATCTTCGTCAACGTTCTTACCAGGTGATGGCACTGGAAAGCACAGCCAAAATAGCAGTTAATCTTGTGATTACAGCCGTTGCAGCATCTGCCTTAACACAACTCTTGCCTTATCATTGGTTACAGCAGGAAAAGTTACGAGAAATGAGTACTGAAGTCAAGCTGATGGAAGGACATGTCAATGGTTTGCGGGCAGAATTTAGCCGTAACTTCGATCCGCAAGAAGCTAAAATTATTAGGCAACGACAAGGATACCGATTCGATCCCAGCCAGCGTCAGATTGTGTTGATGAATCAAGATCGCCGACAAGATGAACAAACAGACTCATCACCCTAAAATAAATGGCGAATTTGGGATTATTTAGGTTTATTCTGATTTAGGCTACCTAGAAACCGGATGTTAATTTATATTATTGCTAATAAGTAATGGTTAATAGCTAATTGTTAAATAGCTATGTAGTTCTCATCTATTAGTCATTAGCGATACAGCGTCGCTTCTCTACGAGACGCTGCGCGAACGCTCCAATTAAAAATTCAAAATGAAGAATTTACTTTTTGAATCTTGAATTTGCAAAAAGGACTAATCTACCAACTAGGACGCTGATTCAGATAGCAGCTCGTTTAGCCAGTTTACGAGTTGTAAACGCAAGCGACAACTAGTAATATCCTTATTGTTGTCAACAGAGGGTAGTTTAGTAAGGGCGCGACGATAATCAGCGATCGCACAATTCCAGTCACCCCAAAGATGGTAAGTTCTGCCGCGTTCAGCCCAGATCTGACCTTCTAGTTGACCGAAAAGCAGTGCTACCTCAAAATTCTCAATTGCCTCCTCATATTGCCCCAAATCACGCCAGGTAATGCCTCTGTTAATCCACGCTCTGACGTGGCGAGGATTCAAATCAATCGCTTGATCGTAGTCGGCAAGTGCTGCTGCTAATTCTCCACAAGCTGCGTAGTAATTTGCTCGATTGTTATAAGCACTAGCCAAATAGGGATTAAGTTTGAGGGCGGTGTTATAGTCATAAAGCGCTTTTTGCCTTTCGCCACTTTGAAAATAAATTAGCCCCCGGTTGTTGTAATTAACAGCATTGTGAGGATTGCGGCAGATTAGTTGGCTTAAAAGTGCGATCGCTTCAGTATAATCTCCTTGTTGAGCCAACTTTAAAGCAAAAGAGCGTAAGTCGTTATCCCCAAAATTAGATTTGCTGCGATCCCTTTTCCTTCGATCTAGAACTTTATTTGTAGTATCTAGAACATACTTGTATTGTTTACTTTGCTGGTCATCGTCAGCTAAAAATGAGTGAATATTCATCTTTTCCTACATTAAATCCATGCTTTGTGAAATAAAATTCTAGTTTTTTCCCTCTGGTGGTTTTACCATTGGGTCTACTTTTAAAGTATTTCTGGTTACTGGAAAGCCATCTCAAGACTGAATTTAAACTACTCACACCAGTAGAAATCTATGCCTTAAATAAACAATTGCTCCTCAAACCTAATCATGGATACTCGATCCCGAAGGTGAATTCCAGAAATAGCAGATGTCAATCTCAAAGACTAGTCAAGTAGTGAGAGCGACAAATTGGTAGAATGCCAACAAGCCGTTATTAGAGAGGGGATGAGGAAGCAGGGGAATCAAGGGGAGAATAATTGATGCCCAATGCCCAATACTTCGGCTCCCTTCCCTACGGGACGCTACACGTAGCTTGCTTCCCCGAAGGGGTACGACTACGCCCAGGGCAAGTCGCTCAGTACAAGTGCCCAATGCTCATTCCCCATTCCCTAGATTCAATTTTTAAGTTTTGAGAAATTTCCCGATGACAACTGCAATTTCCTATCCCAATGCCCCTGATTTAGCAACCGATGATTACATTGTTATTGGCTTGGCAACCTGCTTCGTCAAAGAAGATGGAGAAGTTTATCAAATCGAAGTTATCGAGCCGATTCCCTCTGCGGCTTTGGAAGCGCTTTTAAAGGGCATTCCTACCTCTTATAAGTTGGCTCATGCCACAACTTTAGGATCTGTGTTGGATGGTGATTCACAACTGCTGCCAGATGGCTTCCCAGAGTCAGCTCAGTTTGGAGAGGAATTTGTGCCACGGGCATTTGCAGCAGCTCGTACCTACAAGCGTCGTGAATCTGCAAAATCTTTAATTCCCTTGGGTACAAACTACACTGAATTTAAATATTCCATTGAGCGCAAGCGAGTGTTAAACGCCGCTAGAGTTGTAACCAAAGAAGACAACGTTAAACAGCATTCTCACACTCACAAAGTTCTTTAGGTAATTATGCTAAAACTTTACGGCGGCGCTCGTAGCCGAGCGTCAATTGTCCACTGGTATTTGGAGGAATTAGAAATTCCCTACGAATTCGTCAAGCTTGATATGCAGGCGGGTGAACATCTCAAGCCTGAATATTTGGCAATTAACCCATTTGGTAAAGTCCCAGGAATTGTTGATGGGAATTTTCAGCTTTGGGAATCTGGAGCAATTTTGCTGTATCTTGCCGATAAGTACAGTAAAATTCCACTTTCACTCCAAGAACGTGCTGTATTTTCTCAATGGGTGTTGTTTGCTAATGCTACCCTTGGCCCAGGGATTTTTGGAGAGGAAAATCGAGAACGGGAAATGCCCCGCTTATTGACTCCGTTAAATGAAATTTTCAGTAGGCAATCTTTTTTACATGGTAATGAGTTCACTATTGCTGATGTGGCAGTGGGGTCTATTTTGAATTATATTCCCATGATACTGAAGCTAGACCTCAGCCCCTATCCAGCGGTGTTGAACTATATGAAGCAGTTATCTGAGCGTCCGGCATTTCAAAGAAGTATTGGCAGACGGACTTAAAATAATTCGTAATTCGTAATTCGTAATTGAATTTTTAACTACGAATTACGAATCTTTTAACGATAATTTGTAAATTGCAAAGCAACTGGGTAGTCTTCTTGTTTTAGCCGCTGCATGACAACTTGCAAGTCATCTTTAGATTTGGCAGAAACCCGCACAGCATCCCCTTGAATTGAAGCTTGTACCTTTTTAAATTCGTCCCGAATCAATTTGGAAATTTGTTTGGCGATTTCCTGACTGATGCCTTTTTTGAGTTTGATTTCTTGACGCACGCGATTACCACTGGCTGATTCAACCTTGCCAAAATCAAAGATTTTTTGGGAGAGGTTACGCTTGGCGGCTTTTTCTCGCAGAATGGTGTGTACAGAATCTAAAGTAAACTCGCTGTCAGTACTAATGTTAATACTTTCTTCAACTAACTCGACAGTAGTTTCAGTGTCTTTGAGGTCATAACGACCTTTGATGTCTCGTATAACTTGATCGACAGCGTTAACCAACTCTTGTCGGTCAAAGTCGCTCACAATGTCAAAGGAAAAAGTAGAAGCCATAAAACATTTTGGATTTTAGATTTTGGATTTTAGATTGGGCATGGGGCATTGGGCATTGAGCATTGTTATTTTCCTTGTCTCCCTCATCTCCCCACTACCCACTCCCCAGTCCCCAATTAACTAGTAGCTTGGATGATGCTCAAGAAAAAGAGAGTGGCACAGCCAAGGATGCCAATGGCAAACATCAGCGATCGCAAAAGGGGTATATTCAAAATATAAAAAATCGAGTATAGGAAACGGGCCACCACAAAGGCGATCGCAGCTACTTGTGCCTTAGTTGAATTTACACCAGTTACATAAGCCATCAATGCGGCTGCGGCAAACACCATAAACGCTTCAAAGGTGTTCTGATGTGCCCAAGTAGCCCGTTGGGCATAAGGCGGCAATTTATCAAACAGAGCGCGAGGAGTAGAAAACATTTCATATCCAATACGCGCACGGGCATAAGCTACTATCAAAAATGGCACATAAATTAGAACCGCAGCAGCAGCGATCGAGTACAAAAAAATTATCATTACTTATTAGTCATTGGTTATTTAGTCATCAGTCATCAGTCATCAGTCATTAGTCAAATACAAATGACAAAGGACAAATGACAAATGACTAATCAAAGTAAAAAAGCGTCACCACTTTTCTTTGTTCTTCTGCATCTTGACAGGTTTGCAGCAGGGTGCCACTGTCGTGAAAAGCAAAGCAGATTAGTTGCTGACAACGGGAGACAATCTCCTTGTTGCACAAATAACTAGCTTCCGCCAGAGACAGATTATCATTACTGGGATTTTCGACTAGATGCATTACTTGTTCTAGTTGCTGGCGCGATTCTAAAGGCTGGCGTTCCAGGCTTTGGGGTAGAATCACCGTCAACAAATTTGCATCAGCTCGGGTTGCTCCCTTGATAGCAGCTGAATTTGTACCTGTAGCACCAGAAGTGATGATTCGATTACCCGATAAAACTAGGGCATAAGTCATCATTTCAATAAGATTCTGATGCGTAATCGGGACGTGACGAGAACCCAACAAGGCAATTCTTTTAGAACCCGTTTGCTGGATTGTCGCCAGTTCTTGGGCTAATGTATCGAGGTTAATAAGGTCTGTTGATTGGCTCAAAGATGGAGATAATCAGACTAAACGACCCAGATATTTTACCAAACAGCGTGTAGATGCGAGGAAAACTTAAGTTAGACATTGCGACTAATTTTCGATTCTTTGGTTCAGTAACTCCATTACTTGGTAACACCAGGCTAGCCAATGTGTTTCATAACTAATGCCATTTAGGAGAGTTAAATACTGAAATTTGCCTGGTTCTGAGAGTTCTTGGGGATTTTGAAAGTAACGCTGTTCTAAGTTATGGTACGTAGACAATTTTTTTTGATGGGCTTTTTGATGATGTTCTAGCTCTGCCAAGATAATTTGCTTAGGAACAATATGACCAGCAAAAATTTTTACAAGTAAATCATCTTTAATCGGTGTAGGTTCACAAGGTTGAGCAATCCACTCTTTGAGGTGCTGTTCTCCCAAGTCTGTAACGCTGTAGAGCCTTTTATCTGGCCGTCCTGCTTGAAGAATCGACTCCGAACTAATCCATCCTTGATCTTCTAGCTTTGATAACTCCCGATAAATCTGCTGGTGACTTGCTGACCAGAAAAAGCCTACAGAGCCATCGAATCGCTTTGCTAAATCATACCCACTACAGGATGCCTCAACCAGAGCCGCTAATATTGCGTGCGCTAATGCCATAATTTTTAATTCACTACTTGACTTATGCAACTAATTGCATAAAATAATTATATGCAATTAGTTGCATATAGACTTAAACAACAAGGAGTGATAGATGCCTCAAGTAATACCGGGACGATTTACAGCCGAGATTGATGAACCCTTTGTTGTGTTTCTGATTGGGATGCGAATTAATAAATTATTCGCTTTTTCCAAATGGATTCCGACTGCAACAGCAATGTCGCCCATGCTACGAAGCCTTTACCAGAATCCTGAAAAAGGGTTTTTAGGGGGAGAAACTTTTGTTTACTGGCGAGGAGTGGGATTGATTCAGTATTGGCGCTCGTTCGAGGATTTGGAGCGTTTTGCTAGAAATCCAGCCGATGCACATTTAAAAGCTTGGCAAAGGTTTAATCAAGCCATTGGTGCTGATGGCAGTGTCGGCATTTGGCACGAAACTTATTTAATAGAACCAGGAAGATATGAGGCAGTTTACGGGAATATGCCTGTCTTTGGATTAGCTGCTGCAACTAAACATGTCCCAGCTATGGGGCACAAGGAGACAGCTCGCCGTCGCCTGGGAGGTGACGGCGAACCAGCTGTACCCTCACCAGCAATACAGCCTCCTAACTGATAACTGAGCATTGATGCTCTTAATAGTTTGAGTTGATGAATCTAAGATAATGCCGCTGCGGGAGTTAAATCTAGTTTGGATAACAAACGGTCAATGTCAAAATGCTCAGACATCAGCTGGCGAATGAACTGAACCTTAATCGGCTCATGGAGGCGGACTTGCCCAAAAGTGCGGTCAACAATTTCTACAGTGGTGAGGGTGTCTAAGTCAACAGATAAAATGGGGATTTCTAGTTCTTCAGCGCGACTGAGAATGAACGGCGGGGGTGGTAGTTGTCCTGTGAGAATTAAACATTGGGTAGAAGTTTCCAAAGCCGCTTGCTGAATTTCCACGCGATCACCTCCTGTCACCACTGCCATATTCCGACGTTTGCGGAAATATTTCACAGCGGAGTTGACATTCATCGCTCCAATTGCCAGACTTTCTACTAACAAATCCATGCGATCGTTGCGGCAGAGAACATCAGCCTTTAACTGCTTGACTAGTTCACCAACACTGACGCTGCGGAGCAAATCGCTATTCGGCAGCATTGCTAGCACTTGAATCCCCTGCTGTTCCAAAAATGGGCGCAAAAAAGTATCAACTGCTTCTAGTTGAGTGATAGGAATATCATTGATTACAACTCCAATCAAGCGATCGCCCACACGCTGTTTTGCAGCTAATAGGGCCTCAACCGAAAGCAACGATTTATAGCGGGCTACTAACAGCACAGCAGCATCTAATACTTCAGCCATTTGCAGTAAAGACAAGTCAAACAAATTGCCTTCGCACAAATTACCAGGCCCCTCCAGTAACACCAAATCTCCTTGAGACTTATGTAAATATTGCTGTATTAGGGACTGCTGATAATCGGTTTTGTCTTCCCCCCGCAAGCGCTTTTGCACATTTGGTTCATCCAAAGCCAGCATTGTAGGTGCAACGCGGTTTTCCGGCAAATTGAGGCTAAGAGCGATGAACTGGACATCTTCCTCAATTACGGTTCCACTAGACGAATTGAAAGACGTACCGAGTGGTTTACCGTAGCTAATATCCAGACCTTTTTGCTGCAGCTGATGAGACAAACCCAGAACAGTTGCAGATTTACCGCTGTAATTCTCGGTCGATCCAATCAGCAAATATTTAGGGGATTTTGGCACACATGCACTCCTAATTTCAAAAGTCAGAAGAACCCAGCTAGGTGTTTCCTAATTCTAGTTCCTTCTGGCAAAAGCCTCTCGCTCTCACAAATTAAGGTTTCCCAGAATTACCTTCTGATTGAACAAGCAGGGGCATAACTTAGTGCCATTCGAGCCTGAGACTTAAGTTTCAGGCTCATAGCCTAAGTCTGTTAAAACTGATAGATATCTTGCAGCATTGTCAATTAGCACCATCACCCGCCCAGAAATAAATTTCTCTTTCTTATAGCTCAAGTCCACTAAACGTGGAATCAAACCCTTGTTCAGTCTTCTTTAGAAGACTTTAGCTATTGCCTCAGAATTCATTTTGAGGCGGTTATTGGGACTGGTGTAAGAATATCAGTTCAAACAGACTCAATTAAGTGAGTTTGAGTTCGTTTTAATTGACTTCTCTGACGCAGCTATCTGTGTTGTCTGTATTTTTAGCGCAAAATTGCGTTTATAGATATAAATTTTAAGTAAATATAAACTTGTCAATAGTAATATTGAGTAATTTTTTAATTTATGACGAATCTTGTTGACTTATATTATTCTCTTATGGCAGTATAAGCACATAAGTATTCCGGCTCAAAAAATCATAAAATTTACAGGTTATAAAGAAAATTTAGCGAGCTTTGAGGATTGTATTATACGCAAAGCTGAAATCCGTTTATGGTACTTCATTACTATAACGCGCTGGAAAAGAGGGATTTAAAAAATCCTATATTTTTGTTTGGCTCAACGCTCTTGAATCTTTTGGTTTGAGATTGCAAAAGCGTTTTGATTTATTGACTTTCAAAATATTGAATTTAAGCAAATTTTTTGTAAGTAAATCACCCTTTAAAAAAAAAGGTAAAAATGGAAATAAATGCTGTTGAAATTAATTATGTAAAAATTCAATTTATAATTAATTCTTGTCAAGAACTCCAAGATAGTTTAGCTGAAGGTTGGCAAAATTTTAATACAAGTGAAAACGTCAAGATATTTAGCGGATTTTTTGAATTTATTTTCAGGGCTGGATTCGACGAAAGCCAGTATAGGAAGGTAATACCTAACCCTGCCTATGACAATGCTGCTAGATTGATTGGTAAGCCTTTTTTGGAAACCGCCAGGAAATTTGAAATTCATTTCGATGAAATTTTTCCTGGCAGCTTTTCTGAATCACAAGAAGCAGAAAAGGAAGGTTTTGAAGTTCGTATGTTTAAGCTAAAAGCTTTTTATCGAAATAAACCTTTATGCCTATTCTTACTTAAGTTTCCTCATTATCATGAAAAATTTGGCTTTCCACTCTCACCAAAATTAGAAATTTTAGAGTTGTATTAATTGCAGGGAAGACCTAGTGTCAAGGGAGATAATCAAGGGATAGGGGAATGATTTAGCTTGTCTCTCCCCTCCTCTTGTCCTATAATTCTGAATTTGAGCCAACTAAAAAGCTGCGAGCGCAGATGAAAAGCCTTCATAACTTCCCTCAAAAGCCCAACACCTGCATTGATTTTTCAAGTACTTCTTTGGGGCGAAATGGTTTAGTTAGATATAAGTCTGCACCAACCTCAATTCCTTTTTGTTTATCAAATTCCTGTCCCTTAGCTGTCAATATTACAATGTAGATATCAGTCATTTGCAAGTCGTTTTTTACAATATGGCAGACTTGCAGACCATTCATTTTCGGCATCATCACATCAAGAAAAACTAGGTTTGGTTTTTCAGTTTTGATGGTTTCGAGAGCTTCTTCTCCATTTCTAGCAGTTAGAAGTTCAACACCCTCATCTTCTAATGCTTCTAAGGCTTGTTCCATCAAAATTAAGATATTAGGTTCATCGTCAACAATTAGAATTTTCTGGGTCATAGGGATTGGGGATTGGGGATTGGGGATTAGGGATTAGGGACAGGGGATTAGGAATTAGGGATTAGGAAAATTTGTTCTTAGTTGCCAGTACCCAGTCCCTAGTCCCCAATCCCCACTCCCTAGCAATTATTGTTCAGACAGCATAATAAAAAATACATTTTGCAACTCCTTCTCAAAGCGTAGGGTTTTCACCAAATCGGCTTCTTGAGAGAAGATAGAATCGATGATGATCATGTCAGGTTTGGCTGACAGGGCTTTATAAATGCATTCTTGGGGATCGGAAGCTTCAATCACGCTGTATCCCTGAGTTTGCAGTACATCTGATAGGGTTTTTAAGGCTGATGCATTTTTATCTACAACCAATACCTTTTTACTAGAAGTGCCTTGGTAAAGCAGTGAGCCAATTTCGTTGAGGAGTTTTTCTGTGTCAATGGGCTTGGTGAGATAACGATCAATGCCAATATGATAGCCCCGTTCTTTGTTTTCAATAATTGACAGAATAATAATCGGAATATCTGCGGTTTGAGGATCGTTTTTGAGAACGGCTGCCACATCGAAACCGTTGATTTGGGGCATCATCAGGTCCAAGAGGATCAGATCGGGGCGGGATATTTTGATTTGATGAATCGCATCCATGCCGTCCTTTGCTTCGCAAACATTGTAGCTTTCGTTTTCCAGTTGTTGACGGAGCAGTTCCCGAATGTTAGCGTCATCATCTACAACCAAAATAGTTTTACGGTTTTGGTTGGGCACAGCATTTTTGGTGATGACGTGTTCTTTAAGTTGTTTGACTAGCGTATCCAAATTCAGATTAGCAGTATTTTTTTGATCGCTGGCGTAGGTGGGAATAATAAACGAGAATATGCTGCCTTTACCTGGTTCACTCTCAACCCAGATTTTACCGCCGTGATGATCGACGATTTGTTTACAGATGGGCAGTCCTAACCCTGTGCCTTTGGGTTTGTCGGTGAGGGTGTCGCCAACTTGGCGGAATTTCTCGAATACTTTCGGCTGGTCTTCAGGCGCAATCCCAATGCCTGTATCAATGACGCTGATGCAAACACCGTCGTTTTCTTGTTTGACGCGGCAGGTGACACAACCAGATTCGGTAAATTTAACGGCATTGGAAATCAGGTTGATTAAAACTTGCAGCAAACGATTGCGATCGCCTACTATCTGAGGCAGTCCAGGTTCAATCTCGCTGACCAACTGCAAGCCATTGGTTTCAAATAACCCGGCGGTAGAATTGGTTGCCCAATCCAGTAATTCGCTGGCATCAATCGGCTGCATCTGCCATTCCACCTTACCTGCTTCCATCTTGGCGATGTCCAGGACATCGTTAATCAAAGACGTAAGCCGTTCTGCTTCCGACACAATAATATTGAGATTGTCAGCCACCCGCTTAATCGTTTTCTGAAGCTTGCGGTCTTCGGTAGAAATCATTGGGAACACATCGGTTTCCAGCTTTTCTTGAATGATCGACGCAAAACCGAGGACAGAAGTAAGTGGCGTCCGCAACTCGTGGGAAACTGTTGAGATGAAGTCCGTCTTCATCTGGTCGATTTCCTTTTCTGCCGTCACATCTCGAATCAGCAGTGCTGAACCGAAGCAAGCAGCGGGTTCTGGGTCTGCTGTCTTTTTGAAAATGGCGGTTGCTACTGCTTGACCAATGCGTTCCTTCGTCAGTGCAACTTCGGCAGAGAACACCTCTTGGGGATGGGACTGAGTTCGTGCAACCAGGTCTGCTAAACCAGATATCGGCAATTCTCGATAGTGACCATTGAGGGCGGTAGCTGTCAATCCATACATGGCTAAAAAGGCAGGATTGAAGTGGGTAATTTGTCCTGCGGTGTCTGCCACTAACAAACCATCTGCTAAGTTATCTAAAATGGCATTTAATCCCTGTGCTTCTGCTAGGGTATTTTGCAGGGCAGCCGTCCGCTCTGCAACTCTGGCTTCCAGTTCTTGATTCAGTTGCCGCAGAGCGATTTCTGCTTGTTTGCGAGCAGTGATGTCGGTATTGATTTCCAGCACCGCGCAGGGCTGACCAGAGATGTCTCGTTGCAAAGTCCATCGACTCTGGACGGTAATCAGTCTGCCATCATGGGTGAGGTGTTCCACTTCTCCTTCCCAATTTCCTTGCTCTAATAACTCTGCTACAATTTCTTCCTTTGGTTTTGGAAAGGTTTTTTTGATAAAAGCTTGAATGCATTGGCCTTTCACTTCTTCACGCGTCCAACCGTAGAGTCTTTCGGCACCCTGATTCCAGTGAGAGATTTTGTCGCTCATGTCGCGGACGATGATGGCATCGCTGGAATGATTCAACATATCTAATAAGCGTTGATTTTCAGCTTCTGCCTGCTTGCGATCGTGAATATCAGTACAGGTGCCAATCCATTCCCGAATACTGCCGTCTTCTTCTAGGACGGGGGCACCACAGACAGAGAAGTAGCGGTATGTACCATCCTTGCCACGCAGCCGATATTCGGTTTGGTAGATACCTCGGTTCGCCACAGCAGCATTCCAAACTTCTGTCGATCTGGCGCGGTCATCGGGATGAATTGGATCAATCCAGCCCCAACCCTCAACTTCAGCTTCGCTCTGCCCCGTATAGGCTATCCAGGTGAGCATTTCACTACTTATTCCCAGTCCTTCCGGGGTAGCTCCCCAGACGATCTGTGAAGTAGCAGTTACTAACGAGCGATATCGTTCTTCAAGACGCTGATTTTCGGCTTCTGCCAGCTTGCGATCGTGAATATCGGTGCAGGTGCCAATCCATTCCCGAACGCTACCATCATCTTCGATGACGGGGGCACCCCAGACCCAAAAGTAGCGATAATTACCATCCTTGCCACGAATTCGGTATTCAATTTGATACATGCTCAGGTTTGCTACGGCAACACCCCAGGCTTCTCCGGTATAGCCACGATCATCGGGATGTACAGCATCAATCCAGCCCCCATTTTCCGCTTCAGCTAAACTTTGACCTGTGTAGGCGATCCAGTCTGTCAATTCAAAGCAAATTCCTTCTGGTGTGCTGACCCAGATAATTTGCGTGTTAGTTTTGACCAGAGAGCGGTATCGTGCTTCGCTCTTTTTCAAAATTTTTTCGGAGTGTTGACGTTCCTGCTGGGCACGCCTGAGGTCGCTAATGTCTTCCACACTTGACCAGATCAGTTGCTCTCCATCTTTCTCAATCATCAGTCCAGAGACCCTGACCGGAACTAGATGCCCGTCTTTGTGGATGAACTCCTTCTCATCGGGCCCGTAGCGACCAGTCTGTTTTAGGTTCTCTAGCAGGGCTTGCTCGGCGGCATAGTTTTTTGGAGTAATTTGCCAGTAGCTGAGATTCAGGGTTTCTGAAACAGTACGCCCCAAAATGCCAGCATAGGCGGGGTTGATGTTAATTAGCGTCCCATCTGTTCGGCATAGTACTAGCCCAACAGGACATTGTTCAAATAGCTGACTGTTGTATTCATCAAGTTGCTTAAACATGGTTAAGGTTTCTTTAGTGGCGTATTTGGGTAGGGTTAGAACAACAGAACCAAGACAACAAAGTGGCGTAAAGCCTTAACGAAATTGGGTGGCGTTGGAACATCTGGTAAATTTGATCGGGTGATGCACCTTCCACATCTGGATTGTGCTGTGAAAGTCGCTGGATCAGTTGAGTATGGCGAATCAGCAAATCCGTTGGTTTGAGCATTGGAGTTGTTGATGGAATAAAGCCATCGGTATCGGGAGTATGGGATAATTCTGTTGTGCTTGGCGAGGCAGAGGTACTATTCTGTTCTTCAGTCGCATCCACCAATCCACAATTTAATGGAATCTGAATCCAGAATTCTGTTCCTTCACCGGGTTGAGAACGACACTTAAGCATTCCCCGATGTTTGTCTACAACAATTTGGTAGCTGATTGCCATGCCTAAGCCGGTTCCCTTCCCAACATCTTTCGTGGTGAAGAAGGGATCGTAAATGCGGCGAATTATCTCCTCCTTCATGCCTGGGCCGTTGTCAGCGATGCGAATTACAACCCACTGTTGGTCTAGGACTTTGGTACGAATAGTGATTTGGGGATGGTGGGGCCCCCTTTGGGGATAAGGGGTAATGGGGGTTGGGGATTGGGGATTATTTTTGACTACCCAATTTTCTATGCTTTCTTCCAAAGCATCAATAGCATTTGCCAGGATGTTCATAAACACCTGATTCAACTGTCCGGGATAGCATTCAATCAGGGGAAGTTTTGCATAGTCTTTAACGATTTCAATTGCCGGACGATGAACATCTGCTTTCAGGCGATGATGAAGAATCATTAGCGTTCCGTCGATGCCATCGTGGATGTTCACGGCTTTCATTTCAGCTTCATCATGGCGGGAGAAGTTTTTCAGGGATTGGACAATTTCGACGATGCGACCTGTGCCCAGTTTCATCGAATCTAGCAGTTTGGGGAAATCCTGCATGATAAATTCCAGGTCTATATTGTCCAACTCTGATTCCAGTTCTGGAGGAGCAACAGGTAGAAATTTCTGATACTTTTCCAACAGATGTAACAAGTCTTGGGCGTATTCGGCAACATACTTTAAATTGCCGCAAATAAAGTTAACCGGGTTGTTGATTTCATGGGCAACTCCGGCAATAAGTTGTCCGAGACTGGACATTTTTTCGCTTTGGATTAATTGAGTTTGGGCTAATTGCAACTCATGGAGAGCTTGCTGAAGCTTCTGTGTTTGGGCTTTCGCTTGGAGGGCTGCTTGAGTGCTTTGTTCGTAAAGCACAGCTTTATCAATGGCGATCGCTGTTTGAGAGGCAAAGATACTCACCAGTTTCAGGTGTTCAGCCTTGTATGAGTCAGTTTTGGCCGTTCCAATAGCGATCGCTCCCAGTACCCGCTCTTTGGCTCGTAACGGCACACAAATCATGGCATTAACGTTTTTTTGTCCCTCTAATCGCGGATCAGCTTGCACATCATTGACGAGTTCTGCTCGGTTGGATTGCACAATGTTGCCGATAATTCCCTTACCGGGTTCCGGCTGATTATGGTCAAAAAACACTCCAAATTCGGCAATGATTTCAAATGCAGTTGCATCTGGACTCAAAAGCAGAATCATCCCCGCAGATGATTCAATTAATTGACTCAATTCTTGAAGCACAAGTTGGGCAATCTGTCGCGTATCTAAACTTGTTGTCAGTTGAGTCGAGATATCGTCAAACAAATCAATTTCCTGATATCGCTCCAGCAATTCTTTGGCGAGTACTTTCTTCTCAGCTTCCTGCTTTGCCAGAAATGAGAGCAAATTTGCAAGTATAGTTGCCTGTTCTTCCCCTACAACCCAACCGATGATTTCTCCTGAGACCTCGATTGGATAACGATTTTCTACAGTTTGCTCCCCAATGCTAATCAGTTTCGTGCCGTCTACCAGTTCAACATCAATCGCGATGTTGAACTGGTAGACTAAGTTATGAATAAGAGATGGCAACTCTTTTTTGTTGAGCATCTTTCTGAGGCTAACTGCGGGCATGAAACACCTCATCTAGAGCAGGTTGCAAATTTATCACAATCAGTGTTGGTTCGTTGGAGTAGTGTCTCAAAGAGAAACCTATACTGTATTGCAACCTCCTGCCACCTTCACCCCTTTGCATAAGCAAGCTAGGCCTAGCATCTCTTAAAAAGAGAGGAATTGTCATAAAAATCTAGGGATATAATAATTTACTAATTAAGACTAGTTTTCCCAAAAACCTTAGCGATATAACAGCGAAGTCGAGCGGTAGCAAATACCTTTAAACTCTTTACCAGAGGCATTCTTCCGTTCTTATAACTCGCTTCTTGTTTGATAAGTTCTAGAACTATAAACAAAAATTTATTAATTAGATAAAAGTATAGATTCAAATCTATGGTAAATTAATGTCTCTTGTTGCTACTACTCATAAATTGGGAATTAGCTTTTGAGTATATAGGTGAACGCATTTCTAAGAGTAGAATAATCGCCTTGAGTGTACCAAAATCAGCTGCGATCGCAGCTGATTTTGGTAATTTTAAAAAGTATTTACGTAAGCGCTAGTTTTAATTAGATCCGAGAGTCACGAAAACGAAGTCTGAGTAATCGCAGCCAGCGCAACCAAATTTGTGCAGGTTGTTCAAAGAAGGTGAAAATATCGCCGAAACCTAAATTAGTTTTGTGATGATGTAACCAGTGTCTCTCAGGAGTGGTAATAAATAGAATTTGACATAAGATATTTACAGGCTTTGGAGTTTGCCAACCCAGTACACTTATATGTCTCCACCATACATGAAACTGACCAAGCACTAATCCAGAGATAACGCCAATGGGAGAGAAAAACCACAAGACTACTGCTATAAGTACATAAGGTAAAGCTCCAAAGATACCATCTAAAAGAACCTGGGGATTAAAAGTCAAAATAGCATAGTGGCGGAAGTCCTTTTTCCAGGAGTGGTGCGTTTTTAAATGAAGGCTACCAAAAACGTGCTCGGGTATGTGGTAAAAAAATGTAGATAGAAAATCGCCAAAAAACAGTAATAACCAAGCAACAGCGATAGCCTCAAGCATTTGTACTCCTCAAGAATAGTTAAAAAAACTCCACAGAAAATATGCAAATGTTATGCTGTGGGCGTAGACACCTAGTTTTCCGCTATTCAAGCAGCCATTTGTGCGTCTCATGTGTCTACGCTCCAGGTAATTTAGCTCAGAGTATATGTAATTAGGTCAGTTGCAGTTTTATGAATTTTTGATCCTTAATGCAGTAAACAGCAACTCCTAAAAACCTCCAATTTGACTTTTAGCTCTGAGTTAATGGTAGTAATACGTCTAAAACCCGATGGAAATACAGTACTTTACTATAGTTACTACACAATTTTCTTACTAAGGCATACAGCCTAAGCAAAGATTGAGTTAAAGTTAGTACAAATTTAGGTTAAGGCTTTCTTCAAGATTGTTAATTTTAAATTCATTGCAATTAAGCTTCAATTATGAATATAATCAAAATTATATAAATAGGTATTCTGCCAACATTCATTGAGTTATCGAAGTGAGGAAAGCAGTTTTATAGTTTAATTGAAAAGCTGTAAAACTGGGAAAATATATAATTAATTAGATGCCAGAGATATTTTTTGTTAATAGAGTAATAATGTAGCTCTAAACTTGCATCTTCAATGATGAATAAACATTGAAAAGACAAGGATAATTCTATAATTTATCTTTTTTGCCAAGTGCATTTAAATTTGCTTATTCTGCTGTACCATTCGCTTGTTCTCGTTGTAGACACTGGCAACTTTGTGCGTCACCTTCTTCTATGCTTGCTACGTGCAGCGAACGGGAGGGTATGAGACTTGTGCCTAAGCTAAAAAGAATTAAAAGTTAAACTATAGAGTACCAAATCTTGATTCTTCCTTTACAGCACTTCCGTCTGTTATAAGGTACACTAAATTAAAATATAAATACTTTTAAATGAAGTCATACTCTGTCGATATTCGAGAAAAAATAGTTGCAGCACATCTTCAGAAAAACATCTCAATCAGGAAAGTAGCTAACATATTTTCCGTTTCAAAGAGTTTAGTCCAAAAGCTTGTAAAACAACAAAAAGTTGAAGGGAATTTACAGTCTAAGCCGCGAGGAAAACCACAATTTAGTCATCTGAAAAATGCTGACATAGAGTTAAGGGAATTAGTTGAAGCACATCCAGATGCAACATTGATAGAGTTATGTGAATTATTTGCAGACAAAACTGGCAATTTCGTAGGTCGAAGTCCAATGTGTCGTGCCTTACAGAAATTAGGATTAAATCGGAAAAAAAAACAAAACGGAGTACCCAAGCAGGGACGGAGAGAGTCCTGAATTTAAGATTAGATTTTTGGGAAAAGGTCAAACATATAGAACCAGAAAATTTAGTCTTTTTGGACGAAACTGGCGTTCTACTTGGTTTAACAAGGACTCATGCCCGTTCAGAAATGGGAACAAGAGCTTACTCTCTTAACCCCTTCTATCGTGGATCAAAAGTTACAGTAATTGGAGCAATTAGTATTAAAAAAGTAGTGGCATTAATGACAATGAATAATTCAATGGATAGCAAAGCTTTTGAAGTATTTATTGAGAAGTTTTTAGTGCCAGAGTTATGGTCAGGAGCAGTGGTAGTGATGGATAATTTATCCGCGCATAAACTCGATTCAATTGTGCCAATGATTGAAGCTGTCGGTGCTTCAGTTATATGTTTATCACCATACTCACCAGATTTTAACCCAATTGAGTTATGGTGGTCACAACTTAAGTCCTTCTTACGGATGTTTTCACCGACCACAACAGAAATGGTAGATCAAATAATTTCAGTTGCACTTGACTTAATAAATCCTCAACATTTAAGAAACTGGTTTGCTAATTGCTGTTACTGTACCTCATAATAGCCGGAAATGCTGTATCATTTATAGACAAGTTAGAGCTAATTTGGAAACTAGAGTAAAGTCTTTGTCTCGTCAGGGTTTCAGGAATTTGAGCCATAAGAGCGTTGATTCTTTGAAAGTCATACCCAGCAATAATTGGGTATCCTTAAGATTTTCTTTACGAATCAGATATTAGTAAATCAGTAAAGCTTTTTTCAGTTTTTAACTGAAAAAAAGATAAAAGTGACTATTCAAGCTCAAATAATCGTCTAGATTGCGGAGAGGCTATCTTTAACTCAGTTTTTTATGGGCGTATAGAAGAACTTATTACACTAGAGCAATGGATTCTCAATGAGCACTGCCAATTGGTTGCACTATTGGGAATAGGAGGCATTGGAAAAACAGCACTGTCTGTAAAGTTTGCTCAAAAAATTCAGGACAACTTTGAGTATGTGATCTGGCGATCGCTACGAGAAGAACCGCCTGTTAAAATTATTTTAGGTAACTTAATCCAATTTCTATCTGACAAACAGGAAACAGAAAGTAACTTACCAGCAAGCTTTAGCGATCGGGTATCGCGACTACTTTATTATTTACAAAATTATCGCTGTTTAGCGATCCTGGATAATGCAGAATCAATTCTTTGCAGTGGTAGCCGCGCTGGACTTGATCGAGAAGGATATGAGGAATATGGTGAGCTTTTAAGACGAGTAGGAGAAGTAACTCACCAAAGCTGCTTAGTGTTGACTAGTCGTAAACTACCTACACTGTACGCTTTGCGTACAGTGTAGGCTTTTAGTAGCCCTGAACTGTCTGGCAAGCAAAGTACAACACAAACAGTTCGAGCCTCCTTGCGGAAATAGGTGAAGAATATATAATATCAATACGCTTGGGTACATAACTGGCTCTCCTTTCCTCAGCGCCTTGGCGATAAACTTGTTCAATAAAACACTTTGATAGCCTAAAACGATGAAAGCATCTGCTAATTTCGACTTTGAAGACGATAAATTTAATGCACCGCCTTCTCAAGTCCTTCCCTGGTGTCAGATGATTAATCCTCGATATGGCACAGATGGTATGCAATCCCACGGTTTGGCAATTAAGCTGGATAATGCCAACGCTGTCGGCTTTGTGCCAGATGATAATTGGCAACAAATAGAGCATGAATTTACCTCTGGAGTCGAAACGGTCTTTATTACCACTACTCCACGCGTGGTTATAGTGCGTCGGGGACCATTGTCTGTCAAAGATCGGGAAAGTGGTCTAAAACTGGGTACGCTCAAAGAGAATTATGATGCTTTTTTAGCCGACAAACTTAAATTTAAAACCTTTACTCGCTATCTAATTTTTATAGTGGGAGAGAATAAAAAGTTTTTACATGAATTACCACTACAACTAACACTTAATGGTGCTGCCGGAGCGAGTTTCAGCAAAACCTACTGCGAATATCAACAAGGTAAAGTAGTTAGTGGATTCGTTGCTGAACTAGAAAAAGCTTATGCTGTTTATCGCAAGCAACCTTTGACACCAAAAGGGCCATTGTTCCATGCTCACGGGATTTTTTGTCCCATCATTGAGTGTGAAGAAAGAGGCATTGAACCAAATACAGTTTTGGTAGCTTCAACTGTGGACTATAAACATCCTACTGTAGGGACTTTAACACAATATTTAATTGCTTCCGATGCTCTTGAGTCTGCAATGATTTGTAAGACTTTTGAAGAATACAAAGATTTTGGCAAGGAACCTGTAAAATCAGAAATCCCTAAATTGGCAATGGCAGGAGTTTCCAACTCTTACGTTTATGCTGATGAGGATGATTTTGCTTATCCGCCGTATTAGTTGAGGAGTGGGGAGTGGGCAATGGGGATGAGGGAGCTAGGGGGGCAGGGGAGTAGGGGGAGATGAGGGGGATAAGGGGGACAAGGGGGAATTATTGAATAAATCTCTCCCTTATCTCCCCCCTCCTTCTTGTCTCCCTCATCTCTTCTCCATGCCCAATGCCCAATGCCCAATGCCCAATGCCCAATATCTATTCTTTGAGCAGTAAATAATATAGTGAGCCATTACCGCCTGTGACACCGGCGCGATCGCCTGCTAGTTTACCAGATCCCATGAAATAATCCACCCGGCCCGGGCCTTTAATGGCGCTTCCTGTATCTTGGTCAAGTACAAAGCGGCTGACAGTACGCCTCTCTAGTTTGCCACCACTGGCAGGATAGGGAAATGAATTGTAAATCAGTGCTAACGCTCCCGGTGGCATGAGAGACTTATCTGTAGCAATGGAACGTTCTGCTGTTACTGGTACATGAATACTACCAGTAGCTCCGGTACCACCAGTTTCTTGGAAGAAAATAAATCGTTTCCAGCGCGGTAGATAATTGCTCAACTCCTGGGGTTTTTGCCGGAAGAAAGCAGTCATCCGTGGCATTGTCAATCCATTTAGTGGAAGTTTGCCATCTTTTGCCAGTTCTTTACCGATACTAGTCCAAGGGTAATCAGTTCCACCGGCATAGCCAATTGATGTTGTTTTGCCATTGGTTAATTTAATTTGGGCAGAACCTTGGATATGTACCATGTATGCCTCTAGGCGATCGCGAAACCAAAGCAATTCTAAACCCCGTAGCTTGCTCTTATTCCCTTTTAAACCATCCTTCCCTTCCAAATCAATTCGTTTTGGGTGGGGTTTAGGCCATTGGCTGAAATCAGGTGGTAGCCGATAAAGAGGATACTTATAAATTGCAGTTCTGATACGGCTAGCGGTGTAAACAGGTTCGTAGTAAGCAGTGAACTTAACAGTACCCTTGCCATCGTTGCCCACAGATTGGTAGAAGACAAACTCACGACTGACAGCAGCTTGTAGTTGCGCTGCTGAGTTAGAACTGACAACCAGTTGGCGGAAACGTAGCAAACTCCGACGGACGCGATCAAGGGTAATTTCCCGAACTGGATAATTTTGATATGCTGCGATCGCATCACCCTTTGTGAGGTAAAGCAGACTGTTGTCAATAGAAGCTAACAACGCTTTGCGATCGCCTATTTGACCTCTTTGACCCCAAATTTGCTCATCCCAACCCAAGCAAGTCGGCCGGAGCGTACAATCAGTTCCGATAGCGATTGGTTTTAGCGGTGGCGTTACCTCAGGAGTAATTGGTACTGGCAGAGGTGGAAGATCGGGAGCAGTCGGTATTGGCAACGGCAGTAAGTTAGGAACCTGAGCAACAGCCGACCAGAGAGGATTTACAAGGGCAATTCCTAAACTCAAGGAAAGCAAAGCAAGGGTTTTTCTCATCATTTAGTTGAATCTTTCAACACTGGAACTAAAAATAGGTTCTACCCGGATTGCGACGATCCGAGAAGGGCGTACTACCATATATTCCCCTTGAATATTTTTGATCGGAACGCTAATGAAGTCATTAGAAGCAGATTTTGGCACAAGTTCGCCGCTATACCATTTCTGAAACTCTTGAATAGTAGGAAAACGTACTTCTTCTCGGTGGCCGCTTTCCAGTAGGAGATATACGGCATATTCATTTGCAGTTCTAGCCATAAAGTTGAATCATTTAAAAAAACATTCAACCTATTGTTAACCACGTAACCCCCGAATGAAAAGGGTAAGCATACGGGAGGTTGCCAGCAGAGGAGCAGGGTAGCAGGGTAGCAGAGGAGCAGGGGGATAAGGGGGAATTATTGAATAAATCTCTCCCTTATCTCCCCCCTCTTCCTTGTCTCCCTCATCTCTTCTCCATGCTCTGTTTGGCCAATGACTCTTCACTCTAGACGCCTAATCCTTTAAGCAGTTCCTTAAAAAGTGTAAGTTTACATTAGCTCTTGCATAACTCTCTAATCAACTTCTGATAAATCATTGGCATTGTTGAAAAACAGTTATTCAGGAGGCAAAAATTATGAAACTTTACTATCGTGGTCTGAGCTGCGAATGCGACCCAAACAAAGTTGGCAGCAAAAAAACAGAACAGCCATTTCGACCAGTTACTCAAATTGGACCAGCTTATAATCTGATGTACCGTGGTGTTAACTATCGTGTCGATCCAAATTCCAAATCGGCTAAAGTTCCTCTACCAATAGCTGATAAATTGAGCTTTCGAGGAATCACCTACTTTGTAAATAAAACTCCACTAGGAGAAGTTAGCGTAGTCTCTCAATCAACAACTAATTCAAAAGTTGAGATACTGCCGATTTCTGAGGAATTAAAGCTTCAACAATAATATGGCTGCAAGCCGATCTGAAGTCTAAAGAGTTATAAACTGGTAGTAGAATTCTCAAAAAGCCTTAAAATTTCAGCACTACCTACCTACTTTCTGTCTCAACAAACCTTGCCAAAGCTGGTAGTTGTGTCAAGATTAATTTCAGGACTTAAGGCTTGTGACACAATGTTAGGACAATTATTAGATGGACGTTACCAAGTCCTCCAGATATTAGGTGGTGGTGGATTCGGTCAAACCTACATAGCCCAAGATACTCATCGGCCAGGTTTCCCGAAATGCGTTGTCAAACACCTTAAGCCCGTAACTCGTACCCCTGAATTTCTCGAAACTGCCAGACGGCTATTTACCAGTGAGGCAGAAACACTAGAACAACTGGGCAACCATGACCAGATTCCTCGGCTTTTAGCCTATTTTGAAGACAATCAAGAGTTCTTCTTGGTGCAAGAGTTTATAGAAGGGCAGACTCTGAAGGCGGAACTATTCCCCAATCAACGTTGGACAGAAGATCGAGTAATTCAACTGCTCCAACAGATTTTGGGTATTCTACAATTTATTCACAGCCACAATGTTATCCATCGAGATATCAAGCCAGATAATATAATCAGGCGGCAACAAGACGGTAAGTTAGTACTGATTGACTTTGGTGCAGTTAAACAAGTCCAAACTCAACTGCTTACAATTTCAGGGCACACGGGAGCTACTATTATTATTGGTACTCCCGGATATATGTCTACAGAACAGGCGCAAGGTAAGCCCCGCCCCAACAGCGATATTTATTCCTTGGGCATTATTGGTATACAATCACTGACAGGGTTACATCCTATAAACTTTGAGGAAGACCCAGATACAGGAGAAATTTCTTGGCAGCATCAAGCTAACGTCAGTTCTGAGTTGGCATCTGTGCTATCTAAGATGGTACTACATCACTTTAAACAGCGCTATCAGTCTGCGGCTGAAGTTTTAGGGGTACTTAAGTATTTCAATACTAGAGTAGAAACGCAATCAATTCAACCACCATCTTTTACACAACCGCCTCAAGCTTTCCTTTCTCAACAAAACTCAATTGGGTATCCGTCTACTTCTATCCTGTCTGGGGAAAATTACAACCGCTTAGAAACGATTCTTTTAGAATTTGTCGGCCCCGTTGCCTCAAGATTACTACGACAAGTTGCGGCATCAGCGTCCAATTTTGAAGAATTAATTAGTCAATTAGCATTTCATCTTCGAGACAATCAACAAATTGATTTTAAGAAGAAAACAATGTTTTTACTAGAGAAACCTACTTTACTACAAGAACTTATTGTTAAATCCGATCGCTCTGATATTAACTCAAATAATTTACTGAACCAAGAATCTCAAATTATCAGCGACAAGTTTTTGATAGAATGCGAACGTGAGTTGGCTAATTTAATTGGCCCAATAGCTAAGTTTATAGTTCAAAAAACTCTTAAATCTTCTGGACAAATTTCTCGTGCAGAATTTGTGAAAATTTTAGCATCACAAATTCCTGAACCTCAAAAAGCTTTACAATTTCAGCAACGCTTACTTTCTTGAATTTCCGACTTACAGGATTAGGTCTAATTAACTTAATCCCAAATATAAAATAGTGTCAGCTTTGATTATTCAGCATCTCCAAAGCTATTTTTAAGCTGGCTTTCATCCGATTAAATGCTTCTGCTAACCCGCCAATTTCATCATTAGAGCTTTCTTCAAAATCAGCGCTCATATCACCAACACTAACTTTTTGAGCTATTTTTTCTATTTTTCTAATCCGCTGAATCACATATTTTTTAATTAAGAAGTTAATTAAGAAAACTACGATTGCAAAGATCGTAATTAAAAGTCCCATTATCAATGTCCAAGTCCGTTTAGCATTGGCAAAAATATCTTGAGAAGGAACAGAGATTATTTGGGCAGAAACAATCTGATTGAGTTGCCAGCCAAAACCATTTTCCGAGCCATAAGTTGCCAACTGACTTTTAGGAGCTTGATCTGGTGTAGAATGACATCGCAAGCATTTCGCTTGTGTAATCTTTAGTGGTTGCGCGATGTAAAATACTTCGCCTTCTGACAAGTTACGAAACCCTGTAATTTCTTGAATTTTGGAGTCGTTGCGAAAACGCTCTACAAGTGGAGCTTCAAAATTATCAGCTTTATCCGCTAAATTGGTTGGATTAAGTGTTGCATCCTTATGAAAAAAGTTTTTATATTCAGGCTTTTTACGAAAATTCTCAAAAACCTCTTTGGAGGAAAAAGTTGGTACTACTTCAGGCATGAACGTTGGGTTAGTATCTAGTCTAGGTTCTAATAGGGGATCTATACGATTTTGTGTATAGTCTCTAACTGCGTTCACCATTTGGATGAGAATCTGTGCTTGAGAAGCTACTTCATTTTGCGCTCTCCCTTGAAGTACACTGGATAAGGCAACGCCACTTCCTAAAATACCGACTATGAAAACTAATATTAAAAGTAAGTTAAATTTAGCACCTAGTTTTAAGTTTTTTAACGTAATGTTGTTCAACATAACCTAACTAAGGAAGGCGGTATCTGAGTTTGTCTAATATTTATTTATACCTGTTAGAAAGCATCTCAACAATATTTAAATAAATATTAATTTTTTGCTGTAATATAACCTACTTAGGCAGCAGTCAAACTTATCTAAATTAGTCCTGAAAGCCAAGTTACTTTCTTAACCATAATTAGTAATGTTTTTGCGATTTCCCCGTCGTTTCTTTCTGTTTAATCTGCTAGGTTTGACATTTGCTGCCTGCCAACCACGAAAGGAGTTTGAGGGCACGTTAACTATTGGTGCGATCAACTATGGTGGAGGCGAACAGATTATTAATCAATATGCTAAATTTAATAGTTACTTAGGCGAAAAAACGAACTCATATATTCAGCTAGAGCCTGTTTTTAATGAAAATAGAGCGGTTGAGCGTCTTAATGCTCGTGCTTGGTCATTGGTATTTGCTCCACCTGGTTTAGCGGCTATTGCGATCGCACGCTACCAATATGTTCCTCTATTTCCTTTAATAGGTATTAGTAATTTGCGTTCCATCTTTGTTGTTCGCAAAGATAATCCGATAACCGATCTGAAACAGCTACAAGGTAAAACAGTGGCTTTAGGACAGCTAGGTTCAGCAACAGGATATTATTTTCCTCTTTACAATCTTTATGGTACAACACTAGCTGACATACTATTTGCACCCACACCCAAAGCCGCGCTAGAATTAGTGGCTCAAGGAAAAGCGATCGCCTGTGCCGTTTCGGAGGCGGAATTAAGTCTCTACAGTTCACAGTTGGCCCCAACTGAATTTCGCATATTATTTAAAGACCCTCACTATGTACCATTAGGCGTGGTCTTGATTGGGCCGAATGTAGAACGTAACCGTCAAGAGTTTATCCGCAAAGTGATGAGTGATTCACCTTCTGGTTTAGCTCAAGAAGTGGGATACGTACCCAATGGACAAGTACCAGATTACAAATACATGATTTCTGTGGTCGATCGGTTAAGCTCAATTAGTTCCAAGCTGCAAAATAAACCTGTTCGTTTATTTTAATTAAAGCAATAACAATACTTTCAGCCTTTACTTTCTCTAAAATGCTCATCTAATGCTCAAATACACTAATTCCAGTATTTAAATACAGTTAATAAGTATTAAATTATACTTATTAATCCATTCACAAAAAAGACCCTTTAAAGGGTCTTGCAGTACTGATTAAAGAATTAACTTATTTACTCAATAATCCAAGTGCTAACTCTAGATACATTTTTGCTTTATGCAAAGCTAGCAGTTTTTCTTGAGTGTACCTATCTGGGTAATTCATGATTCTCCCTTCCATCGTAATTTTGATCAGTGCAGCTTGCTCATCTGTAGGAGCATTCATCTCATCTATAGCGTTACTCAGTGCTTGCATGAAAGCAAAAGTAGGAGGTTTTAATCCTTTACCTGCCTCAAACTGGGATAACGCCATTTGAGGGAATACCATCAAGGATGTAATCCATGAGGTCTTGTACCCTTTATTCCCAGTTGGTTTGATGCCGTAGCGTAAGCATAGTTCACTGAGTTCTTTGATGGTTTTGATTTCTAACTCGGAACGCGTAAACATAAAATAGAGTTACCTCTTGTAAAAGTGGTATCGGTGAGCTACAAGTTTTCCAGACAATATGCTCACCGATTTAAAACTCTATTCACTCGCAAACATTAGTATCAAGTCTTATTTACATCTCTCAACAATGCCTAATCCTAAAGGGAACCCACAGAATTTTGAACCAGCACAACCAAAAGGTGAGGAACCCATGACACCTACTATTAGTTTTCGTGCTACTGAAAAGATGAAGGAAGAGGTGAAGGCACAAGAAGATCCACCAGAATTTTGTCGCCAAGCTATCCAAGAAAAACTAGATAAGGATAAAAAGAAATAATTCCAAAAAACTCACGAATGTTTTAGGAGTGCTATAGTTTGATTTTTGGTAAGTAAGTATTATCTTGTATTATCTTGCTCAAAAAAATAATTTGAATCGTGCTAGCTGGTTTTTAATCGTCTCTGTCAGGATTTTATTCAGTTCTGTAGTGTCTTGGAATTGCAAAATTTGCTGTGTCGGTAAGTCGAAGGGAAATTCACCTTCAAAATCTGGGCGTTGCATTTGCGCTAGTAGAATCTGTTCAGACCGCTTACTTTGGATAGCATAGCCAATCTCAATACAGACATTCGGACTGGCAATTAACTGGGGCGTTTCTTTACCATCAATACTAGCAATAGGTGTGGTATCAGCTATAAATAACAAACTTTTACGGATTTTCCGCATGATTGTGCGGTTAATTCGGAAAGTAGCACCGCTAGGACGAGAGGATTCTACTAATGTTAGGGGAAGACGCGATCGCAAGTTTAAATTGTCCAAACTTTTTCGCAGTTCTTCTTTGAGAATATTCGTCGCTGCAACATACTCAGTTTGATAGGATAAAAAAATCGTTGGTTCTAACTGAGCCAACACCGCCTGCTTGGTGAAATAAATTTCATGACTAATTAAATCAATGTTAGAGACGCAATAGCCACCACTACCTTCAATATAAAATTCAATATTTTCCCCTTCCAAATAGCGCCCAAACCAAGTTGATGTCTTAACTTCGTCACTGTCTTCCAAAAAGTCTGCTCGCAATGCTGATTTCAGCAGGCTTTTTTTGCTTAAACGAATGTCTGGCGGACGTTTTTCCAGTTCTGGAATCGGTTCATAATCCTGTAGATACCACGCTCTGAGCGCAATTATTGACATAAGGCGCTATTTCAACTGTTTCTCGCTATTCAACTTCGTATAATCTTACACCCAGAGGAGACCCTATTTTAGACTTTTCTTTAAACACAACAACACCCAAACCTCTACTCGCTGAACTATCTCCTCTCCTTGTTTATCCTAGCCAGGGATGTACATAACTTTCATTACTTTTGTAAACAAGTAATGAAAATCAGCGACAGTGCCCCCTAATCTTCCATCTTTGAGGAAATAGCAGTTTTCGCGTTGGGTGTTGCTGTATTTTGACGAGACAGATGTAAGTTAAACAGCGTCTTATACCTCTTACTAACATTCCAAATGCAGCTGTTATATCTGCCAAGTAAGCTTGTTTTTTAGCTTCAACTATCAGATTATCATTTGTGGATAGGAGGAATTTGTTTTGCAACTAAACTTTACTTTTAAATGATTTTTAATCAAACTCAATATATTACACACTCTGGATAACTGAGAGATATTTTGTTTAGTCTATTGTTAAGAAAATTATCATCGACCTTTTGGATGAATTTAAAAATTACTGAGTCAATTTTTAAGTTTTGAAACTAACAATTGAGCATTGGTCAATAATCAATAGTGATTCTTCACCTGCGTCCTGATCCCCCACTCTCTATTGCTAATTAACTATTTTGGCTGGAGGCTTGATGGGAATCTCAATCCAGAACTCTGTACCTTTGCCAGGTTCTGAAATACACTCCATTATTCCCTCATGTTTTTCGACAATAATCTGATAGCTGATTGCTAGTCCCAATCCTGTACCCTTGCCCACAGGCTTGGTAGTGTAAAACGGGTCAAAAATTCGCTTTTTTACGTCTTCAGTCATTCCGGGCCCGTTGTCTGTAATACGAATTAACAGACGAGATTTGTCTGCTGAGACTTTAGTGGAAATCTGGATAGTTGGAATTGGGCATGAGTTATTCTCCTTGTCACCCTGATTTTGCCACTCCCCACTCCCTACTTCCAGAGCATCTATGGCATTGCTGAAAATATTCATAAATACCTGATTCATTTGGCCGGCATAGCATTCCACCCGTGGGATGTCGCCATAATCTTTAATTATCTCAATGCGTGGTAATTCAGCATTTCCTTTCAGCCGATATTGCAAAATTAATAAGGTGTTGTCAATACCTTCATGCAGGTCAACACGCTTGTTTTCAGACTCATCCAAGCGAGAAAAATTGCGTAACGATAGCACTATTGAGCGGATGCGATCGGTTCCTACTTGCATTGAGGTCATGATTTTTGGGAGGTCTTCTACCAAAAATTCAAAATCGATCGCTTCGATCGCGGCTTTAATTTCAGTATGGGGATGGGGATAGTGTAGCTGGTAGAGACGTAAAATTTCTAGCAGTTGTTCGGTGTAGTCACTGGCGTGGCACAGATTACCGTAAATAAAGTTAACGGGGTTGTTAATTTCGTGGGCGACACCCGCCACCAACTGTCCTAAGCCAGACATTTTTTCGGTCTGAATCAATCTTATCTGTGTTTCTTGGAGTTCATGTAGGGTATGCTCTAACTGAGCAGCTTGATTTCTGGCTTCAGTTTCGGCTTCAGAGGTTTGTTCGTAGAGTTGTGCTTGTTGAATAGCGATCGCAGCCTGATCTGCCACCTGCTGCAATAAATCAATTTCTATATCCTGCCAATTTCTGGGAGCCTCACACTCATGGACAATTAGTAAGCCCCATAGTTCCATACCCATATTAATCGGAACTATTAAGTTTGCTTGCACTTGCAGACTTTGCAAAAACTCTCGATGACAATCACTTAAAGAAGCCGTTGAAAGGTTGTTAATTGCCCGTACCCTACCCTGACAGTATAGACGGGTATACTCATCAGGAAAGCATTCTGGTGGTGCATTCACTCCCAAAACAGACTGCCAATTGCCATTAATCTCTTCTACAATCACCGATTGAGTCTTCAGGTAGAAAATCAGCACTCGGTCTGAATTTAGCAAGGGACGGACTTCTTGAACGATGGATTGCAGGGTTGCTTGCAAGTCCAATGTGCGGCGAATATGCTCTGTGACTTGCTTGATGACTTTGGTAAACATTAATGATTTTTCGAGTTCAGCGGTTTGCTCTTGCACCCGCAGTTCTAGATTGGCATTCAGGGATTGTACCTGTTTATACATTTGCTGCTGCTGAATTGCCATTGAGAAATGATCATATAAGGCTTGTGCCAAAAAGATGTCTTCCAACTTCCACTCAGGTGCTTGCCCTCTTTTCTGCTCTCGCCAAACTTCAAAAGAAAGCTGGGGTAACAGTTGTCGCCGATTTTGTTCGCATCGTCCCGCCCATAAGATTTCCGTTTCAAATTCCGAGCGGAAAATACTTAATACACCGATAAATTTTTCGCGGTAATGTAGCGGAATCACCATGAGTCCGCGAATTTGAGTAGAACGGAATGCTAAAGCCAAAACTCGCAAACATGGTTCTTTATAGAGGTCAGTAGTTGCCCAAATATTACCTTGTTGAAACTCAGCCATCCAGTTTTGCCAGATGGGATGCTGTTCGATAATACTGTTATCTAACTCGTAGGAGAGTGTCGGTTGGTCGCCCCAGGTGTATAGTTCTTGAGTCTCTGCAATGTAAAGCCTGCCACCGACTCCACAGAAGGCAGTAATAACTTCTTCTAGTGCTGCTTGTAATTGGATTGTCGGCAGTTTATGCAATAGTGTGGTGACTCGATTAAGTAGCTTCTCGCTTTTGCTTGGCGTGGGCTTCAGTGAGTAGATTACTTTGAGCGATCGCGATCGCTACCTGGTCAGCAACTTGCTGCAATACTTTTAGTTGCCGCTTCAAAATCTTTTGCGGTTCACTGTGGTGAGCTACCAACAATCCCCACAATTTAGGCTTTGCCAATGGTTCTTGTGGGTCGCAATCTAAAATTGGTACTACCAACGAAGACTGCACGCCCATTGCTTTTAGGTATTGAATATGACACTGGTTTACCTGCCGATAGTAGATATTAGTTTCTAGACGTTTGCCAGTTTCTTTTGACTGTAGAGGCGATAGCCCGATCTTCTCATTTGCTACATCGACAATCGAACGTTGCCCCGCTAACAAAAACATCTCTCTGGCGGTTTCTGGAATATCATCAGCTGGAAAGCGTTGACCCAATAAGGATGGCAGACGTTGCTCATGAATAGATTCTGCAATGACTTCACCACTACCATCAGCATCAAAGCGATACATTTTCACCCGATCTGCACCCAAAAATAAACGCACTTCGCTAACAGTTGTTGTTAATATCTCTTGAAGGTCGAGCGATCGCCTGATCTGTTTTGTCATCCGGTGCAGTAAACTTTCTTGATCAAAGGTTTCCTGCAACTCGTTTGGTTTATCCCTACGTGTCATTGCTTCTATACACCATGATGTAAGTATAATTTTTTATATATTTGTCCTTGATAAGAATTTTCAACTTACAATGCTTTGATTTTCATCCTATTTCAAGAAATTCTTGCTACTAATGCGTTGCTAAGGGCATACATGTGTTACAAATATTTTTGGAAATGGATTAGAGGATGTTTGAAAAGTAACAGATATTTTGCTTGTTCCCTGTAGCCCTTATAAAGTGGATTTAGGGAGATATAAAACCGCTGTATCATTAAATACTTCTCAAGTCTCATCTCAAGTCTAAAGTTAAGAAATTTTTAATCATTGACATTTACTAATTTTATATTCTCAATCATTAAACTATTCCAGTAATTTTACTTAATTTATATCTGGAATAATTTCTTTAAATTAAAAATATTTTTTTAACATTTTTGCCCATTAATTCAATTAATTAAAACTTCTTCAAAGCAATAACTAAATTATTAGTATTTTTTTAAAATATTTTTGACTGGGGAATTTTACCGAACAAGAATTCAGAATTCAGGAGCCAGAATCCAGAATGGATTCTGTGCGACTGGATGGAGAATCGAGGTTTAAAGCCCCCGATTTTAAAAGCGCGTGAAGAAAAAATTCTTTCCGTGACCGTTACCCCTGACTTCAGGCATGGGGAATTCTGAATTCTGAATTCTGTCTTCTGACTCCTTCTCATTATTCCCCGTTTAATTGCTGACTTGATGTTGAATGTAACTATTTTGATTAAATCATTCGTAAATTACTGTTAAAGATAGTAAATTACGAATTTCTTCACGCACACTCATGAGAGTTTTACCGAGATGGTTTTGACCGCTTTTATTAGCACCACAGCCCCAAAAAGAATCGGTTGGGGAGTTTTCAACCAAAATCTCATCACCTGTCTTCAGGAGAACTTCTCTAATATCGGTATGAGTGAGAAACTTTTTGAGTACAGCTTCTCGCATAATTTGAGTTTTGACCAAATCCCAGTCTCGTCGCAGTTGGCGAGTACTACATCTTCCCAAAGTGGCAGCTTCTTCTGGGGTGGTGGCAGCATGGATGAGAGGTATAATTGCCGCATCTATGCTGCCGACAAACTTTTGCGCTTGATAATAATGCTCAACCGTTGGCCAGTAAGCACCCTCGATGTGGATTCCGTGGAGAGAAAAGTTAGAAAAACAGCCATAAGGCTGCCAAACCTTATAAAAGTAAATGGTCATTTGAAAATTGCTCTTTTATATATCAATTTCACTCTAGCTGAGTAGGTAAAGCCTTAACAAACTCTCTAGACGTAAACTGAAACATAAACTGTAAAACTTTAGATATTTGGTTAAATTAAATATGCGTTATCCAGAACCCTTGTAGAGACGTAGCACTACTACGTCTCTACATTTTTTCTACCAAATGTCTCTTGAGTAGAGTAATTGAAAGGGGTAAGTTCTTTTAGAATGGTATGAGATGGGTTAGTTATTATGTTCGTCGATTAACTAGGGTAGCGCTAGCTTGATCAACAGGCATTAGCACAACTTCATTAATATTTACATGGGGCGATCGCGTCACACAGAAAAATATCACATCAGCCACATCATCTGCTGTTAGGGGTGTAACTCCCTGATAGACTTTGTTGGCGCGTTCAGTATTTCCGTGAAAGCGTACCTCGCTAAATTCCGTTTCTACCATACCAGGATCTACGGAAGTTACACGTACCTGTGTTCCTAATAGGTCTTGTTTTAAACCTTCAGAAATTGCTCTCACAGCAGCTTTGGTAGCACAGTAGACATTGCCACCGGGATAGGTTTGATGTCCGGCGATGGAACCTAAATTTACCACATGACCGCGATCGCGACTTACCATTCCCGGAACGACATAGCGAGAGACGTAAAGTAAACCCTTAACGTTAGTATCAATCATGTCTTCCCAGTCTTGAAAGCTGCCTTCGTGCAACTTGTCTAAACCACGACTCAAACCAGCATTATTAATGAGAATGTCAATGTCAGACCAGGCAGAAGGTAGAGTCGCGATGGCAGATTCAACAGCATTGCGATCGCGCACATCTAGTTCTAGTAAATGAATGTCAGTACTAAAATCTTTACTAAGAGTATCTGCTAGCTGCTGCAAACGTTCTAACCGTCGTGCCGCTAAAATCAGTTTTGCACCCGCACCAGCAAAGATTTTTGCACAGGCAGTACCAATACCACTACTTGCACCAGTAATCAAAATGATTTGATTTTGTAGGGAAGTCATTAGTTAGTCAAAAGTCAAGAGTCCAGTGTTAATTTAAATACACAATTTAGCAATTTAGCAAGTTACTGACAAATTTTTTTCATCATCAACCAATGCAATCTGACAAAGTACAGACATATTTTCTCAGCTATTAATATTTGCTATTGCTTCGCTTGATGAAAGGAAATCTCTTACCCTCAGGCATCGCCCTCTTTTCTCGCTTCCTCAAGAAGGTTTGATAATGTTTGGGCAGCTTCATACGCCTCGTAGGGAGACCATACAACCGGGACCGTTGATGCCAGTTCTTTGAGCAGTAAATCTTCTGGATTTATAATATTTGTAGAATCTGTAGACTCTAAATTACAGCCCTCTTCCTTCGCTACTGCTAGCAGCAAAAAATGGATGAGGCTTAACTTGTCTTGGTGTGATAGTTGATTGACAGCAGGTAGCAGTTCATTTAGAAACATATCGCTACTCGTGAAAGGCTTTAATATAAGTCCAGATTATCTCAAGCAAATTTCAAGGTAACGCACCATCCAGATTTTTAGTACGCTAGCGGTAGCGTAGCGCACTAACTCCTAACTACTTCTTCACCACTTGCAGGCGCTGAGTTACCATCGTCATCCCATTACCTCGCAGGATGACAGCAGAAACCCATTGGCTACCAGGGGTAGATGGTGCTTGTCCAACTTTAAACAGTCCGCCAGATGTCAGTAATTCCAAATCTACGGGTGTATGGTTAAGAAATTTATCTGGTTGGATAGATTCTTCTAACGCCGTTCCTAGTAGAAAATCATCACCAAGTGGCTCTTGGACGATCGCATCAAAATTATACTTCTGACCGACTTGCACTTGCTGTGGTAATTTAATATCAATTTGGGGTGGCTTGCTACCAGAGGTCAGTAGAGTGCGTTCTGACAAAATGTCTTGGCGGACTATTTTTCCACCTTCAATGCGCTGACGCGATTTAATCGTGGCATTGAGAGCTAACTTATCACCGTTACCGGAGGGTAAGCCAGTTATCTTTGTTTCTGTTTCAGCAATAATCCCGTTGGCTCCAGGTTTTGAAGATAGCAGTTTCGTACTGTATTGCAATTTCGGATATCGTTGCCAAAGTGAAGTCAAAGATTTTTCCAGGGTTTGGAGGTTTAATCCATCGCCATGAGTGAAATTAGCACTGTAGAATTGCAACACCCCTTTGACATCGCCCCGGCTGGCGGCGGTATCAACTTGCGTCAACAGGTTTTTCAGATCGGCCGGTGCATTTTGGGCTGTCGTGGCTTGAGATAATTGCTGTGGTGTCGTCGCTGGAGTACGTTGCCAACCACTTGTTAAACCAATGGTCAGCAGGAACGAAACTAGCCAGATATTTGCTGGAAATCTGAGTTGGCGTCTCACTAAGGCGGTAATAATGTTAGTCATTGGTAAGAGTTTACTGATTTGATTAGAGAAAGTAAGCAAATTGTTTTATCTTAGTTAAGCTAAACGCTAAACGGTAGAGGTTTGATGGCAAACGTACCGATACGATTATTAATAGCTGCCAGTGGGACTGGTGGACATTTGTTTCCAGCCATCGCCCTGGCCCAAAAACTTCCAGATTATCAAATAGAATGGCTGGGAGTACCTGATCGCCTAGAAACTCAACTTGTCCCCAAACAGTATCCCTTGAATACTATTGCAGTTGAAGGGTTTCAGCAAGGGTTTGGACTTTCCTCGATTCGCATTTTGGGTAAACTCGCCCTTTCGATTATAGAAGTCAGACGAATTCTCAAACAGGGAAATTTTCAAGGGGTGTTTACCACAGGGGGTTACATTGCCGGGCCAGCTGTCATTGCGGCGCGTTCTCTCGGTTTACCTGTGGTTTTCCACGAATCTAACGCCTTACCAGGTAAAGTAACTCGCTTTTTTGGCCCTTGGTGTAGTGCGGTAGCCTTGGGATTTGAAGTAGCTGCTAAGTATTTACCTCGTGCCAAAAATGTCTATGTTGGTACTCCCGTAAGAGCGCAATTTCTTGATGGGGCAATTGATGCACCATTGGATTTAGCTATTCCTGATGGTGTGCCTTTAATTGTTGTTTTTGGTGGTAGCCAGGGTGCAATTGCAATCAATAAGTTAGTGCGCGAATCTGCAAAAGCTTGGTTTGATGCTGGTATTTATGTAGTACATTTAACTGGCGATCGCGATCCCGAAGCAGATAGTCTCAAACACCCACAGTACATAGCCTTACCTTTTTACAACAATATGGCAGCGTTGTTGCAACGTGCTTCTTTGGCGATTAGTCGTTCTGGCGCAGGTAGCCTAACAGAATTGGCAGTGTGTCGAACGCCAGCGGTTTTGATTCCTTACCCCTTTGCTGCAGAAGACCATCAATCTTACAATGCAGACGTATTTACAAAAGCGGGTGCAGCGTTAACGTTGAAGCAATCTGAGTTGACGACTGAAGTATTGCAAAATAATGTGTTGAATTTGTTGCAGTCACCTCAAGAGTTAGTAAAAATGGGGGACAAAGCTTATGCGATCGCAGTTCCTGATAGTGCCGAAAAGTTGGCGCAGTTAGTGCGTGAGGTGATAGAAACTTGAAGAAGAATTCAGAAGTCAGAATTCAGGAGCGGAGCCGGAGACGTTTCCGTTGCTCCGGTCAGAATCAAGACGCGACTCGAAAATACTCGCTACCGCTCCGCTATCGCGGACTCGCTAACGCTGCGCTATCAGTCGAGGATTCAGACCCGCGACTGAATTGTTGCACCACCAAATTGAAAATTTGGTGGGGTGCAAAAACGCTGATTATTCTATCCGCCAGTCATACAGAATACCCAACTCAATTCTGACTCCTGACTCCTGAATTCTGTTCGATAAAGTTGATTATTTAGCATTAGAAATGTATTTTCCAAGTTATGAATATGTTATTTAGCAAAAAAATTCACTTCACAGTAGGTTGTGCTGCCTTATTACTTATCAGTTTAGCAAGTAGTCATCTATATACAAAGTCAAAAACTAAACAACTAGCTCAACAAAATCAGTCATTTACTCAACAAGAAAATTCTGCCCTACTTCCACAGATTTCTCTTATCTCAAATCAAGCTGCCGATCAACTTACCTCAAAGTTTCAAAATGCTTTTTCATCTCGACAGAATTTGTTAGCAGCATCTGCACCCTATCCAGTTATTGATGAATTCAAAAAATATAAATTTAACATTAATGGCAGCCAAGTTGTTACTCCAGGAAAACTACCAAATAGTAAGGTTAAGTTGAATCAAGGAGATTTATTAACTGTTCTCGTTAATACTAGAAAATATTTTCAAGATTATGCTTCAGAAGACCCAGATATTATGCGTACAGGAGTGCTTGCTACTCAAGGAGTTACTGTAACAGATGTCCTCAAAACTTTGGATTTCATGATTGCTGTTTTAAAGGAGGATACTGCTAATAATCGGGCTACTCGTTTACAAGACTCTAAATTCATCAATACCAATTTTCGAGTCATTAAATGGTCTGCATACAATCCCAAAAGTAAACAGCAAAAACAATTACGAATCACCAAATATGCTGTATTTACTCACCCTGGTTCCCGCAAGAAAACCTCTACTTTTAATATACCAATTTATAGCTTAAAAGACAACTCTAATAACGATAAGTTCTACACTCGATACACAAAACAAGATGTTTTATCTGGTATTTATGAACCGGGTGGTAGAGAATTTGGAAAAGTTAATACTCTTGCCTATCTAACCAGAAATGGCTTAGAAGAAGCAATTATGGAAGGAACAATACTGATTAATTTTACAGATGGTTATAAGGCATTCTTTAATGTAGATAGAAACAACGGAATCGCTTATATCCGCGGATTAAAGGCAACAGCACAAAAGCGTTATTGGTATTTTAGAGAAGTTGATGCTATTAAAGGCTATGGATACAAAATAGATGCAAAAATTTCTATTAAACCCGGAGTTACTTTTGCTGGAGATGTTTTGAATATCGGTTTAGGTAAAGTGATTGTGATTGAGCATACTCAAGGTGGTCGCAAACATCTGCAAATGGGAGTCATCGCCGATACAGGCGGAGCATTTTTACCCAATCTTTATCAGCTCGATTTTCTGGCAGGTATTTTTAAGAATAAAAAAGAATTTGGGCAGAATATCAGCCAATTACCAGACTATGCCACAGCATATTTTTTAGTCAAGAAGTAATGCATTGACCTGATATGAAAAATCTATGCACGGGTTAACAATTCTAAGTTGTGGCCATCGAAGTCATAAAAATAGAAGCCACGACCTTCATTCCAGTGGTTAATTTTTCCTTTATTCTGATGCATGGGGTCGCTACTGTATTCAATACCTGCCTCTTTGACACGTGCAAAAATTGCATCAAATTCTTCATCACTGACATGGAACGCATAATGATGTGGCTCGAACGCTTCAGCATCGGCGAAGTCGAGCGTTAATGCATCATTTATATGCACAGCAGCGAAGTGACCAAGGGGAAGCTCGACCTCTAAACCAAAAATTTTTGCAAAGAACCGTGCCGATACCTCTTTCTCATGTACGGGCACTATGGTGTGATTTAGAGTAATTGTCATGTCACACCTCCCCTCCTAATTTTGGTAGTAATCGATATCAACTCTTTATTCAGAGTCGATAACAACAATGTTCCTTTCTATTTTATCTTTTCAGCGCTAACACCAGAGTAAATATATCGAAATTCTGTGTTCAGGGTAATTGGAACAACCGCAAACACTAAGATACAACGCTTCAATAAGCAAACCTAATGACTTACATCAGGTTTTCTGTAGTAATAAAACTTGATTAAAAATTGTAAAGCAGTGTAAAGTAGTTTCACAGGCAAAGACTTTACCGCCTGATTCATAAACAACCAAACGCACTTATAAAACCATGACAGCAACCTTACAACGTCGCGAAAGCGCCAACGTATGGGATCGATTCTGCGAATGGAT
>NZ_JABXKF010000022.1 GCF_017115165.1 Nostoc sp. LPT | reverse complement strand
AGACTGGCTTTCGGAGATATTTAACCACGCCTAAGTCTTGATTCTCTGGGGCAGCAAAGTATTTAATTGGATCATCCGCGTCACCTTTGTCGTAAGCAACGCTGAAATGGTATAAACCGCGATAAATCATCTCTAAAGAAATACTGATAATCAAGTAAAGGGGGATGAGGCGAGAGACGCTCGCCTCATCCCCCTCCCCCGTACACGATTATCATTGTTAAGAGCTTTTTTGAGTATTTTAGCTGATTGACAAAAGTGCAATTATCTTAAACTGTCTCAGATGCACATAGTTACAGTTTTTACATTCAAATTTTCAGGTGCAAGATTATGAAATAATCATTTACAAACAGCCTTTTGCCCCGAATTATATTTGTCATCTCCCTAAAGTAATATAACAGACTTATGCTCAAAGATGTATTGACAAAGTTAATTTACTTTTAAAGTGTTGCAAATAATAGCAATACTCTATTTATATAAGTTTTATTTGAGTTAAGTATAAAAGTAATAAAGGTAGGAAAAGTAGGATATTTTACAAAAGCTCTTGACTAACCTGTTAATAGCCACTAATTTAACAGTTAGACGAGAGGAAAAAAGGGCAACTATAGTACACAACGTATAAGTTGAACTCTCATTCTTCTAATTAATTGTTTGTTACATATTTAGAAAATTTCTCCAGGACTTACTTACAGCAGTTTTCATGTATTTGAACCACACCTGTCATAGGGGCGCAAGGCCTTGCGCTCCTACTGCGTGGTCTATTTACCTAAAAATAGCTGTAAATAAAAATATCCAACAGTGAAAATTTTCAATTTAAAACTAATCATGAATTACTAAATAGAAAATATCTCATCACCTGTTGTGGAGTAGGCATCGTGCTTAATCGGTTCATAGTATAGGCGGAAGATGCACATTAGTTATTCATCTTGATTGTGAGCAATACAATTTTTGTAATTGCTCTGATTGCAATATTATTTTGTAATTCTGAGGAAAGATTTATCAAGTATGACATTATCTACACTCTCAATTACCTCTTTAGCATCTACTGCTACAGAAACAGGCAATCGTGGCACATACCGCGTCGGGATCGCACAGATGGTGATTTAACTATCAAACTCAATATTGATGGTAGTAGTAGTGCAGCGATCACAGACTACAAACTTAGTGGAAATAAAGTAACAGTATCTGGAAGTACTGTTACGGTGGTGATTCCTGATGGACAAAGCTTCGTTGATATCAATTTAACTGCTATTGATGATATTCAAGCCGAAGCTAATGAAACAGTCAAATTGAATTTAGCAAATGACGCAAATTATAAGATTGATACCGCTAGTAATGCAGCCACTGTTACAATCAGCCGTAACGATACAGTAGTAATTAACATTAATGACAATGGTGAAGGCTCATTACGGCAAGCGATTGAAAATGCTAATGCCTTTGCTGGAACTGACACAGTTAGTTTTGCTGGAACTGTATATACTGATGCCTTTGCAGATACGATTAGCTTGGTATCTGGAGAATTAAGTATTACTGATGATGTCATTATTCAAGGAACAGGAGCGAAAAACTTAACTGTTAGTGGTAATAATACCTCCCGCGTCTTCAATATTTCTGGGACTCAAACAGATGCTACCATTGATGCGATTGCGATCATCGATGGTAACGCAGGCACAGCAAATGGTGGTGCTATTCTAGTCAATGATGGAAATACTCTTAACCTAACTAACAGCAAGCTTTCTAATAATAAAGCAGCTCGCGGCGGCGCTCTCTCCAACGTAGGTAGGACTACCGTTACCAACAGTACGATAGACAGTAACCAATCTCTCATCGGTGGCGGTGGAATCTATAATTTCAACACAATTACGATAAATGATAGTACCCTTTCTAACAACTTAGCTAGTACTAACGGTGGTGCATTTGCTACAGTCAATATAGCCACTGTGAGTAACAGCACAATTTCAGGCAACGCTGCTAATTCTTCTGGTGGCGGAATCACTAACTCAGCTTTGCTTATTTTAAATAGCAGTACTATTGCCAACAACACAGCAGATGCTGATAACGACAGTGCAGGTGATGGTGGAGGAGTTATCAAATTGGGTGGTACGGTTACCGCATCCAATACTATCATTGCTACTAATAAGGATTTAGGTGGTGAGGCTCCTGATGTATTTGGTAATGTTACAGGCAATGCTAACAACTTGATTGGGACTACATCTGGGGCTTCTGGAACTATCGGTACTGGTAGCGATATCGTCAATCCTGACCCTGGATTAGCCCCCCTAGCTAACAATGGCGGCCCGACTCAAACCCACGCTTTACTAGCTAGTTCTCCAGCCATTAACGCAGGCAGTAACAGCTTTGTTCTTCCTGATGTTACTACCGACCAAAGAGGCACAGGATTTGACCAGATCAAATTTGGAACGATAGATATTGGTGCATTTGAAGTACAGGAAACAATTGTCAGCCTAAAAGCAGTTTCGTCCCACTGCCACAGAAACGGGAACAGTAGGGACTTATCGTCTCAGTCGTATTGGTAATGCTGGTAACTTAACCGTCAAACTGACTATTGACGGCAGCAGTAGTGCTTCTGTAAATGATTACACCCTCAGTGGTGGTAACATTACAGTTTCCGACAATACTCTGGCCGTTGTTATTCCTGATGGGCAAAGCTTTGTTGATATTAATCTTTCTGCTATCAATGACCTAGCAGCAGAAGCTGACGAAACCTTACAACTCAATCTAGCTCCTGATACTGCTTATACTATTGATACAATAAATCCAACTGCTAGCGTTGCGATCGCCCGTAACGATACCACTGTCACCAACATCAACGATAGTGGTGAAGGGTCATTGCGGCAAGCAATTGAAAATGCCAATATCTTTGCTGGGTCTAATAGAGTTGATTTTGACACTACAGGAACATTTGCCACTGCCCAAACCATCACTCTTACTTCTGGACAACTCAGAATTATAGATGATGTCACTATCTCTGGAACAGGATCTGAACAATTAACGGTAAGTGGTAACAATGCTAGCCGTGTTTTGAATATCTCTGGAACAGGAACAGATGCTAGAATTGACGGCTTAACAATTGCAAATGGTAATGCCGGAACAGGAGATGGAGGTGGCATCTTAGTTAATCAAAATAGTAATTTAGTCTTAACTAACAGCACTGTTGAAGGTAATCGTGGCAACCTCGGAGGCGGAATAGATAACCTTGGTACAACGACCGTTATCAACAGCACGCTCTCTAATAACCAAGGTGATGCAGGTGGTGGGATCTTAAACTCAGGTACAGCTACTTTAATTAACACTACTTTATCAGGTAACCAAGCCAGGGTTTTTGGTGGTGGTGGTATCGGGAACTTAGGAATAGCCACTTTGATTAACAACACTATCACTAACAACACAGTAGTGGCTAATTTCAACAGTACTTTTGGTGGTGGGATTGAAAACTTCTTTGAGGGAAAACTGAGTGTCAAGAACACGATTATTGCAGGAAATACTAACAGCAATAATCAAGAGGCTGATATCTCTAGTGATAGTGATATCGTTGGCAATGCTAATAACTTAATTGGTAGTACATCTGGGGCATCAGGAACTATTGGTACAGGTAGTGACATTACCTTTGCCGAAGCTGGTATTACTAACATTAATCAGGTCTTTGACCCGATTTTGCAAAACAATGGTGGTTCTACAGCTACTTATGCTTTAGTTCCAACTAGTCCTGCGATTAATGCTGGTAACAATGCCAATCTCTTAACAGATACAGTTGATTTAGATGGAGATGGTAACATTAATGAATCCATTCCTTTCGATCAACGCGGCATTGGTTTTAACCGTATCAAGTTCGCTACTGTAGATATCGGTGCTTATGAATCTGACACCGTTTCTGGTAGTGGTGGTCACAAACAGTTTATTGTACCCGGTGGGGAGGGAAGTCATAGTATCGTTGACTTCGGCGGTGTAAACAGAGGTAGTAATCCTTCCCCAGCTACTGTTGCCGAGGTGGATACTATTAAATTCCAGGGAACTGGTTTAACAGCCCGTAATTTGCTTTTAACTCAATCTGGCAAAAATCTAGAGTTTACATTTGAAGGAGTTGCTGATAGTGATACTAAAGTTACTTTACAAAACTTTGCCTTAGAAAACTTAGATAATCTTTCCACAATTGGCAATCTTTTGTTTAATGGACAAACTAGCATTAGCGACAGCTTTGATGTTATTAATGCTGATTCGGCTCAAACTAGTATATTCCAACGCAACAAAGTCACATTCCTCAATGAACTCTCTAACAACATCAAGGGTCTTGACAACTCTAACGATGTCATCAATGGTCAGGGAGGTAACGACATTATTGATGGTCGTGGAGGCGATGATTTGTTGCGCGGTGGTGTAGGCAATGATACTTTGAGCGGTGGTGCTGGTAATGACATTCTTGTGGGAGGTGCTGGCAATGACATCCTCACTGGTGGAACTAGTTCTGACCAATTTATTTATCAAGCTGATAGTGACTCTAGCACTAGTGGTGATACTATCACTGACTTCAATTCCAGCCAAGACAAACTAGTGTTAACTGACTTGTTTAGACAACTGTCTTACTCTGATAACAATCCGATTGCTGATGGTTATTTGAAATTTGTTTCTAGTGGTGCAAATACCCAAGTTGAGATTGATGCAGATGGACTGACATCCACACAAGGCTTTAACTTGCTAGTAACTTTAAATAATGTTTCTGCTAGTTCTTTAGTTCTTGGCAGTAACGTTTTAGTCTAAAACTGGCGACAACCTTATACCAACAATACCTTCGGTAAAAAAATCTGAATTTAGCGAAGGTATTGTTACTTACAAGATAAATAACATGAATCACGAGTGATATGTTTTAACTATATCTTTATAGCAAAGTAAAATATTAAAAATTTGCTCATTTTTTTGGAAAACTAATATTTAGTTGCTCTCAGACGATTTTGGCTCCAAAGAAAATTCTTTTCTAAAACCTGCTGTCTTCTGCCTCCTGCCTGGTTGTTGAGCGTAGTCGAAAGACTGCCTCCTACCTTTTGCCTTTTTTCGGTAACATAAGCAGAGAAATCCAGGATTAATAAAGCCAATAAAAGGTCATTTATTTTGAAACTATGGAAAGTTTTGCAACCATGTGAGCACGAGATGAAACCTCAAGCTTGCGAAACATCCTTTTTAAGGCTTGCTTGACAGAGTTTTCAGTAATCCAAAGTTCAGCACTAATTTCTGCATTGGTTTGTCCTTGAGCCACCAAGGAAGCAATTTGCATTTCACGAGGTGTTAAACACTTTGTCTGTAATAGGGGTTGTTGCAATTGCGCCATTGCTACCCAAGTAGAAATGTGCAGACAAAGCGCACTCAAATCTGTAAGATTTTGTGAATCAAATGCAGGCATTCCTTGCTGACGCGTCAAACCTACCACACCCACTAACTCACCATTGCTAACAATTGGCCCTGCCATGACATGCCAGTGATCGGCACGAGGACAAATCAACTTCCATGTTTTAGGTTCTACTACCAAAGCTTCATGAACAGGGGCATGGCGTTCTAGCAAGTAGCGTGCAACTGGATTGTGTTGAGGTGATAATGCAATTTGCAGTGCTTTTTGAATCTTGCTGTCAACTAAAGAAATTTGGGCAAAGAAAAACAGCCCACATCGTGTAGCTGAAAAATACTCACTCATTTGAGCGGATATGTGCGATCGCAAAGTCTGTTCATCTTTAGCTTGAGCAATTCCATGAAATAGAGCTTGTAAGGCAACCATGATTTGCAAAGTGTACTCGTTCGAGGTCTAGGCGCAGTATCGCAACCAGACCTATCTTAGCTTTAGTCACACCAAACCGCTTCGCGGAGTCATTAGTTATTAGTCCTTAGTCCTTAGTTTTTTTGCCCACTCTGTTGCGAGGTATGTACCAAAAAACTCTTTATTAATCACTAATGACCAATGACCAATGACCAATGACTAATTTGTTTGGTTTTTGGAATTACTTCACATGACTGTAAATTCTGGCATTAATGACACACAGATATCCGGGCGCTGGATTCAAATCAGTTTTTTGATCGCAGCAGTGCTTTTCAATCTCTGTTTAATAATCCAAATATTCAGTGTTGGACTGGCTTACTTTTACAACTCTGATTGGTGGAATCTCCATATTTGGCTCGTGCGAGGATATAGCGGACTCTCACTAATTTTGTTGGTATGGGTGTTTTTGATTCCCTTTCCGCCAAGAGTCCGAAACCTGACAGCAAGTTTGCCAGTGCTGCTGGGACTGCAATTTCTCACGATTCACTTGCATTCTTTGCCTTTAGCAGTATTTCACCCACTCATCGGCTTTTCCTTATTCTCTATTTCCACAACCTTAGTGCATCGGACATCACACATCGTATTTCCCAACCACAACTAAATCGTTGAGGAAACACAACTTTCAATTCTTTTCGCGCTATTACAGGAGAAATACAAGTGTCTCAATACGCCGATTCATCTGTTCTCCTTGATACCCACTGGCTTGCAAATCATCTCAACGATCCAAACATCCGCATTATTGAAGTGGATATGAGTCCAGAGCCGTACAAAAATGCTCACATACCTGGTGCTGTGTTCTGGAACATCTTTACAGACTTACTCTTGCCCGATTTGAAGATGAATTTGGATGCGATCGCTTTTGAGAAGCTGATGGCACGTTCAGGCATCACCAATGATACCACAGTGATTGCTTATGGCAGTTATCCGGGAACGGGAGCGTGGATTTTTTGGTTGTTGAAAGTCTTTGGACATGAGAATATACGAGTTCTCAATGGCGGCTACCAAAAATGGAAATCAGAAGGTCGTCCACTAGCAACTGAATTATCTACGTTTGCTTCCACTGATTACCATGCCAGAGGTATTGATGCTCATCTGCGAGTATTACACAATGAAGTTCAGGCATCGATAGGTAGAAGCAATCGCGTATTGTTGGATGTCCGAACACTGCAAAAATACTCTGGTGAGTGGTTTTTCGATCAGCCACCACAACAAGGTCAACTCACTGGACATATTCCCGGTGTAGTGCATCTGGAGCATATCTTAACTCTGAATGAGGATGGAACTTTTAAATCATTCAACGAATTAAAAAATCTTTATGACAGTAAGGGCATTACGGCTGATAAAGAAGTGTTTCCCTACTGTGCCATCGGTGGGCGTTCTGGATATACCTGGTTTGTCTTGAAGTATTTATTGGGATATCCGAATGTTCCGAATTATGATGGCTCTTGGAATGAATGGAGTCGCTTGCCTGATGTAGCGATCAAGAGGTAGTGAGAGTTACTTGAGAATATTTTTGCTCTTCTCAATAGACCTCTTGCAAAAGTCCCTAACACCCCACCCCCAACCCCTCCCCGATGCCTTGGGGCTACGTTGTACACACAAGTCTGAAATAGCTGATTAACCAAGGTTTTACCCCACCCTAACCCTCCCCGTACGTATTGGGGAGGGAACTGGATTTCTGTTTCCCCCCAATACATCGGGGGGATTAAGGGGGGTAATTCGACTTGTGTGTACACGGTAGCCGATGCTTTGGGGAGGGAGCGTTTGCTTTACTCAAATGCGGGGTGGGGTTCTTTATTTTTGATTTATGCAAGAGGTCTAATACCTTCGCCAAAAAAATGCCAATGCGTCGGCTTACATTGTTAATGCGTCGGCTTGCATTGTTAATGCGTCGGCTTACATTGTTAATGCGTCGGCTTACATTGTTAATGCGTCGGCTTGCAATGTTAATGCGTCGGCTTGCAATGTTAATGCGTCAGCTTACATTGTCATTACTCTTGCTCGCAATATTACCAATAACCACACCTTTACAGACGGACACCACTACCGCCATCAAGATTAAAATCTCTTAACCTTTCGTTACAATAAAAACATCGAGAAGGACGAAAGCAAACCTCTCGAAGCTGAAATTAAAGGTGAACGACATGAATGGCACAATTCGCGTTGGTAATCTCTTCGAAATTCCCTTCTATATCCATCCGTCATGGTTTTTAGTTCTGGGTTTGGTAACTTGGAGCTATAGCAGTGGACTGGCGGCGCAATTTCCCCAATTGTCTGCGGGATTAGCTTTGCTACTAGGATTGATGACAGCGCTAATGTTATTTGCCTCTGTCGTCGCCCATGAATTAGGCCACAGTTTTGTTGCGATTCGTCAGGGAATTGATGTCAAATCCATTACGCTGTTTATATTTGGCGGTTTAGCAAGCTTAGAAAAAGAATCGAAAACCCCAGGTGAAGCTTTCTGGGTAGCGATCGCTGGGCCAATAGTAAGCTTAATACTATGCGGCATGGTTACAGCTATTGGTGTTACTACTGCTGCATCAGGGCCGTTAGCTGCAATTCTTAGTGTTCTAGCTTCTGTTAACTTAGCATTAGCTCTATTTAACCTGATTCCTGGCTTGCCCTTAGATGGTGGAAATATACTGAAAGCCATTGTTTGGAAGATTACAGGTAATCCTTATAAAGGTGTAACCTTTGCGAGTCGAGTTGGACAAATATTTGGTTGGGTAGCAATTCTTTCAGGTGTACTTCCCCTACTATTATTTGGCAACTCCGGTAACTTCTGGAATTTGTTAATTGGCTTCTTCTTGTTGCAAAATGCTGGTAATTCGGCTCAATTTGCCAGAGTGCAAGAAAAACTCACAGGTTTGACAGTCGAGGATGCTGTAACTCATGACAGCCCGATTGTATCTGCTAATCTTACCTTGAGAGAGTTTGCCGATGAGCGAGTCATAAGTGGGCAAAACTGGCATCGGTTCTTAGTGACTGATGATGATGGACAATTAGTAGGTGCGATCGCAGTTGATAATTTAAGAACCATCCCTACAGCACTGTGGTCAGAAACTCAAGTCAAAGAAGTCATGCGACCAATTACTGAATCTACCACAGTCCAATCAGATCAACCTCTGCTGGAAGTCATGCAGTTACTCGAACAACAAAAACTATCTGTGCTTCCCGTGATTCGTGAGAATGGCGTCCTAGTTGGAATCTTAGAAAAAGCTGCAATTATCCAGCTACTTCAAAGCCGAACCCAACCTAACCCTGCATAAAGACGCAATTCATCGCGTCTATCAAAAAACGGTAAACCCTTGTAGAGACGCGACAAATCGCGTCTCTACATTTTTATCGTCAAAATTTTTGATTTTTTTTGAATTGGTATAAGTTCAAAAATCAAATCGGATTACTATATTAGGACTCCTATTTAATTTTTGAACAAGACTCAGTACCTATCTATCTTTTTCTCTGTTTCCTATTCCCTATTGCCTATTTCTATAAATTAGACATCTGATGAAAAATAATGTGGAGACGTAGTAGTGCTACGTTTCTACAAGGGTTTTGAATAAGTCATATTTATAGGCTCTTAGTATTTTTTTTCCAAGAATTTTTACGAGATATCAGGTATATCCCTAGCAAGGATAAACCCGCCAGTGGCGCAGATTCGGGTATAGTTTTGATTTTGGCATAAATAGCTGTTGTAGTTGTAGCTTCTTCAAGAGCCTTAATACTTATCTGGCGACCGTCTAGATTAAAACCGGTTAACTCAAGGGTATATTTATTACTTCCAAAGGTGAAACTGCCATTACTCGAATTTGTATCTAAAAATACTAAGTCTGCACTCTTTTCAGGATCTTTTGCGTCGTTAGGTGTATTTACTAAACGCAAGTTAAAGTCAAAAACTTGGCTGGTTCCCACAGGAGGGCTGAAAGATACATTGAGATTTAAAGGTACAAATCCAATGCCTGTTTCGGGGACTATCTTTCCATTAAAGTAACTTAAATCAGCTATTTTGAATACAGAGTTAATGTCCGCAGAAAATGAAGTTCCATTAGAGGTTAGTTTATTTGGAAGTCCTGACGACAAATTAGCTTGACCCCAAGTAAATGTGTTACTTCCCACACCTGTATATATGGGATTAGTATCGGTGCTTCCTGGAGTCGGTTTTCCCCATGTTGCACTAGAGATGCCAGAAAAAGTTAGAGCTCGTGCTTGACCGGAGAAACCAAATCCTGTGGTCGAACTCACAAAAAAGCTAGATATAGCAGTAGCCAAAACAAAACTGAGTTTCATAATTCTAGGTTTTAATTATCATTCTGGAGTTTCTTTCACTTAGGTCTTCAATCTACCTTAGTAAATTTACGGAAAATACGCCAACGTCTTATTGTATTTTTTATAAAAAATTTATGTGCATTTCAAAATAATTTAATGAATAATTTATATTGATTAAGTTAAAATTATGGGTTGTTAAAATATACTTTATTAGTTTGTAATTAGTAAAACGGTAAACCTCTTGCAAAAAGTTCCCTAACACGCCATTTCCAGCAATAGTGGAGACTTTGACGTAAGTCAAAGGCGGAGTGGGATTCTTTTTTTGATTTATGCAAGAAGTCTAGTAATTGCGTAGCTGTAGCCCGTCGTAGACATCGCTACCTTACTCGGCTTCCTGATGAATTGTCAAGTTTATATCAAGTTACAGTTTTTTGACATTCTCTGTGCTATACGGAAGAATGGGATTCATAATTTTGACAAAATCTCTGGCAACAACTGGCTAGGAACTTTAGATAAAGCCAGATTTTGCCCCTGTATGCCTAATTCATTATGAAAAGCACGAATAGTTTTCACCACATAAGTGAAGGTTGTCTGATAAGCCTCTGGTTGTTTAATTAATCCGTTTAAGGCTTGCAAATGGTTATCTAATGCTACTTCTAAGTGTTGAGAGCGTGTCGCTTTGTCGCCATTAAAAGACTTATCTATTACTAGCTGATAATGTGCTAGTCCCAGGTTATTGTGAGAGGCAAGCAAATCAAAACTTAAAGAAGTACCGCTAAGTGAGTGAGCCAAAGCGATAGCTTCTTCGTAAGCGCTGATACATAATTGCAGATATTTTTGCCGTGCCTCTTGAGTAGTTTCAGATAGGTTTGCTAGATGCCAGTAGGCAGTACCCAGATTATTTTGTGTAGCGGCGCAGGCACTGGGAACATTAGCTGGAGTGCGATACTTAAGAGCTTCGCTATAAACATCTATGGCTAACTGGAGATTTTGGGCAGGTTGTTCGTATTGTGCCAGATTCCAACACGCAGTACCGATATTGTTTTGAATCATGCCATACTTCAGCGGTTCCTCTTCAGGGTTGTAGTGTGCAAGCGCTTCATTGTAAGCTGCGATCGCTTTCTTTAAATGCACAATCGGTTGATTGTATTGCCCTAAATGCCAGTAGGCAGTACCCAAATTATTTTGGCAAGCCGCATACTTTAATGAATCCATATCAGCTGTACGGTGGCTAAGTGCTTCACTGTAAGCGAAAATTGCTTGCTGCCAATTTTCAGATGGGTGAGAGAAACGAGCTAAATCACCATAGGCTGTCCCCAAATTATTTTGTACACGAGCGTAAGTTTCCGAATGTGTCTGGGGCGAAATCATCTTTAACGCCAACTGATAAAATTCTATTGCCTGCTCTATATAAGTTTGTCCCTCTTCAGAATTGGGTGGTGTGCGGTATAGCATCCAGTAGAGTGTACCCAAATCATTCAAGATATCTGGAAGTTGCGGTGAGCTTTCGTCATAACTAATTGCCTCCTGATAGGCAATAATTGCCACCATCAGGTTTTCTAAAGTTGCCTCTCCTTGCTCAATGCGAAGACGGTATAAAGTACCCAAGCGATGATAGGCCTCTGCCAGTATTTCCTCTGAAACAAGATTTTCGTGTAATTCTTGAATCTCCAATAAAATCTGCTGTGGTTGTAAGGAATCCTCTGTATTTTGAGCAATACTTGTATTTATTGTTGCTATTACTAGCTCCGTTAACTCACTGCTAATATAAGATAAAGATGACAGCGATTGATTATTACTCCCACTACCAGACCGATTTGTAGATTCCTGTTGTTGTGGCGTAGCCTTCAATAAATCCGCTGTTGATGGTGAAACTTCCTCAGTTTTGTGTACGCGATTCCCTTGTATCTCTACTGGGAAATCAGAATTCTTATCAAACTTGAACTCGGTGGCTGCGGTTTTGAGTTCTGCTTGGTTAGCTGATTCATCTAGAATTGACTGCTCAATATTCCCCAAATCTAAGCTTCTAGAACTAGAAAAACGTTCTGGATAGCCCAAATTCTGAGTTGCTGGTGTGGGTTCTCCAGCAAACATAAATACGCCAGTACGACAACGCCAAAACTGTGGTGCTGATTGCTTGATAGCCGATAACCAAGGACGTGGTATCCACAACAGCAAATTAGATTCTAGGAATCGGCTGGATTCTTGTGTAGAGAAATATTGTTCGCTTAAGCGGAGATAGTGCAAAAATAAACGCTGTGTCGCAACTGGTTGCTTCGTAAGATGCTCCACGCCGACAATCTGAAATGCTGGTACTGGAAAAGGTCTACCAGGAGTATCTTTTGATGCCCCAATAATTGGCGGTGGATAATTAGTCAACCATTGATTAATCTGGATTATGGGATTGGGATCGTTTAAATTCAAACGCAACGTGACTAATCGCGGATAAGCTGGAGTGCTATTTTCCTGAGCATTTGATGATTGATATAGCACCTGTCCGACAGGATAAGCCAATGTAGAATGCAAACGGGCTGCTACCTGATTTCTTAAGTATAAATTATCGCATACAGCTAGAAGAATTTGTCGTCGTAAGCCAAGACTTAAGGCAAGTTTCAGGCGGTGGTATACTTGCCGATTCCAAGTAGAATTATTGTTGTGTGCAGTATCATTCACGCTCATAGCGGCTAAAGAGCCAAAACATAGTAGATATCACCTTTCTGGGTGCATTCAAGTGGGCCAAACTCATAATAAAAATGATTTTTAATAAGTAGATGTTGTGCGGCTGAGGATATATTGAGCCTTCAATTATAGTCGGAATAATAAAGTATAATTATATACTTTCGTTCCCAGTTCAATTTTAACAAAAAATAAAAAAGCAGGCCCCTCTTAAAATCGGAACCTGAAAAACTATAAATAAGATGAAGTTTTCTTAAAATGTTTTACGATCAACTGCTCTTAGAAACAAAGAAGGCGACTAGAATCAAGCCGGCAACCAAAGCTGTAGCGGCAATTCCTAGTAGGATATAAGTTCGCTTTTGCCCTTCCGTGAGAGGTTCTGCTTGATAAACCTTTGGTTCCCGGGCAAAATTATTCAGAAGACCGCCTTCTTCATTGGTATAGGGCATGAATGAATTCCTTTATCTTTATCGTTAATTTAATGTTACATAAATGCTAAATCTGGTCTTAAACTGCTAGATAAATCGTTACATTGGGGATTGGAATTAGGTGACAGGTCATAGGGTACAGGTTACAGGGAAAAGATTATTCCTCTGTAAGCTATACCCTGTACCCTATTCCCTAACTAGTAATTGTCCCAGTTAGAGGTGAACTAGGACTGGCGTAATCTTTAATAGGCATTCTGCCAGCAAGGTATGCTAGACGACCGGCGACTGCTGCCAAATTCATGGCACGAGCCATTGCTGCTGGTTTTGGAGAAAGAGCGATCGCACTATTAATCAATAAGGCATCTGCTCCCAATTCCATTGCCTGAGCGGCTTCTGAGGGTGAACCAATACCAGCATCTACCACCACTGGCACACCTGCATTTTCGATGATAATTTGGATATTGGCAGTTGTTTTCAATCCTTGTCCAGAACCAATTGGCGATGCCAAAGGCATTACTGTAGCACAACCTACCTCTTCTAAGCGCTTGGCTAACATGGGGTCAGCATTGATATAAGGCAATACTGCAAAACCTTCTTTAACTAGTTGTTCTGCTGCTTGCAATGTCCCAATCGGGTCTGGGAGTAAATACTTAAGGTCGGGTATTACTTCTAACTTGACAAAGTTATTATCTTCCTGCCCCAACAATTTCGCCATTTCTCGCCCTAAACGCGCTACCCGAATTGCCTCTTCAGCAGTTTGACAACCTGCGGTATTGGGTAACATCCAAACTTTCTTCCAATCTAAGGCTTCAGCTAAACCTTCATGTCCAGGAGCCTTGGTTTGTACCCGTCGTACTGCTACGGTAACAATCTGGCAATCGCTGGCGGCGACGCTTTGCTGCATTTCCTCAATGCTGCGATACTTACCAGTTCCCGTCATCAAGCGGGATTGGAAGGTTTTGCCAGCGATAATCAATGGGGAATCGGTAGAGACGTGATTAATCGCGTCTGTGGGAAGTGGGGTGGTATTATGCCCGTTGGAGAAATTGGCAGAGTGAGTCAGCATGGGGGTGGAGGTAGATGACTTGGACTGGAAGCGCGAATAGTGAAAATCAGCAAGTAGGGGGTCAGACTTTTGTTCTAAGATTAAATCGGCAATCAAAGCGGCTGTTACGGGCGCAAGTAGAATTCCGTTGCGGTAATGACCCGTAGCAAAGGTTAAATTTTGACAGTGGCTAATGCCCAGGATGGGCAATTCATCAGGGGTAGTTGGGCGAAATCCCCACCAAAATTCCTGGATGGGATAATGCTTTAATTGGGGATACAACCGGATAGCAGCTTGTAGTAATTTTTGAATACCTTCTGGAGTGTTGTTGGGGATAAAGCCAACGTCTTCACTTGTTGCGCCAATAACCAGGCGATCACGTCTTGGTACGATATAAATATCCTGCCCAAACAAAACCCGCTTCAAGGGCAATTCCGGCGAAACTTCTGGTATCCGCACACTCAGCATTTGTCCTTTTCTGGGTAGCACAGGTAGCGGTAACAATTCATTTGACCAAGCACCTGAAGCTAAAACATAGTGAGCGGCGCGAATTATACCAGCGTTGGTTTGCACGCCAACTACTTGTCCTTGCTGCTGTAAAAATGCTTCTACTATAATACCGTCTTTGAGTTCAACACCAACAGACTCAGCTGCCGTCCGCAATACGTGAGCTAGAGCTTGATTATCAACTTGTGCGTCTTCAGGATACCACCAGCCACCAACTACCTCTGCTCCCAATCCTGGCTGATATTGATGAATTGCCTCTTTGTTTAACCAGTAAGCCGGGGATGAGGGAGATGAGGAGGAAAGACTTTCACCTCTGCTCCTCTGCTCCTCTGCTCCCCCTGCCCCCCTGCCCCCCTGCCTCCCTGCCTCTTCAAAGAGGGGTGCGAGGATACCACAGGGACGGTAGCCAGTATTTAAGCCTGTCAGTTCTTCTAATTTGCGCGTCCAGTCGGGATATAAAGTACGCGATCGCCAACACAAGAAACGCATTGCCTCATTCGGGATGTTTTCCGCATCTGGTGCCAACATCCCGGCGGCAGCATGGGTAGCGGCAGCCTGAAAGTCACGACAAAGCACGGTGACGTTTGTCCCGCGCAATTTTAGTTCAATGGCGATCGCTAAACCAATAACGCCGCCACCAATAATCACAGTCTCACTAATCATTAGTCATTAGTCATTAGTCATCTATCATTAGCCATTTATCATTAGTACATAACTAATAACTCATAACTAATAACTCATAACTTATAACTTATAACTTGTAACTAAAGACGGGTCTGAAGACGGATCTGCTCGTTACCACAAGGCGCGAATTGGTTCGTTGCCTTGATTTGGATCGCTAGATGGTGTGCTTGTTTCTGAAGAATCTGTATTGCCGTCTGTTGTACTGTCAGTTGAGTCATCAGCAGAATTCTGGGCAACATCACTCCTGTTGTCGGGTCTTGGGGCTACAATAGTGCGCCTATTTTGGTTTGTTTCAGTCGTTTCGTTTCCTTCTGTTGCAGTTTCTTCATTCTTGCTGCCAGCACTGCTATTAACATTGATATTAGCTGGCAGGACTTCTGATTTCTTGTCACTGGGAGCGTTAGCAGTTTGTACGCCCATCGGAAAGTTGATGCCCAGTAATGTACCAAGCAGAATGGCTAAACCTCCAGCCATTAAAATTAAGGGTGTCCATCTACCCATCTTGTCTTAACTCCTTTTTAACCTTTTGGTGTCCACACTATTCGAGAACCTTGTCCCCAAAATCCATCAAACTTTGTCACTTTCACATCGCCTAAAACTTGAGTTTGACTGTTCCTTAGGCAAGTCTGTTGTAGAAGAATGGGGAGGAAGCGAACGCCGTGCTCGATCACGCCAGTTCGCTGCTGATACTTTGCCCTCTACCTTAACCGTACAGGTACCGCAACTGCCAATGCCCCGACAGTTTATCACCTTAGCACCGTCATTGTAGAGATCAATACTATTTTGCAGCAAAATCTTGCGGAGATTGCTTCTATGCTTGCAATCAATTGTTTTACCTTCTGCTAGTACTTTAGGCATTTTTAAATTGCCAAACTGGCTTTTTGTTGTATATTGACACATTGCCTCGAAAGTTGTCTCGTCGGTCCCAGTTTTATGACCACAAATTCTTCACCTCAACTTTGGATCTATGACACTACATTACGGGATGGCACTCAGCGCGAGGGTCTATCTGTATCGATAGAAGATAAGTTACGCATTGCCCGTAGACTCGATCAACTGGGTATTCCCTTTATTGAAGGTGGTTGGCCTGGTGCCAATCCCAAGGATGTACAATTTTTCTGGCAACTCCAAGAAGATCCGCTTAAACAAGCTGAAATTGTTGCTTTTTGTTCGACTCGCCGCCCCAACTCTACTGCCGCCACCGAACCGATGTTACAGGATATTTTGGCTGCGGGAACTCGCTGGGTAACGATTTTTGGCAAGTCTTGGGATTTACATGTGACAACAGGACTCAAGACGACATTAGAAGAAAATTTGGCGATGATTCGCGACACAATTGAGTACCTCCGTTCTCAAGGTCGTCGGATTATCTACGATGCCGAACATTGGTTTGATGGCTATAAGCACAATCGAGATTATGCTTTACAGACATTAGAGGCTGCGATCGCCTCTGGTGCGGAATGGCTAGTCCTGTGTGATACCAATGGTGGCACTTTACCTCATGAAATTAGCCAAATTGTTCAAGATGTAGTAAGTATGACTGGGGAACTGGGGACTGGGGACTGGGGAATGAGGACTAGGAAAGACTCTTCCCAATCCCCAATCCCTAATCCCCAATCACCAATGCCCCAAATTGGAATTCATACTCATAACGATTCGGAAATGGCGGTTGCTAACGCAATAGCAGCCGTAATGGCAGGGGCAAAGATGGTACAGGGCACAATAAATGGTTACGGTGAACGTTGCGGTAATGCTAACCTCTGTTCGTTAATTCCCAATTTACAACTGAAAGCGGGTTACAGTTGTATCACAGAAGACCAGCTTACACAACTTACAGAAGCTAGTCGTTTTGTGAGTGAGGTCGTCAACCTCGCGCCAGATGAACACGCTCCCTTCGTGGGACGTTCGGCTTTTGCCCACAAGGGCGGTATTCATGTATCAGCAGTGGAACGTAATCCTCTGACTTACGAACACATTCAGCCGGAACAAGTCGGGAATCGTCGCCGGATCGTGATTTCGGAACAGTCTGGACTGAGCAATGTTTTAGCCAAAGCCCGCAGTTTTGGGATTGAATTGGATCAACAAAAGGCAGAGGCTAGGGAAATTCTCCAGCGCCTCAAAGATTTGGAGAGCGAAGGATTTCAATTTGAAGCCGCAGAGGCCAGTTTTGTACTGTTGATGCACGAAGCTTTGGGAGGTCGCCGAAAGTTTTTTGAAGTCAAAGGTTTTCAAGTTCACTGTGACTTGATTGAGGGGAAAGAAACTAGCAATGCCTTAGCTACAGTCAAAGTCGCTGTTGACGGGAAAAATATTTTGGAGGCGGCAGAAGGTAACGGGCCCGTTGCCGCTTTGGATGCAGCTTTACGCAAGGCTTTGGTGAACTTTTATCCCCAAATTGCAACTTTTGATTTAACAGATTACAAAGTGCGGATTCTCAACGGACATACGGGCACTGCGGCGAAAACCCGTGTGTTGGTAGAATCAGGCAATGGTCGTCAACGCTGGACAACGGTAGGAGTTTCTACCAATATTTTGGCAGCTTCCTATCAAGCGGTGGTGGAGGGATTGGAATACGGTTTGTTGTTACATTCCCAAGCAGAAGCAGCTTTAAAAGTTTCTAGTTGACAAAAGGGATATGTAGTGTAGGGAAAGTTTGTGTTTTTCGAGAAGCAGGGGAAGCGATCGCCAAAATGCGATCGCTTCTTGCCATCTATTAACAATTTTGTGCTTGTGTAGCGAAAAAGCGGTTGTAAATAGAAGCTCTACCAATTGCGCCATCCACCTTTGGGTGCAACTTCATTATTAGTAGATTTCAGTCCGTGAGTTTGCAACAGAGTTTGATATTCTGTGCTGCTTGCCCAACGGTCAATTTCTCGCGCCCGCAGTACTGGCACTGGATGGGTTAATTGAGCTGTACGGGCAGCTTTGACCATTTCACCCAGTTCTGTCTTGCTGATGTCATCGTAAGCGCGGGCTTGGGCAACAAAGGCATCGAGATTCAGTTGGGGCGCTAAGGTGGGAGAACCACCTGCCAACTTCATCAACACGGACATGACAACTTTCGGGTCTTGGGTCGCTAGTAAGGCGGCGCGATCGCAGGTAAACTCAGCACAACGTACCCATTCCAAAAGTTGCGCCTGTATGGCTTGGGCAACAAAGGTGCCGACATTGGGCACAATCGCCGCAGCTAATATTAGTAAATTTACAGGTGTCAAGTAAACGCTATGGTCACACTTGAGATGTCCCAACTCGTGGGCGATTACTGCCTGTATTTCCTCTGGTGTAAGAATATCAATCAGGGAAGTGTGTAGCACAACAAAAGGCTGCTTACCCCGCACAGCAAAAGTGTAGGCGTTGGGAGCCGGATGTTGCCGAACGTACAACTGGGGAGGATCTATATCCAGGATTTTACAGGCATCTAACAACAATTTGTATAAATCAGGCAGTTGCTTTTCACCCACCAAAATGCTAGAGGCAATATTTTCCACATAGAAAACTTGCTCTGCCATTGGGCCGAGCCAATTTCGCACCAACATATCTATGCCTGGTATCTGCTTGAGCGCTCTAGTAGCTTCCAGGTCTAATGGATGACGAAATGAGTCAGCTTTTAAACCAATCAGCGGAGTTTTGAAAAAGGACATAGTGCAGCAAGCTATAAAAAAACACAATTATGGAATTTGGCTGGATAGATAAACAGCCTCCCACAGTTAGTATAACGATTTCAGTAGGGGGTTTTCTTTCTTGCATACTCTTAAAACCCTTATCCGTCTTTGAGAAAACTAAGTACAGCATTTCATTAATTCATAGCGAATTAATGAAAGGCAATACCCTGCATTGTTAATGCGTTGGCTTGCATTGTTAATGCGTTGGCTTGCATTGTTAATGCAGTGGCTTGCATTGTTAATGCGTTGGCTTGCATTGTTAATGCAGTGGCTTGCATTGTTAATGCGTTGGCTTGCATTGTTAATGCAGTGGCTTGCATTGTTAATGCGTTGGCTTGCATTGTTAATGCAGTGGCTTGCATTGTTAATGCGTTGGCTTGCATTAAAAACGCTACGCTTTTACGCAAAACTGTACTAAGCATGAAGCTAGAATTAGTGACACGATCAAAGGAGATGTCTTTTTCTGTTGTCACTATGAAAATATTGGTACTGAATGCTGGATCGAGCAGCCAAAAGAGTTGTCTGTATGAAATTATAGATGCAGCTTTGCCCACCCAAGTACCTCAACCCCTTTGGTTCGGGAAAATCAACTGGACTCAAGATCGGGGTGTGGCAGAAATTGAGGTGAAAACTGCTACGGGTGGAACATTGCAAAAATCAATCTCTGGTGATTCGCCACAAGCGCACCTCACCTATATGCTTAATACACTTAATCATGATGCTACCAAGGTAATCGATCGCTTATCAGAAATCGATGTGGTGGGGCATCGAATAGTACATGGTGGAGAAGATTATCGAGATAGTGTGCTAATTACGGAAGATGTCAAAAAGGCGATCGCTGGTCTGTCTAACCTTGCTCCCGAACATAATCCAGTCGCTGTGGAAGGCATAGAAACAATTGAAAACATCTTAGAAGATGTCACTCAAGTAGCAGTCTTTGATACCGGATTTCATGCCACTTTACCCGATGCAGCAGCAATCTATCCCGGCCCATATCAGTGGGTAGAGCAAGGTATTCGTCGCTACGGGTTTCATGGTATCAGTCATCAATACTGTTCTGAACGTGCTGTCCAAATTCTCGGTCGAGATGTTGCATCTGAGCGGTTAATTATCTGCCATCTGGGTAATGGTTGCTCTTTAGCGGCGATTAAAAACGGTCGCAGTATTGATACCACTATGGGATTCACGCCCGTAGAAGGATTGATGATGGGTAGTCGTTCTGGTTCAGTCGATCCGGGGATTCTAATTTATTTGTTGCGGCACTGCAATTACTCTATCGAAAAGTTGGATGAGGTATTAAATAAAGCTTCTGGGTTAAAGGGAATTTCGGGTGTATCTAGCGATATGCGTGAAGTGATAGAAGCGATCGCTCAAGGTAATTCCCGCGCACAACTGGCGTGGGATATCTACGTGCATCGCTTACGTTCTGGTATCGGCGCAATGCTTACTAGTTTGGGGGGATTAGATGCTTTAGTGTTTACAGCAGGCGTAGGTGAACACTCTGCGGAAATTCGCCAAGCCGCCTGTGAAGCTTTTGGTTTTATCGGACTGAAAATAGACCTTGAGAAAAATCAACAGCAGCCTGTGGATGAGGATATTGCTACACCCGATTCAGCAGTACGGATATTAGTTATTCAGACTCAAGAAGATTGGGCGATCGCTCAACAATGTTGGCAACTTTTGCATAAGTAAAAACAGGATTTACTCACTTTGCAACTGTCATAGAAAATCCCCACCAAAAGAGCCAACCCCTTCAAGAGATTGACTAAATTAACACTATTTGTTTAGAAATTATCTATTAATAATTTGGTAGAGCAACCCGCGCTACAAGAGCATCTAATTCCTGATCAATATCATCTAATTGTCTGCTAAGTACTTGTAACTCACTAATTTTTGCATCAACCTTAGCTTGTCCTTGTTGCTTTTCTTTCAGGATTGAATCGACCTGTTCTCGAAACTTTTGAATCTCTTGACCAAGACTGTGATTTATTGAGTTTTGAATTTCAGTTAGCTTTGTGACTAGAGCCTCGGCTATCTTATCACCTCGTTGTGGTGCTGAATCACGAATTGAAGCTGCAAATCGTTTAGCAGCTTCCTCTTTAATCTTGTCATTTGTAGACTTTGCAGTCAAAAATCCCTGAATGAGTCCACCACCAGCCATAGCTCCAAATATCAACAAAGGATTTGCAGCAGCTAGAGTAATTGCTGCCACACTAAGGATTAGCTGAGGAATAATAGCCTTTGCCATCTCTTGATAGCCAAAAACAGCACCAACTCCGGCTAATCCAATATTTCCTCCTAACAAAAATCCTCCACTGGCAGCAAGTACTCTTTCAATTACACTAACTTTTTTGATGTTGAGATCATCTATAGAAACTATGCTACCTACAACTTGAATTTTCAGGCTATCTAATTGATGTACAAATTCGTTGGCACGTTCATCTATCTCTTGGGTAAGACGTTCTAGACGGCTAATAACTAAAGGTTGTAATATTTCATTTTGCCAGACTAATAATTCATTTTCCATCTTGCGGGAAAGTTGGTCAGTCACCTCCTTGATTAATTTTTCAATTTGAGACTTAGTTAACACCATTGATGTTTGGGTTTCTAACGTTTTCACCCAATCGCTCACAACTTTGTCAGCCAGACGGCGATAGAAACTAGAGCCTTCAGCACTAATAGTCTGTTTGATATCTTCCAAAAAATTAGAGATGCGTTGCACTATCTGCTCTCGCTGAATTTGCAGGCGGTGTAGTGGCTCCTGAGCAGCTTCATATCGAGCTTCTAGGGTTTTAAAATCAGTTCTTAACATCGTTTCCCTCTGAGGAATAACTCCTCGCGCTTCATAAATTGCTCTCTGGAGTTCTGCCGCAGGTCTAAGAATTTTGATGTTACCTTTTTCGTTGGCCAAGAATTTTTCTAGTTCTTTTTCAACCAAAGCTAAACCTGAATTTTCAACTTGCTCAATGTCACCTTGTAGTCTCCCTCCTAAAGCACCACGGGCATCGATAAAAACACTCGTTCTGCACCACGTTTTGTTTTAGGAGCTAGTTTGTTGATTCCATGTTGCTTAATGCTGTCTTTTTCTTCGTCTTCAATCATATTGAAGCGATTGCAAATAAAGAAAATATCTTTATGTCCTGTAGGAATCAAGGTGTTGTCAATTACATCCATTTCAGACTTAGAAGCCAGTGCTTCACAGGAAAGTACAAACAGTATTGCATCAACACTAGACAAATAGTCCATTGTTACTTTCTGGCGAATATCATGCTCATTCAGTCCAGGAGAATCAATAATTTCTATTCCATTGCGACAAAGTTCCAGAGGCCAAAATAATTCAACCTTTTCATAAGGGTTGCTATTAATCTCACTGACATCATCTTTAATGACGACATACTCTTCAATTTTGTTAACATGAACTTCTTCAGGCTGAGGCACAGGGCTATCTGCCGATTTTGCCGGATGTAATAAAGCGCGACGACTATCTCCCCATTTCACTTCATTGATGATCGCAGTACAAGGTCTAGCATACGCAGGTAAAACTTTCTCACCCAGCAGAGCGTTGATAAAAGTACTCTTACCACGCTTAAATTCTCCCAAAACCAATACTTTAAAGCTATTTGATTGAACTAGAGTTTTTAGTTGTTGGAGTGAGTTTTCTGATTGAGTCATGTTTAGCGAACTAATTAGCTTTAAGTGGCGCTTAATCAAATCCGCCAGCACATTTTGTTTCTTTTTAAACGCTTCATACTGTTGGTATGTAACAGTTTGATCTCCCATGATAATCTCCTTACAGATTTATTTGATTGATGAACTTTAAATCAATGTAATTTAGGGCAATAGTACCCGTGAAATTTCTTTTTTCAAAGTAGAAGCTTGAGAAATTATTTGCATCCACTGGTTTTCCGGTTGTTCATTATTACCATTTAAGGCAATTTTATAGGTAGTTTGCCAAGCAATTTTTTCCTCTTGGATCTCCTCACTCAATTGATTGTATACTTGTCGGAGACGATTTGCTAAACGTTTAAAGTACTCATCAATAGAACGGTCAAGACTATTTTCTAGTTCTCGATTAAGTAACTTTCGCTGTCCCTGCAATTTTTCCTTAATAACTTGCTCACTCACTACCCATACTGTCGTACTCACAGCTATTCCAATTGGGCCACCAAAAACATAGCCACAGATTGTAGCAGCACTGCCTCCAAGTCGTGTAAAGATTCGATAGTTTTCGATTTCAGTTAGCGACATTTGCTGTAAATCTAAGTCGATTTTAACTGCCTCTAAAGTATCAATATATTCGGAATTTATACGAGTTGAGAAGCTATTTTCGACTTCATGTTCTAGCCACTGAAAATCTAGAGCTAAAGCTTTTAAAACATCGGTTTCTAATTGTTGGCTCAACCGGAAAAGTTTGCGTCGTAACCGAAAGGGTAAATCTTGCTCCCACCAAGTTTTAGGGTCTTGGGTTCTTTTCAGTTCTAGAGAAAGATTTTCTAATAACTCTGCTTTGGCTTGGAGAACTTTTTGCTGTAGCACCTCGACACGCTGTAAGCGTTTTTGATCCAAATTCAAGCGAATTCTTTCCCAGTCAATTTGGGCATTTTGTATTTCCGTGTCTACTTTAATTAAGGCGCTCTCTTTCTCTGCTGCATCCATCGCAGCCGTAGAGATTGCTAATTCCCCAGCTTTGATTAGATGTGAAAGATAATCTGTTATTTGACCTGCAATTTTACGGCTACGCCATATCCGGCGATCGCCTTTTGCTACCATTGACTCAATCTGAGCCTTTACTTCTTCAAATACTTCAGTTTCTGAATTACTATCATTGATAGGATAGAGCGGCAAAACAGGAATTGTTGAGGAAATTTTTGCTATTCGCTTACGAATACTATTAAATACCTCTGACCTTTCCTCTTCAGGAATAGTGTCAAGTTTGGAAACAGCAACCAAAATCCTGGGAATATGGCGACCCATTACTTCCTGTTCTAAAAAAGTTGCTTCTGTCATACTGAAAGGTAATGTAGCACTGACAACTAGGACAGATGCATCACACTGGCTCAACACGTCGAGTGCAAGAGCAGCACGACGACCGCTCAAGTCTCCTACTCCAGGTGTATCAATTAATTCAACGTCAAGTGCTTGTAACCAGGGATGGGCTAATGTTAAATGGACTTGGCCAATTACGTCTTGCTCAGTACCATCTTTATCAATAGCTGTTAAGTCTCTCCAAGATAATGCTTCCATTGGACGAGTCTCCCAGCCTTTTTTGGAAGATTGAACTTTCATACGGTCTTCTGACCCTGCGACAATTGAAGTTAAGGTCGCTGTAGTTGGGAGGTCGCCAACAGGTAGGATATCTGCATCTAATAAGCGGTTGACTAAAGAACTTTTGCCACGACTGAACTCACCTACAAACGCTAGACGGAAACCTGGCAATTCCCATCGTGAGTTTAGTGCTTTTAACTCAGTAGTAATGTCTTCACAACCAGAAGAATTTGACAATACCAAACACTCATTAAGCCACAAGTGAATCCACTCAGTCAAGTTATGAGAATCTTCTGAAAGTGGAGGTGATGGTATTTGAGTTTCGATAGTATTGGCATCTACTACAGATTTAGAAACACTATCATCTGTATTTCCTGCTTTTGAGAAATGCTCACTGACAGCTTCTACTACACCTGAAACAACAATCTGAATTGTCTCAACAACAGCAGTATTTATCGCTTCTGGAACACCATCAATAACAGGTTCTTCCAATGAATAACCTAGATAATTTGACTCTTCCTCACATTCTGATGGTTCACTATAATCCTGAACTGAATATAAAGCATTTTCTAATTCATCGTTGTTTACTTCTGGTAAATTAGCCTCTATGTCAGTTTCTGCTTCCAAATTAAACCAATCATCAAAAGAATTGAAAAAAGGATTATCAATCATACAAATTTTCCTTTAAGATATGTACTGACTACTCAAGTTATTGGACTTGACTGGAATAACTTTTAATCTGGCAAATTTAACTCAGTTGTAGATATACTGGATATATGCAGTACAGCCGCGTCTGATTGAGCAATACTTAATGATTCAAGAGCATTAAAGATAATTTCGGACGCGATCGCAAAAACTTCGACCCATTTTCCTACTTTTCTCAAAAGATTTATTAGCCCAGCATTTCAGTCTAATAGTTTGACTTTAGCTAAACTTCATGATAATAGTCTTGCTTTGATGACTATGAAGATTGGCTATATTGTAATCAAAAATACAAATTATATTTTCATCAATGAATAAGACATAATAAATCTTCTAACAGGAAGCACTGTCATCTTTGACAACGCAAAGTTACAAACTAAACGTTCAGGTTTACACTTTTTAATCATTTTGGAGAAAGAATATTCAAGGCTCAATTCTGAGTAAAAATTTTAGATTTTACTCTAGCGAGAGTGAAAAAAGAGAGTTAAGTAGTTCTGTTTAATCTAAATTTCTTAATAAGGGACGCATAATCAATTTAACAACTTGCCCCTGTGTAACAATTAAAATGTACTCTGCAAGTTTTGGGGCGATCAGTGACAAAAGCGGCAAGAATAAGGCAGTAATGTTACTCAAGCTAGTAGTAGCACTAATCATAATGCTAGGAATGAGACAAATCAGTGTCCATATCAACCTATTTATAAATTTAGAGTTGATGGAAGTACGCCTTTGAAGTTGATTAACAACTATATAGCGGGTAGTAGCAAATAATATAGTTAACCCTAACCAAGCAAATATTAATATCATCCAATTTGCTAGATGGAGATTGTAAACTAGAAAACCAGCAGGAAAAATAGAAGCTATCTCCCAAATTAATAGATTTAATTTAGTCCGAAGACAGGTTAGTATTTGTTCAATAAGCCAATAATGCACAGAAACAATATTTAAACACTGAGGATTTTGGATAAAATCACTCCTAATTTTGTAAATTATGTCGCCATAAAATAAAATATTACTTTGTAAAACAATATCTTCTTCTTTCCACAAATATAAAGCTGATGTATCTTCTCTAAAATACAAATTAAAAGTAAGCCCGTACTGTAAATTTAATTTATTTTGTAATAATTTACTCCAAAGTAATCTGATAAAACTTACTATAAAAGTATCGTAAAAAAGTTTTAAAGTTTTAAAGTTTTTTTTAGCAATTACTAATTCTTGGTATTGTATAGTATTATCAATAAAGCAGTTGTTGTACAAAAGATAAGCTATTAATTTTGGCGGAATGTACACAGAGCAGCCTATTTTTCGCGCTTCCTCAATTTGTTTTAAAACTGCTTTATTTAGATAAAAAGCATACTGTCCTGGCTCAACCTTAATTTCAAGTTCAATAGGAGTACCTTGAGGTATTTGCACAAAAAAAGATAGTTGAACATCAGCTTCACGATCTGTGTGTGTTTTATCGGGGTTCATTGTCGGGATAACTTTGCGATATTTTGTACAATACCAATCAGAAAATCTAGTGTTCCACGCCACTGTTTCTCTCCAGCAACTACCCCTTCATTATGTATTTTTAGGATTAAATCTCTATCACCTTCAGATAATTGAAATAGCTTTTTATTGTAACGGCTGATAATATCTCCATCTAACTGCATAACAGTTTGAGCATAAATAATATCAATATCTACGCTAGTAATGTTACCACCATTAAGTGCAGCTTTAAGCTCAGACATTTTCCGCAGTGTCCGAATAAATTTATCATTATTCAAAAGTTTTTCAATCTCTTGCCACCTTTGCCGCAAATTTTTTTGATTATTATCTTCTCGATCTGCAACAGGAGTTGGAGCAGGCAATATTGGTCGAGCTAACTTTATGTATACCTCATCAGTTGGAACAATATTTGCTTTATGTTCTACCTGATATTTAAGACGCTCCTGATATTGGATTATTCTGGAGTCTGGCTCACTAGTCTCAGTACTTTGTTCAAGGAGAATGTAAAAATATTCTCTTTCAAGTTGTGCAAATAGACTTGTATAACGCTTGCGTAGCTCTTGAGCTTGAGTTTTTTCTGGCTCTATTAAATCGTCTGGATTTGGAATTCCTTTGCTATCAAAGTAGTCTTTGTCATTTATTGAATAAATCTCTTCATACGCTTGCCAAGCATTAAACTTTGCACCAGTAATTTGCTCCACAACCATCGTATTTATTTCTAAAGCTGTAATATCATCAACTAATTCATGTACAGATGAGACTACTTTTTCTAGTAAATCTTTAGCTTGTTCTTGAATTTTGTTAGGCCTAATCATAATTTCCTTGATTTCTCTAAAGCAAATTAACCTACAGGTAGGGATAAGCTCATATCCTGTAGGTATTTTTGGGTTAATATCAATTAATAAATATCAACTACTGGGGACGGGATAGCGATTGTTGTGAAGTTTTACGAGATTTCATAATTTCTAGAAAAAATCCATACAACTTCTGCAAACTTTCAATGTTTTTTTGCATAATTTCCCGACTTTCTTTGATTTGAGTTAGATGAAATTCGCGAAGTTCTGTATATGGACCGCTGCCAACAAATTGACTACCAACTTCATTAGTTATATCACCATCAATTAGATTAATTATAGTGTGCATTTTATTACCTGGTTGAGCAATTTGCTGCTCTTTTGGTTGTTCTAACTGAGTAGATGATTCTGGAACCCAAGTGGTAATTTCTAGCTCGACTACTTCAACTATAGCTGTTTGAATAGCATCAATAACTTCATCAATATTGAATCCTTCTCCTTTGGCATTCAGCTTCTTAACTTTTATTTTAAATTCACTACTTGGTTTGCTAAAATGACTATTATTTTCCACGTTCCCGATGGCTTGACCATTACTTTCTGTGTTTTCGTTAAAAGTATTATTTACCATGACATTTTAGAGGTTACGGACAGATTTAAATATAAACAAGATACAACTATAGGTTATGTCAAAAATTTTCAGGCTTTTACTAAAAAAAAGTAATTAAAGTCAAAAGAACTTAATAATTTAAGAAATTTTTACTAAAAAAAGTTATGATTTCCAAAAGCCAAATTTATCTTAGAAAAAGAATAATATCATTTTAGATTTTGGAGTCACTGCGTTGTAGTGAATCCAGCACTGCGGTAGGGGTTTCCCCATATTTACTTTATAAATAGGCTCTAAAGTATATCTCAGAGCAAAAGCGAGATTAAGGTATAAACTAACACTAACTAATTATTTTATTTATCTGAGTCAACTTTTTTTCTCTAAGCTAGCAAAGCTTAGACGCACAAGTGGGGCTGACTTTTGTTATCCCACTATGTATACAATAATATGACTGCGATCATAAAGCCAAGGAAAATATGTTGTTATCTCGTCAGGCTTTTGCTACACATTTTGTAATTTATATGTGTATTTTAGGAGTTGGCTTGATTCAATTCCCCCAATTGCAAAAACTAATAAATAGAAAACAATCAGCCTCTTTAGAAACTCTAGAAAAAGAAATAAAATCTGAAAATATCCGCCTTAACTTTCTCCAAAAAATGCCTAGTTTTGGTTATGATAACTTCATTGCAGATTTGGTTTATCTCAATTTTCTTCAATATTTTGGAGATGATGAAATTCGGGATAAAACAGGTTACAGTTTAAGTCCAGAATATTTTGAAGTTATCCTAGAACGCGATCCGCGATTTTTAGCAGCGTATCGCAGTCTTTCGATTAGTACTTCATTGTATGCTGGTATGCCAGAACGTGCGATCGCATTGTCAGAGAAAGGCTTAAAATCAATATCTCCGTCAGTTCCCGAAAAGTCTTATTATATATGGCGTTTTAAAGGAGTTGATGAGTTATTATTTTTAGGCAACGCTCAAGCTGCCCAACAGTCTTTTGCAACGGCGGCAAACTGGGCAAGTAAATTTTCTGATCCAGAGAGTCAGCTGATAGCTAATACTTCCCAAAGAACTGCTGAATTTCTGAGTCGAAATCCTAATAGTAAATACGCTCAAATTTCTACATGGTCAATGGTTTTAAATAATCATGTCGATGAGAAAACTCAGAAACGCGCAATTAAAGAAATCGAAGCTTTGGGAGGAAAAATAGTTACAACTACTGAAGGTACTCATGAAATTATATTTCCGCCTAAAGATTAAATTATTATTTATAACGAGTTGCTAGCTGCAAGTGTAGTAAAGTATTTGATTCGCCCAATTTTTTCAAATTTCTCACGCATCCTTGAGTAAGGGAATATTAATGTCAATACAATTGGCAGAATCTGAATCTCAAATGTTAGGGTGTTTTCCTGTTATTTCCCAGTTGCGCCCTCATCTTGAGCAGACTAAGTTTGTAGAACAAGTTCGATATCAAATGACACAAGGATATCAACTTGTATTCTTGGAAGTAGAAAAGCAAGCTGTAGCGATCGCTGGATTTCGCATTTCTAATTGTTTAGCATCGGGAAAGTTTTTATACATTGATGATTTAGTTGTTGATGAGTTGCAGCGATCGCATAGCTATGGCCAACAGTTATTTCAGTGGCTAATTGAATATGCCAGAAATTATGACTGTAAACACCTGAGTCTGGATTCTGGTGTTCAGCGATTTGCAGCCCACAGGTTTTATCTCATGCAGCGTATGAGCATTACAAGTCATCACTTTTCAATGGAGTTGTAGCAACAAGCAATTTGGTTGTGACAAATAATATTTTTTGGTATGACGGCAAATTAATTCACTCTCAAACCCTAGAATTAAACATTAACGATCCAGGTTTACTTTATGGGGCAACTGTTTTTACAACATTGCGGGTTTATCAGAACTCCCTAGATAGTAATTTAACTAATTGGCAAGCACATTGCGATCGCTTACTTTTCTCACTACAAACTTTTGGTTGGCAGCAACCCGATTGGAATCGTCTGCGTCAAGGCGCTCAAATTCTTCTCCTACACTTCCCCGTTCTCAGAATTACCCTCTTTCCCGATGGACGCGAGTGGATAACTGGTAGATTCTTACCCCAAGATTTGACAGAAAAACAAAATAATGGTATTATATGCGCCGTTGCTAGTCCTGAATTTTCTCGCTCTCTCCCCTCTCATAAAACTGGAAACTATTTGAGTGCTTGGTTGGCAAAAACTAGCTTAGATGCTCAAGAAGCAATATTAGTCGATACTCAAGGAAATTGGCTAGAAACTAGTACAGGCAACCTTTGGGGATGGTGCGATCGCAGTTGGTACACGCCACCAATAAAGGCCGGAATTTTGCCGGGAATTATGCGATCGCAACTTGTAAACTGGTTGCAAAACTACCACCAGCCAGTGCGAGAAGAAACTTGGAGCGTCGAGTTAGTCCAGAGATTTGAAGCGATCGCCTACACTAATAGTGTGGTAGAAATTATTCCCATTCATACCGTTCATCTGCCTTCAGGGTCGCTACAATGTAATCCCTACCATCATAGTTTTCAGCTAATAAGGGAGCTTTTTTAGCATGACATCCACGCCAAATTTGTTATATCTTAAGATAAGTTAACATAAATCTTAATAATCACCTTTCCGAGCAGAGAAGCTAGGCGATTGCGCGAAAAATACCGGAGGATAGACCTTAGTGAATAAAAGATGGAGAAATGCAGGGCTGTACGCGCTGCTGTTTATTGTCGTCATTGCGCTGGGAACAGCATTTTTTGACAAACAACCCCAAAGCAGAGAGACATGGCGATATAGTCGCTTTATTCAAGAAGTTCAACAAGGCAGAGTAGAAAAAGTCAGTTTGAGTGCAGATCGCTCCACAGCACTGGTTACACCCAAATATGACCCGGCTAAACGGATTGTTACCTTAGTTAACGATCCAGAATTAATCAATACTCTGACTTCTAAAGGCGTTGATATTTCTGTTTTGCCCCAAACCGACGAAGGATTTTGGTTTAAGGCACTGAGCAGCTTATTTTTCCCTGTATTGCTTTTGGTTGGCTTATTCTTCTTGCTACGTCGCGCTCAAAGTGGCCCAGGCAGCCAAGCGATGAACTTTGGTAAGTCCAAAGCCAGAGTGCAAATGGAACCACAAACCCAGGTGACATTTGGCGATGTCGCTGGCATTGACCAAGCCAAGTTGGAATTAAACGAAGTCGTAGACTTTCTGAAAAACGCCGATCGCTTTACCGCCGTTGGTGCAAAAATTCCTAAAGGTGTGCTATTAGTTGGCCCTCCTGGTACAGGTAAAACTCTCCTAGCTCGTGCTGTAGCTGGTGAAGCAGGTGTACCCTTCTTCTCAATCTCCGGTTCGGAATTTGTGGAAATGTTCGTCGGTGTGGGTGCATCCCGCGTCCGCGATTTGTTTGAACAAGCTAAAACCAATGCTCCTTGTATCGTCTTCATCGATGAAATTGACGCCGTAGGTCGTCAACGGGGTGCAGGTTTAGGTGGTGGTAACGATGAGCGGGAACAAACCCTCAACCAGCTGCTTACAGAAATGGACGGTTTTGAAGGTAACACTGGCATCATCATTATTGCCGCTACTAACCGTCCCGATGTCCTAGATGCAGCGCTGTTGCGTCCTGGTCGCTTTGACCGTCAAGTTGTGGTAGACCGTCCCGACTATGCCGGACGCAGCGAAATTCTCAAGGTACACGCCCGTGGCAAAACCTTGGCGAAAGATGTGGACTTGGATAAAATCGCCCGTCGTACCCCTGGATTTACTGGCGCTGATTTATCCAATCTGTTGAATGAAGCCGCAATTTTGGCAGCACGCCGGAATTTGACTGAAATTTCGATGGATGAAATCAATGACGCGATCGATCGCGTATTAGCTGGACCAGAGAAGAAAGACCGGGTAATGAGCGAAAAGCGCAAAACCTTGGTGGCATATCACGAAGCTGGTCACGCTTTAGTTGGTGCTTTGATGCCTGACTACGACCCAGTACAAAAAATTAGCATCATTCCTCGCGGTCGCGCAGGCGGTTTAACTTGGTTTACTCCTAGCGAAGACCGGATGGACACTGGTTTATACAGCCGCGCTTATCTAGAAAATCAGATGGCTGTGGCTTTGGGTGGTCGAATTGCTGAAGAATTAATCTTTGGTGAAGAAGAAGTTACCACTGGTGCTTCCAACGACTTACAACAAGTAGCCCGTGTTGCCCGTCAGATGATTACCCGATTTGGGATGAGCGATCGCTTAGGCCCTGTTGCCCTTGGTCGTCAACAAGGTAATATGTTCCTCGGACGCGATATCATGTCAGAGCGTGATTTTTCTGAAGAAACCGCTGCTGCCATTGATGAAGAAGTTCGCAAACTTGTAGATGTAGCCTATACACGCGCCAAAGAAGTGTTAGTAGGCAACCGCCACATTCTAGATCAGCTAGCGCAAATGCTGGTTGATAAAGAAACAGTAGACGCTGAAGAGTTGCAAGAAATTCTCTCGAATAACGATGTGACAACCGCTGCGTTTGCCTAATTTAATGAGTAGTTAGGAGTTAGTAGTTAAAAACAATTCGTAACTCCTTATTGTTAAAAAAGCCCGGTCATGAAGACTGGGCTTTTTTGTGGGGTTATATACCCCAAAGGTTTCGTTATAGAGTTTCAGTATAAATCGCTTCTCTGATAAAGACTACCAGATGAACATAATTAATTCCGGAAAATTAGAAAAATTTTTTAGATACACTCAAATCAAAAAAGCTAGAACTCTTACTTTAAAAGGAAAAACATACAATCTATCTACAATTTAACGACTTCGCTCTTCTCTTATTCCCCACCCTCTCTACAAGACGCTATTCGCGTTCAACTCATACTTAGTAAGGGTGAAGATGGATATAACGCACCAAATATCAGCATAAAGACTGCGTGAACTTGGTGTACATCGTTATTCTCTTCTGTAAATTAGGTTAAAAATTATCTATAGCAATCTGGAATCTAAATGGAGGTTATAGCCGTAGCTAAATATTTCTGCTTATTTGCAACCTAACAAGCACAGAAATCTTAATAGTATCCTTGAATTTCGTACAGCGGATCAAGTTGCCGATAATGTTCGGCAGGTTGGAAATACAGCAACCGTGCCCCGTCCGCAGCAAGCTGCTGTTGCTGGGTGTAAGCTAGATAAAACAAATTATTCTTCCAGATATGCCAATAAGAGGGGGAACCCCCCAGCAGAGACTCTAAAGCTTCATCTATTCGCCAAGAATGGCCCTTGAGTAATTCTCCGATTTCTGACTGGGCATCAAATGGCTCTTCCTCGGTTCCTTTCAACATATCTAATTCTGACAACCTTCTGTCTTTCTCCTGTTGCTGTTCAGGGGAAGGTGCTTTCACAACTGCCTGTATTTCCTCTGGCATATCTAGTAAGAAGAATTGTGAGTACCCATTTGCATTAATCTGTTCGTCATAAAACTGGTTTTCTTCTTCTTCTATACGGTCAACGCTACCAGAAATAAACGTCTGACCCATAGCATCTGCTTCCAGAAGGATACCATCATGACCGTATGCGCCGAAGTGAAAAGCATTGCAACCAATTTGCATAGCTAGTTCTGATAGCCGAGGGCGAGAAGCACCCCTAGCCCGACGGCATAGTAGTTCATTCGGTTCGGTTTTCACTATAGTCCATCCCGGAGTGCTAACGAACAGTCCGACAATCCATAGGTCGGGTAATAGCAGGCAGGGAGTTTGGCGCAATTCCTCATTTGATAAGGGTTGAGGTGGTTGGGAAATGCGACGGCAACCTTCAAGCTCAAGGATACGACTGATAGCCAGTTCAATTGAATCTAAATTATTTGACTGAATACAGCTAGTGTAATTTCGGAACTCGATAAACACTGCCAACTTCCTATACCGGAGATTAAATTAATATGGAGTGCTAGTGCCTTCGATGAATTCAGGAGGCAACACCTGACTAAACAATAATTCCTGTAACTCCACACCTTCTCTTCGGCTACTGTGTCAGTGGTCAATAGCTCATTTTTAGGAAGTAGAAACTGCTAGAGAAAGTAAAGACAATCATATCGAAAGATGAATTATCATTATCGGTAAACCAAAAACTTTTTTACCGAAAAGTGATCGCTAAAGTTTTTGTAGTCTATGATACTGTGTGAAAATTAGAAATCAGGATAATTCTGAGATTTTACAGAATTACCCTGATTTTTTTGAATGCGAAAGCATCCATGCATCCTGTGTAGCACCTCTTATGGCGATCAAAAGTGTTCTCCTTTAAATAGATAGCTTTCCGAATCTTTACTTGATATTCAACTAATTGGCGCTCTTAAACTCTGGATGTCGGTTTCAAAAATAGCCACGCCACAAAGAACGTAGCCGCCGTAAATAGTTGCGTCAAATCCAAAGCAGATAGATACCCGTCTGCAAATGAAGCGATACTGCGATCGGTAATGCCAAATACCCACGATGACAGCCCAAACAGCCAAATCCCATTTTTGAGATTTCCGACGAATTCCTTAGAGTTTGATCGTTCTTGGTCTTTCATAATCTTCTGTTGCGTTAGTGAAGAATCTGGTGATTGATGCTAAATACCTGCCATTAGGAATTTTTTTCAGATTCCTGACGCTGAATTTACATTTACTATCTATTAATAATATTAATAAATATTTCACCTACTTGACATCCCTGCCCAAACGTACATCTCCTAATGATGACATTCCTCTTTTGGTTCTGTTATCTCCGATAGACGGCAATACGTTGAGTTCTCAGCTTTACAGCGTCAGGTTTGAATACTGAAATTACATTATTTTTAAATAACCATATAAAGATTTATTTATGCTTTGCATAAAATACTTCATAGGATAGATGCGTTTCCAAAATATTTTCATATTTCAATGTGTAGAGACTTGAAAGGGGCGCATAGCTAGCTGTGCACCCCTACAAGGAAATGAAATAGTTATTTTGGATTTAGATTAATCCCTTCATCTGACCAACTGCGCGGCAGAATTAAAAAATTGCCGACACAACCCCTTCGTGATTAAAACTGTTGTCAACAAGTTAGCAAAAACAACCATGAACATAATTAAAATTTCGTAGGAGACAGCATCTAGAGGTTTGACACCAGCTAATAACTGTCCGGTGGTAATTCCTGGTATTGCGACCATACCTATGAGTATCATTTGATTGAGAGTAGGAATCAATCCGGCTTTGATGGCGTCTTTGCGATACTGGCTAACTGCTTGCTCTGGAGTTGCACCTAAGCTTAAATGGGTTTCTATTTCGAGATGGCTGGAATTAATCGTGCTGACAAGGCGATCGCCTGCGATCGCAGCTGCATTGGTAGCATTACCTAAGACTATCCCTGCTAGGGGAATTATATACTGTGGTTCGTACCATCTTTCTGGTTGAACGATCAAGAAGTTGATGTAAAACACTGTCACGGTAGTACTAATTAAAATTGCACCCCACACCAAAGGCAACAGATGAGGAATTTTTGGAGTAATGCGATTTCGTGCGACAATCGCCGTAATTGTCAGCATTATTGCTAATAGCGCCAAAACTGCCCAAGCATTGTCTAAAGCCAAGATGAAATCTAAAATGTATCCCAATACAAGAAGTTGTAAGATGGTTCTCCCAGTCGCAAGGGCTAGGTTCAACTCTAATCCTAATTTTTCCCAAGCAGATAAACCAATTGCGATCGCCATCAATCCCACAGCAATAGCTAAATCCCCGAAATCCAGCTTGATTAGATCCTGCATGGGTTTTCTATCTCCTAGTATTTTCTTCTCAAGGCAGCCTACACAAGAGGAACTTTGATTCCAGGTGTTGGATCTTGGTTGATATATATCACTTTCATCAATTCAAAATTCCAAATGGTACGACCTTAACATGGCAAACACCTAGTATGCCTACTATCTGTAAATTAAATGTGCAGTGGTTTCCCGCACGACAATTTAAGTAAAAACCCTAATAGATGCGTATCTTGGGCGATAGTCTTTTAGTAGCTCCTCTTTGATTAATAATTTAATCAGCAAAAATTGACTCTCGAAGTGCATCCTTTGTATCTCCCGATAAAATGAGAACTCATGATCCAAAGTGTAAATCCCATCCCTGCCTTTGATATCAAGCAGCAATACACCACTATCGAAGCAGAAGTAAGTGCAGCTGTCTTAGAGGTTTTGGCTTCTGGTCGCTATATCGGCGGCCCCTTAGTCGAAGGTTTTGAACAACAGTTTGCCGCTTATAATACTGTTACTGAATGTGTGGCTTGTAATTCTGGTACTGATGCGCTCTACTTAGCGTTACGAGTCTTGGACGTTGGTGCAGGCGATGAAGTGATTACAACGCCTTTTACCTTTATTGCGACATCTGAAGTGATTAGCGCCGTGGGTGCAAAGCCTGTTTTCGTTGATATTGACGCGACTACGTTTAATTTAGATGTAGAGCAAGTCGCAGCGGCGATTACACCCAACACTAAAGCGATTATCCCGGTTCACCTATTTGGACAACCTGTGGATATGACATCATTAATGGCGATCGCTCAGTCTCACAATTTGTCAATCATTGAAGATTGCGCTCAGTCTACAGGGGCAATTTGGGCTGATGAAAAAGTAGGAAGTATTGGACATATTGGTTGCTTTAGTTTCTACCCTACCAAAAATCTTGGTGGTTGCGGCGATGGTGGAGCAATAACGACTAACGATCCAGCGATCGCCACTAAACTGCGAATACTACGAGATCATGGTAGTAAGATTCGATATTTACACGAAGAAATCGGTGTAAATAGCCGCTTGGATGCTCTCCAAGCAGCCATTTTGCAAATTAAGTTACGTTATTTAGATATTTGGAACGATCGCCGCCGAGATATCGCCAATTATTACTACCAGTACCTTAGCCAAATTCCGGGGATTGTCCCACCCCAAGAATTACCTGGGGGTATGGGGGTATGGAATCAATACACCATTCGCATATCCGGCGAAGGGCGCAATGGTTCTAGCGCCAAATATCGAGATTGGGTGCGTACTCAATTGCAAGAACAAGGCGTGAGTTCAATGATTTACTACCCCCATCCTTTACATTTGCAGCCAGTTTATCAAAGTCTGGGCTATAAAATTGGGGACTTACCAATAGCAGAGCAAGCTTGCCATGAGGTTATATCCTTGCCTATGTTCCCAGAACTGACACAACAGCAGCAAGACCAGGTGATTTATGCGTTGAAGGATTGTTTGGGGTGAGGGAAGTGGAGGAGCAGAGAGGCAGGAGGGATTGGGGAGCAGGGGAGACAAGGGGACAAGGGGACAAGGGGACAAGGGGGAATTCTTGAACAAATCTCTCCCAAGTCTCCCCCCTCTTCCTTGTCTACTTTGTCTCTTCTTCATGCCCAATGCCCAATGCCCAATGCCCTACTTGTCAGTCAACACTCTTGCAGTCGCTAAGGCTTCTACTAAACCGCGCACAGCAGCAATCATTGCGACTTCGCTATTGAGTTGGTTGATGGCAGAACCAACACCAACACCAGCAGCACCAGCGGCGATCGCTAACGGTGCAGTAACACTAGAAATGCCTGATGCACACAATACTGGCACTGACACTACACGCGAAATCTCAAAAGCTGCTGCCAAGGTTGGAGCAGCTTTTTCAATTAATCCTAGAGTTCCGGGGTGAACTGGGTTACTGCTAGTACCGCCTTCGGTTTGGATAATATCTGCTCCAGCTTTCACCAGTTCTTCTGCTAGCTGTACCTGTCGATCTAGTTCCAGGATGTGGGGAACGGTGACAGATAGGGTAATTTCTGGGAAAAGAGCGCGAGTTTGCTTAGTCAGTGCTAGCACTTCTAGAGCCTCAAAACGGCGTCCTTGAGCATAGAAGGAATCAAAATTCCCGATTTCAATTAAATTAGCACCAGCTGCCACTGCTTGCACAAATTTATCTGCCTCTACTGCTGATACACAAATAGGTAAATTTGTCAAACTTTTAGCTAACTGGACTAAAGCTGGATCAGCGGCAATATCAATAAAAGTAGCACCGCCAAATTCAGCAGCTTTAACAGTAGCAGCAATGCTAGTGGCGTCGAAGTTATTCAAGCCGCTAATCACTTTCAGAACGCGGCGGTTAGTAAATGCACGTTGGAGTGTGGAATGCATCGTCATAGTTTGGCTTTTGAAGCTACGAAAATTAGGTATATTCTACCGTCCCTCAGTTAATGAGAGACTAAATCACTATGGTAGTTGCCAAATATTGATAATTTTATCCTTACCGCCACTAATCAAAGTTTTGCCATCTGCACTGAAAGCGATCGCATAAACTTCTAGTTCCATCTATCTAAGTCTGTAGGGTCTTTTACCACTATCCTAATCAAACTCTAGGGGCCACAAATCTGCAATTGGTACTTCCCATCCTGGGAGAAGTTCGGGAACTGTTAAAATATCGCCATCACGAAGTATTATTGCCTCTTGTCCAAAGTTGTAGACTTCAACAATCCGCTCATCTGGATTGAGCAAAATTCCTACCTTAGTTCCCAAACTCAGAAATTCTTGAATTTTGGCTCTCAGCTCCTCTAAATTATCACTAGGGGACTTCACCTCTACAGTCAAATCGGGAGCCAATTGAGCAAAAGACTTGGGACTGCGACGCAAGCGTTCGGCTAAAACAAATGAGGCGTCCGGTGCGCGTAAATCGGAATTAGGCAACCTGAAACCAGCGCTAGAAGCTGCTGTTCGTCCCAGTTTGCGCGGTCTAACCCAGTTACGTAACTGGGCTACCATTTCAGCTGCGACCTCATCTGATTCGTATCCTGATGGACTCATGACAATAATATTACCCTTAACTAATTCCATGCGATAGTCAGGATGCTGTTGCTGCATTTTTTCCAAGTCTTCAAGCGTTAGGGACATAAAACCTCTAGTTATCACACGCCCTGTATCTATATTATGGAGACAACAGACCTCTCCAGGTGCGATCGCCTCAAATAGAGTCGTCCCTTTGAGGCGATCGTGAATGGCAATAAGCGCATCCGTCACTACTGGAATACCATTTTTAGTTGTTAATAACTGAACTCGAACCCCGTAAAAATAGCGTTTTTTTGAAGCTATGTAACCCGGAGGCGGAGTTTTCTCCTCTGCTCCTCTGCCCTTCTTTACCTAAATGTATCAACCTTAAAGTGAAATGGTATAAGGGCAAAACTCATGCATTCAGGAGATTTCAGCTTAAGTTGACACCAATGCACAGATGTACGCCCCTACATGGGATGTTTTTTCACTGGAAGTCCTTAATTCAATATTCCCAAAATTTTGAGAAGAATAGAACGGGCTAAAAACTATGAACATCAAGATTAAATCATCGGCATATTTAAAAAATGACAAAAGTATGGAATAATACATAGGTGAAAAATTTAATTGCACTCCATAGATTGATAATAAATGTAAAGCTATGATTGCTCAACATTACAACTCAATTCATGTTGAAAATAACTTGCTTAAACAAATCAAAATTAAAGAAAATCAACTAAAAATTGCACAAGAGTCTGATATGCTTCATGTAGCAGAAGAATTACAGAGTCAATTATTAAAGTTACAGTCTCAATTATCAGAGCCGCAAGAGCAAGACGTTGAAATTCAAGCGTTGATGAGTTTGCTAGACGATTGAAACTGTAAATTTATATTGCAAAATATATTGAAAATACAAAACCTATGTTATCCAAAAGCAAAACATAGTAATTCTGATACCTGGGGATATAGCTTATGTGCTACAGCTTAAGAATTAACAGCGCAAGAAGGAGCGATAGGAGAGTGATGATTCTTACTTAGATAAGAGGTTGGGGTTTTTGCTGAGTATGTGGTCTTTTGCTTTGCGGTACTGAATCAATTTTAAGAATAGGTTTAATTGGGCGCTGTTGCCTTTGATTAAGAATTTGAATTTCTCTCTCAATTGAATCTTTTCCTTGTCTAAAAAATTCTTGAGAATTATATGGAACCAAGTCACGGGATAAATGTTGAGCTTGTCTTGGAGTCAAACTAGGAACTGCTTGTTCAGCATTGGCAGAAGTCTGTACAACTAGTAAAAAAACTGTTGAAACCATCAATGGTTTTATTTTTATACATTTGGTGAATATTAAGTTTAACATAGTTGATACATCGGTTGCGTGAATACAGTTTCCAACCATATTAGTGTTGGTCTGATTATAAACAAAGTATACTTATTCCCTTGCTAATTACCTCCTACAAATGGATGAATTAATCAGCTAAACTATTAGTATAGTACAGCAGAAATAAAGCTACCATCTAAATTAACCAGATAAGTTGCTCAAGCAACTGGTTAAAGTTAGACAAACCTTCTGCCACTTGAAATTTTGATGGATGTTGAAAGCAAGAGAATTGTGCTAGATGTAAAATGCTATTCAGTAGTGAATGGTATTTTCGCCTTTTGAAACACCTGCTCAACAGTAAATTGCAGTCCTTCAAATAAGGAATCTGTGAGTAATTCTTCTCCCATGTAAGTTTGTGGTGCTGCATCTGGATAAAAAACAGTAATACTTCTGGCTTTACTATCTAATACCCATACCCGCAGCACCTTAGCATCCAAATAGTCTTTGGCTTTAGCCGCCATTTGTCCAAAGATTTGCCCTGGTGAGAGAGTCGCAGTCTTGGCGGTTTCCGCCGATTGCGTTAGCGCAGCGTTAGCGACGTTAGGAGCGTCACTCTCGAACCCGAAGGGGGAAATAATCTCAATCACCAAATCAGGAGGAACAGGACAAGCTTCGTTTTCATCCCAGTTGGCGGGTAAACGCTCATAAGAAATGTATAAAATATCTGGAATTGGCATCCAATCTAGTCCCCGACGAGTTAATGCAACAGCCCATTCTAGGCAAACTTCTCCTTTCTCCTCACACGATTGCTCAATCAAATTGAGAAGAACGCGGGTAAGTTTCGCGAGAAAAAATTTGGGTGACATTTTAAGAATTGCTTGACCATCAACAAGTTCATAAGTTATGTCTCCCTCGCCTGGTGGAAGATTCAAGAACTCTTGCAAAGTTAATTGATTTTTGGCTTGGAGTATCATGGCTAATTAATTCGTAATTGAAGGACAGAGCAACTAATACTAATTCTCTAAAAGCTGGCTACAGATGAGATAATAAGATTTAATGAGAAGAGGGATATCCAATGTCAGGGGTCTATCAA
>NZ_JABXKF010000062.1 GCF_017115165.1 Nostoc sp. LPT | reverse complement strand
CTCCTTGCACTTAGTTGTGGTTTTGACATTCATATTTCCAGGTGCAAGATGTGAGTTGAGTCATAATATTTTTTACTCTCTCAGTTAGTCGTTACGAAATTTATCTTATTTCCATTTTAAGTCAAAACCAAATTATCCCGATGAATCACGGTTTCTGCACCGGCATAACCTAAAATTGTGGAAATTTCCCGCGAATGACAGCCGCGAATCTTTTGCAGTTCATTGCTGTTGTAATTTACAAGTCCTCTGGCAATTTCGTTACCGTTAGTGTCACATAATTGCACAGCATCCTGTGTGTCAAATTCTCCTTCTACTAGCTTAATTCCAGCTGCTAATAAGGATTTTCCCGCTAGAGAAATTGCTGCGATCGCACCTTCATCTAAATACAATTTACCCGCAGGTACAAGTCCGTAAGCTATCCAACGTTTACGCGCCGAAGTTGGTTCCGGTTGCGGTTCAAAATGTGTCCCAATAAGTTCACCTTGAATAATTTTTTCAATATTCCGGGGAAATCGCCCTTGGGTAATTACAGTCCGCACTCCCGCCGCGATCGCAATCCTCGCAGCCGAAATTTTTGTCACCATACCGCCAGTACCCCACCGAGAACCTTGGGAACCTGTTTGTATTTGTAATTGAGCTAATTCTTTAATGCTACTAACTAGAGCGATCGGCCGCGCATCTGGTACAGAACGCGGATCGGCTGAGTACAGCCTATCGACATCGGTAAGTAAAAATAGCCAATCTGCTTTTACTAAGCTGGCAACCAATGCTGAAAGAGTGTCATTATCACCAAATTTTAGTTCGTCTATTGCTACGGTATCATTTTCATTTACTATGGGAATCACTCCCAGCCCCAATAGTTCTTGAAAAGTGTTGTAGACGTTGAGATAGCGGCTGCGCTGTACCAAGTCACTACGAGTCAGTAATACTTGAGCTATCGCCTGTTGCAAGGTAGTAAATAAATCATCATATATCCGAATTAACCTGCCTTGTCCAACTGCTGCTACAGCCTGTTTGAGTGCGATCGCCTTGGGACGTTCAGTTAAACCCAACCGCGCACAACCTACGCCTACAGCGCCAGAAGAAACCAAAATCACCCGATGTCCCTGGCGTCTTAAATGGCAGAGTGTTTCCGCCAAAGTAGCGATGGTAGAAAGTGCTAATTGTCCCGTTTCAGGTTGAGTTAGGCTAGAAGTGCCGATTTTGACAACAATTGTTTTAGTCATTGGTCATTAGTCATTAGTTATTGGTCATTAGTCACTTGTACTGAGCGTAGTCGAAGTATTGGTCATTAGTAACTGACGAATGACAACGGACAAATGACAACGGACGAATGACAACGAACGAATGACTAAAACAATTGTAAAGCGCCAATCCCTCTATAGTGAAGGTTGACGCTTTACGGAAGTATATTTACTTAGTATGAGTTAGGGTCTTTTTTGGCTGACCCCATGTTATTAATACTTATGATCCCCGATTTTTTGGTTCCAATAAGATTTCTTAATTATTTCTTTAGATTTACTTTCCTGACGATTTCTCAACTTTTGTGAATCTTCTTTTTCTTGGGAGTAATAGAAGCTCCCAGAATTTCAGATATCCAAACTTCAAAGTTGCGGACGGGATGAGAGCGGAGAGCCGCGTCGGCATGAACAATGGGTTCGACTAAAATGGTAAACATTCCCAGGCGATTACCTGCTAAAACATCGGTAAACAAGCGATCGCCTACCATTCCCACTTGATGCACTGGTAAATCCATTCCCCTAAGTGCTGCTCTAATTTTGCGTCGGGAAGGCTTAGCTGCACCTAAGTAGTAAGGTAAGTTGAGCGATCGCGCAATTCCACCAATTCGGGCTTCACTGAGGTTGTTACTCACTAAACACAGTGCAGTACAGGTGCGGATTTGCTCCACCCACTCTCGTAGTTCTGGAGAAGCTATCCCGACTGTAAAGGGTACTAAAGTTTCATCTACATCCAATACCAGCCCTTTAAGCCCGTATTTTTGGATAATATCTGGTGTTAGGTTCAACACTGAACCCTCTAAAATCAAATCAGGCTGTAAAAAATTGTTCCAGACCATAATCAACAGTCAAATGTAGATAGGTAAGACAAATGAGCATAACCCAATATAGTTTAGTTAGTCGAACTCCATCCTGGAATATCTCCCTGAACATTTTGAGATAAAATTCCCAAAATCTTATCTATTTCTTTGATGTAATAATTACTCAAATCAATAAATATATCGTTTTCTTCTAACTTCAAAAACTTCCAAATATCCCCTGTTGTTACCGCACCATAAATTTTTCTGATTTCATTTCCTTCTTGTTGATTAAACAATTGTGCTGCCAACATTGCGGCTGCACATTGACCTAATCCACCTTTAATATTTTCATTTTTGGCTTCAATAATAACCACCACTGGCACATTAATCGTTAGCTGTTCTCTAGAACGACTGATGATAAAATCACAGTATCCATTCAGACCTTTTTCTACATCTACATTAAAATATGTTCCCGAAAATAAGCTAATTGGATAATTAGCCCTGCGTCTTACCTCCAACAAGCGGAGTGATAATCATTTCTGAGCGAGCTTTTTCAGTATTAATTGCTAAAGCTAGTTCTGTAGTCTCTTCTAAAGAGTTTTTGAGTTTCTCACTTGCCTGTAAAGGTTCTATGTCAGCACATAAATCAGTTTTTTCATCAATGCGGATGCTGAATGACTTTTTAAATTTACTTAATGTAAAATCGCTATAAGCCATTTTCAGCAACTCATACCAATTTTGGATTTTGGATTTTAGATAATGGAATTAAAAATCTCTACCAACTAAAATGCTTTTTCCAGGATTTTAAACAATACTAATTGTCACAATTGAGTGTTAGTGTTTCATTGCTTGCACATTTAATGAGACATGGTAAAAGATGTAAGTAGATTGTGCTGACAAGGAAATTCACAATTAAAAAATCCAAAATGAAAATGTTACATTTTGAATTTTTAATTTTATTCCACTTCATTAAAAAGATGTTCCTCTAACAGAGGTTGAACTTTGCGGAACTCCTCTGGAGAAAGTAATTCCGGCTCACCTGTTTTTGTTATCCGTGCAAAAAACAACAGGGGATCTAGGGGTGTATAAATTGCATACTCCTGATCTTCATCATAGAAGCTAGCGAGTAGCTGTAATTGTTCTGGCTCTAAATCTGCCCCTTCGTCTTCGATTTCTAAGGTGAACAGTTCTGATTCTTCCACTGGCGGTAAATCACCTGCAACAGTCAGAGCATAAGCTGTGTTCTTTAATATCAAATTTTGCTCAGATAGTACAGCTTGGGCATTAGCAAAAATTTGCTCAATTATCGTGTCATCTTCTACCAGAACCGCTTCTTCTTCCTCACCGTCCCCTTCCCAAGAAAAAATTTCTACAGGTGAGTCTACAGGAAGAAGCAAAACGTATTCTTGTCCATCTACCTCTAGGGAATGCTCTACATAACAGTCGAGCGATCGCCCTTTGTCATCGGTTAAAGTGATGGAACCCGCATGAGCGTTATCATTTTCTTCAGGAAATGGAGAGGAAAACATAGCCGAAATGTAGAAATTTAATAAATACCAGCAAGTTTGAAAATCGCTTAACTATTTAATGACATATTATGTTAATCAAATAGCTTTATACGTAGATACAACTGCTGGCTAATCGTTTTCAGAATATCATGTTAAAAGGTATCAATATTCAATACTCGCAACTGAGCTACGGGAGTTGGCACGTTTAACATCCAGCCATTGTTGCAAAATCAAAGCGGCTGCCTTGCGGTCAATCAAAGCTTTATGGCGTGATGGGGAGCGGTTTTCAGCTATCAGCAGTTGCTCTGCTTGAAATGAAGTTAATCGCTCATCCATATATTCCACAGGCAGATTAAGTGCTTTAGCAAGTCTTGTAGTAAATTTTTGAACTTGACGAGCCTGAAATCCTAGTGAGCCATCCATTGAATAAGGTAAGCCCATAACTAGAACTTGCACCTCACGTTCATTAACTATTTGTCGGATTTGCTCGACATCCTGCTCAAAAGATGCACGCTCAATTGTGGTAATACCCGTGGCAATTAAACCCGTGCGATCGCATCCAGCCACACCAATCCGCTTGCGACCAAAATCTAGTCCCAATGCGGAAATAAACGGTTTTGGTTGCTCTTGGGATATCACACTAATTCTCCTGCTGTCCATCTGCTGATTCAGCAATCGGCGATGTTTCTATGCTAGGGTTTTTTACCGAAAAGTTAATCGGTTCTGGCTTGCTTGGCAGAGGTTTATCTGACGATGGTAACTTTCCTGGTTGTATCCATGACATCCCACCTGGTATAGGTTTACGAGTAGGTTGTAAACCTTGCAGCATATCAGTCCACTGCATTCCTTCTAAGGAGACGAATTTAGACTCTCGTAGCTTATGCCACACAGAGCGAGACATCACTAATGTATGTTCTATGCGTTTTGCCCCAATTCGCTCCAAATATTCTTCTCGTTCTGCCTGATAGTCTGAGGAGGCTAGTTGTAACCCTTGCTGAGGAAAATCTTGGGCAATACGAGCCAATTGAGATAGTAATTCTGGATAAAGCCAGGTGTAAGCAGGATGAACTGTCAGCGTTGCAGCATGGGGAACTTCACCCTTGCGATCGAGTTGCACCTGAAAATAGCCGATCGCAGCTTTGCGTTGCGGTTCAAATACGTAACCACTGACTACTTCTGTTTTGGTCAGCCATTGCTTGACTGCATCAGTTAAAGCGCCGAATAAGCTGGTTTTAAAGTCGCGGGTATTGCGGTCAAAAACCTGACGTACCAGAGGTGGCATCGATGCCGTATCTAATTGATATAGCAACTGGGCATCAGCATTACTCACAGGTAAGAGGTTGGGCAAGTCTGGCTCTGCTTGTGCCAATTCAGCCAGTAATTCTGGTCCAATTTCCCAGTATGTCATTTCTGCCAGACGCTGGAATCCATTTTGCCGATATAGTGCCAGCGCCTCTATGTCATTGATATTAACTTCCAGTAGCCAAGTGCGAGCTTCCAAAATCGACTCAAAACAATGACGCAAAAGTTGCGAACCAATTCCTTGTTTATCGACACCACGTTCTAGTAGCACTTGATCGATCCGCCAAGTACTGCGTGTGCGGTTAAAAGGTGACACTTGAACCATCCCTAAAAGTATCCGCCCTTGCTCCGCGACATAGGCACAGAGGCGATACTGTAGCGGGTTAGGAAACCAACTTAAAAATTTGAGTAATCCATACCAGCGACGCAGCCTTTGCATCTGGCTGATGGCAAAACCTGCTCCCTTGGGAGTGAGGGCTGCGAATGACTCTTGAGTTATGCGCTCGATTCCATCCAGATCCCGGTATTGGACTGGTCGAATAACAACGCTGAGGTTTCTGGGAAGTAATGAAGTCATTTTAATTCGAGCCGCCATTTAGCCTTAACTAACTGCTCTTCAAAGGAAGGAACTGCTGCAATAATCTTAACCAGTTTCTGCTCTCTACTATTGTGCCAAAAGGGTGATTTTAGTAACTTAATACTTAAAAAGCAGAAAAAGCAGACCTTGTGAGAACACCATTGGCATTGACCCAACAACATCTGCCCTTATTTTATTTGAATTTTGATTAAAATTTGTATATATTTTATAACCCTTGCCGAGAAACTAGCTTTTCAAAGTGGGCTTGGGTTTGATGGAGTAATTGGTGGCGACTATCTACCAGTGTTTGCTTCAGCGTTGGAACAAGATTGCGAGCTTGTAGAGTCATGTGAAGTTGCAGGTTGGCGACATATTCACTGAAATCTTGATTCATTTCATCTGCGCCCGCATCCGTTAATAAATTTGATTCCATTGCCACTGTGTTCTCCTGTGTTAATCCTGTGCTGTCTCTCTTCATGACCAAAAACTATCACGTTGTTTGGACTAACTTCTTAATTTGCAATGAAGTTTAACGCTTTTTTAGGGATAGCGATCGCAGTAGGGTTTGGGTTTGAGGTGGGAAATTTGCTTTCAAGAGGGCGATCGCCAGAAAAGCAAACGTTGTTAGACTCCTTTTTCGCCAGGGCTGAAACTCTTATTGGTTAATTAGCAGGCGATGCACAACGTTCTGCTATCTCTTGAACTACCGTGAGGAATTGGCGCAGCAAGATCGAATCGGTCGGTGCTGGCTCTAACAAAGCCTTGATATCTGCCCGTCGCCACACCACCGCAATTGCTCTTGTAAACGGGGCATCTTGAAGCTCTCGGTACACTACTCCTTGACGTTGAAGCGTTTGCACGTTGTCCGGTAGAATCGAGACACCTACGCCTGCTGCCACTAAACTGAGGTTGATCACCATCCAAGTTGCTTTGACCGTTTCCAGCAATGTTGGCTTGAATCCCTGAAGCTCAAATTGCGATAAGATCACTTCGTAGGAGGGCACCGCGTCAAGCGGTGGTAAAATCAGCTGCTCGTGCTTGAGTGCTTCAAGTGAAATGTATGATCGCGCCGTCAGGGGATGATCTTCTGGCAATGCGACGACAAAGGTCTCTTGCACAATCGGGAGAAAGTTGAGAGTTGAATCACCTGAGTAAGGATTGGGCAGATGTTCAAATCCAACATCGATGGAGTTATCCCGTAGTCCTTGGATCATTTCCTCGATCGTCATTGATCGCAGTTCTAATTCCACGTTCGGATAACGATCGCGAAAGGTTTTGAGAATATCTGGTAGTAAACTATTGGCGATCGCAGTGTTCACCACCACAACCAGCTTGCCAATTTCGCCACGGCTCGCTTCCTGTGCCCGTGTCACCGCCCGTTCGAGGGCTGTTGTGGCAATTCTTAGCTCCGTGAGAAACACTTTTCCCGCCGCCGTCAACACCGGAGGGCGACGAGTGCGATCAAAGAGTTCGACGCTCAAGGCCGCTTCCAGGGCGGCGATCGTTTTGCTGAGGTAGGATTGTTCCACATCTAAACGTTCAGCCGCTTTGCTAAAGCTTTTTTTATCGCCCGTTTCTGCAACAAGCTCCATAAAATAGTGTAGCTGTCGCATTTCAAGCTGATTCCAAGGTCGAAGGCTCATTTCACGGAAATAGTATGATTAAAATGTCATACTAAGATAATCAAAATCCTCTTACTATCATAGTAGATAATCTTCTAAGCTTGCTTTCATAAACTCATAACTCGCAACTAGGAGAAAGTTTTATGAAAGTGAAGCCTGCGATCGCTCTGACCTCTAGCCGCTTAAATCGAGACATCGAACTATCGCCTGCGGTGAAAGCGCAAGAATCGGCAATCAGTTCTAGAACAATCGCTTATTGTCACGAAGCCCTTGATCGGAGTCGTTTTTTTTGCCTGCTGAAAGATTCTGCGATCGCTCCACCAATGATACAATATGCCTTTCTCCAGTACCATTTTTGGCGCGATCGGCTGCATCAGTGGTTTGGCTTATGCATCGTCAAAGCTGGCAGTTGTACTGACCCAGATCAGAAATCTGCCATTATGTCTCTAGCAGATCACACCTTCACAGATTTGCAAGACGATCATAGTGAGATGTATGTGGAATTTCTTCACGATCTGGGATTGAGTGATACTGAAATTATGGCATCTCAGCGAAGTGCCGCGACTGCATCCTATGAACGTTCATTTTTCGATGAATTCGGCTACGGAACCGACAACTTTTATGAAGCCCTGGCTGCGCTGAGTGGTCGAGAACTGTGTGTGTCAATCCGAAATGCCAGAATTCTCCAATCTTACTTTGATGCTCGTGGCATGAAGCACCCAACTTGGTTGAGCTTGCACGCGGAATTAGAGGTGAATCATTTCCAAGATTCTATTCGTCCGGTGCTGACTCGCTACGATGGGGATTCAACCAAACTTCATAGCGTAATTAAAGCCGTCGAACGTGGGATTGATCGACACGTACAGTATTTCGAGGATCTGCTGCATGAGTACGAATCCCAAGCCAATGCTGTTTAAGACGCTACTCATCCATGTAAGTGGATTTTGACGATAGTAACGCGGGTTTTCACGTCTGTAAGCGAATGAGACTTGAGTAGCTTATGCAACAACAGTTATTATTCTTAATTATTAGTTTGTGTAAAGAAGAGTTCTATTCATGACTTTAAATGCAGAGCCGCCCCATTCGGTAAATTGCAATCAAATTTGGGAATGTTTACCCACCACTTCCCGTTTTGTAGATCAGCTTGCCTTCAGTCCTGATGGAAAAATAATAGCTAGTTATTTTGGTGAATCAGTTCAGTTTATAAAATTATGGGACGTTGTGAGCGGGAAACAACTTTGCGCTATCAATTCGCCGACATTTGCATTCAACGGCGAAGGGTTTTACCCGACATTTGCATCAAAGGGCGAAGAGTTGTATTATATTTTCGATTGCAAGTCCCTCTTTTTTAGCTCTGACGGAAAGTTTTTGACTTATGGCGGCATTATTTATGGTCTAGCATTGGGCAAGGTCGTCAACGTGCGAGGAATTACATCGCATCTTAAAGAATACCCGTGGCAAACTGTTGCCGTCAGTCCAGATTTGCAAGTAACATACCCGTGGCAAACTGTTGCCGTCAGTCCAGATTTGCAAGTAGCAGTATCCGCTCACACCTTTACCTCCATTTTAAAGCTTTGGGAAACATCCACTGGAGTAGACAGACATACTTTTTGCCTCAACGAACAAGTAAGGGATATTTATGTCAATCAGTTCAGTCCCGATGGCAAAATCTTTGCTAGCTTAATCTGGTTTGCAGGCTATGATGGTTTTGACACAATCGGCGAGGAAAAAATTAAGCTCTGGCAAGTCGAAACGGGGAAAGAACTTTGCAGTATTTCATTGCCAGGTGTAATCAATAGGTGCACTGGTATCTTTGCCTTTAGCTCAGATAGTCGCATTTTAGCCAGTAATTGTGGCGATAGTCTTAGAAGAGTTATCGTCTTGGCAGAAACAGCCACAGGGGTAGAACTTTGTCGGTTCCAAGGATTTGGAGAGAAAAACTCTGGCGGTTTGGACAGAGTTACATCTCTTGCTTTCAGCCCTGATAATCAACTATTAGCGATTGGTGACTCAACTGGCGTAATCACGTTATGGCGATTGAGTAAAGGATGGCTACGACCCCTAAAAGCCAGAAAAATTCGGACTCTGATTAGTTGTGAATCCTGCGAACCTGTCAAAACTCTTGCATTTAGTCCAGATGGGCAAACATTGGCGAGTGGACTTGGTGACAGTAATAGCGGAATTACCCTATGGAATGTGAAAAACGGGAAAAAACATAAAACTCTCTCTGGTCACTTCCTAGAAGCCAATAAGGTTTCCAATTCTTTCACAGATCGTGATCAGTTAGCGGTTAGTCCTGATGGCAAAGTAGTTGCCTGCATTGACACTGCTCATAGCATGATTAAGCTTTGGGATGCACAGAACGCTGCTTTCCTCCGTCGCCTCGAGAGTTGCTACGTTGGCAAGATTGTTTTTAGTCAAAATAGCAAGTTTTTGATTGGTGTCCAAAACAGTCTTGTTGGTTACGTTCATGAGGATCTTATTACTTCTCAGAATATTATTATGTGGGAAGTTGCAACGGGCAGAAAAGTTGAGTCAATTGACTATTTGAGTCAAGGACATTGGGGTCCAAGAACTGTCAATCAGTATGGAGATTTGCTAGCGATCATTGATCCGATAAGCTTGTCGATTAAAGTTCTAGAAGTTCGTAATGGTCAAACGCTTTGTACACTCAGGGGTGGCTACCAGCGTGTGTTGCAGATTATCTTTAGCCCAGACAAGCGTCTTTTAGCGACTCGACATAGTATATCTGAGTTTGCGATTTGGGAGATTACCACTGGCAGGTTAATTCGTACAATCCATACTGACAATATTGAAGATAATACGTATCTTCCATATATTGAAGATGATACGGATCTTCCATGTCCCGATCCAGTCCTGTTTAGTCCAGATGGTGAACTTTTGGCGATCGCAGCAACTCGAAACATCACATTATGGCAAGTTAGCTCCGGCGAAAAGATACACACTATTGATCGCGTTCATCAAGCTTGGGGAAGGTGTATGGCTTTCAGCCCTAACGGACAAACGCTTGCGTTTACTATTACTGACGAAGCCCCTCTCAGACTTTGGAATCTAGAAACTGGCAACGAGACTTGTCTCATCGATCAATCCGACTATACGGTCAGTTCGCTTGATTTTAGTCTGAATGGACAAGTTTTAGTAAGTAGTTATAGCAATGGCACGATAAAGGTGTGGCAGCAAAACAAAGTCTTGGTCTGATAATTCAGCAGGTGTTTTGCAACCACAATCAACACTCAGTAATCTTTGAGCGGCACTGTTTTGGTGACTCTTTACCGATGCCCCTTAAAATCTCAAACCAACGCCACCTTGTACAGAAATAGCTGTACCACCGCTATCACGGTAAGCATCAAAAGCGATAATGGCGTTGCCAAAAAGGACAGTATTGCTATTTGGGATCATATAATCAATGCCCGGTTGTAAAGCAAAACTAATTTTGTCGCCCACAGGAGAAGAACCACCACCACCAGCCAACACTAATCCCGCGCCCAGGTAGGCATCAGCTTGCCAGTTGAGGGGGAAATCGTAAGAAACCGTTGGTACAACTGCCGTATTATTACCGATTAACACTTGAGCGCGTAGTGAAATTGGTGCTTCCAAAAGCTTGTAGCGCCCCGCTATCACCCCACCAAATTGGATACCATCAGTAAAACCAACAGTGGGGCCGATACCGATATAGCTGCCATAAGCTACTTGAGCTTGTGCTGGTTTCGTACTCGCCAGACTCAAGACCAAACCAGCCCCCAAAACTGAAATCAAAGATGGAATATACTTCATAACCTACTCCTCACACCAATTTGTCATTTGTCATTTGTCATTGGGCACTGGGCATTGGGCATTGGGCATTGGTTATTTATTCGCCTTGTCTCCCTCATCCTCCCCTGCCCCCTGCCCCCTGCTCCCCTGCCCCCTCCATTCTACGGGCAACGGGGATGAATACCTCCTTGAGTACAAATGTACGCTAATTGTTTGGCATCTAAATTTTTGGCTTGAGAAAAATCAACTCCTTGGACTACGGCAGATACTGAGCCTAAATCTGGGGTTTGGACAAATTGATCTGCTGGATCTTGTTTGCTAGGAGCGAGAATTGCTCCTTTAAAATCTGCTCCAGCGACATTTGCCCCTCGTAAATCTGCAAGACTCAGGTCGGCATTTTGCAAGTTAACGTTTTCCATTTGGGCAGAACGTAAAACAGCACCAGTTAAACGAGTAGCACTCAGGTTAGCATTGCTGAGATTAGCACGATCCAAATAAGCTCCTGATAAATCTGCTCCTTGCCAATCAGTGTTAGTTAAGTTGGCAAAAGATAATTGCGTTCCGATCGCAGTGGCGCGACCTAAACGCGCTGCATACAGATTGGCTTCGTTCAATTTGGCATCGCCTAAATCTGCCCCAGTCAAGCTGGCTTTTTCCAAAACTGCGTTTCGCAGATCGGCTCCTACTAGTTGGGTGCTGTTGAGTTTAGCATCATATAGACGCGCGTTGGATAAGTTGGCTCTGTTAAGAGTGGCGCGACTCAAATCGATCCGGTTCATCAAGACGCGACTGAGGTTAGCATCAGTAAGATTGGCTTGCTGCAACTGAGCTTGGCTTAAATCAGCCATTACATCGTCGTAGGTATCCCAGCGTCCATCTTCACCCACACCTCGGAAGCGGCTACCCTTAAAGCTGGCTTGGTTAAGATTTGCAGATTTAAACTTAACTCCTGATAAATCAAGATTGTCCAGTACCAAGTTGAAGTAGGAACTTCCTGAAGTACCGCTTTGATCTAATTGGGTGCTACTAAGGTCAACACCCTCGATTTTTTTACCGCTGTAAACAGAGAGAATCTTGTTGATTGTCCGTTGGTTTCTTTGTAGCCGCCCTTGTCGTAATTCCCGCTCTTTGGTTGCAGTGCTACCTACAGATTCCAGTTCGCTGACCAAAAACTGATTCTTATTTTTGAGTTCCGGGATGGCTTGGGGCCCAACAGTTGTCAAAGCTTGTTGAATCGTATCCAGGAGGCTGGGGTTAGTTTCGCTAACTAATAAATCCGTGAGAAATTTAATGGATTGTGGGTCATTAAGACCACCCATAGCCAGAATTGCACTTTGGCGTTGCTCATTAGTCGCCCCAGAGTTGGGAGTCAATTGTTTGACGATCTCAAGGAATTGTTGGCTGTTGATTTGCTTAGTTGCTCGCTGGGATTGTTGAATTTGGATATAAACTTGAGTGCCAATTAAAGTTGCCAACACAGCAGTCATACTCGTTAGCCCTATCCCAAACAAAGCTAGATTGGGATTTTGCTGTATCCGCCGCCACAAATTAGGCGACTGGCTGGTTTGATCTGCCGCTAATTCTTCACCCTCTTGCCATTCTTCTGCTTGATCGTTATCGCCAGCAGACTGAGCTTGTCTGTTGCTAGCTAAAACTGCATCGATTGTATAAGTACCTGCGAGTTGATCGTGTAGTGCGCCACGCCCCCGACGCGACGGTAAGCCTATCCCTTCACCCACAATCATTAATAAAGACAAAAATGTGAATAATCCTAAATTCGGAAAAGCAAAGCTGTAGCGCCACAGCAGATAGGCAATGGAAATGGGTACAGTCCAACGCCCAACGCCTTCTCTAATCACAACTGCCCCCAATCCAGGTGGCTTCCCTTGCTCGTTGACAACCCGCACTTTTAACCAACGTTTCCCAATTGTGCTACCAGTCTTAGCTAATAAATACAATTGCCACCACGAGAGAGTTACAGGCGCTAACAAGGCGATTGTCCACAAAATATTAGTCGGCCATGCTACGTTACGGATGCCATAGCTTACAGGTAGAGCTAGGGGTCTGGCGATCGCTCTTTCTGTGACTACCAGTACGGGATTAAGCGGCACTCGGTTTAGATCGCTTCTAGAATTGGCATAGACACCAATGCCGAAGGGAATCAACCCACTAGTAACCACTAGTGTGATTTCAGCCGCCCAAGCAGCAAAACGTCTACTTGCTAGCAGTAGCGAATTGGCTCTTTCCGATTTTTTTGACTGACCAGATTGATTACTAGTTCTCCTGACAATTGGTGACGTCATCGTATAGTTTCCTTTGATATTATTTCTACGCCGCGATCGGCACAATTAAAATAGACTAAGCTAATCAGCAAAAAGAAAAGCATATTGAAATAGGATTTAGGAGTTATACAGCAGAATTCAGGAGTCTGAATAGGCTGCGCTAACAGAAATAAACTAGGCTTTATACCTAGTTTTGACACTTCGCTTGTGTACTTCACCTTCCTGGAAATCCTCTGTAAGTCAGAAGCCGTTTTTATTTCGGCTCCTGACTTTCATAACTTTGGGCAGAGTGCAAAGTAAATGCATATCAACTTATTGCTTACGTTGAAAGCTACCAGACACAAAAAATTTGTATCCAACATACACTAACACTGCCAAAAGTGCCAGACTGATTACAGATGCAACTAGTTTAAACACTGCTTGCAGCATCGCCAAGCCTACTAGCACCGTCACACCTGAAACTACCAGCTTTTTCGCACTAGATAAGCTGTTGAACCAAGTCTGAAATCGCTCTAGTTGCAAGTTGAAGCTGGCAAAAACAGACTCTGGCGTTTGTTTTTGTTCTTGTGAAACCACCCCAGGTGGGGAATTAATCTCTGCCTCTAGCTGATTGAGGCGACGCTGTAAGTCTTCTTCTGGTTGAGGATTCATCAATCTTTCCTAACTTATTAGCATACTTATTCAACAATAGACTAACCAAATTCTATTTTTGGTGGTTGTCTTAGTGATTTTAGCTAAGTAAGACGAGGTGAAAAAACCAAACTGTGTAAAGATAAGTAAATACGTATAATGTTTCTACCAAGGTAACAGAGATATGGGCAGCCGTTTAAGGGTATTTCTGGCTCCAGAACAAGATAAAACTCTTTTCAACCTGAGAACGGCAGATGTACCGCAGAAAGTGAAAGACAGAGCAGAAGTGATTAGATTGAGCGCACATGGTTGGTACGTAGAGAAGATAGCGGCTCACTTTAATTGGACTGCACAAACAGTGCCAGAGGTTTTGCATCAGTGGCAAAAGCTAGGTTTAGAGGGGCTTTGGTCTAAACCAGGGCGAGGAGGAAAATCAAGGTGGGCGGAAGCTGACATGATTTTCTTAGAAGAATGTTTAGAGAAAGAGCCACGTACATATAACAGCGTTCAATTAGCCCAAAAATTAGAACAAGAACGCTCAGTAAAATTAAGTCCTGACTGGCTAAGGCAGGTACTTAAAAAAAGGGGATCATTTGGAAGCGAACTTTGAAATTGCCACAAAGGAAAGCAAGACCAAGTAATACAGCAAATCAAACAGGCAGATTTAGAAATGTTGGAATTGTCTGCGGCTGTTGGGGAAATAGATTTAAAGTATGTGGATAAATCAGGGTTTTGTGCTTGGAGTGAACCCAGCTACAGCTATTACTTCCGAGGTGAGCAAAAACGCTTAGAGCAGAGTAAACGTCGGGGACGAAGGTTAAGTATTATTGGCTTTCTTCAACCCCTAATTAGTTTTGTCTATGGTTTGGTAATTGGTGGCGTTTCGCGCAAATCTTATATTCAGATGATAGAGCTTGAAGCCGCAGAAACCCAAAGAACAGGACGCATCAGAGTCATAGTGCAGGATAACGGCCCAATACATTGGTGCAAAGAAGTTCAGCAATTATGGTCAAAGTGGGAAGACCATAGAGTTGTATATCTTCTTTTTACCTAAATATTGTTCGGAAATAACCCGATTGAACTGGAGTGGCAACACCTCAAACAAGATGAACTAGCTTCTAAAAGCTTTGAGGACGAGTTAGACCTTGCGTATGCTGTGATTGATGGAGTTCAATCTAGAGCATCCAAGCGAAACTACAGTACCCAACGTGTAAGATTTAACTCTAATTCTTCTGCTTAAGTGTTTGTTACATACTTAGAAAATTTCCCCACGACTTACTTAATCCTGACGTCATACTAACCAAAATGATCGCAGAAATTGTCACTGAAACGGGTTTTAGCAAACCGACTGTGCTGGCTACTCTTGCGGCTATGGAACGCCACGATATTATCCGTCGTAAAACTGGTGTCATTTTTCTCAATCCCAACACCGTTTTTAAAGGCTCTGCCCGTTCCCGTCGCGCACTCCTGATTGAATACCTACAACTCAAATCCTCTGCATCCACTAATTCCGATGATTAACTCTGCATCCCTTGATATTAATTCCCTGTCCTCAATCCCCCTAAAGCTGGCCCAGTCACTGCCCAAAATCCCTGCACTCTATTTCTGCACCAGTGGTGATGATTTGTTGGGTAGATTTAGAGTTCGGACTATCAGAGCTATTAGCAAGCCATCCACCGCAAAGTGTAGTCCCTTACCTCCTGAACTTGCCCCATGTCTCAACTGCTAAAATTTTAAACCAGAAAAAGCTGCAAAATAACACACCTTGAAAGGGTTACTTCTAAGGGCGAAAACTTTGACTGCAACGGACTTGGTGAACTTTTGTAAAGAAGCAACTGGTTCTGCATAAAACTTGTGAGCCGGAAAGTCAAGTAGAGGTATACGGTTAATAGCTTGATGCAAATTAGTTGTGATTTACTTCATCTTCATAGGTTGATAATGCCTCAAGCTCTATTAACTTCGTATCTCTTCCTGATCGCTTGCCAAACATTAAAGGAGTTCTGAATGAAATCAAGATTGTCTACACCTTTGCAGCATTTTAAGAATCTTTTTCGGAAAAATCTTCTTATATTCCTATTAGTACCACTTTTGGTTATTTTAAGTTTTAGTATCATTGTGAACTTTACACCGTTAGCTCAAAAAGCGACCGCTCAAAGAGCGAACACTAAAGTTTTTTCCGACTCGACTGATAATCGAAGTTATAGTGCTATATTTGGAAACACAAAAATCTTTGCGGGTTCTACGACTCTAGGCACTACAAATTGGCAACCATATTCAAATGATCTAGCACCCCCAGGAATTGAGGCAGGAATCTATGTAGATGTAGATACTAGTGAAGCTGGTTTTACCTCTACTCCAAAATACGTTATTTCTTTAGGCGGTATAAATTCTCACTGGAGAGTCACGGGAGCGTCATCAGTTTATAATTCTACACCAACTAGTTTTCGTGTTTATATACGTTTTTCTGAGGTTGATATAATTTCTCTATACCCAACTTTAACACCAGAGTTTGCCAACGGACAGCAGTGGCATATTAATTGGATAGCTGTTGGAAAATAGAGCGTTAGGACTCGTATAGCAGGCATTATCTGGGTTTTTCAAAGGGTATAGGGGATCTGACTTCAAGGGGCGACAATCGCCTCTAAAACCCTTTTTCTTTCCCCTTTCCTCTTTAACCGAAAAGTACTTTTGTAGAGACGTTGTATTGCAATGTCTCTACATACACCTATAAAATCTTCACAAATAATCCCTAAACAACTAGTGTCGCTTTATACAGTAACTTTGGGAACCAAAAGAGATTGCTGTCGTCTATATAAATTAACAATATTGCTCTAAAAAAAATCTGGAGCATTAATTAAAATGAAAACTTTTAGGCTACTTGCAATTATTCCCACAGCTTTAGCGATGAGTTTGGTTTTCACTGAGGCTAATTTAGCACAGACACCAACAATCCAAATTAATCGAAATTCCCAACCAGATCCATTGATTTTGAACGGAAAGTCTGGAGGATCTGTCAAAAGTAATTGTGGCAATATTACCACTGAACCTAGTCAAGTTATCCAAGTTACAGAGTCACTACCTTATTTGCGATTAACAGTAGAGAGTCAAGGAAAGCCAACACTGCTTATCGACGGGCCTGGGGGGCGCTTTTGTGTACTAGCAGATAGTTACTCTGGAGGTAAGTCAGAACTTTCTGGTTATTGGCAGGCAGGAAAATACTCACTGTATGTAGGCGAACTATCCCCGCAACAGTATACTTACACCCTCTCAATCTCGCAAAAAAATAAATAGTCGTCATTAGTCATTAGCAAAGGACAAATGACTAATGACTATTCTTCCAGTGATTTGGCTGGAACTTCGACAGCAGTGACATCAATTGTGCCTTCTGGTGTGAAGCGCTGAAAATGACTATTTTGTACTAACAGTAATTCCTGACAGTTAGGACATTGCAACTGAGTGTTATTTAAACCTGTAAATTCATATCCACAGACGGGACATTGATCGGCAACCAAGTTGCGTTGCAGCCACCAACGAAAGCCAAAAAAAGCCACAATAGGTGCCAATAACAGCAACCCGAAAATAATTAGCAATGAATTAACTAACCAACCCAAGCCCACTGATGCCAGTAACAAAACAACTGCCAGTAGGGTGAACCAAGGGCGGAGATTTAAAAGATTCAATTGAAATGACTTAAAGCTCATTTTTTAAATTTCGTCCTGCTCTCCTTTTAGGATAGCGATTTTGGTCATTGGTCATTTGTCATTTGTCATTTGTCATTTGGACTCAAATTGACTTCATTACTGAGGATAGCAGCATTTTTTGCAAGTGCTGTTGAAAGGCATTTAGGCCAAACAGAGCGATCGCCTGTTGTCGCAGCCACTCTCCATCACATCGCTGGTCATCCCCTTGAAGCATTTCTACACAAGCCGTTGCTACAGCATCAGGACTACGGTGTGGTACTCGCCATCCCAGTTTACCATCCTGCAAGGGGTCAGCGGAACCATCGTTGTCACCGGATAATACAGGCACTCCACAAGCCATTGCTTCTAGATAAACTATGCCAAAGCCTTCTTGCGAAGGCATAATATAGGCGTCAGCAAGGCGGTAATGTTCCATTAATTCTTCTGTGGCAACGAAACCAGCAAACACGACGCGATCGCTCACACCTAAATTTTTTGCAAGTTTAGCTAATCGCGGTTGATCATCGCCGCGACCAATTACCAAATATTTCACTTCTGGAAAAACCTGAGCGATTTGTGGTAATGCCCGAATTGTGACATCTACACCCTTGTAAATATCTCCTGACCATAACCGCGCTACTGTCATTAACACTTTCGCACCAGTTAAGCCATACTTCTGGACTAATTCTGGTTGTTTGGAACCAGGAGTAAATTTATCCCCATCAATTGCACAAGGCATCATCTGTACCATTTTCGGGTTTAGACTATTAGCAACACAAGCGCGATCGCGGCTGTAGCGACTAATTGTCCAAATTCCTGCTGCTGATGTCAGGGCACGACGTTCCTGATTTTTCAACGGTTCCCAGACTTCTTTGCCGTAAGTTAGCACGGTGTAAGGAATCCCCAAGGGCTGACAAAGTGTTTGGATTAATACTGCTAAGTTAATGTGACCGCAGAAAACTTGTTGCGGACGGCTCTGCAACAGACACTTCAGTAAAGCTGCTGCCATTTGCAATCTCCCCAAATAGGGGGACTGATTTTTAAAGTAATGAAATCTTAAGTTCTCGTCTTCAAACGGATTTAAGCTATCAGCACTATCTCGCAGTAAAAAAACTTCTGCCTTGTAGTCTTGGCTCAATCCCAGATAGGCGCGAAAAATATCTTTTATATACGATTGAATACCACCTTCGTGAGCAAAAATTTCTAAAAACACAAAGACATGGTTAGTTTTTTTGTTAACTTTATCACCTAAATTCAGGTTTTCTGTCACTGTAGTGATTTGCATTTTAGATTCTTTACACTCGCGGTAAGGGTGCGATGCCTGCGGCAAGGACTTCATCCAACGCACCGGTTTGTAACCGCTCCAAATCTGTTTTTACCATTTTTTCTAAAAGTTCCTCAAAGCTTACTTGGGGTTCCCAGCCGAGGTTTCTTTTAGCTTTGCTGGGGTTAGCTACTAGTTGAAAGTGCTCATCTTGTCGCAACAAGCTAGTATTTAAGACTACATGCTGCTTCCAATCCAATCCGACTGACTCAAAGGCTGTGGCAACTAAATCTCTAACACTATGCAGTTTACCAGTGCCAATCACATATTCTTCTGGCTCATCAATTTGCAACATTAGCCACATGGCCTCTACATAATCACCTGCAAAACCCCAATCACGTTGGGCATCGAGATTACCCATTTCTAAAGTGTCAGTTAAACCCAATTTAATTGATGCAGCCGCCAAAGAAACTTTGCGTGTGACAAACTGAGGTGCGCGTAGAGGAGACTCGTGATTATATAAAATTCCGCTACAGGCAAATAGTCCATAGCGCTGTCTATGATGTACCATCGTCCAGTGGGCGTGCATTTTAGCCGCAGCATAAGGATTTTTAGGACGAAAAGCGGTTTCCTCATCTTGAGGCGAGAGGAATACATCGCCAAACATTTCTGAACTGCTGGCTTGATAAAATCTTGTAGACAAACCGACTTTTCGTACTGCTTCCAAGAGCTTAGTAGCTGTACCGGTTATTAAATCCAGGGTTCCCAATGGGTCGTTCCAAGAGTCGGGTACAAAACTGGGAGCCGCCAAATTATAAATTTCTTGGGGACGCAGTTGTTCAACTGCGGTCAACAGTGCCGCATTATCCCTCAAGTCAACCGTAAAAATTTCTACCTGATTTGCCAGTATTCCCAGTTTTGTCAAATTAGGTTGTCGATCTGGGGGTACTAATCCAACAACTCGATAACCACGGTTGAGGAGCAAATGGCTGAGATAGTAGCCATCTTGACCAGTAATTCCTGTAATTAGGGCTGTTTTAGTCATATTTTGTCCCCTATTCTGTCTATCTCTTTAAGCACGAAATGGCACTTGTTGGAGAACAAACATTAAGACTCTCAACACTGCTGACAAATCTTAACAAGGGAGCTTGTGTAACTCGAATGCTATTTTTACTATATTCACTAATTCTTTTTATACAAAAATCTTATTTGAGATTTTACAAAAAAATCATAATGAATAAGCAATTTCACGTAAAAAACATATTACTCCTATTCAAATAATATTGAAAAAGGAGTATACTTTTATCAATCAAATAACTATGTATTTCAATAGGAACTGCTATATTTTCAAGTGATATCATGTCCGGCTGATTAGTTATGATTCTTGCATCTGTGCAAAAATCTGAAAACTCTTTCTTCCCCAGCAAGAACTGCCTTCTTAATGATAAGTCTTTAACCGGACATGATATGAGTGGCTAAATTTTGAGCAAAATTTTTGTTAGCTTGGTGACGACTATATGAGAAGTTTTATTTGTTTGACTCCTAAGTACCATCGAGTTAGCAAGAGAGCGTTGTAGAGAAGACAAGCCCTCGTTTTTTGTTGGTATTACTTCCCTACGCTCCACTCCTCTCACAAGCCAAAATTGACATCAGAAGTATTCTTACCTTCCTTTATCCTTGACTATTTCACTGTTACTTTTGTGCTTCTACAGAGTATTTGACAATGAGCAGGCAATTTCTACCATCCGCACCACGTTCGTATACAACCCGGTCAGCCAACCGCCGCAGGAGAAACCATCCATACCCACCTACTTGCAGAGTACCTGGGGCTGGCTCTGCGATCGCATCAGGATTGAAAGGTTTTCCATAATCCCAAATTCTAATCTCTAGTCGGTCAATCCACAGATAAACGTTAATTTCAATGGTTGTTTCCGGGGGTAAAGCATGATGAGCGTGACGAACAGCGTTGGTAAAGCCTTCTGCTAATGCTAAATTGAGGCGATCGAGTTGGGTTTTTGACCAGCCAAGTTGAGACAAGTGTTGCAGACAAAATTGCTCAAACCATTCTTGCACCTGGTTTAAGAGCCTGAGTTCGCTCTTAACAGTCAGATGGTCTTGCTGCACTATACTAAGCATTAACTGTGAGTTGAATATAAGTAAACCTAAGTTGCTAGTTATGAAATTCTGCGCTGTTCGCAAAATTTCTCTCACATAAAAAAATCTAAATTGAGATATTCTGTGTACCAAAATACAAAACATGAACGATTTTGGCAATCTGAGAGTTGTAACTAGCAATTTACGTTAAGTAAGTAAGAAATGTTTGTATTTGTTGACTTTTGATGATTTGAGATTTTGGAATAGCTTTTCCATCCAAGACTTCAAATCCCAGATGCAATCTGAACTATTGAAGATGAATTCAGAATAGAGAATTCAGAATTCAGAATGCAATCAGTGAAGGATACGCTGCGGGATCTTGCTACAAAGCCAACACTATTTTGTTGACCACTAAAAACAGCATATTTACTGTGGGGATTGAACCCGTTTCTTCAGACGCTATCTACGAGACGCTGTGCGTAACTTGCTTCCCTGTAGGATACGCGGACTCGCTTTAGGTGGCGTTATCCGCTTTTAATTCAGAATTTTATTCTGAATTTTGGCTTCTGACTCCTGAATTCTTTCCTGTTAAAATTGACGCCTGTTGATTGTTTTCAAAAGCACATCTGCATCTGCTCTTGAAACTCACAGGCGTCAAAGCATTTTCTGGTGACTAATTTAGAATAGTCCCAAGGTCAAAGATTTATCCAATGGCAAAGCAGCACCAATACCCAGCCACAAGGTGACAAAAGTACCAACGAGAAATACTGTGGTTGCAACTGGACGGCGGAAGGGGTTTTGGAACTTATTCACGTTCTCAATAAAGGGAACGAGGATTAGACCTACTGGTACGGAACCCATTGCTAACACTCCTAAAAGTTTGTTAGGAAGCGATCGCAAAATTTGGAAAACTGGATACAAGTACCACTCTGGCAAAATTTCCAATGGTGTGGCGAAAGGATTTGCTGGTTCACCCGTCATTGCGGGATCTAGCACAGCTAGAGCCACAATCGCAGCGAAGGAACCCATGATCACAATTGGAAAGACGTAAAGTAAGTCATTAGGCCAAGCGGGTTCACCATAGTAGTTGTGACCCATGCCTTTAGCGAGTTTGGCTCTTAACTGAGGATCGCTCAGGTCAGGTTTTTTTTGTGTTGACATTTTGAAATGTGTTCTCCTGCTTAAGTTAAATTAAAGCATTTGTGAAAGCTATCAGCTACTAGGCAACCAATAGGCGGCAGTATTTGTGTCTATCTCCGGTCAGCCGCCTAGAGTTTTTCTACAGCTTTCGGCTTCAAATACAAGTATTTGTTTTTTGGAACTTATGTGCAATTAACTTCTTGTGTTTCATAAGTTTAAAACAAACAACTCGATCTGAAAACTGACAAATGTTGCCTTTCGCTAATAGCTGAGATTACAAAGGCCCGGAAATGCCTTGCTTGCGGATCATCAAGAAGTGAAACAGCATGAATACTGCAATCAACCAAGGCAGTACAAATGTGTGTGCGCTGTAGTAACGAGTTAGCGTTGCTTGACCAACACTCGAACCGCCGCGCAGCAGGTCAGAAATCAAAACTCCAACCACGGGAATTGCTTCTGGTACGCCGCTAACGATTTTCACAGCCCAGTAGCCAACTTGATCCCAAGGTAGGGAATAGCCGGTGACTCCAAAGGAAACGGTGATCACAGCCAGGATGACACCACTTATCCAGGTCAATTCACGGGGCTTTTTGAAACCACCTGTTAGGTAAATCCGGAAGACGTGCAAAATCATCATCAGCACCATCATGCTGGCAGACCAGCGATGGATAGAGCGAATTAGCCAGCCGAAGTTGACTTCATTCATGATGTACTGTACTGAAGAGAAAGCTTCAGTAACTGTTGGCCTGTAGTAGAACGTCATGGCAAATCCAGTAGCAAACTGGATGAGAAAGCAAACCAAGGTAATTCCACCCAGGCAGTAAAAGATATTGACGTGGGGAGGGACGTACTTGCTAGTGACGTCTTCGGCGAGTGCCTGAATCTCCAGGCGTTCCTCAAACCAGTCGGAAACGTTGGCCATACAATCTCAAGTTCCTAAAAGTCGGTTGCGGTTGATAAATCCCGAAGTTCTGAATCGGCAGAAGCCTTCGCTCAGACTTCTCTCCCAACTAGTAATTTTGGGATTTTAGTAAAGGGGAGTTTTTTGGAAAGCTTTTGGGCTTTTGGCGTGCTAAGAGACTTCAGAAACTTTACACTCTGTAAAGATGGAATATATTGCGATCTCTTTACGCCCCTACACACAAAATGGTGGACACAAAGTAGATTTTATCCTTTGGTGAGTGGATACGAGGCATCAGTTGACTGAACAACTTGATGAGAAAAATGCACCACTTCTATAAAAAAAGTAACATAATCGAGAGATAGATTTCATCAACAACAGGGGAAGTGGGCATTATCTAGACAATTTGGGTTGAGGTGGAATTGATAATGGGGTTCATGAACAAACAAGTCTTTCGGGTTGGATTTTCATTGTTAATGGCGTTTTGCTTGGCGTTGGGTACGCTTACTCAGTCGGCGGTGGCTTTGACTGGGGAACAAAAGCTGGTTTCGGAAGTTTGGCGAATTGTTAATCGTACTTATCTAGATGAGACCTTTAATCATCAAAACTGGGCGGCTGTGCGGCAAAAGGTTCTGGAAAAGCCACTGGCAGACTCAAATGCCACTTATACGGCAATTGGGAAGATGCTCAAGAGCCTCGACGATCCTTTTACTCGTTTTTTAGATCCAGAACAGTACCGCAGCTTGCAGGTTAATACTTCTGGGGAATTGACTGGGGTAGGATTGCAAATTGTCCTGAATCCTGAGAATGGGAAGTTGGAAGTAGTGGCTCCCATCGCCGGTTCACCGGCAGATAAAGCGGGGATTCGACCACGCGATCGCATTCTCAAAATTGAAGGCGTTTCCACAGAAAATCTCACCCTTGATGAAGCTGCAACCAGAATGCGCGGGCCGAGTGGCAGCCTTGTCACTCTCTCGATCGAACGGGACGGAGAGGCAGAAACGGAAATTAGACTGACACGCGATCGCATTGCCCTTAACCCTGTGGTTTCAGATTTGCGTGTTTCTGCTGAGGGTACACCCATTGGCTACCTAAGTCTTACACAATTTAATGCCAACGCTTCAATGGAATTGGCACACGCTATTTCTAGTCTAGAAAAAAAAGGCGCTGCTGCCTACATTCTAGATTTACGAAATAATCCTGGGGGGTTATTGCAATCAGGAATTGAAATCGCCCGTCTGTGGTTAGACTCTGGGATTATCGTCTACACTGTTAACCGACAAGGCATTCAGGGTAGTTTTGAAGCCCTTGGGCCAGCCCTGACGAAAGATCCTCTGGTGATTTTGGTGAATCAAGGAACTGCTAGTGCCAGTGAAATTCTCGCCGGCGCACTCCAAGATAATGGTCGTGCCCAGTTGGTAGGCGAAACCACCTTTGGCAAGGGCTTAATTCAATCCTTATTTGAATTATCAGATGGTTCGGGCTTGGCAGTCACTATTGCTAAGTATGAAACTCCTCAGCATCGGGATATTAACAAACTAGGCATTAAGCCGGATCAAGTGATTTCCCAAGCAGCCATTAACCGCGAACAAATTGGCACTGAAGCGGATCTGCAATATCAAGCAGCAGTGGAACTTTTGGTTAAAAACTCAGTGGTGGCGGGAAAGGCGTAAAAAGTTTGGAGTTTGCCTTGTTCCCAGTCAAAGACTGGGAATGAGCGAATAATTACTAGTTCATAATTCATAATTAAAGAATGGCATAAGCAGCAATACTTTGCATCAATTTACCCATAAGATCATCTATTTATGGGGATTGTAATGGGTGAATTTTGAATTCGGAGCGTACCCCTTTGGGGAAGCAAGCTACGCGTAGCGTCTCGTAGAGAAGCGACGTGACTCAGGTAGGAACGTTGTTATCTGAGGATGAACTCACATCCCCACTACTACCTGGTTTCTGCTGTCAGGTCGCCCGTTTTTTTTAAGATAATCAAGGTAATTTTCAGTCTTTGACTTTATCCATCCGATTGGACTGCCAGGGCTAACTCTGCACAAAGGCTTGATGTTCGATAGAATTCACCTCTGCCTGCAATATAGTTAACACCTGTTGCATATCCCCCGCCAGCAAGGCCGATTCGTCTAGCCACAATCCTGGAAAGACTTGACTTTGAATCACACCTGCCGCATCGGGGTGCAAATTTACATACTCTCCTGCTTCTAGGTGGAACCAATCGATGCGCTGTTCAAACACCTGCCACACGAGGTACTCCTGTATTCCATTCCGCCGATAAGCACGCTTTTTGTCACCCAAATCGACCGTGACACTACTGGCGGCAATTTCTGCAACCAGTTCTGGTGCTCCTTCTACGTAACCATCCTGGCTTAGGTGTGATTGCCCACCCGCCTGAGCATCAATCAATAACATCGCGTCGGGTTGGGGTTCGTTGTCCAAATCAAGGCGAACGGTTGGGTTATCACCAAGACGTACTCCTGGGGTCACAATCTTGTAAGTCCATAACCAGCCGATCAAGTCAGCATGAGGTTCCGCATGGGGTTCAAAACGCAGCGGTGAAGCCATGTAGACAGTTCCTTCAATCAATTCGGCTTTTTTTAGCTTTGGCATGGCATTGTAGCGCCGCTCAAATTCAAAGCGGGTCAGGCGATCGCCGTTTTCCAATGGGGGAACTGTCAAACGCCAAAGCGAGGAACGAGACATAATTAGGACACAGACAATTTATTTTTATCCTACAACAACTGCGATTTTCTCGCTTATGCGGACAATGGTAGCTGAATCACCAATTCAGTTCCTTTGCCAAGTTGAGAATTCACCTCAATCGCTCCGCCATATTTTTCTACAATAATTTGACGGGCGATGTCTGACGACAAGCCGCTTTGCGTCTACGCCAATCTCAGTCTTTGACTTTATCGATCCGATTGCACTGCCAGGGCTAACTTCTGCACAAAGGCTTGATGTTCGATAGAATTCACCTCTGCCTGCAATATAGTTAACACCTGTTGCATATCCCCCGCCAGCAAGGCCGATTCGTCTAGCCACAATCCTGGAAAGACTTGACTTTGAATCACACCTGCCGCATCGGGGTGCAAATTTACATACTCTCCTGCTTCTAGGTGGAACCAATCGATGCGCTGTTCAAACACCTGCCACACGAGGTACTCCTGTATTCCATTCCGCCGATAAGCACGCTTTTTGTCACCCAAATCGACCGTGACACTACTGGCGGCAATTTCTGCAACCAGTTCTGGTGCTCCTTCTACGTAACCATCCTGGCTTAGGTGTGATTGCCCACCCGCCTGAGCATCAATCAATAACATCGCGTCGGGTTGGGGTTCGTTGTCCAAATCAAGGCGAACGGTTGGGTTATCTACCAAGACGCACTCCTGGGGTCATGGTCTGATACACTCCTAGCCAGGTTATGACTGTTCCTTTGCCAAGTTGAGAATTCACCTCAATCGCTCCGCCATGTTTTTCTACAATAATTTGACGGGCGATGTCTGACGACAAGCCGCTTTGCGTCTACGCCAATTCTAATCCCGTCCCTTTACCCACACCTTTTGTAGTAAATAAGTGGTCAAAAACCTTTTCTTTGATTGATTCATTCATCCCTTGGCCATTATCAGTAATAGCAACTTTCACGCTATTGTTTTCTACTGAGGTTGTAATTGTAATGCAGTTATGATTAGCTTTAATTTCTTCAAAACTGCGTCCGGTGTTAGATTCATCTAATGCATCAATAGCGTTTGCTAGAAGATTCATAAATACCTGATTTAATTGACCGGGAAAGCATTCAACTTCAGGGAGATTACCATAATTTGTGATAACTTCAATTAATGGACGTTGTTCATTTGCCTTGAGACGATGTTTTAAAATTAAAATCGTGCTATCGATACCTTGGTGGATATTGAAAGGCACTTTGTAATCTTGATCGGCACGAGAGAAAGTTCTCAAACTGGTGCTAATGTTTTTTAGCCTGTCGTACGCCATAGACATGGAATCAATCATCTTGGGCAAGTCTGATAAACTATAATCCAGGTCGATTTCTTGGGCATGGTCTGTAATTTCATCTCTGGGAGTAGGAAACTTTTGTTCATATAGTTTCAAGTGTTCAATAAGATCGGTAAACGTAGGTTTAGCAAGTTTTAGACTAGCAGCAATAAAACCCAAAGGATTATTCATTTCGTGAACCACCCCTGCGACTAAGTTACCCAATGCAGACATCTTTTCACTTTGCACAATTTGTAATTGAGCACCCTGAAGTTCTTGTAAAGCTGCTTCTAGCTGTTGAGCATCTTCTAGCGATCGCTCATAAAGTCGGGAATTTTCTAAAGAAATAGCCGCCTGAGCGCAGAGCAGGTTGAGTAGTTCCACGCGATCACTCGTGAACGCCCCCGTCGCTAAATTATTCAAATAACCGCGTTGCCGCACAATTGGTTTATGAACTTCGTTGACAACCGCAGTTTTACCAATACCGGAAAAACCAGCTACCAGCATCATTTCCGTTGCACCAAGGCTGACTCGCTCAAATGCTTGCAGTAGAGTTGATACTTCGGTTTCTCGCCCATAAAGTTTATCAGGGATGATGAAGCGATGGCACACATCCCTACACGCAATTTCAAAACTCCCAATCCTACCAGAAACTTGTAGCTGATGTAAACAATTTTCTAAATCAAACTTCAGTCCCAACGCACTTTGATATCTGGATTCAGCATTTTTTGCCATCAATTTCATCACGATATCACAAATAACTTGGGGAATCTCTTCTCTATTCCCTAAAAGTCGTGGAAGTTTAGCAATATGACAATGTACCAATTCCATCGGCTCGTTTGATTGAAAAGGTAACTCACCTGTAAGTAACTCGTAGAAAGTTACACCCAAAGAATAAAAATCAGTCCGATAGTCAATCCCCCGATTCATTCTGCCTGTTTGTTCTGGAGAAATGTAAGCTAGTGTCCCTTCTAATACATCAGGATTGATGAGTGTTTGCGTTTCTCGTGGTAGTAAAGATGCGATACTAAAGTCAATTAATTTAACTTGTTTGGTTTCGGGATTAATGAGAATATTGGCGGGTTTGATATCTTTATGAATAATCCGCTCACAATACAATATATCTAAGGTATTGCACAGTGCGATCGCTAGAACTAAAAACTATTGTAGAGACGCCATATATCGCGTCTCTGGTGAGGTGAAATAATTTTTGAGAGAAATCCCCCCAAAGTCTTCCATTACCAACGCATAGCTATTTTGGTAGGCGATGAGGCTGTAGGTTTGGACGATTAGCGGTGAGTTGAGATTTTTGGCAATGGTGTACTGATTGGGAAAAGACAAGAGTTCGCTGAAACTGGGATAAGGATTTTTCAGCAGTTTAATCACTACTGGTAATTCGTCAGTCTCTCGATACCCACGATAAACGAGCGTTCTGCAACCATTGTAGAGTTCTTCACTGATGCGATATCCGGGAATACTGACCATGCTGTTAATCATATTACTAAATCCTTAAGATTTCCAGATTTAGTATTCCCAGATATCTGAAGTTGTTTACCAACAAGAGCAAAAATTAGACTGGAATTTCAATGATAAATTCTGTACCATTACTCAAAACAGAGTTAAAATTCAATTTTCCGCCGTGAGTTTCTTCAACGATTTGACGAGCGATCGCAAGTCCTAATCCTGTCCCCTTACCGACAGCTTTAGTCGTAAATAAATGGTCAAATATTTTTTCCTTGATTTGTTCATTCATCCCCTTGCCATTATCAGTAATGGTAATTTTAACTAGATTATTTATTACTGAAGTTGTAATTGTAATTCTGTTGGAGTTTGCTTGAATTTCTGCCAAACTCCGCCCAATATTCGACTCCTCTAAGGCATCAATTGCATTGGCGAGAATATTCATAAATACCTGATTTAATTGTCCAGGAAAACACTCAATTTGAGGCAAATTTCCATACTCAGTTATCACTTCAATTGCTGGACGTTGCTCGTTAGCCTTGAGACGATGTTTCAAGATTAAAATCGTGCTGTCGATACCTTGATGAATATTAAACGGTACTTTATAATCTTTGTCGGCACGCGAGAAAGTTCGTAAACTGGTGCTGATATTTTTCAGGCGATCACACGCCATTGACATGGCATCAATCATCTTGGGCAAATCTTCTAAGCTATAATCCAAGTCAATTTCTTCGGCATGATCTTTGATTTCATCATTCACATTGGGCAAGCTTGATTGATAAAGTTTTAAGTGTTCAACTACATCAGTCAGGGTAGGTTTAGCAAGTTTGAGACTGGCAGCAATAAAACCGAGAGGATTATTCATTTCGTGAGCGACACCAGCAACTAAGTTGCCTAGTGCAGACATTTTCTCACTTTGCACCATTTGTAATTGGGCGTTTTGCAGATCGGTTAGCGCTTGTTCTAGTAAGAGTGATTTTTGCTGCAAGGCAAGTTCACCTTGTTTGCGCTCGCTAATATCTCGCATCACAACTACTGCACCGAGTTTATCACCCGAAGCATCGAAGATCGCTTGTCCGCTAGCTAACAAAATTCTCCTAGAACCATGCTTCGGCGCAATTACCATTTCGGCATTTTCGACAATTTCCCCTTGCAAGGCGCGAAACAAAGGAATTTCCGTTTTTGATAGGGGTGTTTGACCATCTGATTGATAGAGTGAGAAGTGTTCTGCCCATTGTTCTGCTGGTAATGATTCTACTGGTAGACCATGAAATTCACTAGTTGCTTTGTTAAATAAAGTCAATTTGCCAGTACGATCACAAACAACAATCCCATCGGTAATATTGTGAATAATGGCATTCAAGAACTCTCGTTCTTTAGCTAGAGATGCTTCAGCTTGTTTGCGATCGCTAATATCAATCACCACCCCATCCCAGATGATTGAGCCATCGGCTTGTCGCTCTGGCCGAGAAGCAGATTGAATCCATTTCACGGTTCCTGAAGGCAGGATAATCCGCCATTCTTCCTTAAAGGGTGTGAGAGTTTGGGCAGAGTTGGCGATCGCTTGGGCAATAGCTGGGCGATCGTCAGGATGATTCATAGTGTAAAGGCTATGCGTCCCTGCCATCACCAACTCTGGCTCTAACTCATATAAATCGAAACAGCCAGAGCTAACGTATGGTGTTGAAGTTGAACCGTCGGCTGCCAGACGGAATTGGTATACCATACCAGGAATATTATTCGCCAAATTTTGGAAGCGGGTTTCACTAGCCTGCAATTTTGCTAGATATTGTGTTAACTGTTGAGCATAGTTCTGGGAATTTCGATAAAGTCGGGCATTTTCCAGAGAAATTGCAGCTTGAGCGCAAAGTAAGTTTAGTAGTTCGACGCGATCGCTTGTAAAGGCTTTGGTTACTAAGTTATTTTCCAGATACAATATGCCCAGCAACTTACCCTGATGTAAAATCGGACTACACAAGATACTTTTGGGCTGCTGTCGTTGAATATATGAGTCATTAATTAATTGAGGATGCACCCTAGCATCAATAATCACTGTTGGTTGTAAGCTGCGTTTGACGGAATATATTAAACCAACTGGCAGATCAACAGAGTCTTCAACAGACTGTGGGTTGAGCAACATTGGGTAAAAATCGATTTTGCCAGCCTGATTCTGTACACCCTCTAAGGAAAGCTGTGCTAACGCCTGAATTAGCAAACGATCTGACTCCAAAAGCATGAACACACACTTATTGGCTCCCGCATTTTCAATCACGATATGCAGTAATGCTGAGAGCAGTTTTTCGAGTTCGATTTCCCCTGAGATAGTTTGATAAGCTTTGAGAATGGCAGCTAAATCTAAAGCAACAGAGACGCTGCTACTGCTGGAAGTGGCGGAACTGGTGGAGGTGACACTTTCCAATGTGAAGATAGTTTCGTGAGTGGAGAGGGGAGAACGGGTTTGCTCAAGGATGGAGGCGAGGAGTTGCGGATAGCATCGTTCCAAGTCGGCGACTTTGGCTTTAGCGCCCCAACGAGCATAGCCATAGTAGGCTTCAATTATGTATTCCCCAGCTATGCGCTGTTTGCTCCAGTCGAGGTAAAATTTGGCGGCTAGTTCGTTAGCAAGTGCTTCTTCTTGGGTGTAGCCGTGTTCTTTTGCAAGAGCAATGGCGCGATCATACAATTCTATTGCCTCTAATTTATGTCCCAGAACCCGATATCGTTCTGCTTCAACCAAATAAAACTTGTGTAAATGATTGGCTGGAATATAGCTAGCCCAAGTTTTGATCTTTTCCTGATTTTTGCTCACCCGCCCAAGAATGTGTTGTTGTTCTGTTGCAGAAACTTGGGAATAGATTGCCAGATGAGCCAGAGAATCATAGGTGTGGAAGATTGGAACCACAAATAATCCGATGACACCGCCGAGATAATTTTCAGTTGCGATCGCAGCTTCCACTGCAAGTTCAAACTTCCCAAACAGATAACCAAGAAAAAGTTTACTCACATAGAAATAGCACAGCGCTGTTTGATCGCCTGATTGCTGGAGATCTGGCAGCATTTGCTCTTGATTGAAAGCCTTACTAATTAGTTGCCATGCTTGGGCACAATCACCGTTTAAATTCAAAATCCCTTGCTGAAAAATCGTCAGCTGGGTGAGAAGTCCTTCTTGTTTTAGTTGAGTGAGTTGAAGGCGGAAGGCATCGCTTTCTCGACTTAACTCCCCCAGCTCTTTACCAACAAACAAAGAGTGCATGACGTAAACGACTGCACAAATGGTAGCTGATTCTAGATCTCCCGTTTCTAGCCCAACTTGATAGCCTTCCCGGAAAAGCGCTAAGGTGTTCCTAAGCGGCTCCTTCCAATGCAATACACTACAGCATACTCCGACATAGGTTCTGGCTTTCAACTTTTTGGCATTAAAATGTTCGAGTAATTTGAGTGCAAGTTGCCCAAACTGATAGCCACATTCAATATCTCCTACCGCCCCACAAAGCAGCAGTCCATAGTAGGCATAACCATTTGTAGAGTCTGAGGTATTGCCGTACTGAACAGATAAATTTACTTGCTCAAGGACAATAAATGGTAAGAGTGTTGGAGCGGCAACAAAGGCAGAAGAAGAGACACCTACGAGAATCCGCATGGCGGCTAATTTGTCTGACTCTCTCATCTGATGTAGAGCCATTAAATCTGGCGGTTGCCTTCCAGCTAAGATAGATTTGGTTACTTTGAGCGCCGATGCAATATCTGATTCGCTGGGTTGCTTGGGAAAATGGATTCCTAACTGCTCTAAAATCTTGAGAGCCAGATCCACGCCCTGTAGAAATTGATGTTGAGCTTGAGCGGCTTGAATTTGGATTTCATAGACTTTAACGGTATCTAATAAGGTTCTAGCATTTGACAAAATGACTGCTGCAAATTGTGCCATCTGCTCAAAGTTGCCACTTAAGTAAGCTGCTTCGGTGGCAGCTTCATAAAGTGTCAGGGTTAGTTCATATTCTATTTGCCACGGATCTTGTGCAAGCATTGCAATACCTATAGTGGCATACTCAAATGCGGCGGCGTATGCTGTTGCAGCTATTGCTTTTTGTGCAGCTTGTAAATTGAGTTGAGCGAGTTCTGTTTTCTGAGATGGATTAACAATTAAGCTATTTCCTATATTCAGTTGATTAACAATCTCAAATAGTTTTTTATCCTGTTCTACGGCTGGCGTATGATTCAGCAAAAGTTGCCCAATTTTCAGATGAGTGACCTGTTTTTGCTGGTTGGGAATTAGAGAGTAGGCTGCTTGCTGAACGCGATCGTGCAAGAATTTGTAAACTGTCATTTGTCCTTTGGCATTTGTCATTTGCAAATGATCGATGACCAATGACAAATCTTGATAAAACTTGTAAACCTCATTGATGGGAACGATCAATCCTTCTTGCAATGCTTTCCACGAGTCTGAGGCAGTTTCCATCTGCGACTTTTCAGAGACGATCGCTAACGTCGTTAAATCGAACTGATTGCCAATACAGGCTGCCAGTTTCAAAATATTTTGAGTGATGTTGGGCAATTTCTGAAGCTGTTGTGCCATAAATTCCACCACATCATCGGTGAGAGCAAGCGATCGCACTTGCGTCACATCACACTGCCAAAAACCTGCCTCCGAATCAAAGGTAATCAGCCCATCCTCATGTAGCGCTTTTAAAAACTGAGTTGTGAAAAAGGGATTGCCTTTGGCTTTTTGATGAACTAACTCTGTTAACGGTAATGCCTTTTCAGTTGCACAACTGAGTGAATCGGCGATTAAATGGTTGACATCTGCTTGACTCAAGGGAAATAGAGTCAGAGTGTTGACGCAAGAAGATTCCTTTTTGATTTCATCTAGTGTCAACATGAGTGGATGAGCTGCAAACACCTCATTATCGCGGTATGCGCCAATAATGAATTGATAGCCGCGATTACTTTGGGCCATCAACAGCTTCAGCAAATTCAGCGATGCCGAATCTGCCCACTGCAAGTCATCAAGAAACATCACCAACGGATGCTCTGGTGTGGTAAAGACTTGAATAAACTTTTGGAACAGCAGATTGAACCGATTCTGTGCCGCACTGCCCGATAATTCAGCGATCGCAGGCTGTTTGCCGATAATCTGCTCCAGTTCAGGAATCACCTCGATCAGAAGTTGCCCGTTCTCACCAACTGCCGCTAAAATCTTGTTTTGCCATTGCTTTAGTTGAGTATCGCTTTCACTAAGCAACTGTCCCATCAAATCACGAAAGGCTTGGACAAAAGCAGACAGAGGAATATTTCGATTAAATTGGTCATACTTGCCTTTGATGAAGTAGCCGTTCCACTGGACGATCGGCTTATGCACTTCATTGACAACTGCGGTTTTGCCAATGCCAGAGAAACCTGCCACCAGCATCAGTTGGGAGTCACCATTAGCAGCATGACCAAATGCTTCTAGTAACGTCTGTACTTCCGATTCACGTCCGTAGAGTTTTTCCGGAATGAGAAAGTGATCGCTAATATCTCGCTGTCCTAAATCAAACCAGTTATGTTTGCCTGTTTCTCGCCACTGTTCTAAGCAAGTAACAAGGTCATGTTTAAGTCCTAGCGCGCTTTGATAGCGGTCTTCGGCGTTCTTCGCCATCAGTTTGCGGATAATCTCGCCCAGCATCAACGGCAATTCGGGATTGAAATCGCAGACGCAGGGTGGAAGTTTCGCAATGTGGTAATGCACTAACTCCATCGGTTCCTGGGACTCAAAGGGCAATTTTCCACTCAGTAGTTCAAAGAAAGTCACACCTAAAGAATAGAAGTCACTGCGGTAGTCAATGCCTCTGTTCATCCGTCCGGTTTGCTCTGGCGACAGATAGGCTAGCGTTCCCTCCAATCCATTGAGGCTCTGGATTTCCTGGGTTTCTCGTGGTAAGAGCGAAGCAATACTAAAGTCAATCAGCTTGATTTGTTTGGTGTCAGGGTGAATCAAGATGTTGGCTGGCTTGATATCTTTGTGAATGACGCGCTGTTGATGTAACTGGTGTAAAGTGTCTAGCAGTTGCAGAGCAATGGGTAGAAATTGCTCTAATGTCAGTGTTTTTCCTAGAGTAAATTGCCGCAGGGAAATACCACCAAAGTCTTCCATGACTAGGGCATAACCATTGTGATAGGCTTCTAGGCTGTAGGGTTTGATAATGCCAGGAATATCTAAGTTTTTAGCGATCGCATATTGGTTACGAAACTGTACTAATTCGCTAAAAGTTGGGTATTCTCGTTTTAAGAGCTTGATGACAACTGGTAGGCGATCGCATTCTCGAATTGCCCGATGTACTTGAGTACGAGAACCTGAATAAAGTTGCTTGATGATTTGGTAGCCAGCAATCCTTAAAGTTCCATCAACTTTTGCGCTCATAAATTTTGACGAAAATTTCTTTATACTAGTGTTATAATTCCCACTACCATATCTTGGTTAACAAACGTTAGAAAAGTTGCATTGGGTATAGGGCACTAGAGGCAAACAGCAGGAATGCAAAGCACCTTCATATAGATATGGCGATCGCTTTTTGATGATTTCCCAAAAATGCAAAGCACCTTCATATAGATATGGCGATCGCTTTTTGATAATTTCCTAAATTAGCATCAGAACTCCGTTAAGGAGTTTTTGATCTGACAAAGAAAGGCATGAGGCAACAGCAAAGAAGTATTAATTTAGTTAGTGAGTGGCAATAACTTCTGCGGACATAATTTTACCAGTACCGCTCATCCCAGAAAATAATGCCGTAATGTTCAAGCCACAAGTACTTTTATTGGCGAATTCCCATTTTTCATAAACCGTTAGTCGGTGTTGGACATCAACGATCGTTTCACGCAATTGCTGTTGTTCTTGTAGGACTAGTACCGCAAGGCGGAAGTCAAAAATCAAAAGTCAAAAGTCAAAAGAATTGTATTTCGGGCTTTTACACCATTTGAAATGGTATGTTTATTTACGCCGTGCTGTACTAGGTCGTCCCAAGTGGCTCTGGTATTTAGCGCGATCGCATTTTTACAGGAACTATGTGCTACTCCAAGAAATCATATTGCCTGCACTATTTTAGTTTGGTTAAGCTCAAAGATTTAGCCGATCAAACTGGTTAAACAATTTATCAAATCAAGCATAGATTCTTGTCAAATTATTTAGTTCAGCAATTAAAACGTCAAGACGTTAACATGTTTATCGACTAGTTGTTTGGTGTGTAGCTGCGCCATTACTTATGGCAGTTGCGTAAGTCCTGTCAAAAATCAAATAGGTTTCCTATATATGTAGACATTTTGCAGAATTTTTACTCTTTGAATTTAGATTTAATTGGGTGGTAATTCTAAACTCATTTCACCCAACAATCCCTTGCGAAAATCTGTTAAAAGTTGCCTTGCAGCTCGCTCTATATCACCTTTGTAACGATGTTCTGCTAAGGCGTGCAAATAAGTATCTCCAGTCTCTGATGTCGAATCGAGTTGGTAGCGAGACTGTAATGGTTTTTTTGGTAATAAATCTCCGGCTACAGCTTCTAAATAGTTGAGTAAATCCACTAGAGCTGCTGCTACTAGCTGGTTATCGTAAGATGCTTCACCGATATCATCACAAATAGCTAATTTCAAGGCTGCATCTTGGTCTTCTAATCTTAGAGGGATGACACCAGGAGCATCTAGCAATTCCAAATGTTCGGAAATTCGCACCCAGCGTAGTTGGCGAGTTACTCCAGGACGGGCTGCACTTTCCACGACTCGCTTTCCCAACAGGCGGTTAATTAAAGCTGATTTACCGACATTAGGAAAACCAATCACCACAGCCCGCACTGGACGGGGTAACATGCCGCGATCGCTTCTTCTTTGATTGAGTTCTACCCCAGCAGCTTGCGCTGCCCGCGCCACTTCTGCTATACCTTTACCATGTTGAGCGTTGGTAAAATAAGGGACTTCTCCTTGACGTTTAAACCAATCGATCCACAGCGATCGCATTTGCGGCGTAATCATATCTACTCGGTTAAGTATCAACACCCGTGTTTTACCTTCCACCCACTCACCTATTTGGGGATGGTGAGTCGCTAAAGGAATCCGAGCATCTCGTACCTCAAACACCACATCTACGCGCTTTAGCTGTTCTTTGAGCTTCTTTTCAGCTTTCGCAATGTGACCTGGATACCATTGAATCAGGTTTAATCTATAGTTTTGAGTTATAGCCATTTGTCCTTTGTCCTTTGTTATTTGTTATTTGTCCTTTGTCCTTTGTCCTTTGCAAATGACCAATGACAAATGACTAATGACTCTCTTTAGGAGCTTGATGTAAAATCAGACGGTTGCCATCAGGGTCATAGGCATAGATTTCTCTGCCGTGGTCAGCAATGGAAATGTCTCCTAGTGGAGGATAGCCTAAAGCAGTTAGATGAGCGATCGCATCTTCTAAGTTACTCACCTCTAAACACAAACTTATCTTACTTTTCGCAATAACTTCAAATTCCGATTCGTTTGTGTTCTTTGGTTTAAAAATACCTAATCGCATACTAACCAAATTAAACTCAGCATAGACATTCGGAATCAAAAGAACTGGCTTTTGCTCCAGCAATTTGGTATAGAAATTCACTAAATTCTCACAATTAACCGATGCTATGGTGACAAATGCGTTAGTGTACTGAAAAACCATATAAGCTTTAAGTTATTTGATTTTTTTGAGATCATTTTTCTAAAGTTCTTACACTCAGCACTTGCGGCGGTGTCGAATCTGGTGGATAAATCACATCTACCTGTACTATCCGCTGAGTTGAAGGTGGAAGTACAAGCTGCACCAATGGTTCTAACACCTGACCAGTTCTGTGCCATAGATGTATGTAGCGCGTCTTTTGTTGACCTTGGTCATCGAAATAGCGTAGCCGCACTGTACCACGGAAGAAAGGAAAATCTAAGGATGGTTTGCGAAAACGCACACCACCTTGAGATAATTTATCTTCCTTCAAAGGTGTTTCTAAAGTAACAGTCACGGTCTGGTTTTCGTTGGTATTGTTGCTTAAGGGTAAGGTGAGTTTATATTCCACCCCATAATTACCATGTGCTTCATAAGCCGTATCTGGATAACGTACCAGCATTTTGGCCGTTTGGATTTGTTGAGTGCCCAATCGACCACTAAGCAATGTGTCTAAACCATAAGAAATAGCTTTGCCACGCTGAGGAATAGTCAGATATTTGGTTTGGGGATTATCTACCAACTTTGCTTGCCATTGGGAGCCACTAGACACACCAGCTACACGCCCATAAATTAGTGCACCACTGGTAGCATTTGGAGGAGTAGGGGTTTTATCTCGCGGCCCGGCGAAGTTGCCGGTATTTAGTAAAGCTTGCCATTCTGCAAGAGTGGGTTGGCGTTCTGTATTATCAGAATTTTTCTTGGCAAACATTGCTAAACTTGCTGCATAAACTTGATCGCTACTACGCAGCCGCATAAAGCTAGAACGCCCATTCACCGGCTTTTCTAGATTTCGTACAGGAATCGGATGATTTAATAACATCCGGCTTTGTCCTGGAGGAATTATCAGCTTTGCGGGAAAATCAGCTTGGCGAACACCCCGGAGTACATCACCAACAGCGCGATCGCCTGGCCCTGAGTAAGCCTTACCATCGTTATTTTCTATGTAGGGGGATAAGGTGACAAAGGGCGCATCCTGCATCAAATAACTCGCAGCTTGCAATACATCTACTGTTACTGGTTTTTTACCAGGGTTCTGCACAATTACGCCCAAATATAGCGTTTGTAAATCCTTGGGAGTGTGGCTGTAGTGGTGGGCGAATAAGTCAAAGCGTCCCTGAAAGGGAAAATTAAGGTGTGCTGCTGGAACTTTTTTACCGTCTGGAGGAAAGGTAGAAAGTAAAATACCCTCACTTTTAATCCATTCTGGGCTATTGCTGTTAAAAACGGGTATTTTATCCAACTTGCCTGGTAAGGCTCGAACTTCTCCTGGTTGCACAATTTCTTGAGGTGCTGGCTTCGGTGAAGTTTGAGCGATCGCTGAATTATCTTTTTGAGTTGTGCATTCAAAGGTTTGAGTTATGGCAAGTCCTAATAAAAGTGTGAATACAGATAATGGGAATTTAGCCAGCATAAATTTGAGCATCGAGAAAGCCGTAGTGTTAAAGATCGGAAGTTATTACTACAAGTTCCTTGAAGGGGATTTCTGATCGTGCGTAGGCATAGCCCGCCGCAGGCATCGCTATTAAATTGTAAGCATAGTTCCAGTAGCCCACAGCCGCAGGGCTTTTTGTCTTTAAAGAGAGTGTTGATGGTTTAAGCGAATTTGAGAACGTTCAGTGATTGTAGAAATAAATCAAGATAATCAGCGATTTATGCAAAAATCTGCTGTAAATTTAAAACAAAACCAGGGAGAACATCTTCACCCGATAAACTTGTGGGAGATTGTAAAACTTCTGGTGCAAGATTTGGGCGATAAATTATTACTTGTTTATCTTTAGGATTAATTAACCAACCCAATTGTAAGCCATTTCTTAAGTATTCCTTCATTTTAGCTTTAGTATCTTCCACATCATCAGTTTCAGAAACTAATTCCACTGCAAAATCAGGACACAAAGGGATAAATTTCTTTCTTTGTTCTGGGGTAAGAACATCCCATCTTTCTATCCTTACCCAAGAAGCATCAGGTGAACGAGTTGCCCCATTTGGTAATTTAAACCCAGTAGAAGAATCAAAAGCTTTTCCCAGCTTAGTTTGTCTGTTCCAAACTCCTAAATCAAGATATAGTTCAAAATTACGGTTTCCCGTTTCTCCCCCAGTCGGTGACATGATAATTAATTCCCCTTCAGCAGTTAACTCTAGTCGTAATTCTTTATTCACGGCTACAATTTGTGCAAATTCCTCATCACTAAATTGCAGATTAGGAGGTAATTGTAAGGTTAAAGCAGTCATAATTAATTGCGCTCCACAAAAATCCGAGTTGCATCAAACCCATACGCTGCTAAATAGGGAAGATTTAGCCTCTACCTCTACTTTAGGAATTCCCCTTAACAAATGCGACGTTGTTTTATTTTTTAAAAAAGTTCGGGGTAGGTATAGGGGTGAGAGACTGAATGAGTTAAGAAAAGTTGTAGGTTGGGTTAAGCAAAGCGCAACCCAACAAAGCCCCGGAAATGTTGGGTTTCGTTCCTCAAACGCCACTTGCTTCTCCCAAGGGGAGACGCTGCGCGAACAAGTCGGGAAACCCGCCCAACGCAGTGGCTCCCCAACCTACACAGTTTAAGGTTTTTGGCTAATTTTTGTATTCCAGACTATCCATTGCCATTCTTTCTCAGAGTGTAAATTGGGTTTATCCCATGAGAGAAAATGACACATTGATTTTGTGGTTAGTCTTGTAAAGGTAACGAGCGCGGAGGGATTTGAACCCCCGACCCACAGAACCGGAATCTGTTGCTCTATCCACTGAGCCACGCGCCCTTATTCTTCAATATTATAGCACGTCTGTGATAAAATTCGCAGCTTTAAAGATAATTAGCTGGGTCTACGGGTGTACCATTCCGACGAACTTCAAAGTGGAGATGGGGGCCAGTTGAGAAACCTGTGGAACCGACAGCAGCGATCGCTTGTCCGCGTTCAACTGCTTGTCCCTCAGAAACATACAATTCGCTGGTATGCCCGTAGAGTGTAGTCATGCCATTACCGTGATCGATAATTACCGCTCTGCCATAACCACCATACCACCCAGCAAAAATTACTGTTCCCGAATCGGCTGCCCGAATTTTACTACCATAGCTGGCGGCAAAATCTAACCCAGCATGAAAGCGACGATAGCCAAGAATAGGGTGTATCCGCCAGCCGAAAGGACTGCTAGTAGAAGCATCGCTAGGATATGCCATTACACCAGTTCCCCGAATGATGATACTTGTGCGGCTGTTGGTTTTTGCTTGGGCTTCTGCTACCTTTTGTTGAATCAAGACTTCCAGATTTTTGGATTCTCTTTCTAGCTGATTTTGCGCTGCTTCTAAGGCCAGGCGATCGCTATTCAGGCGTTGAATCAATTCTGATTGCGATTGCGCCTGGGTTTGATAATCAGCTTTTTGTGCCAACAGTTGCTCACGAATTAAGCCAATTTCGTTTTTTTGCTGTTCTACTTCCGTTTTTTGTTTATCAATGGAGTTTGCTTGGGTGTTGAGTTTTGCTAAAATTTGTTGGTCTGCCTGAAACACTAATTTCAACTGATGACGACGACTGAAAAAGTCGCTGATATTTTCACTTTCGAGCAAAACTGCCCATCCAGCAGAAGCAGGCGATCGCTGGAGGTAACGCAATCGTGCTATTGTTGCTATTTGCCGCTCCTGATACGAACGTTCTGCCACATCTAAATCAGCTTCTAACTGCTGGAGGCGTTGGGTAGCCAGTTGTAATCGTGATTCGCTCTCTAGAAGATAGCTATCTGTAGTTTGCAGATTTTGCTTTAAACCAGTGAGGTGTTTTTGGGCCTCTTGTTGGAGATTATTTAAGCGTAAGCGATCGTTAAGCACACCCTGACGCTGCTGGTTCATTTGTTGCTGCTGTTGTCGCAGAGTATCAATAGACCCTGTAGACGTTGCATGGGCTGGAATTAATGCTAAACAAATCCACAAGATGCAGCAAAATGCAATCGATAAACAGCAATAAATCTGCTTTTTTTCTAGAAATCGCCCTCTCATAGTGTGAGCCTAACTAAAACGATACTTTCAAACACTATGAGGATTATTCCCAAAATCTAATTCACCCACTCCAACACATTATTAAATTGTCTGCCAAGTTGTAACACAAGGATTCTAGCTATGTCAGCATTGAGCAGATATGTGAGTGGGTGAGATGTATGAACGCACGTATAGCAATTCTCTTAATTACCTTGGTTTTTCCTGGTTTGGCAGTGGTAGGAGTATCGTTGTATTGGTTTAATTTCGATTATGCAGCACTGATCAAAGCTGAAAAGTATGTAGAAAACCTGGTACAGGTTGGAAAAGTAAATGATAGACAGTTAGAGTATGCCTATCATCGCACCTACATTCATCGCATCAACGTATTTGCCGATGGAACCTGGGGATTGCTGGGAGGTGTAATCACAGCACTAGGCATACATGGATTAGTCACTATTAAAAAATAGATGGGGATTGGTGGACAGCGGACAAGGAGTGTAAACAAAACTCAGCACTCAGCACTCAGCACTCAGCACTCAGCACTCAGCACTCAGCACTCAG
>NZ_JABXKF010000039.1 GCF_017115165.1 Nostoc sp. LPT | reverse complement strand
GTTTATTGAATTCGGGTGGTCGTTTATTGAATTCGGGTGGTCGTTTATTGAATTCAAGCAGTGGTTAGGGTGGGATAAAACCCAGATTCAAAGAACAACGTAGAGACTTGTGTGTACACCGTAGCCTTATAAAGGGGGGAAACAGGAAATTTAGTTCCCTCCCCTTTATAAGGGGAGCCACTGCGTTGGGCGGGCAAAGCCCGACTTGAAGCAAGTGGCGTGAGGGTTAGGGTGGGGTAAAACCTTGGTTAATCAGCTATTTCAGACTTGTGTGTACACCGTAGCCTTACAAGGGGAGGGGCTGGGGGTGGGGTTCTTCTACCTCACAAGAGACATGATATAAAACACGCTTTATATCATTAAAACCGTGGCAAAGGAAGCGATCGCAGCGAGCCTTTAAATATTAAAATAAAGCCTGTATTCATTGCTGAATCAGGCTTTTGATATTTTTTATGAAATTTGCACCGACAACTTTAGTTTAATTACTGAATACCAAATCCTTCTGGTCTGATTGCATCTTCCAAATCAACGCCCATCAGGTTAGCTCCCTGGATGTTTGCATTTGTCAGATTTGTCTTTTCCAAGTCTGCGTTTTGTAAGTTAGCAGTTTGCAAATTTGCTCCCAAGAGATTGGCTTTCTCTAAATCTGCATCAAAAAGGTTTGCTCCTACCAGGTTTGCTCCCCAAAGGTTTACCTTGCCTAAATCTGCTCCTTGAAAGTTAGCCCCTTGTAAGTTTGTTTGCTGCAAGTTAGCTCTTTCTAAGTCTGCATTTTGTAAGTTAGCACCCTCCAAGTTAGCTGCTTGCAGGTTTACGTCCTTTAGCATTGCCCCAGCCAGGTTACAGCCTACACATTCATTGGTTTGTAATAAATGTCTAATGTTTTCTGCTACAGACACTATTGGCGATACAACTGGAGATATTACTGGTGGTGTTACAGGCTCCATTGGCAATTCAACTGGAGCTAGTTCAGATTCTGTAGGTATGAATCGTGTTAGTGTTTGCGCTCTAGCGCTGGGCTGGATAAGCAGAGTAAATCCCGCGACAACTACCAGAAACACTGCTGTTACGAGCCACTGAGTTAATTTTTTAGAATTTGATTGATTCATTAGTTCCTTCATAATCTGATTCCTATTGGTGGGCTTGCTTTTATAAGAGCCATCGATAATGTGCTTTATTCTCACTTTAGATAACTTGATTGATAAGAGCAAATATTATTGTTATTCATATTGATAAATTCAAGTGATTAAAAATCTTTTTGGATGGGAAATGATCGCTGATTTGTTTACTTACATCAGGGACATAGCACCGATCAGGAATTGCGGCGTCATACCTAACTCCCAAGCATTGCCAGACTAGGTAAAAGTCGATATGTTTCACTTTTAATTAAGATAGAAAGTCCCAAGTAGATTAAGACAAAGGGGAAGATTTTTCGACCGTAGCGAGTTAAAACGGGAGTCATCAGAGGATTACGAGTCAGGTTGTAAGAGAGTAAGCACCATGCCCCAACAGTGCAATAGCAAACACAAACAATTACGCCCAAACTTGGAAGATTACTACTAGCAAACAAGGGTACATAAATTCCAATGTTGTTTCCTCCATTAGCAATGGTGACAGCGGAAACGCGGTAAGTTTGAGGATCGCGGATGGTTGCGAATAGTGATTTCTTCTGGCGTCCAGATTTTACAGGAGAGTTTAAGTCAAGTGACACCGCTTGCACTGTCTCTTCTTCCTCTTCTCGACTAATGAAATTACTGATACCAATGGCAATAGGAAGTAAACCCAGCAAACCAATCCAGGTGCTGGGAATAATCAGGCCGCCGAAGAAGCCAGGGAGACTAGCACATACTAAGGTAGTAAATCCCAGAAATTCACCGAGAACAATATGCTTAGGACGAAAGTTACGATTGACTTTCCCGAAGAAAGCCGTCAAATATAAGTTGTCGTCAAAGGTGGTTGCAAAAGCGACAGAGATTCCAATAATTAATGTACTAATTAACCAAGTCATATTTGTTGCTCACGATAATTCAATGCTGTTTGTCTTAGTCCTTCTCTGCTTCTCGATGTGAGGGCAGGTTAGAAGATTTTGTGACTGTTTTACCTAACGACAACCGATTAAGGTTTGCTAGTCATCAGCCAGTTCCCCAGTTCTTAGAGGCGATGCCTACGGCGGTAAACTACGCCTCCAATCAAATTGGTGATTTTTTATCTCAGCAAGGTACCTTGGGAGCTGATGAACTCAATATTATGGCTTTCAACCAAATAAGAGCAAATACTCTTGTTTCTTAAAAGGATAAATAAAAGTGATTGACAATTTTACTATATGTTTTGGGCTTTCTACACATTGACACTCATGATATCAAGCCCGGTTAATCACTTATGATTACCGCATCTGTGTAAAAATCCCAAAAGCCTCTTTCTCCCTACTCTCTGCCCCCAGCAAGAACTGCGGTCTAAATGATAAGTCTTTAGCCAGACACGATATGAGGGGAAAAGGGAAAGAAAAAACCTTTAACCTTTTCCCTAAACCCAATTCTGAGTTCAAAATGCACAAAGCGAGTAGTATTGAATACTGAGCTATTGTTTGAGAAACTTTTATGCGTAGTTTACCGCCGTAGGCATCGCTTTTATTGAAGAAAACCCTTGTCAGTTGATGAAGAGTGCTGAGTTGAAAGTGCCTCGGCTTAGAGTTAAAAGACCGCCCACAAAGGGCGGGGCAAAAACCCAAGTGCAAAAGTGGTGAATACTCTTTTTTTTACTCAGCACTCAGCACTCAGCACTCAGCACTCAGTACTGAGGATGGTAAAGCCTGGGATATCCTTGACGGCTAGCATTCAACATCGGTAATATGACTAATCGCCCTCTGACTTCAGTTTTGAGATATTCAGTAATGTTGAATTTTTAACTTGTAATTATGCTAACCAGTGTTGACCGTTTATTATTTGTCCGGCGAGTCCCGATTTTTAAGGAATTGCGGGATGATTTTATTGTGCGGCTCACTTCAGTGATGAACGAATTGTCATTCCCAGCTAATTACACGATTTTTCGACAGGGAGAAGAAGGGCGATCGCTCTATATTGTCGTCTCCGGTCGAGTTAAAGTTCACATTGGGAATAAACAGTTGGCAGAGGTGGAACAGGGAAAATACTTTGGGGAGATGGCAGTATTTGATACTCAACCTCGATCTGCTACTGCAACCACTTTGGAACCTTGTGAATTTTTAGAACTGACGCAAGAGCAACTATATGATGCGATCGAAGAAACTCCCGAAATTGCGGTGAATATCATTCGTGAGTTATCCCGTCTGATTCGCAGATTAAATGACGATATGAATGTTACCTCTTTGCAGAGTTAATAATCAAGTCAATCTTGAGCAGTCGAGAGTAAATCTAACGAAACTAATAAAAGAGAATCAGAAAAATTATGGCAACAGACGCGGTAATCTTGCGCCTAAAAAAGGTTACGGAACAGCACGCCGAGATTCTGTACTCCCATATAAGCAACCCACATCTGTACGAATACCTTGAGGAGCAAATCCCGACTCTCATGGAGGTTAAGCAAAAATTTCAGTCCGCCACCCTAGAAAAATCACCAGATAACGAGACTATGATCTGGCTGAAATGGGTTGCCGTAACTCCCCAAAACCAATATGTTGGTGTTGTCGAGATAGGTATTTTCGACGATCAATATGCGGAAATCGGCTTTATGACATTCGTTGGTTTCCAGAACCGAGGATACGCCCACGTTTACAGTTCTCTAGCCATTGCCGAAACCCGACAACGCTTTAACTTATCCACACTACACGCATCGGTGAATGAGTACAATCTTGCCTCCCGTAAAGTGGTCGAGAGGCTTGGGTTCCACTTGCACAAAATCAATCGCAATGCAGAATTTGTTAAAGGCAAACCTTCTGATGAACTCATTTACCGCTTGACCTTTTGAGGTTCTTCTTCTGAAGCGTAGGTTTCCATAATGAAAATTTTTCTAATACTTTTTACAGCACTTTTCATTAGAAATATGAGTGAAAAAGAATGTATAGACGTAGGACTACCACGTCTATACAAGGATTTTGGATAACGCAAGATGTGGTTCAAAATAAATGAATACTGCTGTAAGTTTGATTATTAAACTCAGCACTGATCACTGCTTATTACTTAGGTTCACCCAGACCAGGAGTTTCTTCTTTATCAACCTTAGGCACAAAATCAGGACGTTCTTTGCTTTCCCAACCTGCGGGGCGTTTCGAGTTGTACCAAGCTATTGAACCAATGGTGACAGCGGCAATAAAACCAACGACATACACCAAGGTAAAAGCAACAGGAAAATGAGGGGCAGCATCTATAGCTGGTGCTGCTGTTTGCATAAATAATAAATTCATGAGTATATTCTCCACAGTTAGGTAACAGTATTTAACACACTATAAGATGAGCCTATCACCTAACATCCCTCTGTAGTTTAGTTTGAGCAACTTCATATTGCATAAAATAAGGGCAGAGGGACGGGGGAAGTAGCTGATATGTGTAGATTTGTTGCACCTAGTTGTACCTGTCAGTTTGCCCCCCTGCTTCTTGTTCAGCATTTATATCTTTGCCATGCAGACTCGACTATTTCAGCAATGATTTCTGTGTATGTCACACCACCCAAACGTCCCATCATTGGCAAGTCTGAGCGGACATGATGTAATCCTGGCAATGGGTTAAGCTCCATAAACTGCAACACACCGTTAGGATCGCAGCGCAGATCCACGCGGGCGGCGTCACGGCAACCAAGAGTATGGTAAGCATCCAGCGCCAGTTGCTTTGCTTGTGCTGCCAGTGGTTCAGGATCTATGAGTAAACGATAAGATACCCGTTCCAAATACTCATCTTTGTTGAGAGTCGTGTAGGCGAAAGCTTCCACTTGCCCTGTAAAAATTACTTCCATCACACCTACTACCCGTGAGTTGCTACCGTTGCCAATAATGCCTACTGTTACTTCTCTACCAGGAAGAAAGGTTTCCACGAGTATTGGTTGCCCAAAAAGTTCGTGTAATACTTGATAAGCATTTACTAGCTCCTGATGTTCTTTGACAAGAGAACGCCCAGTTACCCCTTTAGAACTGCCCTCCGCCATCGGCTTAAGGAAAAGTGGCATTGGTAGCGACACGGCTGCTGCTTCTGCGGTAGTATTCACGACCTCAAAGGGGGCTGTCGGCAAACCGCGATCGCGCACTACTCTCTTAGCCAGCGCCTTGTCTAACGTCAGGGCGCAGGTAAGCGGATCGGAAAAGGTGTAAGGTTGAGCGAATAATTCGCAGATTGCCGGGACTTGAGCTTCACGAGAGCGACCCTTTAAACCCTCAGCAATATTGAAAACCAGATCCCAGCGATCGCCTTTTGCCAAGCGCCGAGCAAGTTCTTTACCATTGCCAACACGTTCAACCTGATGACCTAACTGCAATAGTGCAGTTTCTAGCGCGATGATAGTTTCTTCATCGTCGAACTCCATCACCTCAGAGGCACTGAAACCAGCCTTAAGGTAGTCTGCTTTCAGGTCATAACACAGACCAATAAATAACCCCATAGCCCGATAATTCCTAGTGAGAAAACTTTCTCTGTTAGCTTTAACGTACAAATCAGATATCTTAATTAAGGAATTCCGATTACTAAATCGTTAATTAAGTGAAAATATCTCATCAACAACATCAAACCATATAGGAGATTTATCATCAGGAGAACCGTTGTAGTTGGCAGTAATTTCTTCTCCTACTTCTATATCTCTATAGGCAATCAGATCCAATTCTCGGTCGGCGAATTTTTTCACATAATAAGTATTAGGATGGTAGGAATGGTTGATCAAGGAAGAGAAACCTAAAGCGATCGCCGCAGCTTTATCTTCCCAATCGTAGTAATAGTTGCCCAAAATCGTTTTATCTAGGAATTTAACCTGTTCTGCGGGTATAACAACAACTGACACTCTCTCAATGAGTTGTCCTTTCAAAAAGCGCTTCTGTGCGAAGACACCTCGACCTTTTAGGTTTGTATTACCAACAATCAACATTCCAACTAATCTCCTGCAATTACTTAGTTTTTCGGTTTGCCAAGAACTCAACAGAACTTATTCCAACTGACCCTTTTTGATGATGGCAAGCAACTTATATATAGGGTTAAACCTACTTTACTGGATCTACATAGGTGTACGTCTTACCTGCCCAATTTTGCACTGTAGCTGTACCATTCTCATAAGCAACTAGAGTCTCGGCTTGAATTGGGACTTTGCCACCACCACCAGGGGCATCAATTACATAGGTTGGTACAGCGTAGCCAGTAGTATGACCACGTAATTTAGAAATTAGATCAAGCCCAGTTTGCACACTCGTTCGCAGATGTGCAGTGCCAACAACTGGGTCGCATTGATAAAGATAATAAGGTCGCACACGCAGCTTGAGAAGACCGTGAAACAGATTCTTCAGGGCTTTTTCAGAATCATTCACACCTTTTAACAGCACGGTTTGACTGCCTAGAGGAATGCCGCCATCAGCAAGGCGATCGCAAGCTTGTGCCACTTCTGGGGTAAGTTCCCGCAGATGACAAAAGTGCAAAGATAGCCACACACGATGTTTACGAAGTAAGGCAACCAATTGCGGTGTAATTCGCTGCGGTAAAAAACTTGGCACACGAGAACCAATGCGGATAAATTCAATATGCTTAATGGCACGCAGTCGCCCAAGCAAATTGTCTAAAGGTTCATCAGCCATCAATAGAGGATCGCCACCGGAAATTAGCACGTCACGGATCTCGGTGTGTTCCTCCAGGTAAGCAGCGATCGCATCCAACCGCCGCGTTACTGGATACATCTCACCTTGGCTCACCAAACGAGAGCGGGTGCAGTAACGACAATAAGCGGCGCAACTGTCTAGGGCAAGCAGCAACACTCGGTCAGGGTAGCGGTGTACGAGTCCTGGTACTGGAGTGTCGTTATCTTCACCGCATGGATCTACCATGTCTGCTGGACTAACTATTAGTTCTTCTTGCCGTGGTATCACTTGTAACCGTAGTGGGCAAAGCGGATCTTCTGGATCGAGTAGCGATGCAAAGTATGGGGTTACAGCTACAGCAAACTTTTCTGGTGCAATTAAAAGTCCCTGTTCTTCGGTAGCACTAAGCCTTAATAACTTCTGAAAGTGTTCTAGCTTAGTCAATCGATGCCGCATTTGCCAGCGCCAATCGTTCCAGCGTTCCTGGTTGTAAGTCTCTCCCAAAATCTGACAAATTTCTTCACACCGAATATCAGTTACTAGAGGCTCTAGAATAGTGTTTTTGATCATGATTAGACCGAAATTAAGCTGAGAATAATAAACAAATCACAGCCTAATAGAGTGCGGCGCAAATCCAGCTACCATCTCAATTAAGCAAGCAGACAAGTAGGAGCAATTCATAAATTGTCCCTACTCAAGTCCCTTGTTAAAGGTAAGCAAATTTCTGTCACAGTGTATTAGTATGTTTACTTAGATTTTTAGGTAAAATAAAAAAATCTACTTCCAGGTTCACAACAAGTATCTTCCTATACAAAATATATTTATGCTGTCATAATAGCGATCGCTCTTAGAGTGTCTTTATTACCTTGAGCCGGTCGGTTTTTCATATTCTTATGCCGTATTAATACATAGACTAATGTCGCATATTTAATTATTTAAGGATTTTTTGGGGTGCGATCGCACGCTGCCTCTGCTCCCCTGCCGTCTTAATGATAAGTCTTTAAGCAGACATGATATTAGTGGTAGCTAAAAATCGTCGTTGCTAATCAGCGACTCATTGCAAAAATCTGTTCAGCCGTTAAGGGAATGTTCGGAAACAATCTAAAATCAATTCGATCCTGCCCTCGAAAAACTTTTGGGGGTAAATATTCTGCATCTTCAAGTTGGTAGATTGTAATGGTTGGCTGCTTGGGAGAGCCAATGAACCGAATGCCACCAAAAGCAGCATAGTCCACAATGATGTACTCGAAAACGCCCAAGTCCTCATATTCAGCAAGTTTTGTCAGATAGTCGTCCTTCCAGTTGTTGCTAACGACCTCAATGATTGCGGGTGGTGGAATATATGCAGCAGCAGAACTAGAGCTAGTTTTCATCCTCTGCCATTCAACTCTTGCAAATATGACAATATCTGCTTTCCGGCTTTTTTCCTTTTCGCCTAGTGCTGTTTTGAGCCGAACCTGCTTGGACTGGCGCAACACGTAAGGCAGGTCATTTTCTTGGCAGTGATTTTCTAAGTAAGCACACAGTCGCTCGATCAAATCCTCATGATTTGCATTGGGTTCTGATAATGGTACGGGAATCCCATCCGCTAGCTCAAACTCTCTGCCTGAACCATCGTCCCAGGCAAGAAACTCTTCAAAAGTCAGTGGTTGTGTGACGGTTGCGTACATCGCCCTCGCTCCCTTGCTGACGGGTACTTCACTCAATGCTACCAAGATGTACAGCTTTGTCTATAAGTCCTGGCTGGTTTTCCTGCCGTAGTTTTGAAACAACAGCTTGAGGTAGGGTAAGAGAAGGCGATGTCTACGACGGGCTACGCCTACGCACCTTTGGTTGGTGTCTGGAGCGATCGCATTTCACAACCAATTTAAACGACTTCTTGAATTAATTGGTTGTCCAAAATCTTTTTGTTCATTTTTTAATGACGCATGGCTAACTAGAGCATCTGCATAAACTATGGTAGCAGGAAGTTTTTCTGTACGACGATATGAACTGTAACATGCACGACTCAAAGCATGAACTTGCGCTGCAAGAATCTTAATTGATGTATTACCTATGACACGACATATTGTAATAGACTCTGGTGCTGGTAAAATGGATTTTCCAACTGATAAATATTCCCGAAAAACAAGAGTATTTACCAAATGAGCAGTAGCATTTTCTTCACTTCCTACAGTAATATCTCTAATCGGTGTACCTGCAATATTTCCTTTCTGCCTAATACGAGGAGAACCACTCTTTTTTATCTCAAGAATATCATAATTTATGTAATCTTCTTCAAAGCAATTAATTATTTTTGAAGTTTCATTTCCAATTAAGCCATCTCGGTGAATTATAATATGTTTTGGTCGTCGTCCAGTAGCAGCATGAAAATGTTCAATTAGTTTACGTATTAATAAATTGAAAGAATCACTGTCAATGCTGTCACCATTTGGAGATGAAAGTTTTACTATGTGTTGCCCTTTCAATATTCCATAGGCATCAAGTATAACACCCCCAACTATAGGAGCAGGTTTTTTGTAACTATTAACATCAACTCCTATGAAACAAATATCATCAATGCTCTCATTATTGTTATGAGCAATATTCAAAATTCGCCAAGGAGTTGCTCCTAATACCATAAGTCCTTTGATAAGGGCATTTTCTACAATGTACTGCTGTTGACTTTTGATAGCTAAACTATCCCAGCTCAAGGTTACTGTATATCCTTTAAGCTTTCGTAGACTTTTATCTAATTTACCAGTAAAATAACTTAATACCTGTAATTCACTATCAGTTGTATCTTTAGTAACTTTAGGTGGAGAAATTATTAAAGATAGAGGAGTAATGTTTCCAAATCTGCGAAGAAACTCTTCCGATTCCGCAACTATATCATTTTCCTGATTCTCTTTTGTTGGTAGAGGATATTCTTTTAATAATATTGGTACATCTACATTTGCACCTAGCAAACTTCTCAGGGTATTTTTTATCAGATTAATTATGTTAACCCAATTAGATAAAGACCCCAATCTGCTAACCTCTTTAGAAGGATAAAATAACATTAGCGCTATAGGAATTATCGGTGTCATATATAGTCCATAATTTTCTTTGGAGATATGACTTGCTAAAGGAACTATCTTCCCACTCCCTATCTCTAGTTCAATGGGAAAATGATGCTGCCAAATCCAAGTTTGCATTCCAAGTGAATGTGCGTTTGCAGGTTCTGGACTGAAAGAGCAGATATTGGTTAATTCATATATTTCATCAAGTTTTTTAATAAATCTTCTAGCCAATTTAAATAGTTCATCAGTATCACGAGTTACAAAGTTTTTTACACTGGCTATTACATCTGGTCGATTAGCAAAATTTCGCAGTAAATTTTTCTGAGTGATAAGCTGATCGTCAAGGTGAAATTTATATACTATATCTATCTGTAACAAAATGGAAAAGTTTTTGTCAATTTTAATTCGATAAGAAATTCCTTCAAATGCTTGTAGCCCAAAAGTTAGATTTTGATACTCTTTGCGATATACTTTATATCCAAAGTTAGCATATTCAATAAGATATCCTTGAGTTTCAAAATATTGTCGAATAATTTTGCTCAAAAAACGATTTAATCTTTCAGATGACCAATTTTCTTGAATCGGTCTATTACCTATAACACCTTTAAAACATAAAACTTCAATAAATGGTGGACAGAATGCTTGATGAAAATACTTCAAGATTTCATGTTCATATATTTCCCGATTTACACCCTTGATATAAATGAAATATCCACTTTCACCAAAAGGAATTTTTTCAGAATCTGATTCTTTAATCTGAAAGGGTAATAAGTTCCTTAAAGCCGTAAGATCCTCTGCTGTACCTTGGAAACTGACTAATGTATGTCGGGGATAGCGTATGCAGCGATAAAGATTAATCATGTAAAATACTCAGAAAATTAGGCAACTGAATAAAACGCTGGAAAGTCTATTCTTAAATTTATGGTTCCCATATTTGCTCAGTTGCTAACGGCCTAGAGTAATGCACCACCTGCTAAATTAAGGAGAGCTTTAATTTGAATCCGTCAAACTGATTCATAGTGAGCATTTCCGTTTTGCGGATAACTCTATTAATATAAGGACATAAGAACACTTGAACAACAAACACACTATGCAGATTACACCTGACGATCAGATTACCATCCCTCCTGAAATCCGAGAGGTGCTTAACATTTCTCCTGACGTAGAATTAGCGTTTGAAATCGAAGGCGATCGCCTCTACCTCAAGAAAATACAACCTACCGATAAAATCTCAACCTGGATTGACACCATGCGGGGTTGCGCTGCTGGAAACCTCACCACTGACCAAATTATGACCTTCACTCGTAGCCACGACAATCCATGACCGTCTTGGTAGACAGCAACGTTATCCTGTACAATTACTCAAGAGTGTAAATTCGATAATCAAATAAGTTATCACCTACCAGAACACAAGGCGCGATCGCCATTGGCGTTGTATCCATAAAGCTATAGTACTGTTTATAATACTCTTGAATCCATCCCCAATCAGATATTAAACTTCATCAGGATTTATCCCAAGCTGTCTCAAGCGTTCTGCTAAACGCTGGGCTTTTTGCTGTTCTTTTTCTAATTGGGGTGTTAATAACTGCGATTTTTCCTCACCAGTTAGTAATAAATTTCCCTGTGCATCCCACCAACGTAACCAAGGCGCTGTAGTGTTTCCATACTGTCCTTCCCAAATGCCCAATTCGACACCCATCAAGGAAATCTCATAGTGTCCACGTTCGTTAGCAGTGAGGTGCTGATACCTACCATCAACTAAGTGATAAACCTCAATCGCAGCTTTGCTAAATTCGTAAATGCCATAAAAAGGTACGCGGATTGCTTGCTCGTATACCCAGAATTTACCAGTAATTGGAGTATTATCTCTTTCTTCTGAACCATCCCCAGAAGCGAATTCCAGTACAATTAGGGGAGCGACATATTCTTGCCACAACACATAGGAACGTCGAAACTGACCATTTAACATAGGTGCAACATTCGGGACGTAAAACCAATCTGGTGCTTCGGCACCGCGTTCAGGTGGTTCGGTCAAACGCCAGTAAATGCCACAATCTTGACCAATACAATACTGCTTATCCGAGTGAATTTGCTGTAATATACCTTGAACGGAGTCAGTTAGGAGTATACTTTGTGGATGTTCTTGAAAGTTTTTCACAAAAGTTCCATCCGACTCTGGTAACTCAGTATGGTCAGGAAGATGAGTAATGCCTAGTTCGGATAGTTTGGCAATAGTCATTGAACTTTGGCGCGAGTTAATCGGCTTATTTATCTTAGCACTGCTCCGACCAAATGCTTGGCGGTGGGTAGTTTAGCGTAGGCGCAGCCCGCCGCAGGCATCGCCTAGTAAAAATGCAATATATTTCTCAGTTAATCAAGGATAGCTTGTGATAGGCGATCAATGAGCTACTCTAAAAATATGACTGGTGAGACAATCCTGCTATGAGTGTCATAATTTCAGACGAAATCCTGCAAGCATCTGGGCTTACTAAGAGTGAGTTTCGCCAAGAAATTGCACTATACTTGTTCCAAACAGGTCGTTTAACACTGGGCTATGCCAGCCAACTAGCACAGATGCAGCCAAATGACTTTCGCCAACTCCTGAAACAGCGAAATATCCCTCTCTATTCTTACGACGTTGAAGACTTTGAACTTGACTTGAAGAACCTACGGGAGTTGGGGCGGCTTTGATTGTCATCAGCGATACATCTGTCATCACAAATTTGGCAGCAATTCAGCACTTGCACCTTTTGCCCCAACTCTACAAACAAGTTATGCTTCCTGAAGCGGTTTATCGTGAACTTGCAGACATTGATCCTCCCGTTGCAGGAACGCTCGAAGTACAAGCTGCTTCTTGGCTTGAAGTCAGACAAGTTGTAAATCGTAATGCAGTTAAACGGCTTCAGCGCGAAGTCAGGCTAGATCCTGGAGAATCTGAAGCGATCGCCCTTGCCCTAGAACTCAATGCCGATTTACTGTTGATTGATGAGCGTCGCGGCAGAGCAGAAGCCAATCGCTTGGGGCTAAGGATTACTGGGTTGCTAGGTATTTTGGTTGAGGCTAAACACCAAAATCTAATTGTGGCTATCAAGCCGTTAGTTGATGCTCTAATTGCAACATCGGAGTTTAGAGTATCTTCAACTCTATACAATCAGATTTTAGAGATGGTGGATGAAACATGATGTCTAAGGGGGATAGGAGCAAAAGCTTTCTCAATCGTTGGATAAACCACATCATAACGCAAAGCTTGAGCCGCAAATGCCAAAGCTGCTTTAATTCCTTCATCGCTAAGTCGCGGATGCGCTTCTAGTATTTGCTGAGGTGTTTCACCAGCAGCAAGCTTTTCGAGAATTAATTCAACTGTAATACGAGTTCCTGAAATGACAGGTTTGCCCATCATTATTTTTGGCTCGGATACAATTTTTTGCATGAATTAGAATTATTTGGATAGATGATTAATTTAATATATAATGCCTTTCAACATTCTTCTCCATCACCTACCAGAACACAAGGTGCGATCGCTTTTCATTACTTTCTGATTAGTCTGCAAATAATCATGTAGCAAATCGCAACCCTGTGCTAGTAATTTATCCAGTTGGATATCTGCTAAATCTCGAAAAATTACTGTCCCATTACCACTACCCGCAGCCAGAGTCTTGCCATCATAGCTGAAACTGACGCTGGTTAACTCATCCTTATCACCTTTCAAAGCAATCAGCAATGTCCCTGTTCGGTTCCAAATCCTCACTTTGTCATCACTGCTAGCTGCCAGAGTTTTGCCATCGGGGCTAAAACTGACACTGATAAAACTATCGCCATCGCCCGTGAGATTATCTAGCAAATTACCGTCTCGATTCCAAATCTTCACTGTGCTATCAATGCTAACTGAGGCAATGCTTTGACTATCAGGTGACCAAGCAACCCCATTTACCCGGCGGCTATGACCAGTTAATGTGTATAGTAATTTACCCTCTACACTCCAGATTTTCACGGTTTTGTCATCACTGGCTGAGGCTAGCAACTTGCCATCTGGGCTAAAGCTTACCCAATTCACCGCTTCTTGATGTCCCTGCAAAGTGTTAAGTAGTTTACCGTTGCGACTCCAAAGTTTTACTGTTTTATCTTTACTAGCGGAGGCAATTACTTGACCATCAGGCGACCAAGCTACACTCAAAACGGTATCATTATGACCCTGTAAGGTGTTAAGTAGTTTACCGTCACGACTCCAAAGTTTTACTGTTTTATCTTTACTAGCCGAGGCAATCACTTGACCATCGGGCGACCAAGCCACACCCCAAACTTGACCCTGATGCCCCGTCAATATACGGAGTAGTTTACCGTCTCGACTAAAAAGTTTTACAGTTTTGTCTCGGCTTGCTGCTGCCAAGGTGCGATCGCCTGGGCTAAAACTGATGCTAGTTATCCAGTCATCATTATCGGCTTTCGGCTTTCGCAGTAACACATCATCCCAATGCCAAAGTTTAATAGTTTTGTCCCGACTAGCGGAAGCAAGGGTGCGACCATCTGGGCTGAAGCTGACACTGTTAACCCAATTATTATGTCCCTTCAGGGTTCCCAGCAACACACCTTCAGAACTCCAGAGTTTGATTGTCTCATCAGTACTTGCGGAAGCGATCGTGTTACCATCACGGCTAAAACTGACGCTGGTAACTCCAGCACTATGACCTGATAAGGTTCGCAGTAGCTTTCTCTCCAGATTCCACAGCTTGATTGTCTGGTCTAAACTAGCAGATGCGATCGCTTTCCCATCGGGCGACCAAGCTACACTTTTCACTGCATCCTCATGTCCCTGTAAGGTATTGAGCGGCTTACCATCCCGACTCCACAGTTTCACCGTCTTGTCAGCACTCCCGGAAGCTAAGGTTTGACCATCGATTGACCAAGCGACACTCAAGACTGCACCATTATGTCCCTGCAAAGTTTTGAGCAGCTTACCATCCCGACTCCACAGTTTCACTGTTTTGTCTGTACTCGCCGAAGCAATAATCTGGCCATCTGGGCTGAAACTAACACTATTCACTACACCCTGATGCCCTAATAAGGTAGCAAGCAGTTGACCTTCTCGACTCCACAGTTTTATCGTCTTGTCTTGACTGGCGGAAGCAATGATTTGACTATCTGGGCTGAAACTGACGCTATTAACCACATCTTCATGCCCCGACAAGGTTTTGACTAAGCTACCATCGAGATGCCAGAGTTTGATTGTAGTATCCGCACTAGCTGAGGCAATTAAAGAGCGGTCGGGGCTGAATGTAGCACTATTTACCCCAGATATATGCCCGTCCAAGCGATTATATTCTCTTACCCCGGAAACTGCTTGATAAAGCGCCGTCTGTACTTGCTCTCTTGTATTGGAATCTACCCAGACTGTTTGTTGTAATTTTCTCCCTGCTTTTAAAGCTTCTTTTAAAGCATCAATACCTTTTTGCGAGGCAAAGAGGGCTTCACTGGATGCACTGAGGGTTTTAATTTCACTATCTACTGCTGTTACTATGGAAACACTTAATCCCAAGATGGCGAGAACGGAAGCGGTTAGAGCAATTTTTAACGAACGATTTAATTGAGCTTCACTAAGTCTTTGTTTCTTTTGACTTTCTGCAAGTTTAGCTGTTAACTCTTTTTCTTTAAGTTCAGCTCGTAATTGCTCAATTTCTAACTGACTTAATTCTTCCCGCTTGTGTAATTCTCGCAATTCTGTTAATAAATCTAATCCCTGTTGGGGATGAGGAGCTACCAATTTAGAACGCTGCTTATTTTGACTAAGTTCACTCTTCAGTCGCTCAATCTCAGCTTTACTTTGTTCTACTTTGTAGCGCAACTGATTTAGTTGTACCTGTAAGCTCGATTCTTGTTGTTGTAGGTAGCGAATCAAGTTTACTAAATAATCGTGAATCAGTTGATAGCGTTCTGGTACATCAGGAAAGAGAACTACTAAACCAGAGCGCACTAAAATTTCTAATACTAAATCTAATTTGTCAGCATCTTCTAACTCTGCTAGCTGCGCCGCTAACTCAGCACGAGTTTTAAAAGGTCGGTTGTTGCTTTCATCTGTTAATAAATATAAGACGAGTAAAGCGGCTCGTTCATTTTCTGTGCCGCAGTCTTTAATCAGTTCCTTAATATATCGTTCGATGAGTTTGTTGGGTCTATATGGCTGATATTCTTCTAGTGTAGTGATTCGTTCATCTTGAATTTGCGCTCCCACAACTTGTAATTCAATCGGGCGGACTTCTCCAAATTCTGTTGATAAATCTTCGATTAAGGCATCAATTAAAGCAGGTTCTAAATTAAACTGCGATCGCTCCGTCAATTTTCGGATAATTGCTTTAGCATATTCCGGCGAAAAGTTATTTAACTGGTAGCGAATATGCTTATCGAGAATATTATTATTAATCGCTTCCAGTGCCGAGAGATGTTTAAAGTCTAATAAACGATGTAAATAATCTTCTCGCAAGGAAAGGATGACTTTAACAAAGGGTATATTGAGGCAGTCGCTAATAAATTTATCAAACTCTTGTTTTTGATTGCGATCGCTATAACCAAAGAAAAATTCTTCAAATTGGTCAAAAATTAAAACTGTGATCAAATGGCGATCGGCATTTTCTTGGAGTTGTTGTAAAATTCTACCAATGGTGAACGGTGTACCAGAGTAAGGTAAAGCCTCCGATTCAATGGCTGCTTCTGGCTTAATATCAGCGTAAATCGCCAGGGATGCATCACTAGACATCGCCTCACTTAAAGATTTCCCTAATTCCCGTGCCCAATCGGTATAAACTTGCAGTACCACAGGCACGGCTATTTGATCGCCAATGGCTCGATTTTGCAGCGCTGGAACTAAACCCGCCGTGACGGTAGAACTCTTACCCACCCCTGATTGACCGTGAATCACTGTCAATTTTTGATCGGCGCGGCTAATTCTGCCAATTAAGTTATTAATATCACGCTCTCGACCAGAAGCCGCAATTTCTAGAGCAACGCTACTACTTCCAGAAGGTGACATTAATGCTGGATTTGTCGCCTGTCTTTGAGGTTGCAACCGCCCTGCACCAATAAAAGCCCGAAAACCATACTGCTGCTCAACAGAACGCCGTTTTTGGCGAATGTAATAGGCTTCTAAATATCGCCCTTCTTCAAAGTAGAGCGATCGCAGTCGCCGCAATAAGCGAATATAACGATGGGCATCGTATTGATGGGCACTGCTTTCTAAGGCTGCTGGCAGTTCTTTTGTTGCCTTATCTAAGTATTCATGAGCGATTACTAGCTCACCTAAATTTCGCTGTGCTTTCGCCAACACTAAATAGTAAATTTGCGCCAATAATAATGGAAATAAGCAGTTATAAGGGTCATTCTGCTTTTGCGCCTCACCTAATTTCAGCAGTGATACGTGTGCTAAGATACTCGCCTGTACCCACCGCGACTGCTGTACAGCTACTTGCGCCAGAAAACCGTAGTCACAAGCTAGTTGGATTTGAGTACCATAAGTTTGATGTAACTCTAGAGACTTTTGAGCAACTGTTTGCAATTCTTCCCACTCTTGCAGATATTGCAAAACCTCAGCGAGTTGATTAATAAATCCAGCAACTATATCTAAACGCCCAGCCACCTGCAAAATATTCAAGCACTGCTGAAAATAAGATTTAGCAGTGTACCAATGGCGGCGGTTTTCTATTTGATTTTGTTCTGCAAAACGGCAATAACACAACCCAATATAAAACAGCAAAATTCCCTGTCGCAGCAGTAAGGTAGATGGGCGATTAGGAGGCGTAGACGAAGAAAATACCCCCTCATCTCCCCCTGCTCCCCTGCTCCCCTGCTCCCCTGCTTCCTCTGTCTCTGCCAACTTTTGCCAAACCTGCAAGCTTTGCTGAAAATGGCTTAAACCTGTATTGATGCGATCGCTAATATAATTATCTAGACCAAAAACAAATTCTAAACTAGCGTATAGTTCTGGCTCTAAGGTAATACCACGATTGTGCAACTCTTTAATCGCAAAGTGGAGTTCATAACTATGCTCCCAGACTTGCTCGACAGTGGAATAATGCTTGGCAACTTGAGGAGGTTGGTGTTGTGCAGCATCGTTTGCTAACACCGTAGCAAATAAAGAGTCAGTTTCCTGTTGCAGAAATTGCAGCAGTGATTGAGTTGTCATTTCAAACCGAATCGGTGTCGCCGCCCAACTAGCAAAATCTGGTGCTAAACGGACTATCTTTTGCAATATTTCCTCATTCACCCACAAAATCATCGGAAATGGGTGGCGTTTGCGAAATTCATCCCGAATATGATTGATAGACCTCAGTAAATCGTCGAGTCCATCAACTGACTCTAAACCCAAAATCATCAACGCCGATGGCGGATTAGCTTCGGTTAGGAGTTGTAAATGAATACTTGTGTAAAGACTTCTAGCATTATGCGGCAGAATTACCTTTTGAATGTGGTGTACTCCTGAGAGTTCTTCGAGTCGTTGCAGCATTTGCTCTTGCAAAACTCGATAATTGCAGCACACCAAAACCAGGGAAAATTGACCGTTAGAAAGGGTAATTGCTCTCCCCAAACTCCTTAAAGCCCGCTCGTTAGCTGCTCTAATATCTACTTGTGCGTGTCGTTCAACCATGATTTAAATTTTTCTGTCTCCGCTAAAACTGGGTTGACGGCAAACCAAGCTCCCTGATGATCGCGGTATTCAAATACAAATAGACTTCGCAAAAGGGTGTGGTATTCTATATCACCTCTAACTCGCTGCTGTTGCACTACCTGAAAGATTAGTTCCCACTCATGGGGGTCGATAGCGTTAGCTCGGTAATCCCGCTGTCTTCTAATTACCAATTCAACACATTCCCGGTCAAAGGGTGGATCTTGTTCTCGCAGACAGTCAAACAGTAAACCTAGTAAGTCGCGTACATGACCGCCACTCATTAGGCACAATCGATCTAAGGTTTCCAGATTATCAAACACCTCTGTAATTAAGCCTAACCGATCGCTAGGTAAAATGTCTGGAAAAGCTCTAGCTAGCACCATTTGCCGCATCATTGCTAGCCCTTGCAAAAAAATCTCGCCAGAGCGCAAACGCACAGGTATCATCGGTAAAACTTTTGGTGCAACTCCTCCCCCCAAACGATGCTGAAGTTCGGCGCTATCGTTGGAGAAAGTCAAGGCTAGAGGAATAGTGTAGACTACATGACAATTCAGTTTGCGTAACTGTTCGCCCCGCTGAATAAATAAATATTCTGGCAGCGATCGCCCCGATGGTAAAGGTCGAATTGCAACTCGATCCAAGTTATCAACAATCACCACCAGTCCTTTTTTACCCCTGGCTTTCAGTTCCTTGGTGGCACGTTCTAGTAATTCTTGATTAATTGACTGTAAAATATTTGCGGTTCGCGGTTCGAGATAATCTCTTAACCGCCGCCTTAATTGCGGACTTTCTTTAGTTTTCGCGGTAATTTTGGCAATCCCTACAGATAACTCTGCTTCTAAGCCAAGGTCAATTGGCGTTTGCAGAAAATCTACAACTTCACCAAACAACTTGGTAAAGTAGGTAGGTTTGAGCCTAATTTTCATCGCTTCTAGGCTTTCACTCACCTGTCCAGCGATCGCTAACAAAATATCAGTCACATCCACATCTGCCATTTCTAAGACATGGGTAGACTCAAAGTAAACTACATGAAATTGCTCCACTTCTAACTCAGCTTTCAGGCGCAACAACTCTGTTGATTTTCCACAACCGAGATGTCCTGTAAATAGTTGACAAGTTGGGATATCTGGCGATATTCTAGCGATCGTGCGCTGCAAAGCTTCGATAATTTTGCCACCCCGCACCGCAGCAAAATCGATATAGTACCTGCGATCGCTAGGGTTTCCTATAATTAGAGGTCTGCTGGGATTGCAAGCCTGATAAAATCTTTCTAAATCTAGGAGCATAACTAATCAAGTTCACTCAGGAATGGGGATGCAAAAATTTACTAGATAAATATATTGATTTTAGGTAATTTATGCCTTATTTTAATCAAACTACTAACTAAACTAGCAGCATTCAGGATGATTGTTTATATCTATGTTCGATATAGCACATATTAATGGTGATGTTTTAGTTAAAGTAAGCAGAAATACTACTATAAGTACAAATAGGAAATATATCGAATATTAAATAAGGTACTCTTATGAATATTAAAAATATCCAACACAAAAAAAGGTACTGTTAAGTACAGTTTTATAGCTCTCTTGAACTCATCATCAGCTTGATTTATTAACGAGCTTTCGTCAATTTTACAAAATTATAATCTACAATCTTTGTAGCATAAGGCTTTTAACAAAAACGTTGGTTGAGTAAACTTGAGTTCAGAGTCACTTTTTGACTAGATTTTGCTTCTCGTTCTGAAATCAGCACGATTTTATTGATGAAAATCATGATTTTGTTGATGAAAATATGATTTTGTTGATGAAAACCATAATTTTATTGATGAAAATCATGATTTTGTGATGAAAACCATGATTTTGTTAATGACAGCCTTTGCATTCAGAGTGACGACCTCTGAAGTATTGACAACCAGTAATCTACAGCCCCATTGAGTATAAAATTATCTTGTCATGTAGCCGATCGGGCAAAATATGCTTCAGCACAGCTCCAATTTTGGCATCTTGTCCAACAAGGTAGCGCGTCTTGGGTTGTTTTGCAGTCAGCGCATGGACAACAACTTGAGCGACAATATCCGCAGAAATTCCCTTAGATGCGAGAATCTGCATTTTCTCGCGGACAACATTCATCGCTTGACCGTAGAGATTTTGTGCCGATTGTGGTAAATCGTGCTGTGCTATTTCAGATTGACTAAGAGACTTTTCCCAGATTGGGGTAGCAATAGAACCAGGTTCAACAATTGAAACCGAGATTCCCCAAGGTCGTAACTCCATCCGCATCACATCAGTAAGTGCTTCCAAGGCAAATTTAGAAGCATTGTAAGCGCCCAGAAACGGCGTAGGACTCCTACCAGCAATAGAACCCATATTGACAATTCGACCCCGACTTTGGCGTAAAAGGCCAAGAAATGCTTGTGTCACAGCTAATTGTCCAGTGACATTAACCTGCATCTGGTGTTGAAAATCGGCGATCGCTAATAATTCTAACGGCCCAGGGACAGCAATTCCGGCATTATTCACTAAACCTAAAATTCCCCCACCACCAACTGCATTTGTTACCGTATCAACCGCAGCTGCGATCGATTCAGCGTCAGTAACATCTAAAAAAATCGGAATCAGCCTTTGTGACCCTTTCTGTTTAAGTGTTTGAGCATCAACATCTTGACGCACTCCAGCAAAAACAGAGAAGCCCAATTGGTCTAAAAGCAAAGCACACGCTTGACCAATTCCTGTTGAGGCTCCTGTAACCACTACTGTACTTTGATTTTCTACAACCATTAATTTTCTTTGATGATGGGCTGCCGTAATTACGAATTACGAATTACGAATTAGTCTCAATCTTTACAAGTGCCAGCACGAAGGCAATCTTCGGTTTGGTCATCTCTAGCCGATATTTGCCACGGCAAGATACGTAACTGAGCATTTGTACTGTAAGCAATTAGAGCAGCTATTGTGGGATACTGGTTTTTAACAATTGTCACGTCACTACTAGAAGTATTGCCTAGCTCAACATTGTATAAATAAACAGGCAATGCCATGAGGGCAATGCAAATTATCCGGTTCATACCCAACCTCAGTTAACAATTTCCGATTACCCTATGTATAGATGCCACCTTGATGAACCGGATTTTTAAAACTGAGTATTAAATGTTGATGTTGTGTGAATTTATGCAGCGCTACTAGCTACAAAGACGTGATTTCTAAATTATTGGTTCCAGCTTTTTTTAGGTTAGGCATTGCCTACAAGATGGCTTCCTACTAACTTATGCAGATGCAAACCCAAAAAACAGGACAAAAAACCCACATCACCCAAAAACATATCTTAGTAACTGCATTCCCCAGATAAAATAATGAAGAATGCTGAGTCACCGAAATGGTCGATGACCGACAAACACTCATGATACAAGCCCATAAATAAATTTTGGGTATTGTTAATTTTGAATTTTGAATTTTGAATTCGGAGCGAAGCGACGTGACGCCTTCACAAGACGTAGATACTGTAAACGTTCCTAACCTCGACCCAGAAGGATATGACAACTCAGACACCGATCCTCTTGATGAGTTGCCTGGTGAAGTTGAAATGTCCCTTTTCGACCACCTAGAAGAGTTGCGGCAACGGATTTTTTATTCGTTGATTGCCGTAGCAGTAGGCATTATTGGCTGTTTCTTTGCCGTTAAGCCGATTGTCCAGCTACTTGAGGTTCCAGCACAAGGAGTAAAATTTCTCCAACTTGCACCTGGAGAATATTTCTTTGTCTCCCTCAAAGTTGCGGCATACACTGGCTTTGTACTTACTAGTCCTTTCATTCTTTACCAGATTATCCAGTTTGTGCTTCCAGGACTGACTCGCCGCGAACGCCGTTTACTGGGGCCTGTGGTTTTGGGTTCGAGTGTGCTATTTGGGGCGGGTTTAGTATTTGCCTATTTACTCCTTATCCCCGCAGCGTTGAAATTTTTCATTAGCTACGGAGCAGATGTAGTCGAACAACTTTGGTCAATTGATAAATATTTTGAATTTGTGCTGCTATTGTTATTCAGCACTGGTTTAGCATTTCAAATTCCCATCATCCAACTGTTGCTCGGTAATTTGAATATTGTCTCCTCTGAGACGATGGTTTCTGGTTGGCGTTACGTAATTATGGGAGCAGTGGTTTTAGGAGCCGTCCTGACGCCTTCTACTGACCCCTTGACTCAAAGTCTCTTAGCTGGAGCAGTTTTAGGGCTTTATTTCGGTGGTGTTGGACTGGTTAAGCTTACAGGTAAATAACATCTAAAATCGGTAAAAAGATTTTCAATCTTAGTTTGTGACCAAATGTTTACTCAAACCCCGACCGCCTTTATCGAGTCTGCCGACTAGCCACTGTTACAAAGCATCCCAAATTAAAAGCTTTGGCAAATAAAATTTTGAGAGATTGGGATGCGGTGGTTGCGTTTTTCTATAATCCACAACTGTCACCTACCAATAATGAAGCTGAACCTGCTCTGCGACATCCAGTAATTGCGCAACGTATCAGCTATGGTACTCGTACCTCTAGCGATTAGATTGTCGATATTTAAGCTCATCAAAGAAATGTACGATGCTCTGACCTAAATGCTCAATGTAAATACTGAGAGGTTGAAAATGCCACCCTTCTAGCTCCTTATATAAATAGGGTTGGAAATATTTATCTTTAATCTGTTCTACCATGAACGCTACGTCATCTTCAGCTATACTATCCCAGTTAAAAGAAATGACGCCCGTTAAGTTAAAGAGTTCTTTACTAGATCGGATCAAACATTCAGTTTGTTTCTGATTTGGATTGGCTAGAGAGTTCGATATTCTCCAGCTCGATTTCAGAATTCTGACTGTGTTACTGATTTCAGGTGCAAGTAAGATAGAAGACTGATCCTTAATGAAAAATTGATTAACTGATTCTGTTGTAGGTAATAACTGGTCAATGACTCTTTTAGATATTTGCTGCACAGATTCTATTGAAGCTATCTGTTTAATGGCTTCCTCAGCATCTTTTTTGTCTAAGCATTCCTGAAGAATTTGCATTCGCCTCGTTGGTTCATTGCTCGCAATTTCCAAAAGAATAATGTACTTACATCCAAGGCTATGACCAAGCCATGAATAATTAGCAGGATTTGAATATGTATTTATAACATCATCAGGTTGATTCTCTTTTTTTAAGGTTTTGATAATCTCAGTTTTCAGAAGATATTGCTCTTTGAGTAGGCCAAAAGAAACCTCCCAATGATTAAATTGAATCGGATTTAAAGGAAATCGGTATAAAATCAGTGAATATTCTTGCTCAAAGAGATATTGATGTAGATATTTATATGCCCATGCAGGAAAAGAACCAAAAATAAAGCTACCAATAAATTGGATAATTCCTTTAGGGTTTGGATGTAGCGCCACCTGACTGTTGGATAGCTTTCTAAAGTTTGGTTCATAATTTTGTAACATATACTTAATATTTTTTAATTTTTAATAGACTACAATAAGATTAGGTGAGACACCTTCCACCTAATCTTATTAAGTATAAATTAAGTAATTAGCAGTCTGAACTCAAAATTAATTGAGACAGCTAGTTCGGATAGTTTTCGATTTCTAGTAACAGATAAAGTGTCAATAAACTAATCAAAGCGTTGTAGAAATGATTGGTTCTGCTGATAGAATCAACAATTAATTACTAATTCGTAATGACACTCGACGACTCGCTAACATAATTCGTAATTAAACTGATAGCGCAGCATTAGCGAGTCGTCGAGCGTCGAGTCAGAGTCCCTAACCTATACAGGTCGTACCGTTAACGTAATTACGAATTACAAATTGTCAATGTATGCCAAAGCTCAGAATTAGGTTAGTATTTATCAAATAGAGTTAACTATTTTTGCTTAACTCAAATAGACTGTTTCCATTAGCAAGGGGCAACACATAAGCAATCTCACCTAGCTCGGCTCTATCTGTCCCAAAAAACGTACCTCGATGTTCAGGAGTGATTAGTAACTGAGTTGTTTTAGGAGTTGATACTAAACTAATGGATATCTCAACATAACCCCGCAACTCAAAATTTGCTTCTTCTCGAAGTTTTTTATTAGTAGCATCCGGTTGCAGAATAAATAAGCCTGTATCATTAGCATTAAGGGGAAATGTAAAGCGTGACTTTTTTATCTCTCCTTTAGGGTCAATAGAGTCAAAATCACTGCTTACAGGGCCATCTATACCAGTGGTATCTAGACGAGTAAGAATTTTGTCAGGCTCTAGTCCGGGCGTTCTGGTTGTAACTACAAGGGCCAGAGATACGAGTTCATTAGTGACATTAGCAATCGTAAGGAAATAGCCTTGGAGAACTGTTCTCGCTAGTGGGCTAAGTTCAGGTATTGTACTTGTAATGCTCTTTGGAAGTTGAGGCTTAAGAAGAATTTCAAATGTTGAGATAAAAGCCATTAGTTTTTTCCTTGAGTATGTGTATTTTTATCACATTACTAGTGAGTAAAAGTATCATACACGAGCTATAGTATTTTGGAATAAAAAATACTGTGAATACTTAGAAATTTATAAATCTTAATGCAATAATCGGTCACAATATCCATTCCGAAGAACGTTCGCCCAAATCTAGAGGGATGCTAACAGCTTTGCCGAGCCGGGGGCGATCGCGGGTTTGGGCAATAAAAGTTTGTACCTGTGTTGACCCACCCAAGGCATGAAGATAATTGGCAATGCTATCGAGATGTTCTTGGTACTCTGCCTCGCTTAAGGGAAAAGAAGCTTGCTCCAGATATTTCCACATTACTTGCAAAAATATCTTTCCCTGTGCCCGCCGGAACTGGACATCATAAGAATATCCCCACTTATCAAGCAATATCTGACGTAATTCCTGTCCTGTCATAGCTTTTCTCAATCAGATTTTACATTTAGTTATGATGTTAAGTTCCGTGACTCCAGTATGATAAGGATATAAAGAAATGTAATGCTAACAGAAAAGATGCTTTTTATATCTTGGAACAAAGAAGTATGGCATCGTTGTGAGCGCTAGCATTTCGACTTAGACAAGAGTTGCTCAAGTACAAGTACTTTTGTCAAAATGCTTAACAAAATACACAAAGAGCGCGTAGATTATGGCTCAATTTTCTGAATCAGCAGACGTGCCTGATATGGGGCGTCGTCAGTTCATGAATCTGCTCACTTTTGGGACTGTCACTGGAGTAGCTCTGGGTGCATTGTATCCCGTTGTCAAGTACTTTATTCCACCAGCAGCAGGTGGGGCTGGTGGCGGTGTAACGGCAAAAGACGAGTTAGGTAACGATGTTAGTGTCACTAAATTTCTAGAAAACCGGAATGCAGGCGATCGCAACCTAGTCCAAGGACTAAAGGGAGATCCTACCTATATTGTGGTAGACAGCAAAGAGGCGATCAAAGATTATGGCATTAACGCCATCTGCACCCACTTAGGTTGTGTCGTCCCCTGGAACGTTGCTGAGAACAAATTCAAGTGTCCTTGTCATGGTTCCCAGTATGACGAAACTGGTAAAGTTGTTCGGGGGCCAGCACCTCTGTCTCTGGCTTTAGCCCATACCAACGTCAACGACGACAAAATCGTTTTAACCCCTTGGACTGAAACCGACTTCCGCACAGGTGATGCACCTTGGTGGGGTTAATCAGTGCTGAGTTATGAGTGCTGAGTGCTGAGTGCTGAGTAAGGGATGAGGGAGATGAGGGAGTGAGGGAGAAATAACCCATACCCAATGCCCAATCCCCCATGCCCAATGCCCAATAACTAATGACTAATTCAATTGTCGCCCTTATAGAGATGAGAAATGTTTTCATAACAGCGAGGTTAACTCGCAATGCTAGAGCGATTGTAAAAACATTGCTCATAGCGATCGCCACTGTGACATTTTACTTCACCAGCGATCTAGCCCTTCCCCAATCAGCTGCCGCCTATCCCTTTTGGGCACAACAAACCTATCCCGAAACCCCCCGCGAACCAACAGGGCGAATTGTTTGTGCCAACTGTCACCTAGCCGCCAAGGTTACAGAAGTGGAAGTTCCCCAATCGGTGCTACCTGACACTGTATTCAAAGCTGTGGTGAAAATCCCCTACGATTTGAGCGCCCAGCAAGTTGGTGCCGATGGTTCTAAGGTTGGGTTGAACGTCGGTGCTGTACTGATGCTACCCGAAGGCTTTAAGATTGCTCCTGAAGACCGTCTTTCCGAAGAACTTAAAGAAGAAGTTGGCGACACTTTCTACCAACCCTACAGCGAAGACAAAGATAACGTCGTCATCGTCGGCCCTTTACCCGGTGAACAGTATCAGGAAATCGTCTTCCCAGTTCTTTCTCCCAACCCCGCAACCGACAAAAACATCCACTTCGGTAAATATTCAGTTCACGTAGGTGGTAATCGGGGACGTGGACAAGTTTTTCCCACTGGCGAAAAGAGCAACAACAATGTTTACAACGCTTCCGCTACTGGCACAATTACCAAAATTGCTAAAGAGGAAGATGGAGATGGTAACGTTAAATATCTAGTCAACATCCAACCTGAATCGGGTAATGTTGTCGTTGATACGATTCCTTTAGGGCCAGACCTGCTTGTTTCCGAAGGGCAAGCAGTTAAGACTGGTGATGCTTTGACCAGCAACCCAAACGTTGGTGGATTCGGTCAAACAGATGGAGAAATCGTATTGCAAGACGCTTCTAGAGTCAAATGGATGATTGCATTCATCGCTCTTGTAATGTTGGCTCAAGTTATGCTGGTGCTGAAGAAGAAGCAGGTTGAAAAAGTTCAAGCTGCTGAGATGAATTTCTAAATTCTTTGCTAAATCATTATTTATAGGACAGGCATCTTGCCTGTCTTTTTTAATGTTAGTTACACGAAACCTAGAAATTTGGGACTTAATACCAATTGCTGTAACCCTACCAACGTATTTGTATCATTATTAAAATGAAACGGTATTAACTGCTAGTAAACTTTATGAACTCAATCATGGTTATTCATCCCTATAAATTCGGCGAGATGTGGGTGTTTGACGATGACAATGTAGATTTAGTTCGAGAGCCTTTCGTGGCAGGGGCGGACGAAATTATTGAAAGAATGGTGTCACACATTCCAGATGCAGAGTCAGGGTTCAGTTTGATATTTTCTGCATCTCCTTTTCCTGGCTATCAACTCAAGTTTGACTGGCGGCGTGAAGAATATGGAGGTAACTGGTATTACAGTGCAGATTTAGATCGGGAAGGATGGCTTTGCCCTGCTCTATTTAAGTATTTTGATGAGGCTCCCAAAGAATTTTACGCTCAGTTTAAAGCGAAAATAAAGTTGTAATATAAATAGAGATTAAATCAATATGAAAAGTCACATCCTACCTAATGCCTCAAAATATAGGAGGCGAATTTGAAAAAACACAAAAATGCATTATTCAAAAATACGTTATTCAAATTTGTTGGCTACGCTCTAGATTGTTTTCTTCGTGAGTCTGAACACGCTCTAGACAATTTTTCTTCACTACATAATGACGCAAATCTAAAACAGGGCTTTCATCTAGGTTTTGTTCAAGTTGTTCCTCCCTATGGGATGTGGCTAATCGATGCGGGTACTCCTAAAGCTGAAATATGGGTTCAACTTTATTCTTTTCGGGATGAAGTGCAGCCATCGTTTCAATTGCTACCACAGAGAGATGGTGAAATGTATAGTTTTTTTCAGAGGCAGTTTGAACTGTTGTGGCAATCAGGTAAACTTTGGACACCTGCAAAATCAACACAACCGTAGCTCGCAGACTAACAATCTGATCGCGCTGTGCCAGTTGCGTAAGTCCTGTAAATATTCCTTCTTCATCAGATGCTCAATCAAAGCGATGCCTACGACTGACTACGCCTACGCAATCTGGAATTTCTCGTGATTTCTTAGCCTCCCAGTCATGGCGATCGCATTTTGAGCGATAGTATTGAATCTAGCCCTAATTGAGTTGAGATATCTGCTCATGACAGCCTCAGTAGAGTATATCCCCGTTACCCCGATTGAGTACCCAGATGAGGACGGTAAGCCAATGGCTGAAGGAGATATTCAGTGCAGTTACTTAACTTATGCAAGAAATGCACTACGAATTTATTTCCAAAATCACCCAGATGTATACGTCGCTGGTAATCTATTTATTTACTACGAAAAAGGTTATCCAGAATCAGTTGTCGCACCAGATGTATTTGTGGTGTTTGGAGTGGAAAACCGTGACAGACGCTCTTACAAAACTTGGGAAGAAAATAATCAAACCCCAGATTTTGTCCTAGAGATTACCTCAAAAACCACTCGCAGCAAAGACCAAGGTGCAAAGAAAGGAATTTATGCCTTTCTGGGAGTGCGTGAATATTTCCAATATGACCCTACAGGCGATTATCTCAATCCCCAACTCCAGGGTTTACACTTAATCGATGGCAATTATTTCCTAGTAACAGCCAATACCCTGCCAGATGGTACAGTGTCTCTAGCTAGTGAAGTTTTGGGGCTAGAGTTACGTCTGGAAGCAGGAAAACTACGTTTTTACAATCCAGCTACGGGTGAAACACTCCTAACTCATGAAGAAGAAGCAGCTGCACGACAAGCCGCAGAAGAGGCTCGACAACAAACGGAGCAAAAGGCGCAAAAATTAGCTGCTAAACTCCGAGAATTAAATATTGATCCAGATAGCCTTTAGTTAAATCCGGCAGTGTTAATAAAATAAAAGGGTGAGTATGATTTTCCCACCCTAATTATGCTTACTGAATTAAACAATAATCTCAAAGTTCTCCATTAATCTTGCGCCTAATGATTTCCATCTGGGCTTGCATATCAGCTTCTGTCACCGGCATAGGATACTTTGGAGAATTAGGATCGCGTTTACTCATCAGAAAACGTATAGCTTCAATGTCTTCACGGTTTTCCACGACATAAGCTCTCAATTCTGAAAAACTCATTTGTTCATAATTCGGGTTCATTGACAAACTCCCATTCGCCATTGCGATAAACAATGATTTGCAGTTCATCCGCAGATAGGATGTAAACTTCTCCGATTTTGTCGTCAAATCGAAATAAGCGGATGTCTTTGTAAAGATTTGACAGCATTTGACAAACCCTTACACACGCTAAGGCTTGCTCTGTTGTTGGTAAAATAAACGCTCCTCACTACTAATATAGGGTGGGCAATGCCCACCCTACTGCTGTTGATTATTTTTTGTGAGACTATAACGGACGATAGACGCGATAGTTGATTTCCGGGAAGATATTATCCATTAACTCGACTTTTTCCAACCAACCACTGTCAACTTTGCCGATTTTAACGTCTTCGTACAGCTTATTGAAGCGCATTAGGTGCGATCGCGTCCGTCTAACTGCGTAGGGTACCATTGTTCCCGTCCGCATAATAAATGCCCAGTCGGAAGATTGTGCTAATAACAATTCTCGCGCTGCTTGGTTCAAGGCTTTCCACCCCAACTCATCTTCTGGTTCCAGGTGCGAGATTTCAATCATCCGTTCAGCAGCTTTGTGCAAATGCGGATAAACCCACGCATTCGTCTCATTCAACCAATACTCGTGGAAACCCTTGAAACCCCAACTCGACTGCGAAGGACGACAAACTTGCTGCGTCGGCTGCTCCCGCAAATAGTCTGCTAAATGGGTCATTTGATATGTTCCTTGGTCATACCACGACTTGCGAAATAGGTAATCGATGAACCAAGGGCCTTCATACCACCAATGTCCAAATAACTCTGCGTCATAAGGCGAAACGATAATTGGTGGGCGCTGCATAATTCCATAAAGATGCTCAGATTGTCGCTCTCGGTTATACATAAAGTTAGCAGCGTGTTCTGCGGCCTTTTCTCTAGCCCAATAAGGATCGTAAAGTGCCTTATCTGACAGTCCTAAACCACGTCCAGTAATTTTGTGATATTTAATGCCCGTATTTTTCCGTTGACCGTTGGGCATAATGTAGGGCTTGATGTACTCATATTCTGCTTCCCAGCCCAAATCTTTGTAAAATTCCCGATATTCCGCTGCCCCAGGATAGCCTACCTCAGAAGACCATACCTGTTGGGAAGATTCATGATCTCGACCAAAGACAGCAACACCAGTTTCTGTATAAATTGGAGCATAAGTGCCAAAGCGCGGTCGGGGACGGGCATAAAGGATGCCATGCCCATCAGTGAGGAAGTAGCGTAACCCAGCATCAGCTAGCATCCGCTCTAAACCTTCATAGTAGGCACATTCTGGCAACCAGATGCCTCTGGGTGCTTGTCCAAAGGTTTGTTCGTAATGTTCGCAGGCTACTTGAATTTGTGCCCATACCGCTTGGGGATACATTTTCATCAACGGCAAATAGCCGTGAGTAGCACCGCAAGTGATGATTTCCAAGTTGTTACTGTCTTGGAACTTCTTAAAAGCTGTCACCAAGTCACCCTTGTAGCGTTCCCATAGCTGACGCGCTTCCTTAAACTCAGTAATGTAATGTTCGGCTAAATAATGAAGATGCCCGTTATTGACATTATGTTCTGCTTCTAATGCTACAAGTTCTTCTAGTTGGGCTAAGTGTGCGTCATAGCGTTCTTGAAGCAGAGGATCGCGAAGCATCGACACTAGAGGTGGTGTCATACTCATCGTGATTTTAAAGTCGATACCGTCTCGCTTTAAGCCTTCAAATACTTTCAATAAGGGGATGTAGGTTTCTGTGATGGCTTCATAGAGCCATTCTTCCTCCAGCACGTAGTCACTTTCTGGGTGACGAACGAAGGGCAGATGTGCGTGGAGTACAAGCGCGACGTAGCCAATAGCCATAGTGATTTTGGGGTGATACTTGTAAGTTGAAGGTCGAGAGGTTGGGCAGAAATTAACAATATTTTAAGACTTTATGGGGATCGTAAGGTAGATTTATAGCAGTTTTCAATTAATTTAAAAGCCTTATGCCAATCTTTCAGCCCCTATCTTTAGATATGGGTTTTTCCTCTTGTCCCCTTCCGTGACCTTTGCGCCTTGGCAGTTTAATAATTATTTTTGAGCCACGTTCGCGTAGCCTCTTGTAGAAAAGTTTGAAGAGCGATGCCTACGGCGGGCTACGCCTACGCCAGAATTATACAAAAAAACGCTGAACTCGAACGCAGAAACCTGGTAACAGTGGTGATGTGATTTCGTCATCAGCCAGCAAGGTTGCGATCAGTTTTAATTGGGCAGTTTCTCTGCGATAAACTTCTAGCTGCTGTAATTGCCAATTTGCAATCCAATATTCTTGGACTCCTGTGGATGAGTATAGTTTCAGCTTGGCTTCTCGGTCTCGACGTTCGTTGGTTGTTCCAGGAGAAAGCACTTCCGCAATCAGTTCTGGCGCTCCTCTCAAATGCCCTTCCTCATCTAGCAATTGTACTAAACGCTCACGACTAATCCAAACTACATCGGGTATGACATTATCGGCATCTGTAAAAATTATGCCAGGAGTTTGACGGGTTTCCCCCAACCCACTAGAGCGAGACCAAATTTGTAACTCTAAGCATATATTACCCGCAGTCCCTTGATGTTTCCAGTGAGGCGCTCTAGTCACAAATAGCTCTCCGTCAATAATTTCATAGCGCTTCCATTCGTCAGTTGTGAGTAATTCTAAGTCTGAGGTTGTCCAACGGACTCGATCGGATATTGTTTGGTTCATAGCACGATTTTCCCATGTCTAGTTTAGAGATAAAATTCTATTTTTCAGAATATTTGTTCAGGGTCAATACCTGCGGCTCGTAAGCGTTCTGCCAATATTGCAGCCCGTTGACGTTCTTGTTCTAATTGTTGATTTGCTTGCTGTAACTGTTGGTTTGCTTGCTGTAACTGTTGGTTTGATTCTTCCTCTGGCAACATCACCAGTTGCCCATCGGGTGTAAAAAAGCGTAATTTACCAGACTCAACTCCTAAATACAGCCCTAATTGCTGACTCCACAACCAACCCGACTCAGTGGGTACAATTTCTTGATATTGCCCATCAAGTATGTGAAATCCCTGTAATTCTAGGTTATTTGGGTCAAACCAAAAGTAATCTGGAGTGCGAAATGTATTCTGGTAAATTTGCTTTTTTAAAGCTTTATCAACCGAGGCAGTGGAATTAGATAATAGCTCAATAATTACATTGGGGTATTTGCCGTCTTCTTGCCACACAACCCAGCTTTTGCGGTCTTTTTTCTCTGTATCTAAAACCACAAAGAAATCAGGGCCTCGAAATTCTTCTGACTTTTTCTGGTTAGGACTGAAATAGATCGTCAGGTTGCCGGTAGCATAAAAATCCTGACGATCGCGCCACCACCATTTAATCAGGCGGATAAGTAAATCAATTTGTTCGCGGTGTAAATCAGATTCCAAGGGGGGTTCATCACTATAGATATCACCTGGTGGGAAAATTATACTTTCAGTGACAGCTTGTATAGGGGTGTTGGCAATGGGCTGAGACATACAAGATACTTTTTCTGTTTGTATCTATGCTATCGTGACCAACCTTTGGATTATGAATGCGTAGGCGCAGCCCGTCGTAAACATCGCGCTCCTTATTCTTCATCCCGATATAACTCCTGCAAGTCTTGTAACTGAGTCTTCCGGGAAATCCGGCGATATTTTTTACTTTCTAACTTGGGTTCGTATTGACTCTGCCCTTTGCCTTTGCTTTTGCTTTTTAACTTCATGGTAGATTCTGGATCGGCTTGTTGGTGTAGCTGTGTTTGATGAGCGATCGCAGCGTCCAAAAATTCTAAATAATGTTCATATCGTTCCCAGTCTCCCCGCACCGCACACTCAGGCTCGTCTCGATGCAGACAATCACTAAACCGACAGCTAGCAACTGCTAACCGCTTTCTTGCTTCTGGGAAATAATGGATTAATTCTTCTGGTATACAATCCATATCCGGCTGATTAAAACCGGGAGTATCTGCCAGTAAACCACCGCTAGGTAACTCAAATAATTCTATATGGCGAGTGGTATGACGACCACGAGCTAGTTTACCAGAAACTTCTCCGACTCGCAGCTCAAGAGAGTCAATCAACGTATTAATCAGACTGGATTTACCGACACCAGAAGGCCCAGCGATTACAGTAATTTTATTACTCAAATATTTGGCCGCTTGGTCGGTATTTATACCATCTTTAACGCTGATAAATATTGGTTGATAGCCCCAACCGAGCAGGCGATCGCTAACTTGTTGTTGTTCCGGCGATGAAATTAAATCACTTTTATTCAAACATAAAAGCACATCTAAGCCAGTAGACTCAGCTTTAATGAGAAACCGACTCAGTTGATAAGGTTCCAAAGGTGGATCGGCAACGGCAAATACCAATAGAATTTGGTTGACATTGGCGATCGCCGGACGATCTAATTCGCTTTGGCGGGGTAAAACCTCAGCGATCGCACCCCGTCCCCCAGCCCAATCTGGTTCTACCACAACGCGATCGCCTACCATCACCTGTTGTCCGATTTTTTTCAGACGTGTTCTCCGGGTACAGAGGAGGAAAAGATCAGGGGGATAGGGAAGATGAGGAGGATCTTGCTCCCTCATCTCCCTCATCTCCCTTATCTCCCCATCCTCTCGATCTAGCTGTACTCGGTAAAAATTAGCCTGTACAGCCACCACCGTACCCAATAACTGTCCAGTTGCGGCAAAATTTTCCCCTGTCATTGGCCAGCAACTGGACGGCGCACTAACAGAGAAAAATAATTAGTGCAGTCTGTAATTTGTTCCACTTGATAACCTGCCATTGTCAGACTATCAGGAACCTGCTCAATCGGTTCACCAGGGTCTAACCAGACTTCTAGCAAACCTCCCAATGGCATTTTCTCTAGACGTAGTTTTGTCCGCACGAAATTAATCGGGCAAGGGGTGCCGCGTAAATCAAGTTGAGCATCGGGAGTTGAAACAGAAGAGGGCATCATCACTTAAATAAATTTCCCAAAAATCCTTCTAAACCACCTTTACCAGTCCGATCCCCCTTAATTTTAGCTAGCTTCTCCAGCAGTTCCCTCTCCTCTGGGGTGACTTTATTGGGAATATCAATTAATACGTTCAGCATGTGATCCCCACGACTTACGGGATTACCCAAGCGAGGTACACCACGATTTTCCAATTTCATTACTGTATTCGGCTGAGTTCCAGCTGGAATGATTAGTTCTACTGGCCCATCTACTGTATCTACCTCTAACCGACAACCTAAAATCGCTTGCAGGTAGCTAACTTTGATTTCCGAGAGAATATTAATCCCATCGCGTTGAAATTCCTCGTCCTCATTCACGAACAAGTAAACGTATAAATCCCCAGGAGGGCCACTACGTTGACCAGCATCTCCTTCACTAGAAATCCGCAAACGCGTACCATTATCCACCCCAGCTGGAATGGTAATTTTGAGTTTTTTTGTGACTTGATTTGCGCCCTTACCATCACACGCATCACACTTATCTTCAATTACCATCCCTGTGCCATTACAGGTGGGACAAGTCGAGACTTGGGTGAAACTGCCAAAGGGTGTTCTAGTTACACGGCGTACTTGAGCCGAACCGCCACAAGTCGAACAAGTCCGAGGGCGGGTTCCAGGTTTAGCACCAGAACCGCTACAAACTTCACAATTTTCTAGATGGGAAATGCGAATTTCTTTTTCGCCACCAAATATCGCTTCCCGAAAGTCTAACTTCAGGTCTAGCCGCAGGTCATCACCCCTAGCAGGCCCACTACGCCGTCTTTGTTGCGTGGGATTACCCATACCGCCAGCAAAGCCACTAAAAATGCTTTCAAAGATATCGGCAAAACCACCCATATCGCCGACATCTTGAAAGCCCGCACCAGCACCAGATACACCTTCTGGACCAAAGCGATCGTAACGAGCGCGGGTTTCGGGTTCTGAGAGCACCTCATAAGCGCGGTTAATTTCTTTAAAGCGATCCTCCGCCCCCGGTTCTTTGTTCACATCTGGGTGATACTTCCGGGCTAGACGGCGATAGGCTTGTTTGATTTCTTCTTTGTCAGTGTCACGAGAGACACCCAGGATTTCATAATAGTCGCGGGCCATATAGCAAAGGTAAAAGTTAGAAGGAAGAAAGCAGAAGTCAGTAGAACGTCATTCACGGTCACTTGCTACCCTATGGATTAAGTGTTTTGCCTACAGATATGCAAGAGCAAAACATTATCCTTTAGAGGGCGGCTTGCCGGAGGGCAGGCAGAAGATAAAATTAATTTTTGTTAATAACTGATTTTACCCTTTACCTTTTACAAAAATCACCGACAAATCTTGAGCAACAGGTGCTTTCCTCGTGGGAGACGACAAAAGCTATAGAAGTTAGGATCTGGTTGTAAGCCTTTGCTCAGACTTCTCACTGCCGAGTCGGCTGTCTCTTTTACAATTGTGCTACGTAGGAGAGGAAAACTCGCCCATCAACCAGAGGGGCTAGCCGCACCATTAGGTGTGGAAAACCACCCTTATGCTTTGGATTGGCTTTGAACTTGCACATTGCCTAGCCCAAAGTAATTTGCTTCTACAATCTAGCAAACCGCTGGGGTCTTGTGAAACTTCGCTAAATCTAAATATTTAGATATATTAAAATATCTTAATAAAAATTTGCAACTTAGGAGAGTGGGGAGCAGGGGAGATAAGGGGATGAGGGGGATGAGGAGGTTAAGAAACAAATTCCTATATCTCCCTTATTTCCTCCATCTCCCTTGTCTACCTTGTCTCTTCTCAATGCCCTGTTTGGCCAATGCTCCATGCCCAATGCCCAACCCCTAATCTATCGCCTCATAATCAGCCTGAGCAGTACTTTCTTCGTCAAAATCAAAGTTGAATTGCGGTATTAGCGTGCCATTCATTGGTGAGTCTACTTCTGGGGTAAAGTGACCAGATGAACCCTCCTCAATCTTATCAGTTTGGCTGTTAGCTCGATTGTAGACATCAGCACCAATTGCAAACAAGGTTTGTTGGAAGTCGTCTAAGCGCTGCTTAAATTCCACTGTGGAAATGCTGGAGTCAATCATTGCAGCTTGGAGTTGTGCAACTTTTTCACTGGCCAAAGTTTTCATCTGGTCGCCGATAAAGTTGCTATTATCCTTGATGGTGGATTCATAACTGAACAACAAATTATCTGCTTGGTTTTTGAGTTCAACCAGTTCTTTACGTCTTCTATCTTCTTCGGCAAAAAGTTCTGCCTCTTGGCGCATCCGTTCGACTTCGTTGTTACTCAAACCACCTGTATTGGTAATCCTGATACTCTGTTCTCTACCTGTACCTTTGTCTTGGGCAGAAACCTTCAGGATGCCGTTGACATCGATTTCAAAGGATACTTCAATTTGCGGTACACCACGGGGAGATGGGGGAATTCCTGCGAGTAGAAACTTGCCCAGACTCTTGTTATCTCGTGACATCGCCCGTTCACCTTGGAGGATGTGAATTTCCACCGAGGTTTGTCCATCAACGGCTGTGGAAAAAACTTGCGATCTACTCGTAGGAATTGTGGTGTTGCGTTCAATGATTTTGGTGAAAACTTCACCCAAAGTTTCAATTCCCAAGGACAGAGGGGTGACATCCAGTAGTAAGAGATTATCGACTTCACCACCCAATACACCTGCTTGAATAGCTGCTCCTAATGCTACGGCTTCGTCAGGGTTGATGGAGCGATCGGGAGCTTTGCCGTTGAAAAACTTAATCAGCGCGTTTTGGACTGCGGGAATACGGGTAGAACCACCTACCAAAATAATCCGATCTATGGCTTGTGGCTTGAGATCCGCATCTTTGAGCGCTTGAATCATTGGTTCAATGGTCGCTTCAATTAATTTGGCGGCAAGTTCTTCAAATTTCGAGCGACTGAGCTCCATCTCCAAATGCTTTGGCCCGGTGTCATCAGCTGTGATAAAGGGCAAGTTGATGGAGGTATTCACCATACTGGAGAGTTCAATTTTTGCCTTTTCGGCTGCTTCTCGCAGGCGTTGCAATGCCATCTTGTCTTGGGAAAGGTCGATTTTCTCTTCTTGCTGAAAGCGTTCCATCATCCAAAGGACGATCGCATTATCAAAGTCGTCTCCACCTAAGTGGTTGTTACCACAAGTCGCCTTAACTTCAAAAACGCCATCCCCAAGTTGCAGGATCGATACGTCAAAGGTACCGCCTCCCAAGTCAAATACTAAAATTAGCTGCTCTTGGTCTTGCTTTTCCAATCCGAAAGCTAAAGCCGCAGCTGTTGGTTCATTGATAATTCGCAGGACTTCTAGTCCAGCAATTGTGCCAGCATCTTTAGTTGCTTGTCTTTGGGCATCTGTGAAATATGCTGGTACGGTGATCACTGCTTGAGTGACCTCCTCACCCAAAAAGTTTTCCGCATCCTGCTTCAGCTTTTGCAGAATCATCGCGGATAATTCTTGGGGCGTATAGTTTTTTGAGCGAATTTGGACATCAACGGTTTCGTCTCGACCTTTGATGCAGTTGTAAGGGACACGATCGCGTTCTACTTCAGTGTCTTCCCAACGCCGCCCGATAAATCGTTTAATACTGTAAATTGTGTTTTCGGCATTAGTTACGGCTTGGCGCTTTGCCAATTGACCAACCAAGCGATCGCCACTCTTCCCAAATCCCACAATACTTGGAGTAGTTCGTCCCCCTTCAGAATTGGAGATCACAAGTGGTTGACCACCCTCCAAAACTGCGACGCAACTGTTAGTAGTGCCTAAGTCGATCCCAATAACTTTTCCCATATTTGCCAGTATTTTTACTGAATATTTCTGCTGTCATATGTCGCAGACTAGCTCAAAACTTCAGCATATAGAAATGGGAAAGGTAGGGGAGCAGGGGGAGATGAGGGAGATAAGGGAGTAAATTCCTCCTTATCCCCCTCATCCTGCTCATCCCCCTCATCTCCCTCATCCTCTCCATCCCATACCTCAATAATGATGCTCGCCTCTGCTATAACCCAGGCACTTGAGGTCAGCGAGGCGAGCGACTACAGCTTAACTGCTGGCTGAACTCGACTGATCTTCTGGTGCAAAAGGTGTATCTTCCTTGGGAGCAGCTACTTTGACCATTGCATGGCGTAGCACGCGATCGCCCAAGTAATATCCGCGCACTAACTCTTCTAACACTGTTCCTTCAGGATGTTCATCCGTAGGTTCCCGCATTACTGCTTCGTGCAGGTTAGGATCGAATTCTTGACCTTCGGGACGCATTGGTGATACACCCAAGCGCTTCAGGCTATCTACTAATTGTTTGTAAACGCCTTGGTAACTTTTGTGCATGGTCATTTCGGCATCAGATTGCGGTTTGAGGTGCGATCGCGCCCGCTCAAAATTATCGACTATTGGCAGCAATTCCAAAATCGTATTTCGCTTCACCTGCAACTCTAGGTCTTCTTTTTCTTTGCTAGTGCGTTTCCGGTAATTCTCAAAATCAGCGGCAATCCGCATATATTGAGTACTACGCTCTTCCAGTTGCGTTTTGACGGACTCGATTTGTTGAGTCAATTCTGCCAAAGCTGCTGTTTCCACTCCAGTTTTCTCAGTTGCAGCGACGCTATTTTCTGAATTGACAGCAGTATCGCCTGATATATTTGTTTGGGCTGCCACTTGCTCTGTCACCTCGCTACCAGGTTCATTGAAATTAATGTGGGCTGGGGAGTCACTCTTCATTGCTTGCTTTACCTCTGTTGGTTCACCCAATTGCTGGCTTGTATTGTTTATCTGTTTATTTTCATCGATCATTGTCTACTCATTCCAGATCCTATTTATGGCAGTGTATCTCTACAGCTTGCAACCGTCGTCATCCACGACTTGCAACTGAGGCTGATTTTATTGCCGACAAGTTCCTGGAAGTGATGTAACGTCCTCTTATTGTGACAAATGGTGAACGCGTTAGCCCAGACGCCACTAAGGCGGGAACCCGAACGAGTAATTTGCAAGGGCGTTTAGCCAGTGCGATTATTACTTTTTTGACTCAGCACTCGTTACTCAGTACTCAGCACTGTTTAGATGACTCAGGACTTTTTTAGTAAATGAGAATTCTATCTCACACTAGGGGAATACTTTAAGCAGAGGTTTCCCTACTCAATTGCTCATTTATGACTTACTCGTCAGCACAACGGCGCAGTACCGCTCTAACTACCAGAACAGAGTTTTCGCCCTTTGGCAACAAGCTAGTGCAATCTGGCTATGTCAATACCGAACAGATGAGGCAGGCACTAATTGAAAGCCGCAAATCTGGCAGACCCTTAACAGAAGTATTAGAGTCAATCACTGGTCAACAACTATCACCTGAGTTGCTCAGGCAATACAAAAAACAGCAGCTATTTGAACTGAAAATACTATACGGAGTTGAATTCCTCGATCCAGAAGTCAATTCCGTTGGCAACACGATGATGGGGAACCTGATTGAAACCCTCATCCCAGTGGATATCTGCCGTCGTCATCGCTTAGTACCACTGTCAAAACACGAAGACCAAACCCCGCCCTCAGTTTTAGTGGCGATGGTTGCTCCAGATAATCTAGAGGCTTCCGATGACCTGAACCGCATCTTGCGCCCCCAAGGTTTGGCCTTGCAGCGCATGGTGATTACACAGGAAGACTACCAGCAGCTAATCAACCAATATTTGGACGAAGTGGCTGTTCGGCAGAAGCACCTAGAACGAGAAAACTCTACAGATATTAGTCAAGATTTAGAAAATCTTGGAAATCTCGATCTTGCAGATGCTCCTGAAGAAATGGAGGCCGATCTGGGGGCAGCGATGAAGGGCGCAGAGGATGCCCCAGTTATCAATCTAGTTAATAGAATCCTAGCTAAAGCCTTACATGAGGGCGTTTCTGACATTCATATCGAACCACAAGAAGAAAACTTACGCATTCGCTTTCGGAAAGATGGCGTACTGCGTGAAGCTTTCCCCCTAATGCCGAAAAAAATCATCCCGGCGGTGACAGCCCGATTTAAAATCATCTCCAATCTAGACATTGCTGAACGCCGTCTACCCCAAGATGGACGTATCCGGCGGCTGTTTGAGGGACGTAAGGTGGACTTTCGGGTGAATACCTTACCCAGTCGCTACGGGGAAAAGGTAGTGCTGCGGATTTTGGATAACTCCTCCACCCAACTGGGATTAGATAAGTTAATTACCGATCCAGAGACTTTGGATATTGTCAAGGATATGGTTAGCCGTCCCTTTGGGCTAATTTTGGTGACTGGGCCAACTGGTTCTGGGAAAACAACCTCGCTGTATTCTGCCCTCTCAGAAAAGAACGATCCCGGAATTAATATCAGTACTGTGGAAGACCCAATTGAGTACAGTCTTCCAGGGATTACTCAAGTACAGGTGATTCGGGAAAAAGGGCTAGATTTTGCTACCGCTCTGCGGGCTTTCTTGCGGCAAGATCCAGATGTGCTACTGGTGGGTGAAACGCGGGATAAGGAAAACGGCAAAAACAGCAATTGAGGCTGCCTTGACCGGTCACTTAGTATTAACGACCTTACATACTAATGATGCCCCAGGAGCGATCACTCGTTTGGGAGAAATGGGGATTGAGCCTTTCATGGTTTCTAGTTCCCTAATTGGTGTTTTAGCTCAACGTTTGGTGCGGCGTGTATGTTCTGAATGTCGTGTTCCCTACACTCCCACAACTGAGGAACTGGCTCGTTATGGTCTATCAGCTTCCTCGGATGTGGGAGTCACCTTCTATAAAGCTAACACCTTGACATTAGATGCGATCGCAGATGCCAAAGCCAAAAATCACCTTTGCCCAAAATGTAATGGAATCGGCTACAAAGGGCGTTGTGGTGTTTATGAAGTTATGCGAGTCACCGAAAACCTGCAAACTCTGATCAACGAAGATGCACCCACGGAACGCATCAAGGAAGTTGCAATAGAAGAGGGGATGAAAACCTTGCTGGCTTACAGTTTGGATTTAGTGCGTGAAGGTTCCACCACTCTAGAAGAAGTAGAACGAGTGACCTTTACTGAATACTGGTTTGGAAGCAGAGTTAAAAGCCAAACGCAAGACCGGTCTTACCTGCCGGAGTTGCGATGCCACATTGAAACAAGAATGGCTGGATTGTCCTTACTGTATGACACCTCGGTTTTAAGACTAATAGTCATTGGGCATTGGGCATTGGGCATTGGGCATTGGGCATTGGGCATTGGGCATTGG
>NZ_JABXKF010000112.1 GCF_017115165.1 Nostoc sp. LPT | reverse complement strand
GTACCGTCAAGTGATGCCGTAGCGATGGTTTTGCCGTCCGGGCTGAAACTCACACCCCTGACTAAGCCTTGATGCCCTTTGAATTCTTGCAGCAGTTGCCCTTGCAGGTTCCACAACCGCGCTGTACCGTCAAGTGATGCCGTAGCGATGGTTTTGCCGTCCGGGCTGAAACTCACACTTGAGACAGGAGCTTGATGCCCTTGGAACTGGTTACGTTCTTTAATTTTATCGAGAATACTATCCAAAGCAAAAATAGGGCTAATAGCTGGATATTTTTCTAAAGGGCGACCATCTTTTACCAAAGTTTTTAACTCTTTCCCACTCTGCACTGCTGCCACCAGCGATTCTAACTCGCCCGCATACTCAAACTGTCTTAAGACGTTAGTACTTGCCCGTTCTAATTCCGTTCCCTTTTGTGCTTCTTTACGTGCTGCTTCTGCTGCTGCTGTTGCTTTCTGTGCTTGTGCAAGTTTTGCTTGCGCTTGGTTAAGGGTGGTTTGGGCTTGTTGAGCTTGAGATTCTGCTTGCTGTTGTTTTGTCGCTGCTTGTTGTAATTTTACTTCAGCAGTTTTTACTTTTTCGCTTACCGTTTTAATTCTTTCCTGTGCTTGGGCATTTTTCTCTTGTAATTCTGAGGCTTTCTGGTTTACCTCTTCCAAGTCTGCTTTAGCAGCCAGTAAGTTTTGGTTCGCCTGTTGAGTTTTCTGTTTTGCTAATTTTGATTCTCCTTCTGCGGCTTTCTGATTCTTCTGCGCTGCTTGAAATTTTTGCTCTGCAACTTTCTTCTTAGTTTCTAATTCATCCGCTTTATTTTGTATTACTACCTGTTGCTTTTGTGTAGCTTGCAAGCGTTGAGTTACTTGATTGTACTTGGCTTGAGCAGTTGTAAAGTTTTTTTCTGCCTGTTGCTTTTTATTACCAGCATCTTCAGCCACTTGAATTTGACTCAATGCATATCTTGATGATATACCTGCCAATAATAATAGACACACCGCTAAACCAGAACTCACCGTCAACTGCATCCGTCCTTGGCGAATTTGTCGCTTGGCTTCTTGTTGAGCATCAACTAATATCTGCCTCGCATCTTGTTCACGCTTCAGCTTCTCTTCTGCTTGCAGGCGTTGTTCTCGCTCTCTAGCTAGTTCTGCTAATATTTCATTGCCCTGTTGTTGGCGAATAAACGACACGAGGTAATCATGCACCAGTTGATAACGGTCAGCCGGAGATTCTGGTAACTGCAATACTAACCTTGAGTCCACGAAAATCTCTAACACCAAATCTAGTTTCTCAACTTCTGCTGGCAAATCTGCTGCTAACTCAGCACGAGTCTTCAGGGGACGAGTACCATTTTCATCTGTGAGTAAATATAAAACCAGTCGTGCAACCTGTTCATTCTCCGCCCCACAATCATCGATGACTTCTTCTAAAAATCGCTCAACCAGTTTTTCTTTAGTGCCAAACTGACGATACTTTTCTAAAGTTGTAATTTTATCAGTTTGCAATTGCGTCCCCACAATTTGTAACTCAATCGGGCGAACTTCCCCCAAATCACCTGCTAAATCCTGGACTAATTGCTCAATCAGTGCAGGCTCTAAATAAAAATGAGAGCGTGCTGTTAAACTTTGCACAACAGCTTTAGCATCATCGGGCGAAAAGTTACCCAAATAATAGCGAATATTTTTATCGAGAATATTATTATTAATTGCAGTCAAATTAAACAGACGCTCTAACTCTAATAAATTAGGTAAATAATCTTCCCGTAAAGATAGAATTACCTTGACAAAAGGAATATCCAGACAAATTCGTAAAAACTCATAAAATTCTCGTCGTTGACCCTGGTCTGGATAAACAAAGAAAAACTCCTCAAACTGGTCAAACATTAAAACCGTCAACAAATTTCGGTCAGCATTTCTCTGCAATTGTTCTAAAATAGCGGCTGAAGAATCAAGATTAACAGATAATTGAATACCTCTAACTTCCTCAAAAGCCTTAGCTAAACTCTGCCCCAACACTCCCACCCAATCTGTATAAACTCGCAACAAAATGGGTAAAGCATCTCGCTCACCAATTGCTTGCTGTTGCAGTGCTGGTATTAATCCACCCTGCAAAATCGAACTTTTTCCCACTCCTGACTGACCATGAATTACAGTCAATTTATGCTCAGTCCCGCCAATTCTTTCTCGCAACCGCTTCACATCTTGTCCCCGACCAGAAGCGGCAATTTCTTCAGCAATGGTTTCAGGATTTTCAACTTGTAACTGTGTAGAATTAATTGCCTGTCGCTGAGGATTTAAATATGATGCCCCAACAAAGGCGCGAAAACCATACTGCTGTTCAATTTGTAATTGCTCTTGTTTAATATGAAAAGCTTTGAGATATTCACCTTGTTCAAAGTAGAGTAAACGCAACCTTTCTAATATAGATATATATAATTGTGGGTTGTACTGATGATTGCTTTCCAGTTTTGCAGCTTTTAAACTATTAATTGCTACTTGATATTCACCTAATCCCTGTTGAGATTTGGCTAAAATAAACCGATATAATCCCAATTCATCTGATTGAAGATTAGGGATATCAGCTAATATTTGCAATGCTTGTCCAGCAAGTTGATTAGCTTCTTGCCAGCGTGACTGTTCTAAGGCTACTTCTGCCAAAAAACCATAATCTTTACCCAACTGCAACGGCGTGCCATAATTTTGATGTAGCGGCAGAGATTTTTCCACAAGGCTTTGCAACTCTGACCATGCTTGTAAACGTCGTAGCACTTCACCCAGTTTAGTAATATGTTTTGCAACTAAATCTGAACGTTGTGCTTGTTCAAAAATCTCAATAGCTTGCTGAAAGTAATTTCTCGACTCTTGCCAATAGCGTTGATTTTCTGTCTGATTTTTTTCCGATTGGCGGTTATAAGCTGAAGCAATATTAACGAGTAATATACCTTGTCGCTCTAAATAATTACTTTGTCGCCAGAACTCTAAACTTTGTTGATAATGTGATAGAGCAGAATCTATCTGGTCATGTAGATAATCATTTAAACCAAGCAAAAACTCTAAACTTGCTTGAAGTGCTGCTTCTAATACTTCTCCTCGATTTTGCAAATCTTCACGGGCGGTTTCTAGTTCCCGGCACATTTGGGAATTGGGCGTGATATTACCAGCAAAGATTTCATCAGTTTTTTGCTGAAGGAAGTTGACTAACTCATCAGTAGGGTTTTCAAACTCAATAATAGTTGCCCAATTCTCTAAATCAGTTGCTAATCGAATAAATTTTTGCAGAACTTGGTCATTAACCCACAACAATATCGGAAACGGGAAGTTCTTTCTAAACTCCTCCCGTACTTGGTTAGCTGAAGTCAGAACTGTATCAATATCTTTAACCGACTCTAAACCAAAAATCATCAATGCAGGTGGCTGTTCATCTCCCAGTTGTTCGCGTATATTTGTGTAAAGCGTTTTGACTGATGCAGGTAAGGTAATTTCGCAAATGTGTACAGGAGATAATTGGCGCAGGCGTTCTACCATACGCTGACGTAAATCAGCATAGTTACAGCGCAGTAAAATCAGCGAAAATGTTTCCTGAGAAAGGGTAATTGTTCGCACCAGAGTTTGCAATGAATGCTCATTGTCAAAGGCTAAATTTTCTGGCTCTTGCTGATTACTCATAACATAAAGCAGTTTTCTTTTGCATGAAGTATAAAGCTACGGGTTTTGAGGCAGGAGGCAGCAGGCAGGAGGCAGAAAGGACGATTTCTGCTAGTTGTAAAAAGCTGTAGTTGTGAAGATGACAACTGACACGGCTCCCGCACTTGCTGATGTAGCTCCCACACTTGCTGATATAGCTTCCACACTTGCTGATATAGCTCCCGCACTTGTTGATGTAGCTCCCGCACTTGTTGATGTAGCTCCCGCACTTGCTGATGCAGCTCCCGCACTTGTTGATGTAGCTCCCGCACTTGCTGATATAGCTCCCGCACTTGCTGATGTAGCTCCCGCACTTGTTGATACGGTTCCCGTAATTGCTGACCAGAAAGAAAAAGGTACAAGCCCCGAAATTTATTTATGGGATTCAAAATTTTTGACTTTTGACTTTTGACTTTTGACTTCCCCAAAGGGGCTGACGCCTCTACTGCCGATTTATAACCTAAATTCTTTGGCTTCTGCCAAAATCGGATTGATATCAAACCACGAACCATCCTCATTCCGGTATTCAAATACAAACATACTGCGGAGCAAAAGTTCGTATCTTTCGTGACCTCTCAAGTTTTTCTCTTGCGCTACCTCACGTAGTAATTCCCATTCATCAGGCGTAATTGCCAAAGTTAGCTCATTGCGGCGTTGTTTAATCACCCTATCCACACACTCTTGCGACAAAGGTGGGTCTTCTTGCTGAAGACAACGAAACAATAACATTAACAAGTTACGCAAATGACCACCGCTAACTTGGCAAAGTCGCTCTAAAGTATCAGGATTATCAAAAACTTCAGTAATTAAATTCCGACTTTGTTCCCAACTGACACCAGGAAAAGCCCTGGCCATAACCATCTGTTGCAGCAGTACAATTCCCTGTGAAAATTGCGAACCATCTTGTAATTCCACAGGAACCATCGGCAAAACCTTGGGGTCTACGCCAAAGCGATTTGTTAACCTTCCTAAAGCGTTGGAAAAAATCAACACTAACGGAATGGTATAAACAACATGACAATTTAGCTGGTTTAACTGTTCGCCCCGTTCCACAAAGAGATATTCTGGCTGATAATGACCGGAAGGTTTTTGAGAATTATCCACTCTGTCGAGATTATCTATAATTACCACTAGTCCTTTTTTCCCCTGCTGCTTGAGTTTTTCTCTAGCAGGCTTGAGCAATTCTTTGTTAATTGATTCTAAAATGCCATTGGTGCGCGGTTCTAAATATTGCCGTAACTGAGAGCGAAGTTTGGGACTATCTTTAGTTTTGGCGGTAATCTTGGCAATACCTACAGATAATTCCGCCTCAACGCCTATATCTAGCGGCGTTTGCAAAAACTCAGAAATTTCTGTAAACAGATTTTTAAAGTATCCTGGTTTGAGGTTAATTTTGATTGCTTCCAGACTTTGACTAACTTCACGAGCTACTGCTAATAAAATATCTGTAACATCAATATCAGCCATATCCAGGCTTTGGCTAGACTCGAAATAAACCACATGAAATCCCTGCTGCTCTAACTCTGCCTTTAGCCGCAGTAATTCAGTGGATTTGCCACAACCGATATGTCCGGTAAACAATTGACAAGTGGGTTGCTCAGGTGAAAGGCGGGTGATAGTTCGCCCAAGTTCTTCAATAATCTTGGCACCACGCACTTTGGAGAAATCAATATAATATTGTCTATCCTCCGGTTTGCTCACGACCAGAGTTTTACTGGGGTTGCAAGCTTGAAAAAACCTGACTAAATCTAGTTTCATCACAAATTACCCAAAATCAGCTTAACGCTCTTGCCCATTTCAGTGATTATACAGACGATAAAGCGGCTATTTCGGAAAAAACTTCTTCAGATTGAGTGATTATTTTTGTCTGTTTAGTTTCGCGTTAGTAATCTTAGTCTCCAAACCCTTACTAGCTTGGGTTTAGGCTTGCGATCGCAACCGTTTCAGGGATTAATTTTACGCGCAGACTACGCAATTCCACTGTTTGAAGTAGATAATAAAGGTGACTCACTGCAAGATAATGGATTTAATTTCTCAGTGCGCTATCAACATTTTTAAGTGTTTGAAGTTTTAAAGAAATTGTCAGACTATTTATTGTTATTAAATATAGATGTGCATAAAGTTGCAGTCTAAGTAGTAAACTTATGCACATCAATAAGCAGAAATGGTGCATGAATTCAGTTATCAATAACTGTAATATACAAGTAAAGCAAAAGTAATTGAGTTACTCATTAAATTACTCGAATTGAAAATAAAGAAATGCCAATTCAAAAAGCTAGTCTGTAACTTGGAGTAATTATTGTTTTCCAAGTAGTACTAAGTGCGATCGCATGTTTTTAAAACGCGCATTTACTAGATTTTTGCATAGTGCGATCGCTCGCATTCAATAATTAGAAAAAATCCTTGGAGTCGAAATATGGGTTCTGTTAAGCGATTTCTCCCAATTGTAATGTTTAGCTTTAGTTTTTTTACTGCATTTATCCTACTTGGCGTTCTAGTAAATAACAGCCTGACGGATGAAGTACAACTTTTCGAGGGAATTCTAATATCCGTTATTAGCAGTCTGTCATTTGTAGCTGGAAAATGGTTTGTTAGCAAGATTGAAACTGGTGATTATTTATCAGATAAAATGGATGATAACCTAGCACAATCAGTCCTCAATCTTTGGATTATCACTGGAGCAGCAGCGTTATATATCAGCTTTAATGCTCACAGAAATTTAGAAGATTTTGTATTGCTAGAAGTAATTGTCTTCTCTCTAATTATATGGAAAACTTCAACTAAACAATTGAAGTTGACTGACAACGATCTTAAAAGAATCAAGAGTGAGTTAGAAGTAACTGAGAGCAAGCTGAAAGCAAACGAGGATGAGTTAGAAGCAACTAAGAGTAAGTTGCAAGCCGCTGAGGCGGAACTGAAAACATCTGAGACTGAACTGAAAGCAACTAAGAGTAAGTTGAAAGCTGCTGAGGCTGAATTAAAAACAACTGACAGTAATCTGAAAACAACCAAGATTGAACTGAAAACAATTGAGAGTAATCTGAAAGCTACTGAGGCTGAACTCAATGCAGCAAAGGAACAACTCAAAGAAGCTAGTTTCGATAAAGAATACAGCCTCTAAAAGTATGTTTTCAGCGAACTAATTGCAAGCTTGAATGAAAATAGGAACGCAACATGATAGAAAATTTAACTGATTTCGTTAATACGTCTGTACACTGGCTGATCGGTGCGTTGGTAAGTATATTGAGTTGGAGTATTATTTGTGTACAGGCGATCGCTTCTGTAGTTTACTTTCTATATATTGCTGTAGTGAGAGTAGCGATCGCAGGATTTCACTGGTTAATTACCTCCTCAGAGTGGTTATTCAATGTCATCGCTACATTCTGTGACTGGCTGATCACATCTTTGGGAATTGCGGAGAATGGGCTTCCGTACATTTTAGGTCTGATAATAGTTGCGATGATAATTATGCTTTCCCAACTGATAGGTAAGATAGCTTATCTAAAATTGGAGAACGATCAACTTAAAAAAGATAGACAGGAACAAATAGAGCAAGAGAATAGAAAAGCAATAATCAACGGTGCTATGAAGCTTATACATTGGTTTGTACAACAGTAGTACGAAGACACATGCAATGAAACTCGAAGAAATTAGCTTTAGGCGGCTACTGTAAAATAATTTCACGTAATAATAAAATCCTTGCAGAGACGTTATATGTAATGTCTCTGCATACTAATTTATGCTGTGGAATAATTGGACATTGATATATCACCGAGATAGTTGGGTAAAGCACCTCCACCTGTAATGGTGATGTAGCACCTTATTATAAGTCGCTCGAAACAGCAGTCATAAGGCTTTCGTTTGTTTGGCTTGCGCTCCATTTTAGCCAATCATCAAACAGTTTTCTGACTTGCGATCGCAATTATTCGCATGGACGACTCATTACCAGTCGTCCGTCGGAGAGTCGATATACACCAGTTGGTTCGACAATTGGATCGCCTTTTTTCCAAGGACGTAATGTAATTTCATTATTGACACCACGCACTCTATCTGTGGAATAGTTAGACATTAATACATCACCGGGACGGTTGGGTAAAGCACCTCCACCTGTGATGATGAAGCTATTTTCTTGTTTTTTATTTGCACGAGCTATGCAGCTATTAGCAATGAGCGTGTTGGTGTCAATCGCATTTGTGGGGAATGAGGTGAGGCTATTTTGAATTGAACTGTTATCAGGGGAGTTAACATCAACATTTCCCGATAAACCAACTCCCGAAGTGGCTGTGATGTATTGCGAGACATCGCTGGGCTGAGTGCCAACAAATACACCTTGGGCGTTGATTCTCACTTGACCACCGCGAGAGTTATCTGAGTTAGCACTGATGCGGCTATTTTCTGGAGCAATTAAAAATTTTGTATTGATGTTGATGTTACCACCAATGACATTCTCGCCTGTGGCATCGGTAGTAATGCTGCTACCTTGACGGAGAGTTAAATTTTGAGTGTTGAGGTTGATGGTGGCTTGTTCGCGGTTGGGGTCTTTATTTGGACTGCGGGTGTTGGCGTTGAGAGAGGCTTTATTGTCTAGGCGGATGGTGTTAGCGTTAATGGACATAATACCTGCATTACCTGTTCCTCTGGCATTGACCGATACTTCTGCACCATTGCGTACAAGTAATTGAGGAGTGTTAATTCTCATATCTCCAGCATTTCCTGTTGAGTTGGGTTCAGCTGAAGCTAACAAGCCACTAGGAAAACGACCATCAGCAGACCTACCAATCAACTCAACTTGGCGTGAAGCATTAACAGTTAAATTTCCAGCTTTTCCAGTACCAAATGTGCCAGTAAATACTTGTGCCCCATCTCGCACCAGTAAGTTTTGGGTATCAACCTGCAAATTTCCTGCATCTCCAGTTGACCCTGCATAGGCAGAAGCACTCAAACCACTTAAAAAACGACCATCAATAGATGTACCAGTTAGTTCCACGCTATTGGCAGCATTGACAGTTAAATTTCCTCCCTTACCTGCACCAAATGTAGCAGTGCTAATTGCTGCCCCATTTCGCACAAGTAAATCTTGGGTGGTAATCGTCAATTTTCCCGCATCGCCTGTCGAATCTTGGTTAGTGGAAGCACTCAAACCACTAACAAAACTACTATCAGCAGAGATACCAATTAGTTCTACCTTACCAGAAGCGTTTATAGTTAAATTACCTGCTTTACCTCTACCAGATGTTGAAGCAATTATCTGTGCCCCATCCCGTACAAATAAATCTTGGGCGTTAATTGCCAAATCACCTGCATCCCCAGTTAAACCTGCTTCAGCAGAAGTAGCCAAAGTAGTAAAAAGACTAACATCTGCTGATGTACCAATCAGTTCTACTTTACCTGTGGCATTAACAGTTAAATTTCCCCCTTTACCCTGACCAAATGTGGCTGCATCCACCTGTCCACCATCGCGCACAAGTAAATTTTGGGCGTTAATCGTTAAGCCTCCCGCGTTTCCTGTTAAGCCTTGGTTCGCAGATGTACTCAATCTACTGTTAAAAAGACGATTAGCAGACGCGCCAATTACTTCTACGCTACCGCTTGCATTGACTGTCAAATTTCCTCCATTGCCTGTACCAAATGTAGCAGTGATAACTGTTGCTCCATCTCGTATAAATAAATCTTGAGTTTCAATAGTCAAATTTCCTGCATTTCCACTTGAGCCTGTCTGAGCAGAAGCACCCAAGGCGCTAATAGTTCGACCATCCGCAGAGATACCAATCAGTTCTACTTTATTTGAGGCATTTACAAATAAATTTCCTCCCTTACCTGTACCAAATGTACCAGTACTAACCTGTGCCCCATCTCGCACAAGTAAATCTGGGGTGGTAATCGTCAAATCTCCTGCATTCCCAGATGAACGCGATTCAGCAGAAGCAGCCAAAGCACTAAAAAAACGACCGTCAATAGATGTACCAATGAGTTCCACGCTACGGTCAGCATTAACAGTCAAATTTCCTCCCTTTCCTTTACCTAAGGTAGAAGTACTGACTTGTCCTCCATCACGAATGCTTAAACGACCTGCGTTAATCCTCATACTCCCTGCATCTCCAGACCCTAAAGCACTAGTAGAGATAGCGCTGCGACCAGTGGGTGAACCACCTAAAACCTCTACATAGTCTTTGGCATTGATTATCAAATCTCCTCCGTGGCCAAGGTTACTACTTCTAGTTGTAATATCTCCACCATCGCTAATGCTTAATCGTTGCGTATTAATAGTTAATTGCCCACTATTTCCAGTACCCAAAGCGCTAGTTGTTAGCCTACTTCCTGTAGTACTTGTCTCTCCAGTTTGTGGATCAATAAATGTTGTTATGCCGCTCAAAGTTACGGAGTTTGAAGTGTTCACTAATAGATTGCCACTATTACCACGTCCTGACGATTGCGTACCAATGTTTCCACCGTTAGTAAGTGTAAGCAATCGCGTTTCAAGCTGAATATTTCCAGCATCGCCTTGACCATTACTAGAAGATAAAATGAACGCAAGACCATTTAATAAAATTGAGTCCTCAGCGAAAATCTGAATATTGCCACCCCTTCCCTCATCAAGATTTGAAGAATCGATCAAGGTATTGCTACCATCAAGTGTGAGGTTTCTCGTGTTGATTTCAATATCACCGCTAGGCAGATCGTTAACCTGACCAAAAGCAGACGCAGTAGAACTGCTTGAAATATTACTTCCACTATTCAGCAAAATGGCTTCTTGAGCTTTTAGGGCTATTTTTCCACCTTGCCCTTGTCCAGTATTGGCAGAACTAATTCCAGATTGATTGCTTAAATTAATTTTTCCAGTTGTGATTGTAATGTCACCAGCTTTACCTATCGGATTGAAGATTCCACTGGTAGTAATAAAACTATTGCCATTGAGGCTAACATTATTTTTGGCATTTAAAATAATATCTCCCCGATTTTTCGGGCCATTACTATCGATTAGACTTCCGTTTGTGAGGCGAATAGATTGGGCATCAATTGCAATATTTCCGGTATCACCGAAAGAGTTTTCCGCACCCCGACTTGTAATATTACTAAGATTATCCAGCGTGACATTGCCAGTGGCATTAACTACAACATCTCCCGCAGCAACACTTGGTTGACCTTCCCCATTTTGAAGTAATGAACCAATAAAACTATTCCCAGATAGGCTTATGTTACGAGCGTTAACAGTAATTGCACTCCCTCCACTTGTCAAAGCAAAGGCGTTATTTTGCAGAACAATATCCGCTTTTGGTACATTTTCTGGGAAGGCTAACTGTATTTGATTACCGCTACCAATCAACTCAACATTTCCTGTTCCTGCAACTGCACCCAATTCCAAACTATTTCCTAACGAACTTGCAACACCACCATCAAATGTAATATCTCCACCTATTAAATAAAAACTTCCCAGTGTCGCAACTTGACGACTACGGTTAATTATTTCTCCTTGATTAATCTGATTAAACAGCAACGCTGAAGGATTCACCGATAACAAAGGTGCTGCTTGGGGATTTGTGGCACTAAAATTTCCCTGATTCTCAAACTGCACCCCATTTGCAGTTGTCGCAACGAACGAACCCTGCACATCTAAACTGGCTTTTTCTCCAAAAATAATCCCATTAGGATTTATTAGAAATAAATTCGGCTGCGAGTTGCCAGAAGTACCCAGCTTACCTAATATCTCAGAGCGGTTTCCACCCGTCACCCTCGCCAAAATATTCTGAATATCTGCACTAGGACTTAAAAAATAAGCTTCCCGTCCCTCGCTGATGTTAAATTCTTGGAAACTATGAAACAAGTTAATTCCGCGAGTTGCACCACCAGTAATTACTTCAACTGGTAAACCATTAAAATTAGTTACAACTTGGGAACTTTCAGCCCCTAATGTGTTGTCAGGCGCGATCGCACTTTGGGCAAAAACAGGAGTTGGAACAAATGCGACTATTCCAAATAAACTCCACGCACTTGCTATTTTCCAACACAGATTGAAGAATTTTTTATCGCTCGCAGCAGTTTGATTAAAAGATTGTGTTGTTGAGGATAGTTGCACAATAATAGCTTGATGCTGTGGCGATCGCGTAACCATAAGCTCTGATGAAAATAATTAATTTGATTTGTAGTATACCGCTATTTAGATAATAAACTTATGATTTTCTCTTGATAAGCGTTCATGACAGAAATGTTTTGCAAATTGGTGATTGCAGTTTTATGCAGTCTGCTTGGTTGAAATCTGCAACTAGATGAGCAACGAGTTGAAATATTTATTTTGAAAATCAGTTTAATCTAAAAACTATCAGGAACGATTAATTAACAAAAAAAACTAACTTACATATTAAATAGCAAAGAATTTAATCGTTTTTAATTTTTTCTATTTATTGGAGTTTTTCCTTTAATTTTGATTTCGTTTCATACTTGAATTTCAATGGAATGCTCACAAGAGATTCACCAAAAAATCAGTAGTTTTAAATATGTCTGCGTCTGAATATGTTATGCACAATATATTTAACAAAATTGTTAGTGAGTACCATCCTTTTGCGGAGTATCAGGGTTATGCAGAAGGAGAGAATGGATTCATAGTCTACTATCAAGGAACAAATGGTCAGCAACATATGGTAGTAAACACAGAGGGCAATATCATCTCTGATTCGACGATGGGAACCACTCGTTCTCTAGGCATATTAGCTGTGGGTGCAGCTTTTGTTTCGGCGTTGATGGGTGGTGAGTAGATTATTAATTGCTTGCCAAAGGAGTCAAAGGCGATCGCACTTATTATTCTGAGTATTTGAAATGCGATCGCTTTAGTGCCTCAGTAAAGAAAATGGATGCCTATTACAGTAAACAAAGGTGCGAAAAAATGAAAAAAATTTCTGGAAAATTGGTAGCAAGTTTATTTGTTGTCCCACTTACTGTTTTCAGCTTTTCACTTAAAAGTAATGCTCAAGCCTTTGATCCAGAAACGCTTACAACTATTCAAATTTGTAATACCATTATGAATTTGCAAGATGCCGATCCTGATAATTACGAATTGAGAATCGGACGTAGGGAATGTGACGTGCGTGCTTATTATGTTCAGCTTTGTACAGCTTCAGGCTACGATTTTGCAGCTTGTTGGGATGAAAATTATACTCAGGCTGTGAATGTTAGTACTCAAGAGCTTGAAGAGATTATTGCTAACAATCAATAAGCTGATTTTTCATCTCCATAATTATTACGGAGACTTTTGGTAAAAACTATAGCATTAAGAAAAAACGGTAGAATACGCCCAAATAACGAATGATGCTGCGATCGCTTAACTAGATTGCCGCCAATTTGTCGGTGCTTCGATATAATCAGGTAGACGAGTAGTGCGATCGCCAAGCGCCTTTCTAATCTGCTGCAACTCTAAGTTTTTCGCTCCTGTCAAAATAGTCCCTTCCAGTTTGACATCATTGAGATTAGCTTGTAAAAAGTTAGCTCCCATCAGGTTTGCCTGAGTCAGGTTAGCTTGATAAAAAGTTGCCCTATACAGGTTTGCTCCAATCAGATTAGCCTGATACAGGTCAGCTTCCGTTAAGCTAGCTTCCGAAAGGTTGGCAAAATAGACTTCTGTTTGGTGAAGTTTGGCTGCATTCAAATTAGCCCCAGAAAGGTTAGCTCCATTTAAGTTAGCCCCACAGAGGTTAGCACCAATCAAACCCGTTTGGTGCAGATTGGCTTTACCCAATTTTGCTCCTTGCAAGTTAGCTAAAAACAACTTTGCTCCAGAGAGGTTAGCAACTTTTAAGGTCGCTTGTTGCAAGTTAGCTTTATAAAGGTTCGCCCCCTGTAAATTAGCTGCACGCAGACTTGCACCAGAGAGGTTGGCTGAACGCAGGTTTGCTCCAGAGAGGTCAGTACGATTCAGGTTAGCCCAACAAAGGTTGGCTCCATACAAACTAGCTTTTAGTAATTTGGTTTCATAAAGAATCGACTTAATAAGTTTAGCGCCAGTAAGGTCTGCTCCACTCAAGTCAGCCCCACGTAAGTCAGCCCCACTCAAGTCAGCTCCACGCAGGTCAGCTTGTTGCAGGTTAGTTTTTAGCAGGTCTGCTTGTCTAATATCGGTGTTACGTAAATCAAGTTTCTGATCTTTTGGGTCTTCAAGTAAATTACGCCTGCCGATAACAGTCAGGGCTGCTTGAATATCGGTGCGTATTTTTGGGAATTCTTCATCGAGATTTTGCTCCAACTGCGGTGTCGGATGCGACCCACCTCTACGCCGACTTGAGTAAACTGCTCCTTGATATTCTGGCTGTTGTTGCTCCCCTTTTACCTGCTGGATAGGTGTATTCTCTCGCACAAAGGCAGTGAGGATTTCCATAATTGTCCAGTGTTCTTGAGGAAAATCCTGAGCAACCCTTTCCAATGCATAAATTGCGCCTGTCCGGGTTTCAACCTTTTCGTGGCCAAGCTGGGCAATTGCGCCCATAAAGCGCTCTGCAATCAATCTGTCTTGATTGAGTTTTGCATTTTGCAGGCCAATTTCTAAGTTTTTCTCAGATGCGATGGCACTCTTCTGCATCGCTTGGGCACGCCTTGCTGCATAATAAGTATTAAACATTGCTGCCGATGCCAGAAAAACTATAGCAGTAGTTGTTAAAGCTTGGTTTCTATACTGGATTTTTTCTTGAATTGACAATTCTTTAATACTGGACAAGGCGAAGAAAATTACAGTCAACGAGCAGCCAAATATAACTGTTAAAGTTATCAACCAATTCAACAGAGCGTCTGTCTTTTTAGAAGACATGGTAAAAATTTTCCTTACAACCTAGAATTATTACTTAGCTGTTGAGGAAAAATAGTATAGCATTTAGCAGAAAATTATAATAGGTGTCAAAACACTCATTGAACTAGGGAATGATATCGAATATAATTTTACGTCACTACATCAAGAAACCACCATTCCAAATCAATGAAACGCTTGTGGTACAAAAATTACGAATTCCACTGAAAATAGGGAATGGGGAATAGGGAAAAAATTTTCATTGCTTGCATCCTACTCCTTAATCCCGTCCTTTTACTAAGAGGATGGGAGACAAAGCTACGCTTTGGCAGGGTGAAGTTTTTAGGGTTGAATCAATAATCAAGCGAATATGATATTACTCAGAGAATTTAGTTTCTCTGAGGTTTGCGCCATTGAGTATGGTGTTATTGAGAATTGCCCCATGCAAGCCAGCTAGATATAAACTAGCACGATGCAGGTTAGCTCCAGAAAGGTTAGCTTCAGAAAGGTTGGCTGCACTGAGGATTGCTCCTTCTAAGTTCGCTAGATATAAATTAGCTCCTTCTAGATTAGCTGCACTAAGTATTGCCCCCGCTAGATTAGCTTTTCTGAGATTAGCCCCAGCTAGATTAGCTTGATAGAGATTTATCTGTTGTAGATTCGCCCCTTTCAAGTTTGCTCCTCTCATATCCGTGAAGCTCAAATCAAGTTGCTCATTTACTGGGTCTTTGTTTGCATCTCTTCTGGCGATAACAGTCAGCGCGGCTTGAATATCCACACGAACTTTTGTTGATAGGTTGCTCGTTACTTCTTCTTGAGGCATATAAGGAGCATTTTTTCGTACAAAAGTAGTAAGAATGTCTACGATCGTCCAGTGGTATTGTGGATGACTATGAGCAATTTGTTCTAAATCATTAATTACAGCTACACTGGTTTCTATAGTATTATTTCCAAGTTGTTCACTTGCTATTCTTAAACGTCGTTTTAGCGACTGATGCTGATTTTGTTTAACTTGTTCCTGGAAAGCAGGTATCCACAGGAATATTTTCGATAGCTGGATGTGATTTTTTGATAAAATGTTTTTCATGGCATTAAAAGCATTAATAATTAATGAAAATAAATTCAAACACTAATCTATTTTTTGAATGATTTATTTGTGTCTGCTATTGTTTCATACATAGTTAGTACTTAAATCTCCTAATGTAACCAACAAAATCGAAAATATAACTTTGGAGTAAATAGATATAAGCATATACAGACTCTTGCCATTTTCAACCATTTAGTCTTCACTGACAATTAACCATCATCATGATAATTTTGATTTGTTTATAATCATTGATTAACTAAAAATGACTATTAAAATTCAACAAAGTATACAACCAATAGTTAAAAATCTGGTGTTAGTTGGTGGCGGTCACAGCCATGCTATTGTTATGAAAATGTTCGGCATCAAACCATTGACAGGAGTACGTTTGATACTGATTACCACAGCATCAGAGACAGCCTACTCTGGGATGTTACCAGGACATATTGCCGGATTTTACAGCCACAATGAATGCCATATTGACTTGCGACCCTTGGCGAACTTTGCTCAAGCACAATTGTATATTGATACGGTAGTTGCCCTTGACTTGAGAAACAACAAAGTTCTCTGTGCTAACGGACTTGTGGTAGATTTTGATGTGCTGTCTATTGATATTGGCAGCACTCCGGCTACAATATCTGTATCAGGTGCGGCAGAATATGCGATCGCAGCTAAACCAGTATCGCAGCTATTAGAGCATTGGCATGAATTAGTTGAAACCGTAGGTAAAAATCCTCAAGAACCAATTAGGATTGCGATCGCAGGTGGAGGCGCTGGCGGTGTAGAATTAGCGCTATCAATGCAATCTCGTTTACATCGGATTTTCGATGAAAGTCAACAACCTATTCAAAACCGAGAAATTCATTTATTCCAGCGTGGACAAGAACTGATGCCCAATTATCATCAATCAGTACGGCATCAACTTCAGCACATTTTAACTGACCGAGGTATTAAGTTACATCTTGGGGAAACTGTATGTAAAGTCGCATCTATAACGCCCAAGGAAACTAAAGAAGTATTTGAAATAAAATGTGAATCTGGTTTGACAGTAGAGTGCAATAAAATCTTTTGGGTAACACAAGCATCAGCACCCGAATGGTTAAAAAACGCTGGACTAGGAACTGATGAGCAAGGTTTTATTTTGGTAGAAGACACGTTGCAATCTCAAACGCACCCGCAGGTATTTGCATCTGGTGACATTGCCACAATGGTAAATCATCCACGTCCGAAAGCTGGGGTATTTGCTGTTAGGCAAGGTAAACCTTTGTTTGAGAATTTGCAGCGAATTTTATTAGGTAAGTCACTCAAACCTTATAGACCACAGAAACAATATTTGAGTTTAATTGGTACAGGAGACAAACGAGCTAGCGCAACCAGAGGCACTTTTACTTTACCACCCCACAAACTCTTGTGGTATTACAAAGATTGGATTGACCGCCGCTTCATGGAACGCTTTCGCTTTGAATAATATCATGTCTGTATAATTTAGTTGCGATTCCCACAGTCATTGCACCCCACCCCTTAATCCCCTGCCTGCAAGCGGGGAGTGGAGACAAAGCACAGCTTTGGCGGGGTGGGGTTCTTCAAAGCTGTTCAATTAGTTCAATAATTTGTTGGTAATACTGAATATTCCCTTCTTGGTAATATAAGTCTGCGGATTTCTGAAAATCTCTAATTGCTCCTTGAGAATCTCCCAGATTCCGATATACATCTGCCCGAAGAATGTAAGCTGAAGCCCAATTAGGCTGACGCTGTAAGGCTTGGTTTAAGTCTGCAAGCGCTCCTTGTAAGTCTCCCAACAGAGAACGGCTACGACCACGATTATACCAGTCTTCGGCAAAGCTGGGGTCTATGGCGATCGCTCGACTGTAATCTTCTATTGCCCCTTGATAATCTTCTAGGGCATAGCTAGCATTAGCGCGATCGCTGTAAAATGCAGCAGATTGGGGATTTATTTGCAAAGCTTGGGTGTAATCTGCGATCGCACTTTCATATTCTTCTAAAGCATAATGGGTTGAACCTCGGTTGTAATATGCTTCAATTAAATCAGGATTAATTTTTAATGCTTGGTTATAATCTGCGATCGCTCCTTGTTCATCCCCTAAAAGACGACGAGCATTTCCCCGATTGCAATACGCTTGGGAAAATTCAGGAACAAGCTCTATAGCTTGAGTGTTGTCATCAATTGCTCCCTGTAAATCTTGCAGAGCTTCACGAGCAATACTTCGACCATAATAAGCTGCGGCTAAATTATCATCAATCTGCAATGCTTGATCGTAATCTTTAATTGCTCCTTTATGATCTCCTAAAGAACGACGAGCCGCGGCGCGATCGCAATATCCTTCAGCTAAATTAGGATTGAGTTGTAAAAGGCGATTGCTATCTTCAATTGCACCTTGATAGTCTCCCAATCGCCGACGAGCATTAGCGCGAAAGCCATATACTAAAGCTAGAGTCGGATTTTCTTGTAACGCTTGGTCATAATCTGCGATCGCACCCTGATAATCTTCAAGAGTACTACGAACCAGACCCCGCTCACAATAAGCTTGCACATCATCAGGATTCAGCTTTAATGCTTGGTTAAAATCTTCAATTGCTCCGTGATAGTTTTTCAGGTGAGCAAGCACCAGACCCCGATTATAGTACGCTCCAGCAAAGTTTGGATTGATTTTTAGGGCGTGGTTGTAATCTGCGATCGCCCTTTGATAATCTGCTAAAGCGTAGTGAGCATTACCTCGATTATGATAAGCCTCCGCCAAGTTAGGATCTAATTGTAATGCCTGGTTGTGGTCAGCGATCGCTTCCTGATAATTTCCTAAAATATGGTGGATGTTACCCCGATTGCTGTAAGCTGCGGCAAAATGGGGATGCCATTGTAAAGCTTGCTGAAAATCTGCAATCGCTTCTTGACGCTCGCCACGTTCAAAACGATTTACGCCCCGATTATGATAAGCATTAGCAATATCAATATTGATATTATCAGCTAATTGGGTACTCATTTCTATTGTTTGGATATAATCTGCGATCGCTTTGTCGTAGTTTTCCAAAGCAAAGTAGGCATTCCCCCGGCTGTGGTAAGATTGCGCCAGATTGGGATCTAATTGTAATGCTACGTTATGATCTGCGATCGCGCCTTGATAATCGACTAAAAAGTAACGAGTATTAGCCCGGTTGTAATAGGCTGTGGCAAAATTGGGATTGATTTCGATGGCGCGATTGAAGTTAGCGATCGCATTGCGATAATCTTGGAGCTGACCACTTAAAATCAGCCCTCGATTATGGTAAGCTTCGGCATAATCAGGATTTAGCTTGATTGCTTGGGTATAAGCTGCGATCGCTGCTTGATAGTTACCTTGCAAATTGTGGTTTAATCCTTGGTTGAAAAAATCTTCAGCATTCATATAATTTTTAAGCTTTTGACATTCTCTAGCCTAAAGCATCGCGATTGTTAACGATATATTTTGAAAATCATTCTAACTACTATTGTACCTGTTGCAACGAGGTTTATTTAAAAGCAGAGACTAACCAATCATCACTATATGTTCTTTGTAACTTTCATATTTAATTATCTTCTGTAATGATTAATTAGCAGTTAACTATCAACTATTTAAAGCGTGTTTGGGTCAATTCCTTGCTGTTGTAATCTGGCTAACAGATTTTGCAATTGTTCTTCAGGCGTTGAGTATCTGTTACCATGCTCATCATACCAATATAACCATTCCCGCGTCTTTCCTTGATAAGTACCCTGTTCGCGCCCAATACCTAAACCAATTTCTGGCATCCAAATTTTATCACCTGGTTGTAAAATGTATTTACCTTCAACTAAGCGATAAACTTCTAAGCGTTGACGTTTCCGCCGGAGGCGAGTTGGTGCATAAATGACATAATACAAAATACCTAATTCGGCATAATCAATTTTTTTCTGTTCGTATTCGCCGTTGTAACTTTGAGAAACAACTTCTAAAGCTAAAATTGGTGCAATGCTTTCTTCTTCCCACAAAACATAACTAGAACGTCCATTTTCTCCAACAAAACGTTCTACACCTAAACTCAAGAAACCATCAGGAACTATAGCTCCAATACTTGGTGTATGATAAACACCCATGTTAATACCGAAAAACCAGTCATCGCGGTTTTGCCAAATCGAGGCTAAGATGGCTAACAATAAGTTAGGAATTAATATTTGGAGTTCGTTATCCACAGGGGTATTATCTGAATCTGGTAATTCTGCCGATGAAGGTAGGCAGTCTAACGGATTGTAGTTGAACATAACTAGTCCTCAATCCTCAATATCTAAATTTAAACTTATTTGCCCATAATTTAACGATAGCTCAGGTTGCATAATTGAAACAAATTTTATAATGGTATAAGGTCTACTGGAATACTACAAACTTTCAAATAAATGATTACCAATAACTTTTACAAAGTTGGTTATTTGCGGTTCACAATACTTAAAAATAAGTTATAATTCCTATATCTTGGATAATGTAAAAGTAGACGTAGATAACCTTTGGTCTACCTTTTCAGACTTCGTTTGTAGAATTTCAAACTTCCAGTCTGAAGAATAATCAGGCAACTCATAACCAACACTCTTAACATAAGCCAACATCAACTCATCTCGTTGATGCCAAACAGCAAATATTTTCTCTCTGCCATCATATAGCGTTTCTAAATCAATTTGATAAACCTCATTAACTCGCTTAAGCTTCAAACCCAATAAATTTAGCAGTCGGCTGAGTATTTTTATTGCTGAAACTTGCTCCTTCTCGCCGACTAAATTAATCCCAAGCGCTCTTTTAATATGTTTACTATGCTGAAAAGCAATATTTTTCAGCAATATCAAATCTGGATCGTTCTCAGTAAATTCTCGTTTCGATTCGAGAAACTGAAGGATTCCTAAAGCTCTCATAGCTTCAACTTTGAGCGTATAAGTTTTTAAATCTGGGAGAAAAACTTTTCCTTCACCCCAAGACAATTGCTGATGCCACTCTTGCTCGTCTTTAACGTGAAAGTACTCACTCTCGTGAGTTAAATAATAGTGAATTAACAGTTGACGATAATATCCTTGCTCATCCTGCAATTTCAGCCAAGGAGTAATTTCTACACCATATCTTTGTCTAAGAATATATTTGTTAATTTGGTTACGTTCTCCATCAGTTAGGGAATGCTTAACTAACATCTGCTCATATTCTATATAATCGATATCTTTGGCATTAGCTACAGCAGTTGCTAACGATAGTTGATTTTGCTGCTTAATTTCTTTTATTTTACGTTTAATTTCTTTAGCTTTTTGACGACTTTGTGCCCAATCTTTTTGAACCTTAACAATTTCTAAAATTAATCTTTTGCGGGTAGCTAAATCATCAGCATCAGTTGCTAAAAAAGCCAGACGTAAATCTCGAATAATATTATTGTGAACCGCATTACTCCGCACCTGAATTTGATGCCCATCAGCAATTAAACCATCTTGCATAGATTGCCGATAGAGGCGAATAGAAGCATTTACTCTTGCAGATAACTTTGCCCAGGTTCGCAAATGAATCGGATCGTAAACTAAGGGTAAATCTACATCTATTTTATGTAGGGGACTCAGCAAAGCTAAGTTTTCTTTTTGATTTTCTTGATACCAATCAGATAACAAGCGATAATTTGTACTCCCACTACCAATTAGACCAATACCTCGTTTAGCACACCAGATAACACGCGGTACATCATCCCTGACTCTTGCTAGCGCTTGTCTTGCTTCCGAGTCAGGAATTACCCCTTGAAAAATTCCATAAACTCGATCAAAATGTTGGACATCAATACTAATTCCTGTACCAAGGCTAGGGGTAACAAAAACGCCATCATATTCAGATATTTTTTGATTAATCGCAGCGATAAAATCAACCGCCGCATGGCCAGGTGTGTTTGTAGTGTGACTACTAACTACCAGAGTTTTAGGAAATTGTCGCCGTAATTTTTGTAGCCTCTCTTTCAGATATCCTTCAATTGTTTCACAACTATAACGCCCAGCTCGACTATCGGTAGTAACATAACATTTACGTCCGGCAAGTAAATCCAATTCTAGTTGGTGAATTAGCGGTGTTGGGTTTGGCGAATCATAAAAAGTCACGTCCCAACCTTGTTGAGGCTTCCACTGATTGAGAATTACCCAAGGTGTTAATTTAATTCCTGCCAATCCTTGTAAATATTCAAGAGAAACATCTGATAAATCAGCATCTTGGGCAATTACTAACCCCCCGCTTGTTAAAACTGTCGCAATGAGTTGCTGGAATAACTTTAATATTTTTACCCGTTTATGCTTACAAGTATTACTATTTAACAGATGCCATAAAGATTGCTCTACTTCATCTAAAATTACTATTGCCCCTCGCCAATTTTCCGGGTTAAGTTTCCAAATCGAATCAACGCACAAGCCGAGGGATTGCTGAGGAAATAGAGAGCGGAGGATAGGAGGAGCGGGGGTAAGTGTTTTATCAATCCTTTTTTCTCCATCTTCTTTATGTGTTCCCCATTGAATACCAATTTTTTCACACAAGAATCGTCCAAGTAAGATTCTGTGAGTAATTAATAAAACAGGTTTATTTTTAGTTTTCGCTTGCCGAACAACGCCTTGTAGTGCTGTCGTTTTTCCTGTTCCTTTTGCTGATTTGACTCCTACTAATCCAGAGGTGGGGAAAGGTATTTCACCTATATATGGACGGTTGAAGGTGAATGCAGCAGGAATGCTTAACTCAGTGTGGGGTTTGGTTTGAGCAAGATAAATTTCTAAATCAACACCTTGGCGATAAACTTTCTCGAAACTACTTGCACCTTTAGCAACAATAAATTCATCAACCCCTTTTTCTATTCCTGGAAGTTCGATGACTTTTACAGGGCAATTTTTTTGCTGGAATAAACAACCAAGTTGAGAAATAGCATTATTTACAGCAGCAATTGTCTTGGGTTGAGTTTCAAAATCAAAGCAAATGTAAAAGCTACGTTTTGTAATTGCAAACGCTGCTAAATCGGGAATTAGCTGACGACGGGTAACTTTACCAAATTCATCTTTCACAACCCGATAACCACTGGTAATTCCGGGAATGGCGATCGCTACATATCCTTGTGTCAACAACGTGGCTGCTTTTTTTACACCCTCGCAGATGATCAGGGGGATATTCTGTTGCATCACCCATTGCCAAAAGCCTCCAACTTCGCCATCAGGAGTAATGGTGATATTATCAGGCATGACCAGATTGTAACGCCCAGCGACTTGCTGCCAGACTTGCAAAGTTACCCGCAAACAAAACACTCGCGTTGGTGTGCTTGGGGGATGCTCGTACTTGATGGACTTGCCATTGTGATTTTGTCGGGGTTGGTTTGGCTTAAAGCATCCCCATTCCATCATTTGCCAATTATTCAGAGGGTCTAGTCCCGAACACCACCAACCACCTTCTGTGATGTGAGCATAACGCTGCAACCAACTACTTTTCACCATTCCAGTATTGGTGCGAGGGAGTAGCTCAGAAATCAACAGGTACTCATAAGCTGTTACACCTTGAAGCGACCTAAAATTGAGATGCACTAAGTGTAAGTCTATACCACTACTCTTGACTAATTCTTCAAGGTGTTGGGGGTGTAAATAGTGCAGATGCATAGGGAAAGTCCCGAAGGGAAGACAATGAAATTAAAACAGTAACATGCATCTGCTTTTTTTTAATACGCGAAATTGCGATGCTTTTTTGATGCTTTTATTACTTCGTTGCCGGAGACACATCGGTTAAAGCTGTAGTGGGTTATTCTCCCTATTAGATTCCCGAAGTAATAATTTTGTATTGTGATATTTGTTCGCTTTGAATTTTTATTTATCAGTAAATTTCTACGTTAAGGAATGCGATCGCTGCATGTATCGCTATAAAGTAATATATTTATCAAGTTCAACAAAGGCTTAACACTGAGCCTCCACCTGTACCACACCTCATCTGTGAGATGTGACCTCTCTGAATGAATAAAGACAAAAACGCTCGCACTACAGAACCCTTTAACCTCGCTCCAAAGGTTTGAGATAGCCTTGAGTGTTAACTTCTCTTTGCGATCGCACCTAGTACAGATAACTTGACGTAACACTTTTACTCAAGTAGTACGGTAACTCCAAAAGCTGATTGGAGGTAAAATAAATAACAACTTTCCAAATGAGTTCAATCTGCTTTATAAACAGCACCTATTCTATAAATAAAACTGCACACAGAGAAATTAAATCGATGACGCACTGATGACATCTATGCCAACTTCTGCTTTTGCACTAACAATTTCATGTCATCATAGACTTGAGGCTTAGTAATATGTAATACCAACAAAGAGCCTCGTGATGATCGCACATCCTCGACTATTGCCTAGCGAACTCAATACTGCTTGATTATGCGATCGCTATAAATTATCACCATTTTACGAAATACCTCATACAGATACTTTGAGAAATGGTATTAATATATGGCTTTGTCAAGATTCCTAGACGCACAAATAATGTTAAAAAATAAGAACATCTTCCGTAAACTATTGTTGACAAAGTTGATTTTCTATATGAGTGGAGTGGAACTTCCTTCGTAAAAGAGGGATTTAGTTAGTTTGATTCTTAACTATTCACTCCTTGGGGAGGCGGTTAGTTTCCAGAAATAGACAACATATTTTTAACCTGTAAAATTATGTGGAAATCAAAGTTAGTATTTAGATTTATACTGTCGGCTGCGGCGATCGTTACTAGCGTGCAGCTAAGTTCAGCGAGTCACTATGCTATTGCTCAAAGTGCATCTTCCAATGCGACTGTCAAATCTGGGCAACAAAATCAAGCTTTAGAAGACGCCAAAGTTGCTATTACAGGAGTTGGCATAGGAGCGATCGCAGGCTTACTCATTTCTGGTTTATGGTATCAGAAACGTCGTTACCGCAAAATCCAGTCACTTGCCAAAATAAACCGCTTTCGTGAAGAGTTTCTCTGCGGCTCTTTAGCAGATTATTACTTATCTAATTCTAAAGCAAATTCTTCACCTACAAATTCTCGGAAAACTTTACCAACACCAACTAAAGAAGAATCCCCTAGTTCTGAGGAAACTTTCGTAACGCCAACTAAAGAAGAAATATCCGATCCCTCTACTTCTGAAACAAATAATCTAGCAGAACCTACGCCGGCCCCACTATCTGATTCCTTATCTGACTGCTACCACAAGTTAATCGAGGAAATTGTTAATACTGATATCAATAGTCAAATCAGTTCTAAAGACTATATATATCGCCAATTAGTAGAAAATGTGAGCAGTGGTAATGGTGAAGTCTTTGAACGCTGTTTGAGCGATCGCTTGCATTCCACCCAATCTGAACTACATAAAGTAATAAATTCTCCGAGTTTATTCCAAAAAGAGACTCCTGAGTTAAAAAAAGCTCGTTTAAATCGCACCTTGAAGGCATTACAAAGTATTCAAGGGCAATGGGAACAAATCCAAAAACAAAAACTAAATTAAGTCCCAGTTACCGCAGTTGTGCAACAAATTATCACGGACTGAAAAGCTTCTTGCTTTTCAGTCTTATTACAAAACCGAACTAACATTATTAAATTTATTGGTGTGAACAGTTATAATTACTTGCCACAATTGCGAGAAAAATACAAGCGATCGCACTAAGTTTTTGTAATAGTTCGAGGTACGTAGCCGCAGTCCGCCGTAGGCATTATTTTTTAAGCAATGTAACAAAACTAACTAAAATTATCTGTAAAGTCATATCTAATTCAAAACTGACAAAAAAGCCTATTCTGAAAGATAGAACCTATAAGTTACACTGTTCAGTAAACATCGTGGCTGCAAGCATGGATTCTCTCAAAGAAAAGATTTTGAAAAAACTAGAATGCCTTCCAGACAATGCACAGCAGGAAGTTCTAGATTTCGTACAGTTTCTAGAATGGCGAAAGGAGAATTATCAAAAATCTCAGTTATCTGTAGTCAGTGAAGAATTAGATGAAGAATCTGATGCAGGATGGCTAGAGACTGACTTATCAAATTTGGGTAGCTATGAACCTTATGATTGGCAACCTGGCGAACTAAATAAAGGTTTGCCTATTAAGTATATTCCTGGGATGGGAGTAGTGATTGTTGAAGAATGACAACTCGTTCTTTACAGTTTGGGGATGTTGTAACAGCACGTTTTCTTCAACAAAACCCTCAAGGTCGTGAGCAAGAAGGTTATAGACCTGCAATTGTTGTAGGGTTCCCAAACCGCTTGGGGATACCTCGCTTTTCGTTAATAGTTGTAATTCCCATGACTACTGATAGAGGGCAAACGTGGGCAATCGCCTCACCAGATTTATATCCACGTTTTGCAGCAGGAGTTGCTGGATTAAGTTCGCCATCTATTGCTTTATTAGATCAAGTCAGAGTTTTAGATGTTAACCGTATTGTTGATTATCGCAGGAGTTTGACACCTGACGAGTATGAACCTGTTTTGACTGGACTTCAGCGCATAATTAGTCCTTGATTTTATCAGATGACAATAATCATCCATAAGTTTAATCTTTATTAGTAGAATCACTTTAAACTGCCATGTATATATCATATATTAATAAACTTTAAACCGTATAATTTATGAGGCTACCCAATAAATCTAAAACATAAAATGTAGATGTGTATTTAGAGGGTGTAGCCATGCCAGAGAGTTCAGCTTTTGCTCATTTTTTTAACTTAGGAGTAGACCTTCTTCAGAATGGAGATAAGCAAGGAGCAATTATGGCTTTGAATGAAGCATTAAGTCTGAATCCTAATAGTTCCCATGCTTATTACTATAGAGGCATCACCAAAGCTGAAATAGGCAATTATGATGGTGCAGTTGAAGACTTAAAGCAGGCACTCTGTATAACTCCTAAATATTTAAATGCTAATCGTCAGCTAGAAAAAATTCGTCAATATTTATTAGGAGTAGATAGTACAGTTTTACCTCTACAATCCAATAACGCTACTCAGCATTATCAGTGTGGAAGAGTTCGTTTACACTTTAGAGAGTATCAAGAAGCAATCAAAGAATTTAACCAAGCATTACAGATTAATCCTAACCTAGTTGCAGCATACTACAGTCGAGGAAAGAGTTACTATAAATTAAAAAAAAAGGAAGAAGCTATTAAAGATTTTCAAACATCTGCAAAACTTTTTTGTGAAAATAACCAACCTGATAAGCTGGCTAAATGGACTCCATTTGAGTTAGGGGAATCAAATCGAGAAGAAGCGATTTTCTATCTTATTCCATATCTCTCTAAAAAAAGCTCCTATGACGAAAAAAGATTAGCTGCTTCAGCGATACACAAGCTTGCCAATAGTTACAAAAATATCTCCGCTTTAGTTATTCGTCTTTTATTAGATAATCTAACTTACCCTGCACCACAGGTTAGGCAATACGCTTTAAAAGCTCTTTCTCTAATCAACCTGCCTAAATATGCATTTCCAATAATTCAAGAAATTGCTAATAGCGATCCAAAAATCTATAACAGAAATTTAGCAAAAACTATATTAGAAAATATTAACTCTGTTCCTAATGGAGAATTTAAACACTCTGATAAATCTAAACCTGATAATAGGTATTTATCAGAACTAAAATTTTTTGATGCTGAGGAAATTGATAATTCTTATAACCAAGGCTATTTTACTGAAGAAGCTTATGATAAATCTATGGATTACGGCTATGTGGATGACCTCAGCAATCCTGAGGATTATCTTTACAATTATTGATAATAGTAAGGGCGTTATGTCTAAGTAACGCCACTAATCAAAATTTGCTAATCCCGAAACTAAGCCCTTACAGCTTCCTTGGCGGCGTACAACACCTCAGCGTTGATTTCTTTGAAACCGCGATCGCAATGAAATTTCTTGGTGCTGCACTAGATTTATATTATAAAGATTGAGAAAATATATAATTAACACTATGAAAAGTGTTGTTTCTGTATGAATGAATGTAGATAATTTAGTCATAATACCAATTTTTATACTGCTTCTAGAGGTGGTCTTGGTGGTGGTGGTACTATATCCACTAATTTTTGATTATTAAAGTAATCTTTGATATCTTGGGCTATTTGCCCAGAAAACTCAAGACGCTCTTGAGTAGAATTTGCTAATAGCATAGTAATCTTATCTTCAGAAAGCTCAATAATGGCTATGGCACTTAAGTTAATAAGCCGATCACCAACTTGAATAAACTTCATAAATGTAGAAAGAAGGTATAAGGTATCAAGTTTTATTATACATATTTCGTCTATTAAGTATATGTAAAATTATTTGTGAATTTAAATAATGCTTTATAAACAGTGAGGAGTATTTTTGACTCCTCACTTTAAAGCAATATAAGCTAACCCGCTAAACTAAGCCCCGACAGCTTCTTTCGCGGCGTACAATACCTCAGCATTGATTTCCTTGAAACCGCGATCGCGGGCAAATTTCTCAGTATTACGCTTCACTTTGCCGCGAACAAATCCAGGAATCTTATTCAATTCTGCTTGACCATCTTTTGTCCAATTCAAATCAGAATCAGCAGAAATTCCCCTAGTAATAACTTCTTTGGTATCATGACCACCGAAGATTTCTAATAGGTGATCTTCCATTCCCAAAGTGAAGGAATTGTAGATCAAATCTGTAATCTGATTCGTGCCTTCGTAACCCATAAATGGTTTATAACCAATGGGGAAGTTTTGGACGTGGATTGGTGCAGCAATTACGCCGCAAGGAATATCCAAGCGCTTACCAACGTGGCGTTCCATTTGCGTGCCGAAAATGGCAGAGGGTTCGACACGAGCGATCGCATCCCCAATTGCACCATGATCTTCGGAAATTAGCACTTCATCGCAATACTCGCTAACTTGTTCGCGGAACCAATCTGCATCATATTTACAGTAGGTTCCAGCCCAAACAACATGAATCCCCATTTCTCGCGCCAGAATCTTGGTAATGGCGGCGGCGTGGGTATTGTCACCAAACACCACAGCTTTTTTGCCAGTCAAGTTTTGACAGTCAATCGAACGGGAGAACCAAGCAGCCTGAGAGACATGGAGGGTTTGCTCATTAATGAAGTTTTCGTAGTCAACTTCTGCACCTTGAGCATTAATTACCTGCTGAATCTTGCGAATACAACGGGCAGTTTCCACTACACCCATTGGAGTAATGTCTATATAAGGTGTGCCAAATTGTTCTTCCAGGTAACGGGCTGTGGTCAAACCGAGTTCGCGGTAAGGTACTAGGTTAAACCAGGCTTGGGACATCTTTTTCAAGTCTTTCACCGAAGCACCTTCGGGAATTAAGGTATTTACCTCAATTCCCAAGTCAGCCATCAGTCGTTTCAGTTCGGTGCAGTCGTGATTGTTGTGGAAACCAAGGGTGGTAGTACCGATAATGTTAACCGAGGGCTTTGCTGTTTTGCCCTCAGCCAATTCGCCCCGCTTCCGGGCTTTTTCGATGTAATATTGGACAATTTGATCCAAAGTGCGATCGGCGGCTTGCAGTTCGTTGTAGCGGTAGTGGTTCACATCCGCCAGCATTACGTCTCCTTTTGCTTCCAACTGCGACCGTTCGACAAAGTTGTGTAAATCCTCTTGCAAAATGCTGGAGGTGCAGGTGGGAGTTAACACAATCAAATCTGGGTGTTCCTCGGCATCCTTGCGGACGATGTTATCTACCACCTTCTCTTGAGAGCCGCGTGCTAAAACGTTGCGATCGACGACACTGGTTGTCACCGGAGTAAAATCCCTCTCCCGTGATAGCATCGAGCGCATGACGTTAAAGTAGTCATCGCCAATGGGGGCGTGCATGATCGCATGAACATTTTTAAAAGAACTAGCGATTCGCAGAGTGCCGATGTGGGCTGGGCCAGCATACATCCAGTAAGCCAATTTCATGTCTGTGTCTCCCTTTTAAACTCAAATAACTAAGTAAGTGGGCGTAAAAAATATAAGATAGAGCTTACCATCAACCCCTTCTGTGCGTAGTTTACCGCCGTAGGCATCGCCCAGCGTGCCGTTGGTAAAGAAGGGGAGAGGTTTGGAGAGAGGTATTATCTTTGAATTCAGCCCATCTACTTATAGCTGCTTGATTATTAAATCGTTTCTGATTTTCTCAAACCTGCTGGCTGAAAAAAAATAAGGTTTGTTGCGGGTTTTAGGGGAGGCGATATGGGTGAAACCTATTTACTGCTTGAGATGCGGCTATCTTTTTAAACAACATTCCTGTTAGTTTTGTAAAAAAATCTTAATATTTCGGTAAATTAGACCTAACCCCCAGTCCCTTCCCTACTAGCGTTGGGGAGTAAAATTCAAAGCCTCTCTCCTTTTAGGAGAGAGGTCAAAGTGTATTGCATCTAAACGAGAACCGCTATAATCTCTCATTCCTTAGTCAGTTGCGTTTTTATCTAATTCGCTAACATGTACACAAGCTCATTTTCACAACAATTATGGTGAAAACACCCTCTCAGCCTTGGACAATTCCTCCTTTGGAAAATGGCGACAAGCTCACCCGCTATGAATTTGAGCGTCGCTATAATGCCACTCCTAACCTGAAAAAAGCTGAATTAACCGAAGGAATTGTCTATATTATGCCTGCTGCTCTGCGTTTCCGAAGTCACGGTCAACCGCATGGTTGGATTTTGACATGGCTTGGTACTTACGAAGCTGCGACTTCTGGTGTAGCATTGGGAGTTGAACCTACCGTCCGCTTAGACTTAGATAACGAACCTCAACCCGATGCTGTTCTGTTGATTGTACCGGAAGCAGGTGGTCAAACGCGGCTGAGTGAAGATGATTATATTGAAGGTGCGCCAGAGTTAGTTGTGGAAATTGCTGCTAGTAGTGCGGCTATTGATCTTCATGGCAAAAAACAGGCTTATCGTCGCAACGGTGTCAAAGAATATATTGTTTGGCAAGTTTTAGACCAAAAATTGACTTGGTTTTCTCTTGAACAGGGTGAATATCTGGAATTAATACTTGACAATGAAGGCGTTTTGCGAAGTCGGGTATTTCCAGGGTTGTGGTTAGCGGCGACGGAGTTATTAGCAGGTAATATGCAGGGTGTGTTGAAGGTTTTACAAACAGGTTTGCAGTCTGCTGAACATGGAGATTTTATCAAGAAATTAGGTAGCGATTAACCAGTTATAAATGGGGAAAGTCTCTTAAGCAATTATGTTTGCACACCAAATTCTTCTGGATCTACTCCCCAATTAACCCAGCGAATCGCTTCACGTGCTGAGTTCATACTTGGTGGAACTCGCAAGGCATGAATAAAGCTTGTGCTAGGACAAGTCATTTTTAATAAATAAATCGGCTCGATATCCACATTGTTATCAATTTTTAATACTGTATATTCTTGCCAATTATCTAATTCAATAGCTTGTAGTTCTTGGCAAATTCTGGCGTAACCAATACCTTGAATTAGTACTCGCCGTAGTTCGGCATTTTCCTCTGATAAAAGCCATTGAGATTGCCATTGCTGCGGGTGGCTTTTACCGTATTTTTCAGGCAAGGTTACGCCGTGGTAGGAGTATAGGCTATATCCATCAATAAATTCAATGGCGGGTTCACCTTCAGCGTGGAGGCGATTTTGATTGTCGAAGCGCAGGTGAAGGGGGCGATCGCAGACAATACAAATATTTTCGTAAGGCAGAATCCAACTACAATACTTTAGTAGCGACTGTAAAGCTTGCCATTGTATTTGGTTGTAAGAGCAATTTAATACCGAAATATAAAAATCTACCCAACTGCACGTGCTTGAATATAACTGAGCTTTGAACCAAGGACTACGAAGATTTGTTGTGAGTAGAAGTTGAGTTTTTAATTCAACTCTCAATGTGTCTTCTAATATAGTTAAATCTGGTAGTACGACAGTAAGTATTTCTGCCATTAGTTGGCTTTGTAGCTGCCATGCAACTTGGCTACGTAATTCATTTCTAAACTTGTACAAAAGTTGGTTATTAAATTCAATATTTAATCGATGTTTTAGTCGCTTCTGAATTACAATTTTAAGACCAGCATACGGGCTATCACAAAATATAATTTTAGGCTCTTGTTTACGAATTGCTATATACCCAATTTTTACCGCTTCTACCACCTTTTCTTTATCAATCCGCTCAGTTGAAAGCGCGATCGCTCTCCACTTTTCCCGATAAACTCGAATCAAAGCCTCTTGCTCAGGCGTTAACTTTTCAATCAGCGACATAACGCCAACCTTCAGGCTCGTATTCCCGTTGAATTTTCACCATCCAGTCACCTTGGGGAATAGAAATAGCTTTATGCTCCTCATGAGCTAGCAATGCCAACTCTGAAATAACACGTAAATATAGGGTGCTATATTTTTCAGATAATTCTGCATTTCCCTCAGTAATATGATGCTTGTGACCTGTAACTTCGCCTTCTGCCAAAGTTAAATGGGGTATTTTTTGTCCTTCAACCTGCTGCACAGGTAGTAAGATAACATCACCCTGACGAATTGGTTGCATGATTTTGCTTTCCTGACATGGGTACAAATCCCACTTCGCTTTTGCTCTCAAGTTTGATTTAATTTTGGCACAAGCTCTATTAGAGTGGGGCATTGAGCATTGATTGGGCACAAGAGGCAGAAGTGCAAAGGGGCAGAGGGGAAAAACTTACTGCAACTTACTTCTTTTCTGCTCCCCCGCTCCCCTGCTCCCCACTCTCCATTCCCCATGCCCCATACCCAATTAAAGAATATTTTGAAAACTGTAGTCGCCAATTATGCGTTAGATAAGTTAAAGATTGAAATAGCTGGAAATTCAGACCCAGCGTACCCTCATTTATCCTCTGGGACAGACTGGGCCCTAAGTTCAGCGGATTTTCTCCCAAGCAGGCAGTTTATGTGAGGATTAAATCACCGCCCTAAGCGTGACCATTTATCTTGACAATTTGCAAAAGTTACTTCAATTTGACTGTTTAGCTTAGTAGCTCTTCTTTTTATTGAAATTTCCATGTCAACCCTCGTCATCGTCGAATCTCCAACCAAAGCTCGTACCATTCGCAACTACCTGCCATCAGGCTATCGGGTGGAGGCGTCTATGGGTCATGTGCGTGACCTACCCCAGTCGGCTAGTGAAATTCCCGCTGCCGTCAAGGGGGAAACATGGGCGCAGCTAGGGGTAAATGTGGACGCCGACTTTGAACCGGTATATGTTGTCCCGAAAGACAAAAAGAAAATTGTTACCCAGCTCAAAGATGCCCTCAAGGATGTAGATGAACTGATTCTGGCAACGGACGAAGACCGGGAAGGTGAAAGCATTAGTTGGCATTTATACCAATTGCTGAAGCCAAAAGTTCCGACTAAGCGGATGGTGTTTCACGAAATTACCCAAGACGCGATTAAAAAAGCTCTGAAAAACTGCCGCAATATTGATGAGCAGTTGGTTCGTGCTCAAGAAACCCGGCGGATTTTAGATCGACTGGTGGGCTATACCCTGTCTCCCTTGCTATGGAAAAAAATCGCCTGGGGATTATCTGCTGGCCGAGTGCAATCTGTAGCTGTGCGGCTTTTAGTCACTAGGGAACGCCAACGCCGCGCCTTCCATGAGGGTACGTACTGGGATTTGAAAGCTAGTTTGTCAAAGGAAAAAACCCCCTTTGCTGCCCAATTGGTAACATTGGCAGGAACCAAAATCGCTAACGGCAGTGATTTTGACGCCACGACTGGACAAATTACCGCAGGTCGTAATGTCTTGCTGCTCAACGAAGAACAAGCGGTAGCGCTCAAGGAACGCCTAACTGGGAAAACCTGGAGTGTTAACGATATTGAGGAACGCCCAGTGACGCGCAAACCGTCGCCACCGTTCACCACCTCGACGTTGCAACAAGAATCTAACCGGAAACTGCGCCTCTCAGCCCGTGACACAATGCGGGTTGCCCAGAATTTGTACGAGCAAGGGTATATTACTTATATGCGGACAGATTCGGTGCATTTGTCAGATCAAGCGATCGCAGCTGCTCGCAGTTGTGTAGAAAAGCTTTACGGTCAACAATACCTCAGTCCCCAACCCCGGCAATACACTACCAAATCCAAAGGCGCACAAGAAGCGCACGAAGCAATTCGTCCAGCGGGTAGCAGCTTCCGCACTCCCCAAGAAACTGGTTTGGGCGGTCGAGAACTTGCCGTTTACGATTTGATTTGGAAGCGGACTGTCGCCTGTCAAATGGCTGATTCCCGCCAAACTCAAATTACCGTGCAATTGCAAGTGGAGGACGCTGGATTTCGTTCTTCTGGCAAACGGATTGAATTTCCAGGATACTTACGTGCATACGTTGAAGGTTCAGACGACCCGGAAGCAGCACTGGAAGACCAGGAAGTAATTTTGCCGAATCTGAAAGTGGGAGATCGTCCAAATTGTACAGAGCTAGAAGCTGTTGGGCACGAAACCCAACCGCCAGCTAGGTACACAGAAGCAACTTTAGTGAAAACCTTAGAAAGCGAAGGTATCGGTCGTCCCAGTACCTACGCCAGCATCATTGGCACAATCATCGACAAGGGTTATGCCCATTTGGTGACTAACGCTCTCATTCCCACTTTCACCGCTTTCGCCGTCACCGACTTGCTGGAAAAACATTTTCCAGACATTGTTGACCCCAGTTTTACCTCGAAGATGGAGCAAACCCTCGATGACATTGCCACAGGTGAAGCGAAATGGTTGCCCTACTTGCAGCAATTTTATCTGGGAGATAAAGGGCTAGAAACCCTGGTAAAAGAACGGGAAAGTCAAATTGATGCCACCAAAGCTAGGACTGTAGAACTTGAGAATCTAGATGCCAAAGTCCGCATTGGTAAATATGGCCCTTATATTGAAGTCGAAAATGGTGAAGGAGTTATCACCGCTTCAATTCCCAAAGACCTGACACCAGCTGACCTCGACCCCAAACAGGTAGAAGTATTGCTGCGACAAAAAATCACTGGCCCTGACCAAGTAGGTCGCCATCCCGAAACTGGCGAACCAATTTATGTGAAAATTGGTGCTTATGGGCCTTATGTCCAATTGGGTGACAAAACCGACGAAAACCCCAAACCGAAACAAGCCTCCCTACTCAAAGGTGTCACCCCAGAAACCGTTACCCTGGAAATGGCTGTTGGTCTGTTGGCACTACCCAGGACATTAGGAGTTCATCCAGTTACTAGCGGCAAAATTCAAGCAAGTTTGGGACGCTTTGGCCCTTATGTGGTTCATGACCAGGGTAAGGAGGGGAAAGACTACCGCTCTCTGAAAGCTGCTGACAATGTGTTGACAATTAGCTTAGAACGTGCACTGGAATTGTTATCCGAACCAAAAAAGGGACGCAGTTCCACCAACAGCAAGTCCAAAGCAGCCTTGCGCGAATTGGGTACGCATCCAGAGGACGGGGAAACAATTAATATCTACGATGGCCCTTATGGCCCTTATATCAAGCATGGCAAAACTAATGTCAGTATCCCAGAAGGTCAAACGGTAGAAGATGTAACCTTAGCGGCGGCGCTGAATTTGTTGGCAGCTAAGGCATCGACCGGGAAATCGACTCGCAAAACGAGTAAATCAACGACTTCCAAATCTAAGTCAACTGCTAAATCATCAACAACCGCTACAAAGAAAAAGGGCACAGAAGGCTAGTACCGCAAGGCGGAATTCAAAAGTCAAAAGTCAAAACTCAAAAGTCACGCATAATTGTATTCCAAGCTCTTGCGCCATTTGAAATGGTATGTTTATTTCCGCCAAGCTGTACTAGTGACAAGTCAAGCAATTTTTGATTTTAGATTTACGATAGCGTAGCGTTAGCGACGACCGAGCGTCTTTGAGATTTTAGATTTATTTCGCCCATAATGGACGAGGCATAAATCTCAAAATTCTCTTAATCCAAAATCTAAAATCTAAAATTCCTACTCAAGAGTCTATCTAAAGTGCGATTTTTAACTCTTGACCCTTGATATCCATCCTTGATAGGATACAGTTCAGTAGGTTTAAGTGTGATACTCTAAAAAGTAAGGGAAAACACAACACTAAATTTTAGAAGTGGCTTATTTCCCAAATACGGGATTGTGTATCAGCCCGATTGGAAGCCAGAGGTGCGAAAGTATGTCATTTTCTGCGTACCTGTTAATCAAAAATTGAGGTAGTATCTCAGGAGCGATCAGTTCATGGACTATATAGAAAAGGTGCTGGAAAAGCTTAAGGAATTAGCTCGTAGGCTAATCGAAAGCCTATTAGGGCCAGAGGCTGAACCGGAACCGGAACTGATTCCGATTCCTGTGAACGATCGCTCGCGCCGTCGCCACTAACCCCACAGTGGTAAACTCGACGTTGCAACCCTTAAGTATTCTGGCACTGCATGGGCCAAACTTAAATTTGCTAGGACAGCGAGAACCAGGAATTTATGGTTCGTTGACACTAGCTGAAATTAACCGCCTGTTAGAAGAAGAAGCATTCAAATTACAGGCGAAAGTTTTTCCTTTGCAGTCAAATCATGAAGGAATTTTGGTAGATGCTATTCATGGTGCGTTAGGGCAACATCAGGGAATTTTGATTAATGCAGGAGCATACACCCACACAAGTGTGGCCTTGCGAGATGCGATCGCTGCTGTTAATTTGCCCACAGTGGAAGTACATCTGAGTAACATTTACCGCCGGGAAGAATTTCGCCATCATTCGTACATCGCCCCAGTTGCGATCGGGCAAATAAGTGGTTTTGGCGTTCAAAGTTACTTATTGGGCTTACAAGCTTTGATAGATCATTTAAGAGTTAGGAGTTAGGAGTTAGAAATTGGTAGTTGGTAGTAAAGTTGGGAATTAGTAATATTTCATTAACTCTCATTCCTCACTTTTAACTACATAATTTATGCGTTACTCTCCTATAAGTCGGTTTAAAGGAACTTTACTCGGAGCATTCTTGGGGGGAAGTTTAGCTTCCGATGGTAAAGTAGAGTTTGAGAGTTACCTAGATTTAGGCAGAATGCCAGTTCTGGGTATCCAGAGTTTGATTGCGTTGGGTAGATTAGATTTAGATGATTGGATAGAGCGTCAGCAAGAAGAATCTCCTCATTTAGTAGCAACTGATGACATCTCAATAAAAATAATTATTGCAACATTACCAGTAGCACTTTTTTTTCACGAAAATCCGATTAAGCTCCGACAAAACTTGCTGCGTGTGTTGAAAATCTGGGAGGATGACCCAGTAATCAAGGATGGAACGCTAGCAGTAGGATATGCGATCGCTCTTGCCCTAACTGAAAAACTTGATCCTCTAACTCTTATCCCACAGACAATTTCTTTTATCGGAGAAACACCGACATCAATACCAAAAAAATTATTAAGAGTCCAGAACTTACTAGAGCAAGGGGCTGGATTATCAACGACGCAAGCTGAGTTTGCTAAGGAAGAAAAACTCAGTAACACTATTGCTATGGCATTTTACTGCTTTTTGAGTACCTTGGAAGACTTTCGCCTGACAGTTTTGCAGGCTAAAGTGCAAGATGCTACGCTTCTAAGCTCACAGGCTACAGGTGCAATTACTGGTGCTTTGTCGGGAGCATATAACGGTACAGGCGGAATTCCTGTAAATTGGCAAGTCCTGCTCTTGCAGAGGAATTCTCCAGCATGGGGACTAACTAGCTTTTCCCAAATGTTAGAATTGACCGATGCATTTGTGGGGGTGTGGTCAGGAGTGTATAATCTTACCTTAAACCCAAAAGAGTTAACAGAGGAGGGATGTGAGGTGGCTTTGCTTTCAGTTTACGCAGCTCCTCGCGTTATTCGGTCGCGTTAATCTTAAATTAACCAGATAAGGGGTTAAAGGTTGGCAAACTTCCGCCAGAGTGTATTAGTCTCATATACTAGAATTTTTCAGTAAACCCTTGGACTGATTCTGTAGTTAGCTATTGTGGCAAATCAGCAATAAAAAAGCCCCGCCACCGAGTTGCAGCCGCCGCAGATCGAACTTTCCTGATGATTGTCTTTTTTTGAACTATCAAAGTCGGCAATTGCAGGTAGAGATAATGAAAATGCATCAATTTTTGCAGTTCTTGAACCAGCAATTGACTCACTGGCGGCGACAGTACAAAACACTACGCCGTAAGGGAAAGTTAATCAGAAGTCCCAAAGGTAAAACCCATAGAAGGGAACTACTAAGGACTATGCTCAAGAATGTATTCCTGTTTTTATCAAAAACTAATGAGAAAAGCGAACGCCGAAAACAAGAAAGAGCGCTAAACTCAAAGGCAAAATCTGTCAAAATTAAGAGTAGCATTTATGTAGTCGCTTTAAATTGGGCATATAAACAGCGTTACTCGGTGATTTTGGTGATCGCTGTAGTGTCTCTCACAGGTATTATTGGGCATAAATTATACAATCAGACTCAACTCCAAATAGGACATCCCGCGCCCCAAACGATTACAGCACCTTACACAGCTAGCATCGAAGATCAGAAAAAAACAGAAGCCGAGCGCAAAGCTGTCAGTACAAGCTCCTTACAGGTGTTAATGCTTGATGCGCGAATCAACGAAAAGATTAACGAAAATTTGCAACAACTTCTAAATGATGGCAATGAAATTCGCGCTGTTGCTGGAGCTTTTCCTTTTTTTGATTCTGTCGTTTTATCCATCTCTACCCAACGTTACCTCCGTTCTTGTTCTGAGTTGGAATGGCAAGCATTGCTATCGGCTGTAGAAAATAGTAAAAATCAGCAGCAGAAGGGAATCGGACAAACCACCCCTGCATCCCGTCCATCATCCATAGCTGCACCCAATCAGAAACGCCAGCCACGCATCACATCTAAATCTGATACCCAGAGTCTAGAAAAGACACAGCCAGTAGATTTTTCTCAAAACACTGATTTTACTCAAGCTGTAGCAGAACTAGAATCTTACCGCCTGATAACTTCTGAGAAAAGCTTGTCTTTACTAATTGCCCAAATTTCCCAAACACGCCAAAAATATACCCAAGCTACTGCCAAACTTTTACAGTTAAAGACTCTTACCCCAGAAGCAGTATACGAGGAATCTCTACTTTTGGATTTATCAGATGTGGAATGGGAAAAAACACAAATGGGAATCCATCAAAGTCTAAAGCGGATTCTCACCCAAGGCATCCCACAGGGACTGCCAAAAAATATCTTGCAAGATGCGGTGAGTTTACAATTACAGACCTTTGTACCAGAATCGGCTGAAACTTTGGCAAAAAACCTGTTGTTAGCTGTACTCAAGCCGAATCTGCAAAAAGATGAAGAACAAACTAGACAAAACGCTCAAAAGGCTGCGGCTGATGTGCCACGTGCGATGGTGAAGGTACGGCATGGTGAGGTGATTGTCAAAAAAGGAGAGCAGATTACTGCATGGAACTTTGAGGTACTGGAGCATTATCACCTGGTTCGCCGGCAGGTAAAGTGGCAGGAGTTGGTGAAGTTAGGAGGCGTTATTGCGATCGCTATTGGCATTTTTGTCTGGGTAGAACGCCATATTGATTACGAATTGCGACAACGCGATCGCCTACTGGTGTTATTGCTAACTCTGAGTGTGCCAGGAGTGATTATGATCGGATTGCCCTATACCACCTGGAGCGCTCTTGGTTTATTGTTGGGAAGCTTTTACGGCCCGACTTTAGGGTTAACAGTTGTCGGCTTGCTGTTGCCAATATTAGTCATTAGCTTGGATATGAGCAAGGCTGCGCTTTTAGCTGGTGTAGGAGGAGGAATATTAGGTAGTTACATTGCCCAACGATTGCGATCGCGTGAAGAGTTGGCATTATTAGGCGTTGCGATCGCTTTAACTCAGGGTGGCATTTACCTGATTGTTAAAATCTTAATTGGTCAAGTATTTGGTTCAACCTGGTATATTGTCTTCCAAGAAGCAGGATTATTTGCTTTATCCGGCTTAGGCTGGAGTGTTATCGCCTTGGGTTTGAGTCCTTATCTAGAAAAAGTTTTTGATTTAGTTACCCCAATTCGCCTAGCAGAACTGGCGAACCCTAACCGCCCTTTATTAAAACGACTCGCTACTGAAACTCCGGGAACTTTTCAACATACGCTGCTTGTAGCCACTCTTGCTGAAGCTGCTGCCAAAGAATTAGGATGCAATGTTGAACTAGTCAGGGCTGGAACACTATATCACGATATTGGCAAAATGCACGACCCTCTTGGCTTTATTGAAAATCAAATGGGCGGGCCGAATAAACACGATACAGAGATTAAAGATCCTTGGAAGAGTGCAGAAATTATCAAAAAGCACGTAACTGAAGGGTTGGTAATGGCACGTAAACACCTTTTACCTACGGCGATTCAAGCTTTTATTCCAGAACATCAGGGAACGATGCTGATTGCTTATTTCCATCACCAAGCCCAGCAAATGGCTCAGTCAGATCCAAGTTTAACTGTAGACGACGCAGATTTTCGCTACGATGGCCCAATTCCCCAATCACGGGAAACCGGAATTGTTATGTTAGCAGATTCTTGTGAAGCAGCGCTGCGATCGCTGCAAGTATCGGCTAAATCTGTGGGAGAGAAGCGATCGCTCAAAGATGTTTCCAGCGAACAAGCTTTAGCAATGCTAAATAATATTCTGCGTGCCAAATGGCAAGACAATCAACTCGTTGATTCAGGACTAAAACGAGAAGAAATGTCACAAATTGCCCAGATATTTGTGGATGTTTGGCAGCAATTTCATCACAAACGGATTGCTTATCCTAAGTTGAAGGTTAGTAGTACTGGGCGGAATTCGTAATTCTGATATAGCAAAGGTTTCGTTGATTTAGCTTGTATTTACTTTACCTGTTGTTGCTACTACCATTTGTTCCGGTTTCTTTCATGCTTAACCAACGAAGGACTATATACAAAACTTGTTCACTTGAATAATAGACTTCTTGCATAAATTAAAAATAAGAACCAATACAGTTCAGTTAAGCATTTCTTTCTTGTCTCTGCGTTCTCTGGGTATTGGCGGTTCGTTAAAAAATTGACTTTGATAACAGAGTTTTAGCCTTAACTGAACCGTATTGATCTATATCTATCCGAGTTTGTGCAAAATGGTATTAAAGTTTGCTGTTCTCAACTCGAAGGTTGCTGTTCTCAACTCAAAGCTTGCTGTTCCAAACTCGAAGTTTGATGTTCTTAACTCAAAGTTTGCTGTTTGGAACTCGAAGTTTGCTGTTCCAAACTCGAAGTTTGCTGTTCTCAACTCAAAGTTTGCTGTTTGGAACTCGAAGTTTGCTGTTCCAAACTCGAAGTTTGCTGTTCTCAACTCAAAGTTTGCTGTTTGGAACTCAAAGTTTGGTGTTCCAAGCGAATTACGCAAGGCCGATAAAATCAGATGCCGAGAGATTTGGCGCACCAACCAGAGTCGCAAATTGACCGCCATTGCCGAAACCATCTGCACTGCGATTTTGGTTGTAAAACAATTGCCCACTCATAGGGTTGTAGACAATTTTGGCTGTGCTGGCTTGGCCTAAATTAGTGACTTGAAAATTACTTGGATAACTGAAAAAACCTGTTCCGGCAGTAAAATCGATCGCACTAAAGGTAGTCTTATTCAGTACAATCTTGTCACCTTCAGAACTGTTGAAGTCACTAATGGTATCTACACTAGAATTGTTGTCGTAAAGGAATCTGTCAGCACCCGCACCGCCAACGAGAGTATCATCGCCAAAATTACCGATGAGGGTATCATTACCAGTACCACCGCGCAGCAAATCATTGCCCCTCTTACCGTCGATGATGTCATCACCTCCCTGACCATTAATCACATCGTTGGAGTAGTCAAAACCCGTGATGTTATTGTTCAGGTCATTGAGGAAAGTCACCCTGCTCTTGTTAAACAAGTTAGTTTGAGTGGAGTTGGCATCGAAGACATCAAAACTGTCAACGATGCTCGTCTCATTATCAAACAGGATATTGCTGATAGCTTGTCTGGTATCAGATGCTGGGAGGTTATCCAAATTTTCTAATTTTAAGTTTTGCAGAATGACTTTGGTATTGCTTGTATCTTCAAAAGTAACTTCTAGATTGTTGCCATTTTGAGTTAATTGCAGATTTTTCGCAGTCAATCCACTACCTGTAAATTCCAGCGTGTCAACTTGAGAAATCACCCCTGCTGAAGGATTTGTGCCTTTACTCACATCTTGCACCTGGAAATATGAATGTCAAAACCACAACTAAGTGCAAGGAG
>NZ_JABXKF010000137.1 GCF_017115165.1 Nostoc sp. LPT | reverse complement strand
TGAAATCTTTTCCTTGTAATCATCGTGACATGCAGACTATTTGAGATTGCACAACCCCAACTAAAGCAATAAGACAGAAGCGAGATGTGTTGATTAGTGCAGTTAAATAATTGACTGGCAGGGATCTACATCAGTTAGATGATATATTACAGTTTGTCGGTCGATTTAGCGTATTTTAAATATTATATAGTCTTTATGAAAATATGCATACCTAATTATTAGTGTAACTAAATAAATATCTAGACATAATCAGGCTTGTCAAAAAGAGGTATTATTATGTACTCGAAAGCTGACTCTAGTAGGCAGATCCGTCTTGGCTTGCTAGTACCCGCAGGTAACACGACGTTTGAGCCTGACTTTCACTGTGCTTTTTCCAGTCAAGTCAGTATTCATAGCCATCGCGTGATTGCTCAACGCTCACATGCCTATGAGAACTATGAATCAATGGATGACATCAATGAAGAAGCTGTTAAGGAAGTAGAAAAATTAGCTAGAGCCGGGGTACATTTTGGAGCATACGGCTTCACAACAGCAACATTTTACCGAGGGCGAGTTTTTGCCGAACAACTACAACAACGTTTGACGCAGGTGCTAGGAGTACCTGTTGTTGTGCCTGCTTTAGCTCTATTAGAAGCGTTGATACATCTCAAGGTCAAGAAAATTTCTGTAGTCACCCCTTATCCAGGATGGAACAACCAAACCCTAAAAACATTTTTGAATGAAGCACCTTTTGAAATAGTGGGGTTTAAAGGTGATGAACGCCCAAAAGAAGTAGCGAAACAGAATTACCTTTGGTATCAGTCACCCGATGAAGCCGCAGCTTTCATCAAAGAGGTATCTCACAAAGGTGCAGATGCTATTGTGTTGCCCTGTACGGCATGGAGAACATTTGAAGTAATCGAAGAATTAGAAGCAGATTTAAATATTCCTGTAGTTACGGCAAATCAAGCCACAATATGGAGTTTATCAAAACACGCTTCTATTGAATTTGCACTTCGTCCGAGAGGAAAACTGTTTGATATTTAGTCAGAGACAAGCAAAGAACTAAGAGGACGTTTGAAAAGTTTTGGGCGAATATAATTTCGCTACTACATAAGAAAACTTAACGAATCTCAAGATGAACAATACAATCTATATTTCAGATTTAGATGGCACTCTGCTCACGAACAAAGCGGTTCTATCAGAGTTTAGTAAAAGAAAATTGCAGGAACTATTGGAGGAAGGACTGCTGTTTACAGTAGCTAGTGCCTGCAGTGTAGTTTCTATGCGTGTAGCCTTGCATGGCTTAAAACTACCTCTGCCAATTGTAGAGTTCAATGGAGCTTTTATTTCTGATTTAACTTCTGGTCGTCATGAGATTATCAACAGCATTGAGCCAGACATCGTTGATGATATATACCAGTTAATTGGTAGTTTTAAATGTGTTCCTTTTATTTCCAGTTTTAATGGTTCAGAAGATTGCTGTTATTACAACGAGATTATCAATGGAGGAATGCAGTGGTATCTTGATGACCGATTGTTTCATCAAGATAAACGATTGCGATCGCTCTTTGAATTGACCGATTCATTTCGCGACCAAATCGTTTGTATTACCATTATTAACCATACTGATATTATCTCTAAATTAGAAATCGCTATCCATGAAAGATATGGTGATAGAATAGAAACTTATCATTTTGAAAATAGTTATTCTCCTGGCTGGTACTGGCTAACAATTTATAGTCATAAAGCAACTAAAGCTCAAGCAATCCTTACTCTACAAGAAACCTATGGATTGAGTAGCAAGAAGTTGATTGTATTTGGGGATCATAACAATGATATTGAAATGTTTCGCATAGCCGATTGTGCGCTCGCTGTTGCCAATGCAACTGTAGAATTAAAACGCTACGCAACCCATGTAATTGATTCCAATCAAGCAGATAGTGTAGTGCGATATATCTCTCAGGATTGGAGTCAACAGAATACTCTGCCTAAGTTAGTGTAGATTACTTGGTTGCGTTTAAATTTAAACCTTTATTCTTTTCAGTCTTCCACACCCATCTGAGATATGAAAAAGTCCAACTACTATGACTATATTGCACAAATCTATGACCAAACACGCTGGCTAACAGAATCAGTTGCAGAGGAAGTCGCCGACTTTATTCTTAAGCTTACTTGTGCTACGCCTGAAACCTCTTTTTTAGAACCAGGTGTTGGCACAGGGTTAAATGTTATTCCTCTTGTCAAACGGGGTTATTCTGTGACAGGAATTGATGCTTCCCAAGAAATGCTTGATCAGTTCCGTCAAAAATTAAATGTCACTCCTTCTAATCTGAAACTGATTCACGGTGATGCTTCACAATTACCTTTTCCAGACAACAGTTTTGATGTTGTATTGACTGTCCACATGATCCATACTGTCTCTGATTGGAGAGTATTTTTAGACAACATTGATCAAGTACTGAAGTCTAGAGGCTTTTATCTCAATTGTCAGTGGATTACCCCACCAGCCAGACGAGAATTTGAAGGATATTTTCGAGATATACTATCTAAGTATGAAGGAACAAAGCAAAAATCACCAAGCATTAATATAGCAACAAACAAGATAGATGTAGAAGGATATTTACAACAAAAAGGTTACGTATCAAATTACTTCGTAGCTAAAGAATGGAGAGTTAGCAATACGGTTGAAGAGCTAATAAGTTTTTTCAAAGCACGAGCATACGGTTTATGTTGGCGAGTATCAGATGATATATTTCATCAATTAATAAATGAATTTGAAGAATTTTGTATCAATCATTATGGCTCTTTAAAAACTAATCTCTCCTCTGAGGCTAAGTTTGAAATATGGGTTTACAAAGCAATTTAAAACCTCACATAAATTATGGATATTTCAATACGCAGCGTTCAGCAAGATGAATTATCAGCACTGCTAGACCTGTACAAACATCTGAACCCAACGGATGCTCCCTTACCTGACGCATCAACTATTGAGAAAATATGGAACGAAATATTGAGCGATGGCGTTCCGCCCAGCGTAGCTGATCGCAAGATTAATTGCTTTGTAGCAGACTGGGAGGGAAACTTAATTGCCTCTTGTATTTTAGTGATCGTCCCTAATCTGACGCGAGGCGCTCGTCCCTATGGACTAATTGAGAATGTAATTACTCATCCCGATTATCGTCGCCAAGGTGTAGGAAAGTCCCTGATGCATCATGCGTTACAATCTGCATGGAGTCATAATTGTTACAAAGTAATGCTCCTAAGTGGAAGGCAAACCAAGGAAGTACTCCAGTTTTACGAAAAAACTGGGTTTAAGAAGTGTATCAAAACTGGTTTTGTGGCTACACCAATATCTCACTGAGGTGGTGTTAAGCTTTTTCGTAGCTAAATATATATAGTGCTTGACTTATGTTTTCACAAGATGTAATTTATCAATATTAGATAAAACATCGGTAAATTAATCGGTTTTTAGTAGTTTAGGAAATTCCAAATAAAAAAATAGCTCAAAAACTCTCTCCTTCTCATTTCTCTGTATCTCTGTGGTAGCCTGTGACGAGACGCTTTGCGAATGCGTCTACGTTTATTTGGGTAATTTATTTCAGATATTTATTGTAAATTAGCCTGAGTTTAGAGTTAACAGTTTATGCATAGTATCAAAGATTGAAAATTTTCTTAATATTTATTGTTATAAAATACAGATTTTTCGACAATAAATAATGTAATGCGAGAAATAGATTACCGAAAAATACAACGAAAAGGGGGATTGTTCATCTAAAATCCAAAATGATATAAATTTTCAGAAAAGTTGAAGCTTATTGATGAACTACAGGCATTCAATTATAAATAGCAAAAGTGAGAATATTAGAGATGAAAAAAAATATTGCTTTCTCACACTAATATTCATTCAGGGAATAGCGATCGCACTCTTATTCATCAATACAACCGCATTAGCAGCCACAGTCAATCCCTGTCCCCAAGGTATGGTGATGATTTCAGGAGGAACGTTCAAAATGGGGTCTGATAATTCCAGTTTTGTGGAAGAGCGATCGCCTGGAGATGTAACGGTGACTAACTTCTGTATTGATAAATATGAGGTAAAAAATGCACAATTTGGTGAATTTGTCAAATCTACAGGATATGTGACAGTTGCAGAGCGTCCCTTATCTCAAGAACAGTTTCCCGATTTACCCGATGAGCAGCGATTACCGGGTTCCTTAGTGTTTGAGATGGCAAAACCGGGTGTCAAGCAAGTTTCCTTTCTGAGTTGGTGGCATTGGACTACTGGTGCGAATTGGCAACATCCCTTTGGCCCAGACAGTGCGTTGGCGCAGCCCGCCGCAGGCATCGCTAGCAAATCCAACTACCCAGTTGTTCACATAGCTTACGAAGATGCCCTAGCCTACGCCAAATGGTCAGGAAAATCCTTACCTACCGAAGCCCAATGGGAATACGCCGCCCGTGGTGGCTTGGATGGTGCAACCTATGCTTGGGGCAATGAATATTCTGAACATAGAGCCAACACTTGGCAAGGAATTTTTCCCATTTTCAACACCAAAGCTGATGGTCACTTGGGCATTGCTCCCGTCGGTTCTTTTGCACCCAATGGTTATGGACTCTATGATATGACCGGCAATGTTTGGGAATGGACTACTGATTTTTTTCAAGTCGGACACGATCGCAAATCCCATCAAATTAATCCTATTGCCTTAAATCAAAGCTTTGATCCCAAAAAGCCCGATGAATCAAAGTTACACGTGATCAAGGGGGGATCATATCTCTGCGCTCCCAATTACTGTAGCCGCTTCCGTCCGGCGGCGCGGGAATCAGAATCACCGGATACGGGAACTACTCATATCGGGTTTCGGCTAGTTAAAAATTTGGTTTCCAGCACACTACCTTTGATGAAAAACAATAATGGCACAACTGACTGATCCTCACAAGAGAGATTCTTTGTATGCATCTCTCAAGTTAACTTCTGGTGCGATCGCCTTTTTGACAGCCCTGACGCTAATATTTTCTAGTCTCTTACCTCTACCTGCTTGGGCGGACTATGGCGACAAATTGCCGTTACCCCAACCATCTTTTCAAGGCAAAATTGGCATTACTTACAAAGAATCCGAACCAGACTTCCCCAAACCCATTAAGGCTCCAGAAAATGCACCAAACGTTTTGCTGGTGTTGCTTGATGATGTCGGTTTTGGACAAACCAGCACCTTTGGCGGTCTGATCGATACGCCTAATTTAGACCGTCTAGCAGAAAGGGGATTGCGTTATAACCAATTCCACACTACAGCACTCTGCTCTCCTACCAGAGCCGCATTGCTCACGGGACGCAACCATCATTCTGTGAGTACAGGTGTGGTTACGGAGTTAGCCACAGGGTATCCAGGTTATACTGCGATTTTACCTAGAAGTGCGGCAACGATCGCTGAAGTATTGCGAGACTATGGATATAACACGGCGGCCTTTGGCAAATGGCACAATACCCCAGACTATGAAACCAGTGCAGCAGGCCCATTTGATCGCTGGCCGACAGGTTTAGGTTTTGAGTACTTCTATGGATTTCTGGGCGGTGATACCAATCAATGGAGTCCAGCCTTGGTGGAAAATACCCAACATATTCAGAAACCAAGCGATCGCCCTGATTATCACCTTACCCCTGATCTAGCAGACCATGCGATTAAGTGGATTCGCACCCAACAAGCGATCGCTCCAGATAAACCCTTCTTTACCTACTTTGCCACTGGCGCAACCCATGCCCCACACCATGCGCCCAAGGAATGGATCGACAAGTACAAGGGTAAATTTGATCGAGGTTGGGATAAATTACGCGAAGACATCTTTGCTTGTCAGCTAGCCTTGGGTGTAATTCCCGCCGATACTAAGCTGACTCCTCGCCCGACGGAACTCCCGGCTTGGGATTCCCTCACTCCCACCGAGCAGAAAGTTTATGCGCGTCAGGCGGAAGTATTTGCAGGTTTCCTCAGCCATACCGATGCACAAATTGGTAGAGTCATTGACACGATCAATCAACTGGGTGAATTGGATAACACCTTAGTCTTTTTCATCGCCGGCGATAATGGTGCGAGTGCTGAAGGCGGCTTAACAGGTAGTATCAATGAATTAAAAGTCTTTAATGGCGTAGCAGAAAGTCCTCAAGAAATTCTCGCGGCTTTAGATGATTTAGGTGGGCCAAAAACCTTCAATCATTTTCATGCAGCTTGGGCTTGGGCAGTGGATAGCCCCTTCCAATGGACAAAACAAATTGCTTCTCACTTCGGCGGAACCCGCAATGGTTTAGTTGTGGCTTGGGGCGATCGCATCAAAAATCGTGGTGGACTGCGGAGCCAATTCCATCATGTAATTGATATTGCGCCTACAATTCTGGAAGCTGTGGGGATTGAAGAACCAGAGGTTGTCAACGGTGTAAAACAACAACCCATCGAAGGTACTAGCCTTGTCTATAGCTTTGATAATCCTGCTGTACCATCCGATCACAAAACCCAGTATTTTGAGATGTTTGGCAATCGTGGCATTTACGATCAAGGTTGGGTAGCAGCCGCCCGTCATGGACGCTTACCTTGGGAGCGTGTCTCCAAAACCACCTTTGATGAAGATAATTGGGAACTATACGATATTACCAAAGACTTCAGTGAAGCCAACGATTTAGCAAAGCAGAACCCTGACAAGTTAGCGCAACTACAAAATCTATTTCTGAAGGAAGCAAAGAAATATAAAGTTTTACCCTTGGACGATCGCTTACTTCAACGGTTTGATGTCAAAATCCGTTCCAACCTAATCACAGGACGCAATAGCTTTACTTATTACACATCTGTTGCAGGGATTCCCGAAGGTAGCGCTCCCAATATTAAGAATCGCTCCTTTAGCATCACTGCCGATGTGGATGCTGCTTCATCTGGTACTGAAGGCGTTTTAGTCACCCAAGGCGGACGTTTTGCGGGTTGGAGTTTCTTTTTGAAAGAAGGTAAACCTACCTTTGCTTACAACTTATTAAATAGCGATCGCACAATCATTCAATCTTCTCAACCAATTGCGATCGGCAAATCCCAAATCAAATTTGACTTTACTTATGATGGTGGCGCTCCGGGAGCAGGTGGTACTGGTAAGCTCTTGATTAATGATCAACAGGTTGCCGAAGGCCGCATTGATAAAACTGTAGGCTACCGATTTGGTTTAGATGAAACCTTTGATGTTGGTCAAGATACTGGCACACCTGCGGTAGATACTTACCAAACACCTTTTGCATTCACCGGCAACTTACAGCAAGTTACCCTGGAATTGAAGTAATAGGGGCTGGGGATTGGGGACTGGGGACTGGGGATTGGGCATTGGGCATTGGGCATTGGTTATTCTCCTGCGCCCCTCTGCTCCTTTGCCATTGGTGTCAACTTAACGCGAAACCCTTGTAAAGACGTGATATTCAGTTTTCTCACTTACGATCGCGATCCGTGTCACCCCACCCCGGTTTTGTCTAAAGCCAAAACCGCCCCTCCCCTTACCAAGGGGAGGGGTTGGGGGTGGGGTAAAACGTATACTGGGTAAACATTTGAGCTTAAGTTGACACCAATGCTCCTCCGCTCGCCCCTACGCTCCTCTGCTCCTTTGCGTGAGATAAAAAATCATGAACGAAATCTTGTCACTAATCGACAAACTCGCACTTTTCACATTTATCGTGTTCACCATGCTGGGTGCAGGGTTAAGTCTAACTGTACAACAGATTTGGGAACCACTCCGCAACCTTCGCTTAGTCATATCATCGCTGCTGACAAATTTTGTGCTGGTGCCACTTTTTGTATATTTACTATTGCAAGTAGTACATTTAAGTGAACCACTCAGAGATGGCTTACTGATCATGGCAGTAGCATCAGGGCCTCCAGCACTACCTAAACTTGCCCACATAGTCAAAGGCAATATAGCTTTCTCGGTGGGATTAATGATGTTGCTAATGCTGGGCACAATTTTTTATATGCCGATTGTACTGCCCTTAGTGGTGGAAGGTGTACAAATTAACTCCTGGGACATTGCCAAACCCTTATTGTTAATGATGGTCAGCCCATTGATCATTGGGTTATTCATCAAAGCAAAATTGAGTGCGATCGCCCCCATTATCCAGCCGATTTTGTTCAAATTATCTAATGCTGGATTACTTTTAGGTCTGGTTGTCAGGCTGATAGTTCACACTAACGATATCATTGGCTTATTACAAACAGGTGCAATCTTAGTTTGTGCTGTTTTCATAGTCTTCTCTTTTAGCGTAGGTTATCTTTTGGGCGGCCCTGGTATCGATACCCAACGAGTGCTAGGAGTAGGAACAGCTCAACGTAATTTTGCCGCAGCATTATTAGTAGCTACAAGTAATTTTGAAGATCCCAGCGTAGTCAGCATCATCATGGTGACGAGTATTTTAATGATGATTGTAGTTCTGATCGCCGGGCCAAAGTTCATAGAATTAGACCAAGGAACGGGTGTAGAGATAGAGCAGGTAGAGGGTTGAAATTCTCCTAACTGACTTGACCTCTAATAATCTGCGTGTTACTGTATACTACACAAGATTGAAATTCTTTAGGAGGCGCAAAGATGACAGCTTTCATCTACAAAATGTATGAGCTGACCAATGCTGCTCCATGTAGTGTGGCCTGCTCGCTTGTGGAGTGAGCCTTTTAACCAAAAGAGTGCCTTCAGGTCGTGTGAACGGTCGCTGAACTATTTGAGGTACCTGTGAGCATCCGGTAATTGTATCGGTTTCGTAGCTCTCTAGTTGTCTTCCCGTCGCTGTGTATATCGCAGTGGCTAGTGGTTAGACCCTTGCTACATATCGATGTATGAGTGTATTGCCTCCAATAGTGATTATGGAATAGGTGTGTAGCATTACGCTGTCGCAGAGTGCAATATAAATGCGTCAGTGCGTTTGTTCTACCGCTACTTGTTCATGCACTAGGAAGAAACATTTTCGGTCATGGGTGTACGCCACACTCGTGGCCGTTTAATTCATAAGAAATTATGCGGCTACAGGGATCTTTCGTCTGTGGTCGTTTTGTTTTGAGCGGCTAGGGAAGGGATACCCTACGCCGCTCATTGTTTTGGAGTCGTGAGTATCACATAGTCACTTTTTGATTTTTGATCACCTTAGCGAAAAAACTAACAAATTATATCAGCCTGATTTCGTTGTTTGTCCACCATTACAATGCAGCCTTAGCTGTTTGAGGAAAAACTTTATGGGTTCTCGAAACAAGAAATTCTTGTCGTATTACAAGCCATATCTAGGATTGCTTTTTGCAGATATCGTATGTGCATTTATTGTTTCAGTAATTACGTTGTTACTTCCCTTGTGTGCAAGATACATTACCAAAAATGTCTTGGAAGTAAATGCACCCAATGCGCTCGGTCAAATATATACAGTCGGCACAGTCATGCTCACTTTGGTTGTGGTTCATGCTTTGTGCAACACATTTGTTGACTATCGGGGACACATGATGGGAACCATGATGGAAAGTGATATGCGCCGTGACTTATTTGACCATTATCTAAAGCTATCGTTTCGTTTTTATGATCAACAAAAAACAGGTCAGTTGATGACCCGTATCACCAATGATTTGGAATCAATTAGTGAACTGTATCATCATGGTCCTGAAGATATTGTCATCGGGTTAGTGAAGTTTGTCGGTGCTTTTATTATTTTAATCACTGTTAACGTTAATCTGACTTTAATTGTCTTTCTTTTCTTTCCTATCATGATAGTTTATGCCATATATTTCAATAAAAAAATGAATATTGCCCTAAGAACAAGCAAGGAAAGAATTGGTGATATTAACGCACAAGTAGAAGACACGCTGGCAGGTATTAGGGTAGTACAATCGTTTACCAACGAGACAAGGGAAAAGAAGAAGTTTGCATACACAAACACCCGTTTTGTTGAGAGCAGACGAGACGGTTATAAGAGCGAAGCCTACTTTCATGAGGGGATGAATGTCTTTACGCAACTGATGACTATTGTAGTGATTGTCTTTGGTGGTGTTGCTATTGTAAATACTTCTTTGGGTTTAGCCGATTTAGTGACCTATTTGTTATATATTGGCATCCTCATTGATCCAATTCGGAGATTTGTTAACTTTGCCAGACTGTATCAAGAAGGTATCACTGGCTTTGACCGATTTATGCACATTATGCAGGTGGAGCCGGATATACAAGATTCAGCAGATGCGATCGAACTTAATCATGTTCAAGGAAATGTGGAATTAAAAGATGTAATCTTCAAGTATAAAGAAGACTATGACCATGTATTAAAGAACATCTCTTTGAGTATAAAAGCTGGCGAATATGTTGCCTTAGTGGGGGCTTCAGGTGTTGGTAAAACAACCCTATGTTCCTTAATTCCCCGCTTTTATGAAGTAAGCAATGGAGAAATACTACTCGATGGTGAAAATATTAAAGATATCAGCTTACGCTCATTACGAAAGAACATAGGTATTGTTCAACAAGATGTGTACTTGTTTGCTGGGACAGTTTTAGAAAATATTCGCTACGGTAAGCTTGAGGCAAGCCAGGAAGAAATCATTGAAGCAGCCAAAAAAGCGAATGCCCATGATTTTATTATGACATTACTGGATGGTTACAATACGGATATTGGTCAGCATGGCGTAAAATTATCAGGAGGCCAAAAGCAAAGGTTGAGTATTGCACGCGCTTTCTTAAAAAATCCACCCGTTATCATTTTTGATGAAGCGACGAGCAATCTAGATAATGAAAGTGAAAAGGCCATTCAAGATTCATTGGAGAAGTTAACCGATAACCGGACAACACTAGTTATAGCCCATCGTCTGTCAACAGTCAGAAACGCACAAAGAATTGTAGTGTTAACGGATAATGGAATTGATGAACAAGGAACGCATGAAGAGTTAATCGCGGTGAATGGTACTTACTCGAATTTGTACAATATGCAACTAAAAATATAAGATATCGTTTAAGGTACAGGCCCTAGCTGTCTAATTCGTATGAAAGAGCCTGAGACTCAAGCACACAGAGAAGTTCTTGATGTTGATGGACTAAACCTTGTATTGCGCTAACTGGATCATGATGAAGGCGATGTTTTTGTGAGTAATAAAAGAGCGCTAACTACAAAAATATCTCTGTTGCTCATTTTGACAAATCGAACTGCAAGTAATGTCTCAGGTCGAGCTATTAATAATTATCACTTTGAAAACATCGACCATGTGAAACAGTTCGCTTATGAAGAAGGGTTTAATATTAAAGAATATAGTATGCTCGAAGTGATGAATCAAATTACTTGTTTAAAGCCTTTAGAGATTGAGCCAGAGGTTGTTAAATCAATGTTGGCTATTGGCTCTACTTTTGTTTTAACCCTTTGCAATTCTTGATGTCTTTACTGGTTTTTTTGTATGTACCCTTGAAAAGGGGGAATGTCCTAACTGCTTTTGAAGTATTTCGTGACCGTTTGGTCAAATTATGGTTCAAATCACAAGGGAGAAATTGAGGGTATGACAAATATTGCATTGATTGTTGGGGCTGGTAGTGGACTCAGTGCTTCACTAGCCTGTTTATTGGCAAAAGAAGGCTTTACTATTGCTTTAGCAGCAAGGCAAATTGATAAGCTCAAAGCATTGTCTGATGAAATTGGAGCTGTCAGTTTTACTGCTGATGCTTCTCAACTAGATGAAGTTGAACAACTATTTACAGATGTCGAACAAAAACTAGGAGTACCAACATTGGTTGTGTATAATCCTAGCTGGCGCGTTCGGGGTTCATTTGTGGAACTTGACCCAGCCGATGTTGCCAAAACACTAGAAATTACTGCGTATGGTGGTTTTTTAGTAGCACAAGCGGCGGCAAAACGTCAGTTAGCTGTGGGTGGGGGAGCGATCTTTTTTACAGGTGCTTCCGCCAGTGTTAAGGGTTATCCTCAGTCTGCACCGTTTGCAATGGGTAAATTTGCTTTACGGGGTTTGGCTCAAAGCATTGCCCGTGAATTGGCTCCTCAGAATATCCATGTGGCGCATTTTGTGATTGATGGAGCAATTCGTTCTGCTACCCGGATAGAACCAGATAATCAACCAGATAGTTTACTCGATCCAGATGCGATCGCTCAAACTTACCTGAACATTCTGAGCCAACCTCGCAATGCTTGGACTTGGGAAGTGGAATTGCGACCTTGGGTGGAAAAATTTTAACCTAATGTGGTAATTTCCCTTCCTAAACCCAGTAGAGAGGGAATGCAAGGAACTGTGTTAGCGTCCACTATGTATGTAGCCTGCAAACTGGCAGTGGGGTTGGTAGTAATTGAAATTTACTTGCGTCCTGCCAAGAATTGTTCGGTTATAGTAAGGTTTTAATAGTTTTCAAAGACGTATAATACCCTTTGACATAGCCAATATTCGGTGATAGTTTCTGGAAAGACTCCAAGCCATTTAACCAGAAGGAACTTTCGTGATGTTTCGCCCAATCTTTCATCTTGCCTTCCCCGTCCAAGACCTCGAAGAGGCTAAAAAGTTTTATGTTACCACCTTCGGTGCTAGGGTCGGTCGTGTCCGTGACAAGTGGATCGACATATTTCTCTTTGAAGGCCAGATTACTTTACACGAACGACCTTCTGAGGTGTTATCGGCGAGAGAACATGGCGTGCGTCACTTCGGGGCGATTTTGGCGTGGCGTGATTGGGAGGCTCTTGCTCTTAGCCTTAATAAAATGAGGGTTCAGTTCAAGGTAAAGCCAAATGTTTATGGCGTGGGTACTAACGCAGAGCAAGCGAAGATGTTATTGAGTGATCCGAGCGGAAATGTGATCGAAGTAAAGGCATACAGAAATCCATCTGTCGCTTTGGAGATGGAAGACTTGGAAGAGTGTTCAGCAAGCACAGCCTAATTCGGCATTTATGTAGTAATCCCTCTCTAAAGAAACACTTTGCGTAAAGCTTATGTAATGTCGGTGGAAGGATAAGATTGCCGCGACTGGAACCATAATATTACTGATGTCAGAGGCGGGAATGTTGGGTTTCGTTCCTTAAACGCCAGTTGCTACAACGGGGGGAACCCCAACGCGAGTTGTTCATGGAGGAAACCCCCAAGACCACACTCGCTCCGCAACGCACTGGCTCCCCAACCTACAAAAAATAAAATTCCGACCCCTTTTTGCGGTGATGTGTACTAAAATCATCGCAAATATTTTTCTACCAGTCGTTCCTCTAATATATCTTGGACTTCAGGATCTGTAGGAGCAGATTTATCTGTTTTCAAGAATCCGCGCATTCGACTAATTAAAGCTGTCCGTTCTTGTTCTGCACGTAACTTACCCTTGATATAACTGCCAGGAATATAAACAGAAGCTTGTTCTGTCTGTGTTTGGTTTGTTTAAAGACTTAGTTCAGCTTGGAGTGATTCAACAATGAAATTTACCAGAGCTAGTCGCTCATTGGGCGACAAATTGAAAGCTTGTTCTTTAACTTCTTGGAGTGACATAGGCGTATGTTAACTAAACTAATATCTAACATTCTAGAACTATTGCTCAAAAGATATAATTTAACCCGAAAGCTAACAAGTTTCGACTAAGGTAGATTTATTACAAAAAGGCAGGAGTTAGGAGGCAGTTCTTGCAGGAGGTTAGGAGTATCAATTAAAACTTAAGTTGCAGGGTTTAAAGCCTAGTTTAAAGAAAGAATTATACACCAGACGCCCAGCGTCTCGCAGAGAAGTATAAAGCGTCCAAGATCAATCCCACTATGAGTAAGGGTGGGTTCCTCCTGCCTCCTGCCTTCGACCTCCTGCCTCCTGAATAGAATTCATCTTAGATATACATAGCAAAGTAATCATTGTAGATTTCTGTATTAGTCATGACTGTGAGTTCTATTTGTTTCTGTTCTTCATCTGTTGGCGAACTCGTAGCCTGGTCTAAGCTTTCTTGAGGAATAAAATCACCACAGTATTCATTCGCAGGTACAGCTGCATTCATCTTTTGGGGATAACTCAATTTGAGATTATTCATGATGGTAATGAATTGACTACAGCTGCGATCGCTAAATCTGGGATTAAGCCGCTTTTCTTCGCCAATGGTGGAAACTGTGCGTCCTTTATAGTCATGGGCAGGATATACCAAAGTATCATCTGGCAAGGTGAATAAGCGTTGTGTCACCACATCGTATAAAGTTCCAGGATCGCCTCCCTGAAAATCTGTGCGTCCACAACCACGAATAAATAAGGCATCACCAGTTAACAGATGGGTTTTGTTCACTAAATATGCTATGTGACTGGCGGTGTGACCTGGGGTGGAAATTGTTTCGATGATTACCGATCCCACCTCTAGGATTTCGCCACCGACAAGGGAGCGATCGGCTTTTGTCACAGCAGTATTCTGGGGAACGATCACCTGAGCGCCTGTTTGTTGCCTGAGTTTGCCTGCTCCTGTGATGTGATCGGCATGAAGGTGAGTTTCTAGACAGTAGCGTAGCTTTAATCCCAGTTCATCTAATGATTGCAAATCGCGGTCAACTTGCTCTAATACAGGATCGACTAGAACAGCATCTCCTGTCTGCTGATCGGCAATTAAATAAGTGTAACTACTAGTTTCAGGGTCAAAAAATTGCCGAAATAGGAAAGTTGACTGGGGTATCTCTGCACTGCGTAGGCGTAGCCCGTCGTAGACATCAGCTACGCTGGGCGGAACGCCATCGCTTAACAAAGGCATCATCGGAATAGTCCGCACACGCACTGGTAGTGACTGCAACAACGCCTTAGATAATTCCTGCGCCTGTCCCCGTAATTCTGGAACAGCAATACTTTCCCACAAGTCACCCTTGCGGGGAGTTCCCAAGGTATAAAGCAGCGTCGAAACATTACCGTCTGCTGCATATAAAGCACCGTGGGTATCTGTATCTAATCCTAAACCGATAGCATTGGGGCGAATTAAACCCTGCGATCGCAAATTAGTAATCAGAGGATGAGGCGATCGGCGATAATCTGCTGCTACCCCTGTACAATTCACCACCCGGCTGACGTGCAAGATATGATTAGTTTGGCTTTTGCGCTGGTGTATGGTCACTGCCACACCCTCCGGCAAAGCTTGATATTCCTGAATTCGCCCTGCGGTAATAGTGAGTTGAGCAGAATCCAGCATTTGGGTGACAACATCCGCCACTTTTGGGGCAATGCGGTGACGATGCACATCCCAATAGGGTGTAAGATGACGCAAAAAACGTTGCTGTTCGCCGAGCGGTAGTTTTTGCCAGATTTTCTGAATCATGGGACGCAGAGAATCAATTACTGCTCGCCAGTCGTAGCCTTGGGCAGCAGCAATTTCCACCTCGGCACGCAGCCGACGTAACCAGCCGCGTACACTTTTTGGTGAATTTTCTGGGGTCAAGAAGCAGGGATAAGGTTGAGCCGCTTGATGTTTGAGGGGAAATAATCCGCGTCGGGACACAGCATAAATTTTGCCGCGATGTTGGCGATCGCCCAGAGATAAAACCATATCCACCATCGTCAGTCCCGTACCAATCAGCAACACAGGTGCATCAGCATCAAGGTCTGCTAGGGCATCGGCTGACCAAGCATTTCGCAGATAACTTTCATCATTACTATTTGGGTTTTGAATGGCGGGGGGTGCAGAAGGTGAGTTCCCCAATGCCAACACAACTCTATCTGCGGCAAAACAGCGACCACTACGCAGAGAAATCATTGCACCTTTTCCTTCAGGCTGTACACCTACCACTTCATCGGTCAAGCGTTCTAGTCGCACATCACTAGGTGCTGTGGCTTCTGCTTCTGCCAAAACCGATTGAATGTATAAACCATAAACCTTACGAGGTATGAAGGTACTGACATTGACTTCTTGGGGCAAAAATGCTGTTAACTCATCGCGGTTGTGCTGAAGCCAACGTAACAAATGCCCCGGATCATGGGCAAATGCACTCACGTTGCCTGCCGATACATTCAGCAAATGACAATTGGTATCCGTGCTGTAGGCAATTCCCTTGCCAATTTGATTACTGCGCTCAATTAGCTTAATGGTGAGAGGTTGACTGGCAGTTTTCAATAGATGGGTAGCGACTAGAGAACCACTAAAACCTCCGCCAACAATAGTGATCGTGGTTGGAGTATGGGCAGTTAAAAAACTAGGGTTCATGGCGGTCTTAGTTAAAATAAATAGTTACGCCTGTTTCATAAAGTCTATCTACCGGGACTAAATGCATTTCCAACCCAGCTAAAAGAATTAAGACTTGATTTCTTATAAATTCTTATAATACCCTGATTTCAGGCATTAAATACATTTAATTGATAAATTAACCGTAGTTTGGGATTAGATGGAATCATCCCTGATCGGTAAACGAAATCAGCGATCGCCAAGATGAAATTAATGCTTATATTGAATGCGATCGCATCACAGCCAGCAGCAGGGGGAGAAAGAAAACTTCAATCTCACTCACAAGCTAGAACAAGGGTTGTGGCTACATGATAGGTTGGTCATGTGATACAACTTATCAACAGAATCGGTACAATTAATGTCTGGGAAAATTCTCAAGATATTTACAGTTATGGTTCAAGCAACAGAACATCTTTATATTGTCAAAGATGAACATATTTTAGGTGGTGAGCCAATTATCACGGGAACTCGCACATCTGTGAGAGCGATCGCCCAAACTTGGCGGATGGGTGTCTCTCCTGAAGAAATTCCCCAAGGTTTGCCTCACCTAACCCTGGCACAAGTGTTTGATGCGTTGAGTTATTACAGCGATCATCAAGATGAAATTAATGCTTATATTGAACCTAACCGAATCCCTGATGAATTGATTGATCCCTTGGTGCGAGATTTATGAGTAACTTGTTCATTCGCTAATTCACAGCGACTATATCCAGTCTTAATCCATTTCCTCTGTAGCCAACACCTCTATCAATTGCTTCAGATCCAGATACATTGTGCGATATGGATTAATAGGTGGTAGAGACTCAGTAGGATCAGCAAACTCAAATCCTAACTTAACGTAGAAGCCAGACGCATCATAAGTTGGCTCAACATCTGCATCGTAGAGTGCATCTACTGTAATGAATCTTACCCCAACAACAGGCACTACTTCCGTAATCACATAATCAATTGCCCATTCCGTCAGCCGCATTCCAAGCCCTTTTGTGCGTCGATCAACCGCAAGTAGCCCAATCTTAATAGCTGGAAAAGTACGATATTTCAAGCCTTATAGCGCCAAGAGCGCATCCTCCACTTGTAACTTATCCGCCAGAAGCGTAATATAGCCGGCTAGAGCATCTTCCACCCTCACCATCCAACATTGACACAGATAGGAATCTACTTCCCGTTGGATTCGCCCCTGTTTCCAATAAGTGACAAATTCTCCCCTAACACAGCGAAACCCTTGACCAAGTTGCCGCAGTTCAGGGGTTAGTAGCTCAATATCGAGTTTAGAAAAGTCAACTCCATCAAATTTACCGGAATTAGCCATTTTTCAGAGCTTTGCGGCGACGGCGAATGGCAAGGCGTTTAGCCAGGGCAAGCATCTGATCGTTAACCACAGCCCCGCCAGAGTCGATTGCTTCCAGCAGTTTCTTGGCGGCAATGCCTGAAACAGGCTTAGATTCTGTCTGGAGAGGATATTTCATGGTATGGCATATAGTTTTTGCACTTAAATTATAGCAAGTGAGAAGGCTATATCAGACGTTAAACAGCTGCAAGTCTTGATTGGAGAAGTTTCTGGAAAGCGAGAAGTCCGCCTTGAGTATCCCAATGTTCCTTAAACGTTGACAAATCCTCTAACTTCATAGCATTGCCGCCCTGGTAAGCAAGGACTGCTGGATAATCAAATATAGCATCTGCCTTGGCTGTTACAGGTGGGTTACTGCAATCAATCCCCCATAGCACCTCAACAATGCGGTAGATACTATAATCACCTTGCCACTCTTCACGTTCAGATTGGTGATCTAAAACTTTGACCAGATGTGTAACATACCCGTGTTGCCGAAGCAAGATCAAATCACTTCTTTGAGGTCGATTGGCATTGGCTTCATCGTCTTTCCACGCTAACTTGAATAGTTCAGAAACTTTGAATTCAGAGTAGGCATACCCACCATCAGCAGGTTTTACATTTTTAGTCCACTTGAGATTCTGCAAATTCATTTTTTCTTTTACCAGGTTAATCTTTATTTTATAGCTATTTATTATACAAGTAAGTACGTATCAATACTCTATCGAAGGTAATTATACGGAACAAGACTTGATTTTATATGAGTGTCTATGATAATCTGCCTTCATCTATAAATTACAGTTACTTGATAAACTAACCGTATTTTATGGTTGCATAGTGTGCATCAAATGGAAATCACCCCTTATGCCAAAAGATTGGTATGAATGGCACGACCTATACGACACTGAGCCAAAATTGCAGCAGCGTCTAGAAATCGTGCAGGAATATATTGCTTATAGCTTGAATGCCTCACCAGATGGCGCTATCCGAATAGTGAGTGTTTGTGCGGGTGATGGACGAGATTTACTAGGAACTTTAAAAAACCACCCCCGTGCGAAGGATGTTTCTGCACGACTGGTTGAAATAAATTCAAATCTAGTTGAGCGTGGACGAGCAAGTATAGAGTCTTTGGGTTTAGCCAAGCAAATTGAGTTTATCAATGGTGATGCAACTCTTGCCACTAACTATGTCGGAGCAGTACCAGCAGATATCGTGATTGTGTGTGGTGTCTTTGGCAATCTGGCACAGGAAGCTGAACTCAATCGCTTACTAGATAACCTGAGTTTTCTGAGTAAACCAGGTGCTTTTGTCATTTGGACTCGTGGACACTCCAACGGTATTCCCTTGTCTGACAATGTGCGGAAAATTTTAAGTGCATCTGGATTTGAGGAAGTTAACTTCAAACTCACTGCTACAGGAGACATGGGTGTAGGTCTTCATCGATACCTTGGTGAAAACTTACCTCAACCCAAAGAGCAGCAGTTATTTGTGTTTTCCGGCATTCCTAGTAAAGCGAGGTAAAAAATGTCTATTCAAAACACAGTGTCAACTTGGGAAGAAGTTTTAGAGAATGCTAGAAAAAATACCCCTGCGCGTAGGGTAAAGAGGACAGGACAATCTCCTTCTACTGCACCAATACCCAGCAGTTTACAGAAACTTGCCCCAAACACACAACTACCAGTCTTGCTTTATCGAGATACTAATTCTTGGTGTCCTTTCTGCGAACGAGTTTGGTTTGCTCTGGAAGAAAAGGAAATTCCCTTTGCAACGGAGTTTATTGATTTAAGTAATAAACCCAAATGGTACACTGACTTAGTTCCCACAACCCTTGTCCCAGCAGCAAAAATTGAGGGTAATTTAGTATATGAATCTAAAGATATTCTCTTGGCTTTAGAAGAAAGGTTTCCACATCCAGCATTATTGCCTGAGAATTCAGAGGAAAATGCTGTTGCTAGGCAGTTGGTTGAGGAAGCTGAGACTAACGGTTTTAGAGAGATTGCTTACAAATTCCTGAGAGAAGCACCTGTAGATGCTCATGAGTTGGCAAACTTACAAACAGCATTTGAGGCTAAGTTAGATGAACTTGAGCAAGCTTTGGCTAAATATCCCGGCCCTTACTTTGTAAGTACGTTTAGCTTAGTTGACATTCTGTATAGCCCCCATCTAGATAGATTGGCGGCTAATTTACCTGTATATCGGGGATATCACCTCAAAGGAAATCCTCGCTTTCCTCGAATTAATGCTTGGTTTGACACACTTAATCAGCGTCCTGCTTATCACAGAGTGAAATCGGATAATATCACCAACAATTTACTTTTGCGTCGCAGATGGGGTGTAGAACCGATTGGAAATCCTTTACCTCTGGATGTGGCAGATAGTGAGAAAATTCAATATCGCGCAGAAGCAGCTGAGAGATTGAGCGATAATCGGGAAGTTGCGATCGCAGATATTATCAGAAATTCTGGAGTCCAAGGTTTAGCTACAGATGGTGATTTTACCACAGTTAAGGACGCTGTTGATTTTCACCTGCGACAACTGGCTGATTATCTGATTCATGGCAATGGTGCAACTTTACCGGGTGGTCGGACTGGTGGTAAAAATAGTAGTGTTGATCCCATCTTCGCTGCTGTGGGGGCTATTACTTTGGCATATTTGAGAAATCGCATCTGCGCCCCCCGTGATATGAGTGCTGGTGCAGCAACGGCGTTTCGGGCTGCGATCGATAAATTGTTGACTTCTGTTTATTAATTTTGTGGGCGTTGCCTCATCAGAGACACAGCAAAAAGTCGGAGCGCTTCTGAATTCTGACTCCTGAATTCTGCCGTCCTGTAAAAACTTTATTGAGGAAAGGGAATTGCTAGCAGTCCATAGTGAAAATGAACTACAATTAACTGCTGATGTACTGGTAATTGGTGGTGGCCCTGCCGCTGCATGGGCAGCATGGGCAGCCGCATCCCAAGGAGTCAAAGTCATCATTGTTGATAAAGGTTTTCTGGGTACGAGTGGTGCGGCGGCAGCTAGTGGTAACGGCATCATGGCTCCTTCTCCAGAGAATTGGGACAAAGTTTTATCGGAGCGTTATCGTGTAGGAAAAAACCTCGCTAACTCACGTTGGATCGAGCGTGTTATCGAAAAAACTTGGCTGAGTTTGCCCCTAGTGGAAAGTTGGGGCTATCGTTTCCCTAAAGAAGATGGGGAATCTGTGCGTCAGAGTTATTATGGCCCTGAATATATGCGGGTACTTCGCAAAAACCTTTTGCGTGTTGGTGTGCAGATTTTTGATCAAAGTCCCGCTCTAGAGCTTTTATTGGCTGACGACGGCTCAGTAGCTGGAGCAAAAGGTGTGCAGAGGCAACATCATCGTACCTATACCGTTCGTGCTGGTGCAGTAGTCTTAGCAAATGGCGGTTGTGCATTCTTGAGTAAAGCATTAGGTTGCAATACCAATACAGGTGATGGACTGTTGATGGCAGTGGAAGCTGGTGGGGAACTTTCTAGTATGGAAGCTTCTAATCACTATGCCATTTCGACGGCTTTCAATGCGACTGTAACCAGGGGTGTTCCCTTTGGCTGGGCTAGTTATACCGATGAAGCAGGCAATGATCTTGGTGGCTATATCAATGGTCGTCGCGATCCATTGTTTCTCCCTAATGCCCTACTGAAAGGCCCCGTTTATGCTCGTTTGGATCGAGCCACGCCTGAAGTTAAAGCAGTGATTGAAAAGTCTCATTTTATCGCTTTTCTACCCTATACAAAAGCTGGTATTGACCCCTATACAGAACGAGTGCCTGTGACACTTGTTTTAGAAGGTACAGTCCGTGGTACAGGTGGAATCCGTTTGACCGATGATAGTTGCGGTACAAAGGTTCCTGGACTCTACGCCGCAGGTGATGCTGCATCGCGGGAATTTTTAGCCGGGTTAGCTTCTGGAGGTGGTGGCCCCAATGCTGCTTGGGCAATCTCTACAGGGCAATGGGCTGGAGTTGGGGCAGCGGACTTTGCTAAGAGTCTGGGCGCTCATGCAAATGAACGGGTTGCGCGTCCTGCTGGTAAAGTGGGATTGCGATCGCCTTTGGCGGGGCGTAGCCCATCATCACCCTCACCCACTTCTGAAACATTCGATAGTGAGGCGATCGTGCATGGTGTACAAGCCCAGATGTTCCCGTTGGAGAAGAATTACTTGCGTTCTGAGCAAGGACTTTTGGATTCTCTCGCTAAATTAGAAACGCTGTGGCAGCAAGTACAAGAAAACCCAAAACAAGATACAGTGCGCGATGTGGAATTTTCTCGTCGAGCAGCTGCTCTGACCGCTGTAGCACGATGGGCATATTTTAGCGCGTTACATCGGACGGAAACGCGCAGCGAACATATTCGTGTGGACTATCCCGAAACCGATCCAAATCAGCGTTATTACCAAGCAACAGGCGGCTTAGATAAGCTTTGGGTGAGGCGTGATTGGATTACGGATGCAATCGCTACACCACCAGTAGAAACCACTCAAACCACACCCTCTGTATCAAAATTGTAGCAGGAGCATGTCATGATCGAGCTTGTCAGCCATAAACTCTGTATCAATTGCAATTTGTGCGTCCAAGTGTGTCCTACCAATGTCTTTGACTCCGTACCCAACCAGCCACCTGCGATCGCCCGCAAGGAAGACTGTCAAACTTGTTTCATGTGTGAGGCTTATTGCCCTGCGGATGCACTGTATGTTGCGCCTGAATCTCATACCAACGTTGCAGTCAATGAGGATGATTTAATTGAAAGTGGCATCATGGGTGAATATCGTAACCTCTTAGGTTGGGGATATGGCAAAAAAAACAATAGTGAATTGGATACGGCTCATAAACTGCGCCAACTACCGCGTCCTTATCAAAGTTAATTTGGGTGTTTGGGAACTGGGTTTTTATTCAGCACTTTCAAGCACTTTTTGACCAAGCCCCTTCGAGGCGGGTGTAGGGGTGTAGGGTAATTAGCCCCTTATGGAGGGTACAAGAAAGAGTTTTTAAACATGGAATAAAGTTAAAGATGTATTTCGAGATACGTAGTACGAGAAATACGGCGTCCTTGCATCAAGCCCCTCAATTTATTGATGGGGTTCCCTTACACCCCTACACCCTTACACCCTTACACCCCTAATTTTTGACGTAGTTCTGGAAATACTTTGGAGACTTTATTCAAGAGATATTCGCCATAAGTTCCGCGAAATTCGTGAACACTGGCTTTATCCCAGCGATCGCTTTTATCATCGTTTACTACTACATCCTTCAGTTCAATGGGTTTGACTTCAACGTTGAAGTTGGGATCAAAGAAGAACGGGAACGAAAGGCGATGACTTGTTGATAGGTTGTGAACGCGGTGGGGTGTTGAGCGATACAGTCCTTGTGTCATGCGATCAAGCATATCCCCAATATTGCATACGAATGAACCAGGAATAGGAGGTGCATCTATCCAACCAGACTTTGATTTGACTTGTAATCCACCGACATTATCTTGCTTGAGAATAGTTAATACACCATAATCAGTATGTTCGCCAACGCCCCATTTAGATTTAGATAATGATGAATTAGGAGGGTAATTGAAAATCCGAAATAATATCAATGGATCTTTTGTATAACGGTCTGCAAAGTAGGATTCTTCTAATCCCAAACTCAGAGCAATACCAGCCATTAAGGTATGTCCGAGTTTGGTCATTGAGTCTATATAATCCAGCACTGTTTCCCTAAATTGGGGAATGTTGGATGGAAAAAGATTGCGACCGTGCATTGGTGTACCAGCTTTCACAAGTGGGTGGTCTTCTTCTAATTCTGTACCGAAGTAAATACCTTCTTTTAAGTCCGGTTTACCTGATGTCAACTCATTGCCCACGGGGAAATATCCTCGCCATGCTTTACCACCAAGAGCCATACGAATCTTCAGTTTTGTTTCTACATCCTGCGCGAAAAACTGTTGGCTGAGATGTTCTAGTTGCTCTTGTAGTTGTTCATCAACTCCATGTGCGATGATATAGAAGAAACCGTAATCATGGAGAGCTTGTCTGATTTGGTCTGAAACTATATCAGAAGAGTTGTTGGTTTGACAAATCAGCGCACTAATATCAATGACGGGAACTTTTGAAAACTCTTTATCCACAACTTGCAAGATTGTCATACTTAGGTTCTCCTAGTTGTGCGTAGACTAATAACTAGGCTACACAGAAAATTATATCGATAATCATAATGTTGGGTATGGCGATCGCTAACTTTAGTCAGGTGTATAGTTCAAGTTTTTTCTCATAAGGATTAACCCAAGATTTAAAAATATTAAAAATTAGTTTTTGTAATTACATCAACATAAGACCTCTTGCATAATTATTTTGTGGTATGATTAAGGGTTTTAGAAAAAATCCAGAACAGAATCTATACAGAGAACTTTTGTTACCTAATTGGGATGTCTGATAAAGATAGAAAGCAAATTTTTCAAGTATTCTATCGTACCATAATTTATTTTTGCAAGAGGTCTATAGTACCAAGAGCAATACGTGATACTTTTAATCCACTTTTTCCAAGGTTTACGTATGTCAGAAGTTTTTAGGGATTGGGGCATGGGGTTAGAGAGTTTGAAATTTTACGTAATCTATATTTTTGATTTCCTAATTTTCTGTTCCCTATTTCTCATTTATATGCAATTCTTAATCTTATAGTCATTAACTCCGGTAACTCGATTGGTATATAGTAATTTAAATCCTAGCTGTTGCAAAGTAATGCTCATAGCTTTGCAATACTCTAGGCAGATCAAGTGTACGAGAAAAGTGCAAAGCCTCTGGTAACAACATTCTACTGATTCATTAACAATTAGCTAACACCACAGCCTCTGAGGACGCACCGATGAAGCCAATTGCACCTCCCAACTGGCTGTATAAATGTCACAACGTTATTAAGTATCCTAACAAAAGTAGAGCAGACAGTATGATCAAATATGTAAATCTTGGCAAAACTGGACTCAAAGTATCGCGTGTCACCCTCGGCACGATGACTTATGGCTCCCGTAAATTGCGCCAATGGGTATTAGAAGAAGAAGAAAGTCGCCCATTTATAAAACTGGCTTTGGAATTGGGGATTAACTTCTTTGATACCGCCGATGTCTATTCCTTGGGCGCTAGTGAAGAAATTGTCGGGCGAGCGCTCAAAGACTTTGCAAACAGAGATCAGGTTGTTATTGCTACCAAAGTACATGGTAAAGTCGGTGATGGTCCAAATGATCGAGGACTATCTCGCAAACATATTTTTGATAGCATTGATGCTTCTTTGCGGCGACTACAGAGCGATTATGTAGACTTATACCAAATTCACCGTTGGGACTATGAGACACCAATCGAAGAAACCCTAGAAGCACTTCATGATCTTGTGAAAGCAGGTAAAGTCCGTTACCTGGGGATTTCTAGTGTTTAGGCGTGGCAGTTTGCCAAAGCCCTTTATACAGCAGACATTCACGGCTGGACTCGCTTTGTATCAATTCAAAATCACTACAACCTAGTCTATCGAGAAGAAGAACGAGAAGTGATACCTCTAGCCCGAGATCAAGGGATTGGTATTATTCCTTGGAGTCCCCTGGCGCGGGGCTTTTTGTCAGGGAATCGCAGCAAGTCAGACTATGGGCAAACACTACGCGCAAAAACTGACGAATTCGCTCACAATCTCTACTATCAAGATTCTGATTTTCAAGTAGTTGAGCGCGTAGTTGAATTAGCTACAAAACGAGGGGTTAAACCCACACAAATTGCTCTAGCTTGGCTATTGCATCAACCAGGTGTAACATCTCCCATAATAGGGGCTAGCAAGATCGAACATCTCAAAGAGGCTGTCGAGGCGGTGGATTTAGAACTGTCTGATCAAGAGCGCAAATTCCTAGAAGAACCTTACACACCCCATCCCATTTTAGGGCATGAGTACCCTTTTGGAAATCGCCCATAGAGCAACTAAGTACTTGACCAATCCTTGCATTGCAATGTGCAGCGTCGTTTTTCCGTCTTGTTCAATGAAGAGGGTGTAGGGGATAGGGTGTAGGGTGTAGGGTGTAGGAACCCCATAATTAAAATCAGGGGTTTCAAACATGGACGCTAATTTTATCGCACTACGTGTCTCAAAAATCTTCTTTTTTCTTTTTCCATATTTAAAAATAGGGGCTTGTACCTGTTGGGTGTGGGAGAACGTTCTTTCCCTACACCCCACACCCTTTTTAGTCAGGGTAAGCGTATTCAGGTGGTCGCTGTTGAGAACTGGTTCGTAGCGTTCGGTAGCAATCAATCGTTGCGGCGGCACAATTTCACGGTACTCTCCTGAAAATGCGTGTTCAGTGTCGTTACCGGAGTCATGCAAGACATAGCGCCAAGTGCCACAGGTCGATTTCGCAAACGGTCATTGTCATACTGCTGCAATCCCCAAATCAGCGTTTAACGTGTTTGGGCTGAGTCCATGCCTCGAAGACGAGTTTGCGTGGGGCATTAAAGACGCGAGTTACGACGCTTTCCCTAACCGATGGCAATGTCAATCACAACCTATGAGCGATCGCGTTTCTTTTCCTCTGCTTGCAATTGTTGTAAATACTCATCCAGGCGATCAAAACTCTGCTCCCAGAATTGACGATATTGTGTATACTTTTCAAATTTAAAAATAAATTATACATTTTAATCCGGTTAATTGATAGATTTAGTGTATATTCAAATCAATAAGACTATGATGACCTAAATCTAAGGTGCTATAAGCGTTAAATAAGATACTTATAAAAGTATTAGTAAAAAATTAAATTCCTTAGTTAAATCATAAAACAGAAAACAAGCTACAGAGAGACAACGTGCCTAATTATTTTGTTTAATTATCTAATAACATTTGGTTTAAAAATATAACAACAATAATTGTTTATCTAAATATCGTTTTTGGTGGGGAAAAGAAACTGTACAAAGCTATTGTGGATGTTGCTGATCGCTATCATCCTGCCGCTATTTTCGTTTACGCTACTTGTCTGTCTGCTTTGATTGGTGATGATATTGATAGTGTCTGTAAACTAGCTGTACAAAAAATTAATATTCCAGTTATCTATGTAAATGCACCTGGATTTGTTGGTAGTAAAAGTTTAGGGAATCGCATTGGTAATGAAACTTGATTGAATGCTGTCATTGGTACAGCAGAACCTGAATTTATCACACCATTTGATATTAATATTGTTGGTGACTATAATGTTGCAGGTGAAACGTGGAATATCTTACCATTGTTCACAAAAATGGGTATTCGCGTTCTTTCCAAAATTACAGGTGATGCTCGTTATCAAGAAGTTTGCTATGCTCATCGTGCTAAATTAAATGTAGTACTTTGCTCAAATGTAGCTATACAAATGGCACAAACTATGGAAGAACGCTATGGAATTCCTTATATTGAAGAGTCTTTCTATGGTGCGACTAACTTAAACAATTGCCTAGAGAATGTTGTGGCAAAATTAAGCATATCCTTGGGAGATAGTGTTGTTGTCCATGAGCTTCAAGAACGTACATAAAAGTTAATTGCCCAAGAAAATGCTGCTCTAGATGTTGCTTTAGCTCCTTATCTTGCTAATTTAAAAGGTAAGCGAATTCTTCTTTCTACTGGTGGTGTGAAAACTTGGTCACTGATCTTAGCAGCCCAAGACTTGGGAATGGAAGTTATTGCAGCTACGGATGGCAAAACAACACAAGAGGAGAAAGCTAAAATTAAACAATATCTTGGTGAAGATGGAATGGTTTTGTCGGACACAACTCCCCAGGCATTATTAAAGGTATTAAACCAAACAAAAGCTGATGTGTTGATTGCTGGGGCTGGAAATAAATATACAGCACTCAAAGCGCAAATTCCTTTTTTAGACATTAATCATGAACGTCATCATGCTTACGCTGGTTATGCAGGTTTGGTGGTACTAGCACGCGAACTACATGAAGCCTTGTATAGTCCTATATGGAAGCAAATTAGCAAACCTGCCCCTTGGGATGAAAAAATTAGCTAGAGGAGGCATGAACTGTCAAACCAAGCAACATTTTCTTTTTCGTGAAAGTAAATTGGTCAATAGTAAACCCGACAACTCAAGCCATCCATTGCATCCAATCGGGCGCAGATGACAGTAGTTGAGCAAAGATGGTAGGTAGTCTTTACAGCACTGTTAGTTGATCTAAGATGACAGTTCATTCGGCTTAGTTTAATTTTACGGGATAAACTCTTCCTTTCCAAGCGCCGCCGCGCCCTTGCCAGTGACGTAGTGCTGAGTCTAGAGTCATTAAAGTATAGAGAAAAGCGATCGCAGGTAAGCTCAACGCGAACCAGACAGAACATTTATAAAAGCGGATCGTCGGGTAGTAAGCGAAAGTCATTAACAGCCATCCTAATAAACCTGTAAATGCGATCGCCCAATTGCTCCAGACTGCACCCAGAATCACACATACAGGTGGAGCTAAATAAATTAGAGGCATTCCCACCAAAGTTCCCAATAGTATTAATAGTGAATAATTCAGTTGGGTATAGGCAGTACGAGCAACCATATCCCAAATCGTCGCCAGCGAGTCATAAGGGCGCAAGCTACGAGTCAAGCTACTCAATCCCAGCCAGATACGACCTTGACTGGGGATTGGGTATTTGGGATTGGGTATTTGGGATTGGAGAAGAGAGGAAAGACTTGTTGCAAGTTGTCTCCTTGTCTCCTTGTTCCCAGTCCCTCTCTTAACAGCCTGAGCCAAGGCACAATCGTCAATTAAGGCTTGGCGAATCACTTGAATACCCCCGATTCGCTCTAAAGCTTCACGGGCGATCAGAATAGATCCCCCAGCGGCGGCTGCTGTGGGATTGTTGGGATTATTCACCCAGCGAAAGGGATAGAGTTTTTGGAAGAAAAAGACAAAAGCTGGAATCAAAAGTTTTTCCCAAATGCTTTCACACCTGAGTCGCACCATTACCGAAACCAAGTCTAAATCTTCCTGCATAGCTTTCTTCACGAGTCGGCGGAGATTACTAGAATCGTGTTCGATATCTGCGTCAGTCAGTAAAAAATAATCGGGTGCAAATAAACTCGCGCTCTTTATGCCTTGCTCAACTGCCCAAAGTTTACCCGACCAACCGGGAGGCAGTGATTCACCTGAGATAATATGCAATTGCTGGGCTTTACCGACAGCGTGTGCAACCCCTTCAGCAAAATTTGCTGTCTGGTCTGTGCTACGATCGTCTACCAAAAACACGTTGAAAGAACCAGGGTAATCTTGAAGTAGGAGCGATCGCAGTGTAGTTGGTAGCAATTGGGCTTCGTTACGGGCTGGAACCACCACACAAACCACAGGTAACGATTCTAGCTGAGTTTCTGTAACCTCTAATTGCTGGTCTGTCCGCCAAAACTGTCCCCAAAAACCCAGTAATCCCAACCAAATTGTCAAGGATAAGAGCATAAATCCTAATACAATTACATCCATGACCTATTGCAAATTATCAGTGACTCAGACAGAATACTATGTCTATTGATAGAGGAAAAAAAATTTTTTCGCTGTAGTACGTGTTCATATCTAGTGTTGGGTGTTGAGGTTAAATAGTTTTTGATGCAAACACAAGACAGGGTAAAAGTCAATCAAGTCGTAGATGCGATCGCAGCTAGTCAAGAATATTTGCTTTCGATTCAAAATCCGGCAGGTTATTGGTGGGCAGAGTTAGAATCTAATGTCACCATCACTGCTGAAGTCGTCCTCCTGCATAAAATTTGGGGAACAGACCAAGCTAGACCTTTGCACAAAGTTGAAGCATATTTGCGTCAAGAGCAACGGCAGCATGGCGGCTGGGAACTTTACTATGGTGATGGCGGAGAACTTAGCACTTCGGTTGAAGCCTACATGGCGCTAAGATTGCTAGGTGTACCAGCAACCGATCCGGCGATGATTCGGGCACAAGCCTTTATTCTCCAACGGGGTGGGATCAGCAAAACTCGGATTTTTACCAAGTTACACTTAGCCTTGATTGGCTGCTACAACTGGCGCGGTATTCCCTCGCTACCACCTTGGGTGATGCTGTTACCAAAAGCTTTCCCTGTCAATATCTACGAGATGTCTAGCTGGGCACGTTCTAGTACTGTGCCGTTGCTGATTGTATGCGATCGCAAACCTGTTTTTATTGCCAACTCAACTATCAACCTAGATGAGCTATACGCTGAAGGTATCGATCGAGTCGGGTGGGAATTACCCCAAAGTGGCGATTGGACAGATTTATTTCTCACCCTTGATCGAGGTTTCAAGTTGGCAGAAAGCCTTAATTTAGTACCCTTCCGCCAAGAAGGCATCAAAGCCGCCGAAAAGTGGATTTTAGAGCGCCAAGAAGCTACAGGCGACTGGGGCGGCATTATTCCGGCGATGTTGAATTCAATGCTGGCTTTGCGGTGTCTGGATTATGACCCAAGCGATCCCATTGTAGAACGAGGTTTGCAAGCAATTGATAACTTTGCCATTGAAACAGAGGATAGTTATCGGGTACAGCCTTGTATTTCACCCGTCTGGGATACAGCTTGGGCGAGCCGTGCTTTAGTAGAATCTGGCTTTGCACCAGATCATCCAACTGTAGTAAAGGCTGGAGAATGGTTATTGCAAAAACAAATTTTAGATTACGGAGATTGGGCTGTCAAAAATCGCCAGGGAAAACCAGGGGCTTGGGCTTTTGAGTTTGAGAATCGCTTTTATCCCGATGTAGACGACTCGGCGGTGGTGGTGATGGCTCTACATTTGGCGAAACTCCCAAATGAAAAAATCAAGCAGGCTGCGATCACTCGGGCCTTAAACTGGATTGCATCTATGCAATGCAAACCAGGCGGTTGGGCTGCTTTTGATTTGGATAACGATCAAGATTGGCTTAACTCGATTCCTTATGGCGATTTGAAAGCGATGATCGATCCAAACACCGCAGATGTTACGGCTAGAGTCGTAGAAATGCTGGGTGCTTGTGATTTGTCAATTGATAGTGATAATTTGGAGCGATCGCTTACTTATCTTTTGCACGAACAAGAAACTGAAGGCTGTTGGTTTGGTCGTTGGGGTGTAAATTATATCTACGGCACCAGTGGCGTTTTGTCAGCTTTGGCATTAATCGATCCTCAAAAGCATAAACTCAGTCTAGAACGGGGAGCAGCTTGGTTAGTTGGATGTCAAAATCCAGATGGTGGTTGGGGCGAGACTTGCCGCAGCTACAACGATCCCAGTCTCAAAGGAAAAGGAAATAGTACTGCATCTCAAACTGCTTGGGCTTTAATTGGGTTGATAGCAGCAGGTGAAGCAACTGGTAAATTAGCTCTTGATGCGATCGAGCAAGGAATTGGCTATCTGGTGGCAACTCAAAAGCCAGATGGTACTTGGTTTGAGGCGGACTTTACAGGTACTGGCTTCCCTTGCCATTTTTATCTCAAGTATCATCTCTATCAACAATACTTTCCTTTAATCGCGCTAGGTCGTTATCAAGCAGTAATTCAAAAAGGTTAAGAGTAATTTATATGCGTTTGCCCTACCTCCGTAACCCTCGCCTTGGTCAGGGCTAAGGTGTACACACAAGTCATAAAAATCTAGCTTGATGAAGCTTGACTCATTCTCATACAGAGCATGGGAACCAGAGAAATAGCATTGTCAGCCGATGCAATGTCATTGTCAGTCGATGCAATGCCATTGTCAGTCGATGCAATGCCATTGTCAGTCGATGCAATGCCATTGCAGGTCAAGAGACTTGTGTGTGTACACCGTAGTTAATAAGGGAAGGGTGCGTGTCAGTGCGAGTGGAGTATCTGCCGCAAACATTTTTGAACTGGTATTATTACAGAATGTTTTTGTATAAATAATGTATATTTTTTTCATAAAGTTATGAAAAAGCTGATTGTAACAGTTGGAAAAGCGATATAAACTAACCAGCGTAAATATAGATAGTTAGCGTCGCATTGGCAACGCAGGAGCGTCACAGCCCGTCATAGACATTGCAGTTATCCTGATTAAGAAATTTCATATAAAAGCGCGTTGTTTTACTGATTTATGATTGTGGCACTTTATAACAATACTTTCAGTTTAGAACACGGAATTTCTAGTTTAGACCTTTAAAGCTTACTCCCTGAGTATAGGAGAAAATTATGGCTATTTCATCATTTACTCTTTCTTCCTTGAATGGCAACAATGGCTTTGCTATCAATGGCATTGCTGTTGAAGATCAGTCAGGCTGGTCGGTTAGCAATGCGGGAGACATCAACAACGATGGCTTTGACGATCTGATTATTGCGGCACCTTTTGCCGACCCCAATGGCAACGATTTTTCTGGGCAAAGCTATGTAGTGTTTGGGGGAACGAATGTAGCCAGAAGCGGCACCTTCAATCTCTCTTCTTTAGATGGCACTAATGGCTTCAAAATTAATGGTCTTGGTTATTATAACGGTTTAGGCTGGTCAGTCAGCAATGGGGGGGACATCAACGATGATGGTATTGACGACCTGATTATTGGGGCACCTTATGCCTCCCCCAACGGCAACTCTGGTGCTGGGCAAAGCTATGTGGTTTTTGGGGGGACGAATGTAGGAAGTGCTGGCACCTTCGACCTCTCATTGCTGAATGGCACTAATGGCTTTGCCATCAACGGGATTTTTGCGGGTGACAACTCAGGCTACTCAGTTAGCAATGCAGGGGATATCAACAATGATGGTATTGACGACCTGATTATTGGGGCACAATCTGCTTCCCCTAACGGTAATTCTCGTGCTGGGCAAAGTTATGTGGTGTATGGGGGGACGAATGTAGCAAGTGGGGGCACTTTAAACCTTTCTGACCTAAACGGTACTAATGGCTTTAGTATCAATGGGATTGCTGCGGATGACTTCTCAGGCTACTCAGTTAGCAATGCAGGGGATATCAACAATGATGGCATTGACGACTTAATTATTGGGGCATATCATGCCTCCCCTAACGGCAATCAATATGCTGGGCAAAGCTATGTGGTGTACGGAGGGACAAATGTGAGCAGTGACGGTACTCTCAACCTCTCTGACCTAAATGGCACCAATGGCTTTACTATCAATGGGATTGATTATATTGACGAATTAGGCATCTCAGTCAGTAATGCAGGGGATATCAACAACGATGGAATTGACGACCTGATTATTGGGGCATGGCATGCCTCCCGCAACTTCATAAATGAAGTTGGGCAAACCTATGTGGTATTTGGGGGGACAAATGTGGGCAGTGGCGGCATTTTCGACCTCTCTTCTCTGAATGGTACTAACGGCTTCAAAATTAACGGCATTAATTCATCAAGCTATTCAGGTTTTTCAGTCAGCAATGCGGGAGATACTAATGATGATGGCATTGACGACTTAATTATTGGAGCATTTGGTGCTTCGCAAAGTTATGTGGTATATGAGGGAAAAAATGTGGGCAGTGGAGGCAGTTTCGACCTCTCTTCCCTCAATAGCACTAATGGCTTCGCCATCAATGGCGCCATTAATGGCATTCGTGAGGCAGGCAGATCGGTTAGCAAGGCGGGGGATATTAACGGTGATGGCATTGGCGACTTGATTATTGGAGCATGGCTGTCCTCTCCTAACGGCAACCTCCAAGCTGGACAAAGCTATGTAATCTATGGCAGTGCTACCCCTACCCTTGACTTCAACGGCACCGATCAAAACGATAACCTCATCGGTACTCCCAACAACGAAACTTTTAACGGACTAGCTGGTAATGATACCTTGACAGGTAACGGTGGAAATGACAACTTTATTATTCGGGAAGGAGATGGCATTGACATCATTACTGATTTTGGTGGTATTGGCACTGGAGCAAACCCATCAGCGGCGGTGATTGGCGAATTAGACAGGTTGCAATTTTCTGGGTATCTTGACTTGAGCGCTAGCAATCTGCAACTAACTCAAAATGGCAACAACTTAGAACTCATTTTTGAGGGTGTAGCAAATACTAAAGTCATTCTGCAAAACTTTCAGCTACAAAACCTAGATAACCTTCCTGCATCGACAGCAAGACCTGCTATCGGTAATATCCTATTTGAGGAATTTGACGAACAACCTTTTATCCGCGACAGCTTTGATGTGATTGATGCCAACTCCACTCAAACTACGCTATTCAACAAAAACACCGTCACCTTTCTCAATGACTTGGATAACAACATTACAGGTTTTGACGATTCCAATGATGTGATTAATGCCCAAGGGGGTAATGACAGCATCGACGGCTTAAGTGGCAACGACCTGCTGCGGGGTGGTACTGGTGATGACACTCTTGTCGGTGGTAGTGGCAATGACACTCTTGTTGGTGGTAGTGGCAATGATACTTTTGTTGGTGGTACTGACTATGATTCTTTTGTTGTCCGAGTCGGCGATGGCAATGAGACCATCACTGACTTTGGCGGTGTGGGCACTGGGTCAGCGCCAGTGATTGCCTCGTTTGACACGTTGCAATTTATCGGCGCTGGCTTAACTGCTCGGAATCTGCAACTAACTCAAAATGGTAATAACTTGGAACTCACTTTTGAAGACGTTGCAAATACCAAAGTTACCCTGGAAAACTTTCAATTGGAAAACCTGGAAAATCTTCCCTCAAAACTTCCGACAGCAGGCATTGGTAATATATCGTTTGACGGACAAGTTTTTGTCAGCGACAGTTATGATGTCTTCAATGCCAACTGGAATTTTAGCAGCATCTTTAACACCAACAGTGTGACATTCCTCAATGACCTTAACAATAACATCACGGGTTTTGACAACTCCGCTGATGTGATTAATGCTCAAGGGGGTAATGACAAAATCGACGGTAAGAGTGGCAACGACCTGCTACGGGGTGGTGCTGGGAATGATACTCTCATCGGTGGAGCTGGCGATGATATTCTTATAGGTGGTGTGGGTGCTGACGGATTTCTGTACAACACCAATGCTGCTTTTACTAGCGTTGTTGTGGGTATTGATGCGATCGCTGATTTCAAACACTCCCAAGGCGATAAAATTATCCTGGATAAAACTACTTTTAGTGCGATCGCTTCAACTGCGGGAACGGGTTTTAGTAATGCCAGTGATTTTAAAATTACTTCTTCAGTAACGACTAGCACAGCGAAAATTATCTACGACGCTGTGAGTGGGCAGTTATTCTACAACCAAAATGGTAGTGCGGCTGGTTTTGGCAACGGCGGTCTATTTGCAACCCTGACTGGTGCGCCAACTCTCAGTGCATCAGATTTTGTGGTGCAAGCGTAGAATTAATATCTAACACCCAAAATTAATGTATTTCTATTCTCTAGCAATGACAATATCGTTAGATTTAATAACTGCATAAGCTTCTTTTCCCTCAGATAATTCCAACTCTTCTGCGGAAGCTCTAGTGATAATCGAAGTTAATTCTACTTTGTGAATAATCTCCAAAGTAACCTCACTATTAACTGCTCCATAAACAACTCGTTTAATTACACCTTTAAGAATATTGCGAGAGCTAACTTTTAGTGATTTCTTTTGAATACTACTTTCTATATCAGGCTTTTGAGTGTAGTCAATATCTTCCTGTTTTTCCTGCTGATTTGCTGGTGATATTGATGTTGAGGAATGCTGAGTGAGACTACGCACAAGTTCCCGCAGAATCTCAGTCTTAGTGCGTTGAGACTGTTCGCAAAACTCCTCTAAAATCTTCCGCTCGTCCTCTGAGGTTTGAAATGTAACCCATCCTTGTTCTTTTCTTGGCATAATAATATTATTATCAATTTTGGTTATCTTGGTAAAATTCTACCAACTATCAATTCGTTACGTCGTTTTAGTAATAACATTTTTTGTCAGTGTTTTCGGCATTTTAATCGCAAATTAATCAATTAATCTCATATAGTAAACTACATATATATTTATTTTCTTCTAGATGCGAAATATTTTGTTACTTGAAATTGTCTAAATCATCACTAAATTATTACCAACTAAGATGGTATAACGTGAAGTCTGTGGTATTTGTTGGGATAGCGATGCCTATGCAAAGGTAATCTAGCAGAAAATTCCACTGGCGATCGCGTGAGTGCCGTAGGATTATTTAACGTGAGTTCACAGCCGGGGGATGAAACACCTAAAATCACGTTCTCAAGACCTGCGGAGTTTATTTGAGAACAATATCACCATTGAATACGTGGCAGAACCCCTAAAAGCTATGCCAGCTGATGCGGAGGCGAAAGAAGTGCTGCATTGGATGCAAGCACAAAATTTTGATGTTATCGGCGTTGAGATGGGAGATATTATTAGCGGTTATGTAGAACGCTCTAGTTTGATCCCAGACAAAAAAGGTAAATGTAGCGACTATCAACGGGTGTTTCATCCCAAAGAACTAATTGCCATTTCCACCCCACTGATAAAGTTGCTACCCATTTTGCAACAAACTCCGCGATTGTTTGTCTTAGATTGCAATCAGGTAAGTGGTATTGTTACCTGTGGTGATTTGCAAAAAGCACCCGTGCGAATGTTACTGTTTGGCTTAGTAACGCTGCTAGAAATGAATTTGCTGCGGCTGGTGCGGATTTACTATCCCCAAGATTCTTGGCAAAAAGTCCTTAAACCTGAGCGCTTAGAAGTTGCTCAACGACTATGGCGAGAGAGTCAGGAAAGAAACGAAGCCACCGATTTGTTAGATTATTTACAATTCTGTGACAAGCGAGAGTTGATTTTAAATCAACCAGAACTTCTCCAGCAACTAGGACTAAAATCAAAACGGTTTGGCGAACGTTTTCTTAAGTCTGCTGAACAGTTGCGAAACCGATTAGCTCACGCCCAAAATTTAGTTAGCGGTTCCTCTTGGACAGAATTAATTTCTCTAGCAGAAGCGATGGAAAAGCTGTTAATTCATTGTGAGGAGGTTGAGTAAAGTGGTCAGCTTTCTTTAACACTATTGAACCAGCCGATCAAATCCGCTGCTGTAGATAAACCCTCTTTCAAGATTCCGTGCTAACTATAATAATAGATAAATGACTCAAATTGACAACTATCTTGCGGGGCATGATTTCAGCGATATTTTCGCTTATCTTGGATAACACAACGCCGCAATGTTTGCGGCGGGAAACAACGCAGTCAGTCTAATGCATATACTGCAATCATTAACGGGCGTCGTGTTTAATACTAGCAGCGATGCACAATGGTGCAGTCATTAGATTGTTTTTATTGGGACTGTCTACTCAAGCTGACAAACTGTTAGAAACAGAAAAATAAGTAATCCAATGAACGAATTACAAGCAATTTTAGAAGGCTTCGAGTCAAGTCAAAAAAGTGGTGAAACCACTTTCCTTGCCACTGTAGTCAAAACTCAAGGTTCTACCTATCGCCGACCAGGTGCCAAAATGTTAATGACAAATACAGGTCGGATGATCGGAACAATTAGCGCAGGTTGCTTAGAGAACGACGTATTTGAGCATACTCAACAACGAATGTCGGACGGCGAACCAATTGTTGTGACTTACGATAATACCGCCTCTGAAGATATTCTTTGGGGCTTTGGTTTGGGGTGCAATGGGACAGTGCAAGTTCTGATCGAACGTCTTGAAAAAGAAAGTACAGCGAATGCGATCGCTTTTACACAGGAATGCTTTCATAAAAAACATTTGGGTGTTATTGCTACAGTTTTTGCCTTTGAAGGCAAGGTAGATGTGAAACTTGGGTCGCGCTTACTGCTGTATCCAAATGGTAAAATTAGCACTGATATCAAAGATGCAAATTTAATTCAATCTTTGATTGCAGATACTCAAGCAGCCTTTACTAATCAAAAGTCAAGTGTAAAAAACTATCAGTTACTTTTAGGCAGTGCAGAAGTTTTTATCGAAGTCATTCACCCACCCACGCCTCTAGTAATATTTGGTGCTGGTTATGACGCTGTACCCGTAGCACAGTTTGCTCAAGCATTAGGTTGGGACGTTACTGTAGTCGATTGTCGAGCTAATGAGGCAACTAGAGCGCGATTTCCAATAGCTTGTGATGTGATTCTAAGTCGGCGAGAAATTATACATAAACAGGTATTTATAGATGTCAACACAGTTGCTGTAGTGATGACGCATAATTACCTTGATGACCTGGAAATTTTGAAAATGTTGCTGCCATCTCCTGCACGCTATATAGGGGTTTTAGGGCCAAAGGCACGTACTGAAAGATTGCTTGAAGATTTGCGTTTGCAAGGAATAGTTTATACTTCTGAACAATTAAAAAGATTACACGGCCCGATTGGAATTGACATTGGAGCAGATACTCCTGTTGGTATAGCGATCGCTATTATTGCGGAAATTCAAGCAGTGCTAACAAACCGCAGTGGTAATTTTTTAAAAAATCGCAATCAACCAATTCACCAATCCTATGAAAGCAACTTAAACTTGCTACTGACCACATAGTTTTTATCTGTTATGGTATTTCATACTGAGCAAATAGACAAAGAAAAATCAACCATAGCCATTTTAATTCTTGCTGCTGGTGCATCTACTCGTATGGGTACACCAAAACAACTATTGCTTTACCAAGGACGTAGTTTCTTGCAATATATTACAGAAATGGCGATCGCTTCAGTTTGTCAACCTGTGGTAGTAGTACTTGGAGCAAATGCAGAACAAATTTATCCCCAAATTAAGCAACTTCCCGTTACAGTAGTTAACAATCCCAATTGGGCTTGTGGAATGAATACTTCAATCAAAAGTGGTATTGAATTGTTAAATAATCTTCCGCAAAAAATAGAAGCAGTAGTTATTACACTTTGTGACCAGCCATTTGTTTCTCACCAAATTATTAATCAACTTGTTGATGCATATTATTCAACAAAAAAACCGATAATTGCTTGTGAATATGGGGGTACATTAGGTGTACCCGCTTTATTTAGTCAAATATTTTTTTCCGAACTTGCTGCTTTGAAAGAAACTTCAGGAGCAAAAAGAGTTATTAATAATAACCTCAACCAAGTGTTTTCTATTCCGTTTACGTTAGGGGACATCGATATTGATACGCCAAAGGATTACGAACAATTACAAGTTTTTTTGCAAAAATCGATGCTTAAGTAAGTATTATATTCTTTCAAGAGACTAAAATGCGACATAGATGAACACGATTAGCTTTATGCTGAGTGCTAAACGCGACCGACAAGCAGCTAAAAGGTTTTGGCTTAAAAGCACGTTGAGTCCAAAAAGTCTTCTAATGCATACAAATCCACCGAATCGAGGTCTTTGGGATGGATGACTACTGTTAATTTCTTTGTTACAAAGTCTTTCTTGGACGCAGCAATGAAGGAAATAACAATCAGTTTCGTTAAAGTCATGCGGGGAAGATTTGTCCGAGCAAGATCGGAACCAATTATCGGGATAGTAACCTCTAATCCATGACCTTTTAGCCGCACCTTTTCCCAGAGGCAACTTAACGAATACCAGATATCATCAGCAGTAGCTTTGACTTTAAAATCATTCCCCATGAAACCATAGGCATTTAAGAAGAATCGTCTATCTGGCGATCCCAACACAAGAGTTGTGCCGATTGGATATCGCCAAAATTTCCCCTTTTTTTTATTCGGTTCCCTCTTTTTGTCAGCCTTGAAAGGCTATAAAGCAATATCAATTTCAGCATCCAAGCGTTTTTGGTCGCCATGATACACTCCCGTGAGGAATTGCCCTTGGACACTTGAGGGTTTGATGACCTCCCCCAATTCCGTATCGAAAACATCGTTAGCCTATTGGAGAAAGCGGATAAGATTCTAACTATTACTATTGTGACAAATAGCTATAACTCAGATCCTGCTTTACTAAGTTATAACTCATACCTTTGTAATGGTAAGTGGTTAGATTTAAGAAAAAATCAGAGCGCAATTGCGATCGCGCTACTTGCCAATTAGTGTCGTCTTACGGTTTTGTAATTGCATCAGTCTGGAATGTTAATGCATCGACTTGTAATGCCAATACATCGGTCTGGAATGTTAATGCATCGACTTGTAATGCCAATACATCGGTCTGGAATGTTAATGCATCGACTTGTAATGCCAATACATCGGTCTGGAATGTTAATGCATCGACTTGTAATGCCAATACATCGGTCTGTAATGCCAATACATCGACCTGTTATCTTAAACCACCCTTTCTAACCTTGCCCTATCTGAAAATTTTATCTTACTGTTAATTTTTTTGTTGTAATGGGTACATTAAATGTACAATTTACTAACTATGCATGTATGGCTCCCCAAAATACAACAAACCGTTTGCGCCCTCAATTGATTAGTCAAGATATTGACTCATTCCACGGTTTGCAAACTGTCAGCACCTACAACACAACTCGTGCTGATGCCTCAACTGCCAAGTTACAGGAAGTTTATCAGACGATGTTGATTTCTCAACAAACTGAAACTGAGAAACTAGCCTTATACCGTGCTGCTTCTGATGCTGCTCGATTAGCAGAATGGGAATTTCATAATGCTGTATTAGCGATGAAAGAAGTCGTGCGCGGACAATATGGCTCAGATAGCGATCAGGCTCAAGCTGTGGGACTGAAGAAAAAATCAGAGCGCAAGCGTCCCACGCGCAAAAAGCCAGATGCGATCGCAAGTTAATCAACTTAATTGAGTTTGGAAATTAGCGATCGCTAATTGTATGATTGAGTTTTCATCGTTTCGGCGATCGCGCGATTCTTTAAATCTCTACGGCAGCAATTAATCTCTTATCTAATATCTTGCATTTGCTGATTGCTCGGACGCTCCAACTCCAAATCTTCCCAAGAAACTGGATCTTCTACAGGTTCCAGGTGAGTTGTAACGTGGGTTGAAGGTAGCACCCGAAGAATAGCAAGCTCAATTGCCTCGCATAAATCATGCCCTTGTTGCACTGTCCAAGATCCAGGCACAAGAACATGAAAGGAAACAAAGCGGCGGGTTCCAGCAGTGCGGGTTCGCAAGGCATGGAACTGGATATCCTGATGTTTGTACTCGTTAAGGATGCTCTTGATTGCGTCAATTTCTTTTTTAGGCAAAGCTGCATCCAGTAACGCGCTACTGGTTTCCCGCAGCAAACGAAATCCTGTCCAAGTAATATTTGCTGCTACTATCAGGGCGACAATTGGATCGAGTACGAGAGCGCCTGTTACCTTGACGAGGAAGATTCCAACTACCACACCACCCGAAGTCACCACATCGGTAAACAGGTGGTGAGCATCAGCCCTGAGTGTAATGGAACGCAACCGTCGCCCTGCCCGTAGCAAGATAAAGGCAACAATGCCGTTGATTGCAGTTGCAAATAGGGAGAGTGCCAACCCCCATCCAAGCTGTGTTAACGGTTCTGGATGCAACAAGCGTCCCCAAGCTTCAACAGCAATGCTGATGGCTGCCACTATAATCAACGCACCTTCTGCACCACTGGAGAAGTATTCAGCTTTAGAATGTCCAAAGGCGTGTTCGGCATCGGCTGGTTTATCAGCATAGGTCAATGCCCATAGAGCGACCAATGCTGCCACAAGATTTACAATTGACTCAATAGCATCTGAAAGCAGTCCCACTGACCCGGTTAGCAGGTAAGCGCCAAACTTTAGGGCAATAGTGACGATTGCCGCTGCAATCGACAAGAAAGCGTAGGAGCGGGCTGATCGACTACTCATCTCGGTCACGGACGTAACTACAGTGATTCCAAGCTGAGAGTACCAAATTCTACTTTAGTCGTCATCAACCCTGAGACTTCTACTGACTGGCAAAAGAAATGTATGAACTTCTTGCTCATACTGATAATGTAGCGATCGCCAATCGGATGATTGAGCTTTCATCGTTTCGGCGATGCCTACGGCTGGCTACGCCTACGCATTTTCTATCTACAGCAGCTTGTCTAATGTAATTGGCAAATCGCGGACGCGCTTACCTGTGGCATGATAGACAGCGTTAGCGATCGCTGCTGCCGTGCCGGTAATCCCAATTTCGCCAACTCCCTTGACACCAAGCGGGTTGATATGTGGATCGTGTTCATCAACGAACAACACCTCAATATCAGGAACGTCTGCGTTGACTGGTACGTGATACTCAGCTAAATCATGGTTAACAACGCGTCCTAGATTCTGGTCTATGACCGTGTGTTCCATTAATGCCATGCCGATGCCATAAATAATCCCACCAATGAGTTGACTGTTGGCTGTTTTAGCGTTGAGTATTCGTCCCACGCCAAAAGTTCCCACCCAACGCGTTACTCGCACTTCACCTAAATCAGGTTCAACGCGAACCCCTGACTATCTAATTAGTATTTAAGAGCTTGAGACTCAAGCACAGCGAGAAG